>NZ_JBIARQ010000029.1:0-67079 GCF_042890065.1 Streptomyces sp. NPDC002328 | reverse complement strand
CCCCCCCCCCCCCCCCCCCCCCCCCCCCCCCCCCCCCCCCCCCCCCCCCCCCCCCCCCCCCCCCCCCCCCCCCCCCCCCCCCCCCCCCCCCCCCCACGGCCATGTCCGCATACCTTCGTCCCGCTGCGAGCCGCCGACCCAACGGCGGCTCCCCAGACGGGAGATCGGGGGTGCACACGTGCGCATCGGACTGCTTACGGAGGGTGGCTACCCGTATGTGGGCGGTGACACCGGACTCTGGTGCGACCGGCTCGTGCGCGGGCTCGGGCAGCACGAGTTCGACCTCTTCGCGCTCAGCCGCAGCGAACGCCAGGAGACCGCCGGCCGCCTCGAACTGCCGTCCCAGGTCCGCCGGGTGCGTACGGCCCGGCTGTGGGCGGCCGAGGACGACGGGGTCGTGCACGGCCGCCGCGCGCGCCGACGCTTCACCGAGTGCTACGGGGAGCTGGCGGCCGTCCTGTGCGGCGGAGGGGGAGCCGCAGCCGCAGCCGCGGCAGCACCCGAAGCCGGATCCTCCTCCGGGACCCTGGGGCCCCCGGGGACCCTCTCAGCCGCTCAGGCGGACCGTTTCGGCAGCGCGCTGTACGGGCTCGCCGAACTGGCCCGCGAGGAGGGCGGACTCGCGCGTGCGCTCCGCTCGGAGGGCGCGGTGCGCGCCCTGGAGCGCGCCTGCCGCGCGCCCGGAGCGCCGCGCACGGCGCGCGAGGCGCGCGTGCCCGAGCTGCTCGCCGTGGCGGCGCACGTGGAACGCCTTCTGCGCCCTCTCTCGCTCGGCTGGTACGAGGCGGCGGAGGCGGGCGCTTCGCCCGGTCGCGGGGGCGGTCGTGGTGGCGGCAGCGGTCGCGGTGGGGGTCTCGGCGCGGTCGATCTGTGCCATGCGACCTCCGGGGGAGCGGCTGCCCTGGTGGGGCTGCTGGCGCGGCACTTCTTCGGGGTTCCGCTGGTGGTGACGGAGTACGGCGTGCGCCTGCGGTCGCACTACCTGAGTGCCGGGGGAGATGACGGACTCGGTCCGGCGGAGGCGGCTCCCGCCGTACGGGCGCTGGTCTCCGCGCTGCACGGGCAGCTCGCCGCCGAGGTGTACCGCCGGGCGGCCTGCGTCACGCCCGGGAACGCGCACGCCCGGCGCTGGCAGGAGCGCTGCGGTGCGGACCGCGCCAAGCTGCGCACGGTCTACCCGGGCATGGAGGCCGCCCGCTTCGCCGAGGTGGGCGACTCCGCCGACAGCGCCGACCCGCGCGCCCTCGTCTGGGTCGGCCGCGTGGAACCCGCCAAGGACCTGGTGTCCCTGCTGCACGCCTTCGCGGAGGTGCGCCGGGAGGAGCCCGGGACGCGCCTGCGGATCGTCGGCGCGCCGAGCGGATCGGAGGGACGGGCGTATCTCGGCCACTGCCGGGCGCTGGCCGCGCAGCTCTTCCCTGACGAGGCGGAGGGGCCGCACTCCGTCGGCGACAACCCGGTGACCTTCGAGGAGGTCGGCCATCCGGAGGCGCCCAGCCTCGCCGAGACGTACGCGGCCGGTGCCGTCGTCGTCCTGTCCAGCGTCGTCGAGGGCTTCCCCGTCGGCCTGGTCGAGGCCATGTTCTGCGGGCGGGCGACCGTGTCGACGGACGTCGGCGCGGTGGTCGAGGTCATCGGCGGCACCGGGCTGGTCGTGCCGCCGCGCAATCCGCGGGCGCTCGCCGAGGCGTGCGTCACGCTGTTACGCGATCCCGAGCGCCGTGCGCGCCTGGGCGCGGCCGCCCGCGCACGCGCCCTCGAACTGTTCACGGTCGAGCAGAACATCGAGGCTTTCCACGGCATCTACCTGGAGACCGTCTCCCGCAGCCCCGTCCACCGACTTGCCCTCGACGCCGCCGGTGAACCCCGGCCCTTCGCCGTCCCGGCCGAAGCCCGGCTGGCGGGCCCCTGGACCGGGGCAGGGCGGGCGGCGGCGGAGAGGGGCGCGGGGCAGGCTGCGGGGCGGGCTGCGGGGGCGATGGCGCCGCAGATTGCCGCGCCCGAGGGGGCCCGATGAGCGACCTGGGCGAACTGGACCACCCCGGCACCGGAGCCGCGGCGGAGGGCGACCACCCCCGAGGTGCCGACGACATCGCCGCCCCGGCCCTCCACACACCCGACCCCGAGCTCACACCGGACGCCGAGCTCACACCGGACCCCGCCCCCGCGCCCGCCCCCGCCCGTCGTCGAACCGCCGGCGACCCGGTGAAAGCGCTGATGCACCGTCACCGCGACCTCTGTGAACGCGCCGTCGACCCGCTGGAGATCGCGGCCGGGCTGGAGGCGCACGGCGTCACCGACCGGACCGCCGCCCGTTTCCGGCACCGGGACGTCTTCTCCCTCGCGGAGGAGATGTACGCCCGCGTCCCGCGCGACGGCGACCGCCCCGTGCGCCCCGCTCCCGCCGCCGCCCCGCGGGCCCGCTCGAACTGGGTGCTGCTGACCCTGCTGCCGGGCGCGCTGTGCGCCGCGACCGTCACCGGACTGCGTCTCACCCACGGTCAGACCCGCCTCTGCCTCGTGACCGCAGGCGCCCTCGCCGTGCTCCTCGCCCTGCGCGCGGCACTGCGTCGCGGCCCGCTGAGCCCACACGGCCACGCGCACCCCGGCCCGCCCGGCGCCGCCGGCTGGACCTTCGCGCTCCTCGCCTACGCGGCCCTCGGCGACGGCCTCCTGCGCGCCGCCATGAACGGCGGCCCCGAAGCCCTGCCCACCGGGGCGTCCGACGGCCCCTGGCCGCTCGCCGCCGCGCCCCCGCTGACCCTCGCCCTGGCCTGCGCCCCCGCCGCCTGGAGCGCGCACCTCCTCGCCGTACACGCCCGTCGTCGACTGGAGACCAGCCGGGGCCTTGAGGAGTTCGCCGCCTCCGCGCGCCCACTGCTGCTCGGCGTCTTCGCCCTGTTCCTGTGCGCCCTCGCCGCCCTGACCGGCCTCAGCGCGACGGCCCTCGGAGCGACCGCCGACCACGCGCAGACCCTCCCCTTGGGCGCGCTGCTCTTCCTCGCCCGCCTCCTCCACGTGCACGGCTTCACCCGAGCCCCGGTGCTCGTCCTCGGCGCCGCCGGCGCGGCCGAGACGGTCGCCGTGGCCACGGTCTTCGCGAGCCGTCTGCCCGGCTGCGGCTTCCTGTCCGTCCCCGTCGAGACGCTCGTGGCCGCCTGGGGACCCACCGCCGTCCCGGCACTCGCCTGCGGAGCCGCCGCGCTCACCCTGCTGATCCACGCGAGCCGCACGCTCACCAGGGCCTCCGCCCACGCGCGAACGGACCAGCCGTGCTGACACCGAACCGCACCGGCCGGACCACCCGCCCTGCCCCTGAGCGAACGGGCCCCCGCCGGGCCGCGCCCGCGCCCCCGCAGTCCTCCACCGCACGACCTCCGCGCGCCGCACCACCCCCACCGTGCACGGACCGCACGACGCACGCGCTCCTCCACCCACGCAACAAACCCGAAGGAGAGACGAGATGACCACCTCCCGATCCGGAGCGACCGGAACCGCCGGGGCCCCGGCGGCCGCAGGAGCCCTCGCGGCCACGGGAACGGCCGGAGCGCACACCCCGGGAGTCGCACGATGAGAGTCCTGCTGATCGGAGCCAACGGCTACGTCGGACGCTTCGTCGCCGACCGTCTGCTCGCCGACCCCGCCGTCCAGCTCACCGCGCTGGGCCGGGGCGACGACGCCGACGTCCGCTTCGACCTCGCCTCCGGCAGTCCCGGCGCGCTCACCCGCTTCCTCGACGCGGTCCACCCGCAGGTCGTCGTCAACTGCGCGGGCGCCACCCGCGGCGGGGCCCGCGAACTCACCCGCCACAACACCGTCGCCGTTGCCACCGTCTGCGAGGCCCTGCGCCGCAGCGGCTGCGGCGCGCGGCTCGTCCAGATCGGCTGCGGCGCCGAGTACGGCCCGAGCCAGCCCGGTTCCTCCACCGCCGAGGACGCCGTCCCACGCCCTGGCGGCCCGTACGGCGTCAGCAAGCTCGCCGCCACCGAACTCGTCCTCGGCTCCGGCCTGGACGCGGTGGTGCTCCGGGTGTTCTCGCCGGCAGGGCCCGGCACCCCCGCCGGCTCGCCGCTCGGCCGGCTCGCCGAAGCCATGCGCCGCGCCATGCAGTCCGGCGACGGGGAGCTCAAACTCGGCGGCCTCGGCGCCCAGCGCGACTTCGTCGACGTCCGTGACGTGGCCCGCGCCGTGCACGCCGCCGCCCTCTCCGCCGCGCAGGGCGTCATCAACATCGGCTCGGGCCGCGCCGTCCGCCTGCGCGACGCCGCCGCGATCCTCGCCCGCGTGGCCGGATACGGCGGCGCCCTCCACGAACTCGACGGCCCGCCCGGCGGCCACTTCCGGGCGCCCATCGGCCACCCCCGCGCCGACGCCGACCACGCGGCCCCGGTCGCGTACCCGGACGGCTGCGGCAGCTGGCAGCAGGCCGACGTGCGCACCGCGCGCGACCGGCTCGGCTGGCGGCCCCGGATCAACCTGGAGGAGTCCCTCGCCGACATCTGGATGGAGGCGGCGTGTCGAATCTGACCGGCGCCCGGGCCGGTGCCGCGAGCACCGACGTCCGCACCGGCTTCGGCGTACCCGGCATCGCGCACCCCCTCCTCGCCCCGGCCGAGTGGGGCGAACTCACCCGCCCCGGCAGACGCCTGCACTGGGTCGTCCTCAACGTCGACGGCGGCCCCGGCGTCCGCCCCGACCCGCGCTGTCTCGACGCCGCGGGCCGGCTGCGCAACGCCGGCGTCCGCGTCCTGGGCCACCTCGACCTCACCCACGGCGCCCGCGACTTCCCCGAGGTGATCTCCGACGCGCAACAGCACCTCGACTGGTACCAGGTCGACGGCTTCCTCCTGGACCGCTGCCCGGCCGAACGCACGGCGCTCCCCGGGATCCGGCGCACGGTGAGCACCCTGCGCACGCTCCGCGAGACGCCCCACATCGTCCTCGGCCACGGAACCCACCCGTACCCCGGCTACGCCGAGAACGCCGACCAGCTCGTCACCTTCTCCGGCACATGGAACGACTACCGCTGGTCGCAGGCGGCCGAGTGGACCGCCGCCTACCCGCCCGAGCGCTTCTGCCACCTCGTCCACGGCGTGCCCGGCGGACATCTGGAGGAGGCGCTGCGCATCGCCCGCTGGCAGGGCGCGGCGACCATCTGGTTCACCGACCGCACCGACGGCGGCGGGCTCACCGACCCCTGGGAGACCATGCCCGGCTACTGGGACGAAATCGTCTCGCGGATCGGAACAGGTGTCTCGGAATGAAGAAGCCCATGGCAGTGTTACGGGGAGAACAACTGTAGTGATTGACCGACCAACGGAGTCCCCGTGTCGCTGCCACCCCTGGTCGAGCCGGCCGCCGAGCTCACCGTAGACGAGGTCCGCAGGTACTCCCGCCACCTGATCATCCCCGACGTCGGGATGGACGGGCAGAAGCGGCTGAAGAACGCCAAGGTGCTGTGTGTCGGCGCCGGCGGCCTGGGCTCGCCGGCGCTGATGTACCTGGCCGCGGCCGGCGTGGGCACGCTCGGCATCGTCGAGTTCGACGAGGTGGACGAGTCGAACCTCCAGCGTCAGATCATCCACAGCCAGGCCGACATCGGCCGCTCCAAGGCCGAGTCCGCGCGCGACTCCGTCCTCGGCATCAACCCGTACGTGAACGTGGTCCTTCACGAGGAGCGGCTCGAGGCCGACAACGTGATGGACATCTTCGGCCAGTACGACCTGATCGTCGACGGCACGGACAACTTCGCGACCCGCTACCTGGTCAACGACGCGTGCGTGCTGCTGAACAAGCCGTACGTGTGGGGCTCGATCTACCGCTTCGACGGTCAGGCGTCCGTCTTCTGGTCCGAGCACGGCCCCTGCTACCGCTGCCTGTACCCGGAGCCCCCGCCGCCGGGCATGGTCCCCTCCTGCGCCGAGGGCGGCGTCCTCGGCGTGCTGTGCGCGTCCATCGGCTCCATCCAGGTCAACGAGGCCATCAAGCTCCTCGCGGGCATCGGCGAGCCGCTGGTCGGCCGGCTGATGATCTACGACGCCCTGGAGATGCAGTACCGCCAGGTCAAGGTCCGCAAGGACCCGGACTGCGCGGTCTGCGGTGAGAACGCGACCGTCACCGAGCTCATCGACTACGAGGCCTTCTGCGGCGTCGTCTCCGAGGAGGCCCAGCAGGCGGCCGCCGGCTCGACGATCACTCCCAAGCAGCTCAAGGAGTGGATCGACGACGGCGAGAACATCGAGATCATCGACGTCCGCGAGCCGAACGAGTACGAGATCGTCTCCATCCCCGGCGCGAAGCTGATCCCGAAGAACGAGTTCCTCCTCGGCACCGCCCTGGGGGGCCTGCCCCAGGACAAGAAGATCGTCTTGCACTGCAAGACGGGTGTCCGCAGTGCGGAAGTCCTCGCGGTCCTGAAGTCGGCGGGCTTCGCGGACGCCGTGCACGTCGGTGGCGGCGTGATCGGCTGGGTCAACCAGATCGAGCCGAGCAAGCCGGTCTACTGACCGGTCCGCCGGTCCGGCCCACCTGTCGAGTCGGCGGGGGCTTCGCGCACCACGGGTGCCCGGAGCCCCCGCCGTCGTCATGAGCAGACCTTGCCGTCCTTCGGTGCCGTGCCGTTCAGCAGATAGCCGTCCACCGCCGAGTCGACGCAGTCGCTCCCGCTCCCGTACGCGCCGTGTCCCTCGCCCTTCCAGGTGAGCAGCACCCCGACGCCCTTGCCGAGCTCGTCCGCCATTCTCCGCGCGCCCTCGTACGGAGTCGCCGGGTCCCCGGTGTTGCCGACCAGCAGGATCGGCGCCGAGCCCGCCGCGCTCACCTCCGGGGAGTCGAACTGCCCGGCCACCGGCCAGTCGTGGCACCACCCGGCCGTGTCCCAGCCGAGGAAGGAGCCGAACACGGGCGAGATCCTGTCGAACTCCGGCAGCAGCTTCTTCGTCTCCTCCATCGTCGGCCGCTGCTTGTCGTCCAAGCACGATATGACCCGTTGTGAGTGGGTCGTCGTGCCGTAGTGCCCTTCGGTGTTCCGGTCGTTGTAGGCGTCGGCGAGGGGCAGCAGCTCGGAGCCGTCCCCCTCTTCCGCCGCCTCCAGGGCGCTGAGCAGGCTGGGCCAGCTTTCCTTGCTGTACAGCGGCAGCACGATCCCGGTGACCGCGAGCGTCTGGGTGAGTTCGCGCCCGGACGTGGTCGGCAGCGGCTCGGAGTCGATCTGCTTCAGCAGGGCGGCGATCTTCTCGCTGCCCCGCTTCGGGTCCTCTCCGGTCGCCCTGAGGTAGTTGTCGAGCGCCAGCTGGAAGCCCTTGGTCTGGTTCTTGGCGTGACCCACCGTGTCGGCGGTCGGGTCGACCACCGCGTCCAGGACCACCCGCCCCACGTTCTTCGGGAACAGGTGCGCGTAGACGCCGCCGAGTTCGGTGCCGTAGGAGATGCCGAAGTAGTGCAGCTTCTCGTCGCCGAGGACATGGCGCATCAGGTCCATGTCGCGGGCCGTGTCGGTGGTCGAGACGTGGGCCATCTTCTCCCCGGCGTTCTCCTGACAGCCCTCGCCGAAGTCGGTGGCGTCCCGCAGGAAGGCCTGCTCCTCGGCCGCGCTGTCGGGGGTGGAGTCGACCGACTCGGCGGCCTGGATCTCCTTGTCGTCGCGGCAGCGGACCCCGCCCGAGGACCCGACTCCGCGCGGATCCCAGCTGAGCAGGTCGTACCGCTCGTGCAGCGAGGAGGCCATGGAGGCGTACGAGGGCATTGTCGACACCCCGGAGCCGCCCGGGCCGCCGAAGTTGAAGAGCAGCGAGCCGATGCGGTCGTTCCCCTGGGCCTTGGACCGGATCAGGGCGAGGTCGATGGTCTTCCCGTCGGGCCGGGCCCAGTCCAGCGGGGCCTTCAGCGTCGCGCACTGCCAGCCGTCGCCCGGCGCGGAGGCGTCGTCGGTGGACCGGCACCGCCTCCAGTCGAGTTTCTGCGAGGTCAGCGAGGAGGGCAGAGCCGAGGCCGGCAAGCCGCCGGACGGCGCGGTGGCCGACGGTCGGGCGCTGTCCTTCCCCTTGCCGCCCTTGCCGTCCTCGGTGCCCTTGCCGTCGGACGACGAGCCGTCGCCGCAGCCCGCCACCAGCAGTGCGGTGGCGGCCCCCAGCGCCGCCCACCGTGCGAAATGCCCCATGTCTCTTCCCCCTCACAAGCCGTCCGACTGCGTTCGCGAACGGCGGTCATGCCATGGTAGGCGGATCGCGTCCGACCCGTCGGAGCCTGTGGATAACTCTCTGACCTGGGGCTTTATTTGACTGCTCGGGGTTTCCGGGTCCCGGCTAGGAACAGACGGTGCCCGTCGGCGGCACTTTCCCGTCCAGCAGGTAGCCGTCCACTGCCGACCGCACGCACTTGTTCTTGCTGCCATAGGCGCCGTGCCCCTGCCCCCGGTAGGTCAGCTCCACTCCGACGCCCTCGCCCAGCGCGCCCACCATCTTCCGCGCCCCCTCGTAGGGAGTTGCGGGGTCTCCGGTGTTGCCCACGACGAGGATCGGCGCCGAGCCGGGCGCGCTGACGTCGGGATGCTCGGCGGCCCCCGGCACGGCCCAGTCGGTGCAGCTGAGCATCCCCCAGGCGAGGAAGTCCCCGAACAGGGGGGAGGCGGCGCGGAACTGCGGCAGCTTGCCCTGCACGTACTCGGTCGAGTACCGCGGCTTGTCGTCGGCGCAGTTGATGGAGACGTTCGCCGCGGCGATGTTGCTGTACTCGCCGTTCTCGCTGCGGCCGTTCAGCGAGTCGGACAGCAGCATCAGGATCCTGCCGTCCCCGTCGTAGGCCTGATCCAGGCCCTCGGTCAGGTACTCCCAGAAGTCCTGCGAGTACAGCGCCTGCGCGATGCCGTTGGTCGCGGCGCTCTGGGTCAGCTCACGGGGGAAGATCCCGGGGATCGGCCGGCTGTCGAGGTCCTTCAGCAGACGGGCGATCCGGTCCTTGACGTCTTGGGCGGTGTCCCCGACGGGGCAGTCCTCGACCTTCGACGTGCAGTCCGCGGCGTAGTTGTCCAGCGCGAGCTGAAAGCCCCTGGCCTGCCCCAGCGAGCCCTGCTCGGGCGTCTGCGTCGGGTCCACGACCGCGTCGAAGACGGCCCGCCCCACGTTCTTCGGGAACAGATGAGCGTAGACGCCGCCGAGTTCGGTGCCGTAGGAGATGCCGAAGTAGTGCAGCTTCTCGTCGCCGAGGACCTGGCGCATCAGGTCCATGTCACGGGCCGCGTCGGTGGTGCGCACATGCGGCAGCACCTGCTTGGAGTTCTTCTCGCACGCGCCGTTGAACTCCTGGACGTTGTCCACGAGGGTGGCGCGCTCGGCGTCGTCGTCCGGTGTCATGTCCTGCTGGAAGTAGGCGTCGAGCTGCTGGTCGTTCTCGCAGCGCACGCCCGCGCTGCGGCCGACCCCGCGAGGGTCGAAACTCACCAGGTCGTAGCGGGTGCGCAGGGTCGCGTAGTCCTCGGCGAACGCGGGCAGGGTGGCGACGCCGGAGCCGCCGGGGCCGCCGAAGTTGAACAACAGGGAGCCGATCCGCCGGCTCGGCTCGCCGCTTGCCTCGGCCCGGATCAGCGCGATGCCGATCGTGTCCCCCTTGGGCTCGGCCCAGTCCAGGGGCGCCCGCATGGTGGCGCACTTCCACTGGTCGCCGTCGGGCAGCGGGGAGGGCGCGCTGCCCCCGCCCTCCGCCTGCGACGGCGCCGGGCAGTCCTCCCACGTCAGTTCCTGCGCCGTCAGGTCCTGCTCCTGGGAGTCGCCGCCGCAGCTCGCCGCCACGGAGGACGACAGGAGGACGGCGACGGTCAGGGCGGCGGCGCGCAGACGGGAGGGGTTCGGCATGAACCCATCCTGAGGTCGCGCGAGCGCCCGCGCGCGGGGCCACGGTCCGTACGAGGTACGGATGATCCGCACCGCCGCCGTCGCCGCGGACTTGACGCGGTCGCGTCGGCCTAGAGCGCTCCCTTGCGGGACAGATGGTTGAAGGCCAGCCAGCCCGGCAGCACCGGGATCCACAGCGTGAGCAGCCGGAACAGCAGAACGGCCGGCGCGGCGACCTCCTTGGGCAGGCCGACCGCGATCAGGCCGACCGTCAGCGTCGCCTCGACCGCGCCGACACCGCCCGGCGTCGGGGCGGCCGAGCCGAGCGCGTTGCCCGCGAGGAAGACGACGGCGACGCTGGCGATGCTGATCGAGGCGTTCTCGTCGCCGAACGCGCGGATCGACGCGTCCAGGCACATCACGAAGCAGGCGGTGAGCAGCAGCATGCCGCCGATGCCGGTGACCAGCTTCTGGGGGCGCTGGAGCACGTCCAGCATGCGCGGCACGACACCCGCGAAGAGCGACCTCACGCGCGTGACGACGAACTTCCGCAGGAACGGCACGGAGGTGACCACGAGCACCAGCACCGCCACCGTCAGCAGGCCCGCGATGACCGTGCGGGACGGCGACAGCGACGGCGTCTTCTCGGTGCCGGTGAGATAGCCGAACGACAGCAGCATCAGGATGTGGCAGCCGAGCCCGAACAGCTGCGAGGCACCCACGCTCGCCACCGCGAGCCCCGGCCGCACGCCCGCGCGTTGCAGGAAGCGCGTGTTGAGGGCGACCCCGCCGACCGCGGCCGGGGCGACGATCTTCACGAAGGACCCGGCGACCTGCGCCGCCACCGTCCGCGGGAAGGGCACCCGCTCCGGCACGAACCCCAGCAGGCTCATCGCCGCGGCCACATAGCTCAGCGCCGAGAACAGCACCGCCGCGGCGACCCAGCCCCACTCGGCGTTGGCGACGAGCGGGCCGAACTCGATGTGTGTGAGCTGCGTCAGCAGGAAGTAAGCGCCGAAGGCGCCGGCGATGAAGCTGATCAGCGTGCGCGGACGCACCCGCTCCAGCCGGGCCGGCTCCACCGGCGCCTGGGGCCGGATCCGCAGCACCTCGTGCCGGATCTGCGTCAGCAGGTCCTCCTCGCGGGCCTCCTCCAGCGCCTCGTCGAGGGCCCGCTTCTCCGCCCGCGCCTCCGCGCGCTCCGCCTTCTTGCCGACCTTGTCGAGGGTCACCACGGGAGCGTCGCCGGACGCCTCGTGACGGGCCTGCTTGGCCTGCTGGGACGCCTCCAGCACCGCGTCGCGCTCGCGCTGCGCCCGCTCCCGGGCCAGCCTGCGCAGCGTCGCGCGCGTGGAGCGGCTCAACGCGATCGGCTGGAGCATCGGCAGACAGTCGGCCACGGCGTCGGGGCCCAGCACGCCCACCGCCGAGGCGACCGCGCGCTCCGCGCCCACCCTGAGCCCGAGCGTCACCAGCAGCTGGGAGGTGTCCATGCGCAGCAGCAGATCGCCGGCCGCGATCTCGCCGACGCGCAGGTCGGTGAGGATGACCGTGCCGGAACGATCCACCAGGATCGCGTCGCCCACCAGCCTGCGGTGCGCGATGCGCCGGGACTGGAGGGCGCGCACCTGGTCCCAGGTTTCCCGCAGCAGGTCGTCGGTGATCTCCTCGTCCGGCAGCGAGTCGAGGGTGCGTCCGCCGGAGTGCTCGTAGACGAGCATCACGGCGTCGGGGCCGAGCTCGGAGGTCGCGATCAGCTTGGGCGCGTTGGCACCGGCCGCGATGGCCGCGTAGGCGAGCAGCGCCTCCTGCTCCAGCGCCTGGCGCAGCGACTGGAGGCTGCTGCGGGTGGCGAAGCCGCGCAACGTCAGATTGCGCCACGCGCGGTAGAAGAAGCCCTGCGCCTGCTGCTCACGGTCGACGACCGTGACGTCCAGCGGCGGACCGTCCTCCAGGGTGACGAAGTAGCGGCGGCCCCGGTCGCCGGTCTCCGGCGTGTCGGCGACCTCCTGGCGGGCCGCGCTGACCGGGCGGAAGCCGACGTGCCGAAGGCCCGCCATCAGGGTCCGGCCGGTGGGGCGGACGTTGGGCGAGCCGACCGCGTAGAGCGTGCCGTACGCCACCGTCCAGCCGATCAGGACCGTCAGGATGATCGAGAACGGCGTCGTATAGCCGGTGACCAGCATCGAGAAGGCGTCGAGAAGCAGCACGATCCACAGCACGGCCCGCCAGCGCGGCCGGCGGGACATGCCGACGGCCGTCATGTACGCGATCACCGGCGCGAGATAGCCGTGCACGGGATCGGTGAGGGCGGTGATGTCACCGGGGGAGGGCTGGGTGAGGGCCTCCGCGATCGATTCCGGGGCCGCCTTGGCCACCCACAGGTCGGTGGCGAGGGTGATCCCGTGCGCGAGGACGGCCGCGAGCACGCCGTCGGCGATGCGCAGTCCGTCCCGTTTGATCAGGCGTTCGATGGCGAAGGCGACGGGGACGAGCAGGATGGCGATGCTGGACGCCAGACCGGCGATCTTGATGAGGAGATCGGGAGCCTGCCCCGTCCCCTTGTTGATGTCCTGTTCCAGGCCCGAGGTCGTTCCGTGCGCAAAGGCGGCGATGGCGAGCAGGACGATCACGCCGAGCACGCCCACCAGCAGCCGCATCAGGTCCGAGGGGCGGTGCACGCGCGCGGGGAGCAGCGGTTCGTCGCCCTCGACCTCGTCGATGTGCGTCACTTCGACCAGTTCGGAGTTCTGATCCGCGTCCTTTCGCGCAGCCTTCTTCGCGGTCGCTTTCGCGTTCCGCTCCGCCTTGTCCGCGGGGTCCGGGCGCGCCGCAGCGTCAGAGGTGCCCTCCGCGCCCTCGGGATGCACACCCTGCTGCTTCATCGTCTCTTCTTGATCTCGTATCACCGGTCACCGCCCGCACGATGGTGGCATGCCCCACCGACACACGGGGGCATCAGGGTGCAAATGCGGGATCGCACAGTCTGCCCCAAGCGTCGCCCCGGGGCGAGGGTCACTCACCGTCGCGGGCAGGTCGCGTTGTCGGTGGCGTGGGGCAGGATGGGACGGATGAGCGAGCTGAGCCTTCCGGACGACGCCCGTCCGGAGTACGACGACGCCCGCCCGGAGCACCCGGACGACGCGCTGCCCGAGTACGCCGAGCGGGTCCTCGAGGTGGCCGAGTCGATCCCGTCCGCGCGGGTCATGACATACGGGGACGTCGCCGAGTGGCTCGGGGAGGGCGGGCCCCGGCAGGTCGGCCGGGTGATGGCCCTCTACGGGGGCGCCGTCCCCTGGTGGCGCGTCGTGCGCGCCGACGGGGTGCTGCTGCCGGGCCACGAACTGCGGGCCCTGGACCACTACCGCGCGGAGGGCACACCCCTGAAGGAGGCGAGCAGAGCCGCCGAGGGCCATCTGCCGCGGCTCGACATGCGACGCGCGCGATGGGACGGCGGCGAACGTGCGGAGGGTCACACCTGACAGCTTCCGCCATCGGCCGTGTCCGATGGGAGCCCATCGCCCATACGGAGGAATCGGGGCACGTCGGCGGCATGGCGTACGTTCGAGAGGCGTGGGGCATGCGTGGCCCGCGGGCCGCACGGGGCACGAGGGAAGAAGCGGAAGCCGTCCTTCAAGGCAACCTGTCGGCGTAGCGTCGCCCGCACGCGTCCCCCTCATCCCGCGACCACCGCTCTCCCCGAGCGATGCTCCGCCAACCAGCACACCCACCAGGACCGGCGAACCACGTGAGCTCCTCTTCCTCCACCAGGCGCCTGTCGCACCCTTCAGGGCGACAGGGGAGTCGTGGCGCTTACCGACTGGTACGTACCCCGCCGGCCTCAGTCGATCCCCCTCGTCTTGACGCCGCGCAGCGCTCCGTGGTTGACCACGCCGCCGGGCCGCTGCTCGTGCTGGCGGGGCCGGGCACCGGCAAGACCACCACCCTCGTCGAATCCGTGGCGGCCCGCGTCGCCCGCGGCGACGACCCCGCGCGCATCCTGGTGCTGACCTTCAGCCGCAAGGCCGCCGTCGAACTCCGCGACCGCATGGCGCTGCGCATGGGCGCCGCCCGCGCCCCCCAGGCGACCACCTTCCACTCGTACTGCTACGCCCTGGTCCGCGCCCACCAGGACAGCGACCTGTTCGTCGAACCGCTGCGGCTGCTGTCCGGCCCCGAGCAGGACGTGGCCGTGCGGGAACTGCTCGCGGGCCAGCTCGACCTGCAACGGCTGGGCCTCGCGCACGTGCGCTGGCCGGACGAACTGCGCGCCTGCCTCACCACGCGCGGCTTCGCCGACGAGGTCCGCGCGGTGCTCGCCCGCAGCCGCGAACTCGGCCTGGGCCCCGACGCCCTGGACGCCTTCGCCGGGCGCATCGGCCGGCCCGACTGGCGGGCCGCGGCCTCCTTCCTCGCCGAGTACCTCGATGTCCTCGACCTGCACGGCGTGATCGACTACGCCGAACTCGTCCACCGCGCGGTCCTCCTCGCCCACCGCCCGGAGGTCGCCCAGCGGCTCGCCGCCCGGTACGACGCCGTCTACGTCGACGAGTACCAGGACACCGACCCGGCCCAGGTACGGCTGCTGCACGCCCTCGCCGGCGGGGGGCGCACCCTGGTCGCCTTCGGCGACCCCGACCAGTCGATCTACGCCTTCCGGGGCGCGGACGTGAACGGCATCCTGGAGTTCCCCCGCGCCTTCCCGCGCCCCGACGGCCGTCCGGCCCCCGTGGAGGTCCTGCGGGCCTCCCGCCGCTCCGGCGCAGCCCTGCTGGCCGCCACCCGCCTGCTGACCCAGCGGATGCCCCTGACCCGGCTCCCCGCGGAGAAGGTCCGCGCCCACCGCGAACTCGCCCCGGTGCGCGAGGGCGGCCGCGTCGACGTGTACACGTACCCGACGGCCGGCACCGAGCTGGACAACATCGCCGACGTGCTGCGCCGCGCGCACCTGGAGGACGGCGTGCCGTGGGGCGAGATGGCCGTCCTGGTGCGCGCCGGCGCCCGCACCATCCCGACGGTCCGTCGCGCCCTCACAACCGCCGGCGTCCCCCTCGACATCGACGGCGACGACCTCCCCCTGCGCCACGAACCGGCCGTCGCACCCTTGCTGACGGCACTGCGCGCGGTGGCGCTGGCGGAATCGGGTGCCGTGGCGGAGTCGGGCGTGTCGGGGGAGTCGGGTGCGTCGACGGTGGTGGGCGCGTCGGGGGAGGCAGCCGCCGCGGCGGCGGGGGAGGCCGGCCAGCAGGAGGCGGACGCGACGGGAGTGGGGGCGGCCCGAGCGGAGGGGGCCGAGCCGGGCACTGGGGCCGGGGCTCTTCCTGAGCACGAGGCCGACGCCGAGGCTGTTTCTTCGTCCCAGGCCGAGGCCGAAGCCGCCCCCGAGCCCAAGGCTGAGGCTGGGACCGACCCTGCGCGCGAGGCCGGCACTGGCACCGTCCCTGAGCACCAGGCCGACGCCGGGACCGACGCTGCGCACGAGGCTGGCACCGGTACTGCCTCTGAGCCCCAGGCCGACGGAGAGGTCGTCCCTGAGCACGAAGTCGACGCGCGGGCCGGCAGCCCTGATTCCCAGGCCGACGTCGAGGCCGGCGGGGGCGAGGCGAGGTCCGGGCCCGGGTGGCTCGACGTCGAGACCGCTCTCACTCTGCTCGCCTCCCCCCTCGCCGGCATGGACGCCGCCGACCTCCGCCGCCTCGGGCGCGCCCTGCGCGAGGAGGAGCGGGCCGCGGGGAACCCGCTGCCGCCGCCCTCCGACGAACTGCTCGCGCGGGCGCTCGCCGAGCCGGAACGGCTGGTCACGCACGACCCGACGTACGCGCGCGGAGCCCAGCGCCTCGGCGCGCTGCTGCGCAAGGCACGTGAGCGGCTCGCCGGCGGCGGCACGGCCGAGGAGGCGCTGTGGGACCTGTGGGACGGCACCCCCTGGCCCACTCGTCTGGAGCGGGCCGCCCGGCGCGGCGGCGCGGCCGGCCGCAACGCCGACCGCGACCTGGACGCCGTGTGCGCGCTGTTCGCAACCGCCGCGCGCGCGGAGGAACGCACCGGAGGCCGGGGCGCCCTGAACTTCCTCGCCGAGATCGAGGCCGAGGACATCGCCGCCGACACCCTCACGCGACGCGCCGTACGCCCCGACGCCGTCCGCCTGATGACCGCGCACCGCGCGAAGGGCCTGGAGTGGAGCCTGGTCGTTGTGGCCGGCGTCCAGGAGGGACTGTGGCCGGATCTGCGCCGCCGCGGCTCCCTGCTGGAGGCCGACCGCATCGGCCGCGACGGGCTCGCCGAACCGCTCACCCCGGGCGCCCTGCTCGCCGAGGAGCGCCGCCTCTTCTACGTGGCGGCCACGCGCGCGCGTGACCGTCTCGTCGTCACCGCCGTGAAGGCCCCCGCCGACGACGGCGACCAGCCCTCACGCTTCCTCACCGAACTCGGCGTCGAACCCAAGGACGTCACGGGCCGCCCGCGCCGCCCCCTGTCCGTCGCCGCGCTGGTCGCCGAACTGCGCGCCACGACGGTCGACCCGCGCGCGTCCGCCGTCCTCAGGGAGGCGGCCGCCCGCCGGCTGGCCAGGCTCGCCGCGCTCTCCGACGAGGACGGCCGGCCGCTGGCGCCGTCGGCGCACCCGTACCGCTGGTGGGGCATGTTCGAGCCGACCGAGAGCAAGGTGCCGCTGCGCGACCGCGACCGGCCCGTGGCGCTCTCCGGCAGCGCGCTGGACCAGCTCGCCAACACCTGTGCGCTCCAGTGGTTCCTGGGCCGCGAGGTGAAGGCCGACGCCCCCGCCACCGTCGCCCAGGGCTTCGGCAACGTCGTGCACGTCCTCGCCGACGAGGTCGCCTCCGGGCACACCCCGGCCGACCTGGCCGTCCTCATGGAGCGCCTGGAATCGGTGTGGAACGCGCTGGCCTTCGACGCCCCCTGGAAGTCGGAACAGGAGAAGGCCAACGCGCGCGTGGCGCTGGAACGCTTCCTGACCTGGCACGTCGACTCCGGGGGCGTCCGTACAGGCCGTACGCCCGTCGCCAGCGAGCACGACTTCGACGTCACCCTGGGCGCGGGCGACTACGAGGTGCGCATCCGCGGCCAGATGGACCGCGTCGAGGCGGACGGCGAGGGCCGCGCCTACGTCGTCGACTTCAAGACCGGCAAACAGGCGCCCACCGCGCGCGAGGTGGAACGCCACCCGCAGCTCGCCGTCTACCAGCTCGCCGTCCGCGAGGGCGCCGTCGACGAGGCCTTCGACGGGGTGCGTCCCGAGCCGGGCGGCGCCGAACTCGTCCATCTGCGCCAGGGAGCCGCCAAACGGGACGGCGGCGACAGCCTGCCCAAGGTGCAGGCCCAGGACGCCCTGGAAGGAGCCGCGGGGGAGTGGGTCGGCGACCTGCTCGCCACCGCGGCCGGCAAGGTCCTCGACGAGCGCTTCACGCCCACCGCCGGGCAGCACTGCACGCACTGCGCGTTCCGGGCCTCGTGCAGCGCGCGCCCCGAGGGACGTCACGTGGTGGAGTGAGCACACCGGTGTGACGGACCGCACCACCCGCGCTGACCTGCGCTTCTCGCGGGACGGCGGGCGATTTGTCATCGACTGTCAGTGCCCGCCGCTAGCCTTCCCGACATGCCCGCCCGCATCACCGACGCCGAGCAGCTCAAAGAACTCCTCGGCATCCCGTTCACCCCGGAGCAGACGGCCTGCATCACCGCGCCGCCCGCCCCGCAGGTGATCGTGGCCGGAGCCGGGTCGGGCAAGACGACGGTCATGGCCGCGCGCGTGGTGTGGCTGGTGGGTACCGGACAGGTCGCTCCCGAGCAGGTCCTCGGCCTGACCTTCACCAACAAGGCCGCCGGCGAGCTCGCCGAGCGCGTCCGCAAGGCGCTGGTCAAGGCCGGCGTCACCGACCCCGACGTCATCGACCCCGACAACCCGCCGGGCGAGCCGGTGATCTCCACCTACCACTCCTTCGCGGGCCGGCTGCTGACCGACCACGGCCTGCGCATCGGCCTGGAGCCGACCTCCCGCCTGCTCGCCGACGCCACCCGCTACCAGCTCGCCGCGCGCGTGCTGCGCGAGGCGCCCGGCCCCTACCCGGCGCTCACCCGCTCCTTCGCCGACCTGGTCAGCGACCTCCTCGCCCTCGACGCCGACCTCGCCGAGCACCTCGTCCGCCCCGAGGACCTGCGCGCGTGGGACGCCGAACTGCTGCACACCCTGGAGGGCGCCAAGCTCAGCAACGCCGACCTGCGCAAGGCGCCCGAGGCCGCGGCGGCCCGGCGTGAACTCGCCGACCTGGTGCGGCGCTACCGGGCCGCCAAGCGCGAACGCGACCTGCTCGACTTCGGCGACCAGATCGCCCAGGCGGCGCGGCTCGGCCAGGTCGCCGAGGTCGGCCGGATCCTGCGCGACGAGTTCCGGGTCGTCCTCCTGGACGAGTACCAGGACACCTCGGTCGCCCAGCGCATCCTGCTCGCCGGCCTCTTCGGCGGCGGCACCGGCCATCCCGTCACCGCCGTCGGCGACCCCTGCCAGGCGATCTACGGCTGGCGCGGCGCCTCCGTCGCCAACCTCGACGACTTCCCCGAGCACTTCGCCCACGCCGACGGCCGCCCCGCCACCCGGCAGGCGCTCAGCGAGAACCGCCGCAGCGGCGGCCGCCTCCTCGACCTCGCCAACGGCCTAGCCGAGCCCCTGCGCGCGATGCACGCGGGCGTGGAGGCCCTGCGCCCCGCTCCGGGAGCCGAACGCGACGGAGTGGTGCGCTGCGCCCTCCTGAGCACCCACGCCGAGGAGATCGACTGGATCGCCGACTCCATCGCCCACTTGGTCGGCACAGGGAAGGCGCCCGGCGAGATCGCCGTCCTGTGCCGCACGGCCACCGACTTCGCGGAGATCCAGGCCGCGCTGGTCGCCCGGGACGTGCCGGTGGAGGTCGTGGGCCTCTCCGGGCTGCTGCACCTGCCGGAGGTCGCCGACCTCGTCGCCGTCTGCGAGGTCCTCCAGGACCCCGGCGCCAACGCCTCCCTGGTGCGGCTGCTCACCGGCCCCCGCTGGCGCATCGGCCCGCGCGACCTCGCCCTCCTGGGGCGGCGGGCACGCCTGTTGGTGTCCCACGCGCGCGGGGACGACGCCGAAGACCCCGACCGACGTCTCGCCCACGCCGTCGAAGGCGTAGACCCGGCCGAGGTGGTCTCGCTCGCCGACGCCCTCGACACCTTCCTGGAGTCACCCCTCTACGGCGCCGACGGCACCAGGGAGGACGACGGACTGCCCTTCTCGCCGGACGCGCGCGTACGGTTCGCCCGGCTCGCCGCCGAACTGCGCGACCTGCGCCGCTCCCTCGCCGACCCGCTGATGGACGTCCTGCACCGCGTCCTCGCCGTCACCGGCCTCGAAGTGGAGCTGTCGGCGTCCCCGCACGCCCTGGCCGCCCGCCGGCGCGAGACCCTGTCGAACTTCCTCGACATCGCCGCCTCCTTCGCCGCCGGCGAGAACGAGGCGAGCCTGCTCGCCTTCCTCGCCTTCCTGCGCACCGCCGCCCAGTACGAGAAGGGCCTCGACAACGCCCTGCCCGGCGGCGAGAACACCGTCAAGGTGCTCACCGCACACAAGTCCAAGGGCCTGGAGTGGGACGTCGTCGCCGTCCCCGGCCTGGTCGACGGCACGTTCCCCAGCGGCCAGGGCCGCGAGAAGTGGACCGCCCAGGCCAAGGTGCTGCCGCACGCCCTGCGCGGCGACGCCGACACCCTCCCCGACATCGGCTCCTGGGACTCCCGGGGCATGAAGGCCTTCCACGAGGCCATGAAGGACCACCAGCACACCGAGGAACTCCGCCTCGGCTACGTCACCTTCACCCGCCCCCGCTCCCTGCTCCTCGGCTCCGGCCACTGGTGGGGCCCCACGCAGAAGAAGCCGCGCGGGCCCTCCGCCTTCCTCCAGGCCCTCCACGACCACTGCGCGGCCGGCCACGGCGAGATCGAGGCCTGGGCCGACGAACCGGAGGAGGACGCGGAGAACCCCGCCTTCCACGCGGCCACCGCCGACCATGTCTGGCCGCTGCCCCTGGACCCCGGCGCCCTGGCCCGCCGCCGCACCGCCGCCGAGACCGTCCTCGCCCACCTGGACAGCCTCGCCCACTTGGACAGCCTTGCCGCTGCCGAGGACGACCGCCCCGCCGCCGCGCTCGCCCCCGAGACCTACGACGACCCCGACTGGCCGTCACCGCCACCGGACGAGGACGCGCCCGTCCCCGACGAGCCGCCCTTCGAGGAGGACCCGTACGACGAGCCGCCCCTCGACGAGGATCCCTTCGACGCGCCGCTCTTCGACGAGCCGCCGCACGACGAACGGCCTCACGAACGGCCTCGCGACAAGCACTCCCCGGCCCGCCGCCCCACCGTCCCGCACCAGGCCTCGCCCCCCGAGCCCCCCGCCGCGCGCCCCCGCCCGCCCGAGCCGGAGCCGCGGCGCACCCCCCTCAGCCCAGAGGAGGCCCGCCTCACCCCCGAGGAGGCCCGCACGATCGACTCCTGGGACCGCGACCTCGATGCGCTCACCGGAGAGCTCCTCCGCGCCCGGCGGAGCGTCACTGACGTCCCCCTGCCGACCACCCTGACCGCGTCGCAGCTGCTGCGCCTGGCCGCCGACCCGGACGGTTTCGCGCAGGAACTCGCGCGCCCCATGCCGCGCCCCCCGCAGCCGGCCGCCCGCCGGGGCACCCGCTTCCACGCCTGGGTCGAGGCCCGCTTCGAGGAACTGACGCTGCCCCTGCTCGGCCCGGACGAACTGCCCGGCGAGGACGCGGAGATCGACGACGAACGCGACCTGGAGAACCTCAAGGACGCCTTCGAGCGCACCGAGTACGCCCGCCGCACCCCCCACCGCGTCGAGGCCCCCTTCCAGCTCGCCCTCGCCGGCCGCGTCATCAGGGGGCGGATCGACGCCGTCTACAAGGAGAGCGACGGCGGTACGACGACGTACGAGATCGTCGACTGGAAGACCAACCGGGGCCGCACCGCCGACCCCCTCCAGCTCGCGCTGTACCGGCTCGCCTGGGCCGAGCAGCAGGGCGTGCCCGTGGAATCCGTCACAGCCGCGTTCGTGTACGTGCGCACCGGAGAGGTCGTACGCCCCGAGGGACTGCCGGACCGTGCCGTGCTGGAGCGCCTGTTGACGCGGGACGAGGCCGCCGGGGACGACCTCGCGGAGCCGGTCGCGTGGGAGGACCGCGCGCAGCCGCCCGGCGAGGATGTCGCCGCGGGCCGATAGGCTCGTGACCATGAGCCATCCCGTTGACAGTGCCGTCAGCGCCGTCCGCACGTACATCGCGCGTCACCGTGCCGCCTTCCTCGACGACCTCGCCGAGTGGCTGCGCATCCCGTCGGTGTCGGCGCAGCCCGACCACGCCCCCGACGTACGGCGCAGCGCGGACTGGCTCGCCGCGAAGCTCAAGGAGACCGGCTTCCCGACCGCCGAGGTCTGGCAGACGCCGGGCGCGCCCGCCGTCTACGCCGAGTGGCCCTCCGGCGACCCCTACGCGCCCACGATCCTGGTCTACGGCCACCACGACGTGCAGCCCGCCGCCCGTGAGGACGGCTGGGACAGCGACCCCTTCGAACCCGTCGTCCGCGACGACCGCCTCTACGCGCGCGGGGCGGCCGACGACAAGGGACAGGTCTTCTTCCACACCCTGGGCGTCCGCGCCCACCTCGCCGCCACCGGCCGCACCGCCCCCGCCGTCAGCCTCAAGCTGCTGATCGAGGGCGAGGAGGAGTCCAGCTCCCCGCACTTCCGCGCCCTGGTCGAGGAGAACGCCGGACGGCTCGCCGCCGACGCCGTGATCGTCTCCGACACCGGCATGTGGTCCGAGGACACGCCCACGGTGTGCACCGGCATGCGGGGGCTCGCCGAGTGCGAGGTCCGGCTGTCCGGCCCCGACCAGGACATCCACTCCGGCTCCTTCGGCGGCGCCGTGCCCAACCCGGCCACCGCGGCGGCCCGGCTGATCGCCGCCCTGCACGACGAGCACGCGCGGGTGGCCGTCCCCGGCTTCTACGACGGGATCGTCGAGCTCACCGACCGCGAACGCGAACTCTTCGCCGAGCTGCCCTTCGACGAGCGGCGGTGGCTGAGCACCGCCAAGTCCCACGCCGCCCACGGCGAGGCCGGACACACCACCCTGGAGCGCGTCTGGGCCCGCCCCACCGCCGAGGTCAACGGCATGGGCGGCGGCTACCAGGGCCCCGGCAGCAAGACGATCATCCCGTCCTCGGCCTTCGTGAAGCTGTCCTTCCGGCTGGTCGCGGGCCAGGACCCCGACAAGGTCGAGAAGGCCGTCCGCGCGTGGGCCGAAGCACAGGTGCCCGCGGGGATCAGGCACGAGATCACCTTCAGTCCCGCCACCCGGCCCTGTCTGACCCCGCTGGACCACCCGGCCCTGCAAGCCGTGGTCCGCGCCATGGGCCGCGCCTTCGAAGGCCCCGTCCGCTTCACGCGCGAGGGCGGCTCGGGGCCCGCCGCCGACCTCCAGGAAGTCCTCGGGGCACCCGTGCTCTTCCTCGGCATCTCCGTCCCGTCCGACGGCTGGCACGCCCCGAACGAGAAGGTCGAACTGAGCCTCCTCCTCAAGGGCGTCGAGACCGCCGCCCACCTGTGGGGCGACCTCGCCGAGACCTGGCGCCGCGCGCCCTGACGGCCTCACGGTCGTCCCCTGCCGTACGTCCTGCTGAACCGCCCGCCGAAACCACCGTTCCACCGGGGGAGTTGGAAGCACCCGTGACCACCTGGACCGACCAGAACGCCGACCGGCCCGTCTCGCTCACCGCACCGAGCGGCATCGACCGCGCCGCCCACCACCGGCTCGACGAGGCCTGGCTCGCCGCGGCATGGAGCCACCCCACGACGCGTTGCTTCGTCGTCTCCGGCGGCCAGGTCCTCATCGACGAGACGTCCGAGGGCCGGACCGAACTCGTCATGACCCCGTCCTTCGAAGCGCCCCTCACCGAGGCCCACCGTTACTTCCTCGGCACCGACGAGGACGGCGTCAGCTACTTCGCCCTCCAGAAGGACGCGCTGCCCGGCCGTATCGACCAGTCGGCCCGCCCGGCCGGACTGCGCGAGGCCGGACTGCTGCTGTCACCGCGTGACGTCGGCCTGATGGTGCACGCCGTCGGCCTGGAGAACTGGCAGCGCACCCACCGCTTCTGCTCCCGCTGCGGCGAGCGCACGGTCATCGCGGCCGCCGGTCACATCCGCCGCTGCCCCGCCTGCGGGGCCGAGCACTATCCGCGCACCGACCCCGCGGTGATCATGGCGGTGACGGACGAGGAGGACCGCATCCTGCTCGGCCGCCAGGTCCACTGGCCCGAGGGCCGCTTCTCGACCCTCGCGGGCTTCGTCGAGCCCGGCGAGTCCATCGAGCAGGCCGTGCGCCGCGAGGTCTTCGAGGAGGTCGGCGTCAGCGTCGGGCAGGTCGACTACATCGCCAGCCAGCCCTGGCCGTTCCCGTCCAGCCTCATGCTGGGCTTCGTCGCCCGCGCCACCTCCACCGCCATCGACGTCGACGGCGACGAGATCCACGAAGCCCGCTGGTTCTCCCGCGACGAACTCGGCGCGGCCTTCGAGTCCGGCGAGGTCCTGCCGCCCTACGGCATCTCCATCGCGGCCCGCCTGATCGAGCTCTGGTACGGCAAGCCGCTGCCGACCCGCAGCTTCGTGTGACGCGACGCGAGAAGTCCCGCGAGGAGAACAGGCACGCAGAGAGAAGGGCGGTCCCCGAGGTACTTCGCAGTACCTCGGGGACCGCCCTCATCGCCCAGCCGTGGGTTACGCGCCGACCTTCTGCTTGACCTGGGCCAGCGAAGGGTTCGTCAGCGTCGAGCCGTCGGGGAAGAGCACCGTCGGCACCGTCTGGTTTCCGCCATTCGCCTTCTCCACGAAGGCCGCGGACTCCGGGTCCTGCTCGATGTTGATCTCTTCGTACGCGATGCCCTCGCGGTCCATCTGGCTCTTCAGCCGGCGGCAGTAGCCGCACCACGTGGTGCTGTACATCGTCACGGTGCCCGGCATCTCGGCGCGCTCCTTCGGTGGGTCGGGGATGTCTGGTCGCAGTGGAGGAACGTCCGCACAGGCGTCGCCATTCCCGCGAGGAGACCGCTCCGCGACGTGACGCCTGCCGCATTAGTACGACTGCGAAGGCCCGCCTGTGGACAACCGTCCCACCGGTCTCCGGCGACCTGGCAGCATGGCTGTGTGACAGCAGCAACGCATTCCACCCTCTTCCCGCAGGTACCGGACTCGGCCGACGCGGTGCTCGAAGGGCTCGACCCCGAGCAGCGCGAGGTGGCCACGGCCCTGCGCGGTCCGGTGTGCGTGCTGGCGGGAGCCGGTACGGGCAAGACCCGGGCCATCACCCACCGCATCGCCTACGGGGTCCGCGCCGGGATCCTCCAGCCCTCCAGCGTGCTCGCCGTCACCTTCACCAACCGCGCCGCCGGCGAGATGCGCGGCCGGCTGCGCCAGCTCGGCGCGCAGGGCGTCCAGGCCCGCACCTTCCACTCCGCCGCCCTGCGCCAGCTCCAGTACTTCTGGCCGAAAGCAGTCGGTGGCTCCCTGCCCCGGCTCGTCGACCGCAAGATCCAGCTCGTGGCCGACGCGGCGGCCGCCTGCCGCATCCGCCTCGACCGGGGCGAACTGCGGGACGTCACCGCCGAGATCGAGTGGTCCAAGGTCACCCAGACCGTCCCCGCCGACTACGCCCTCGCCGCCGTCAAGGCGGGCCGTGACGCCCCTCGCGACCCCGCCGAGATCGCCCAGCTCTACGCCGCCTACGAGGACCTCAAACGGCAGCGCTCCGTCATCGACTTCGAGGACGTCCTGCTGCTGACCGTCGCCGTCCTCCAGGACCGGCGCGACATCGCCGACCAGGTCCGCGCCCAGTACCAGCACTTCGTCGTCGACGAGTACCAGGACGTCAGCCCCCTTCAGCAGCGTCTGCTGGAGCTGTGGCTCGGCGAGCGGGACGACCTGTGCGTGGTCGGCGACGCCAGCCAGACGATCTACTCCTTCACGGGCGCCACCCCCGACCACCTCCTCGACTTCCGCACCCGCCACCCCGGCGCCACCGTCGTCAAGCTGGTCCGCGACTACCGCTCCACACCGCAGGTGGTGCGCCTCGCCAACGGTCTGCTCGCCCAGGCCCGGGGCCGCGCCGCCGACCACCGTCTGGAGCTGATCTCCCAGCGCGGCCCGGGGCCCGAACCGGCCTACTCCGAGCACACCGACGAGCCCGCCGAGGCCGAGGGCGCCGCCCGCCGTATCCGCGAACTGCTCGCCGCCGGCGTCCCCGCTGCCGAGATCGCCGTCCTGTTCCGCACCAACGCCCAGTCCGAGACCTACGAACAGGCCCTCGCCGACCTCGGCATTCCCTACCAGCTGCGCGGCGCCGAGCGGTTCTTCGACCGCCCCGAGGTGCGCAAGGCCATCGTCTCCCTGCGTGGCTCGGCCCGGTTCAGCGGCAACGACACGTTCCTCGAAGACGCCGTCGACCTGCCCTCCCAGGTGCGGGCGGTGCTGTCCGGCGAGGGCTGGACCGCGCAGCCCCCGGCCGGCTCCGGCGCGGTCAGAGAGCGCTGGGAGTCGCTGGCCGCCCTGGTCAACCTGGCCCAGGACTTCTCCGCCGCCAGATCCGGCGCCACCCTCGCCGACCTGGTCGCCGAGCTCGACGAGCGGGCGAACGCCCAGCACGCGCCGACCGTGCAGGGCGTCACCCTCGCCTCCCTGCACTCGGCCAAGGGCCTGGAGTGGGACGTCGTCTTCCTGGTCGGCGTCGCCGAGGGCATGATGCCGATCACCTACGCGAAGACCGACGAGCAGATCGAGGAGGAGCGCCGTCTCCTCTACGTCGGGGTCACCCGGGCCCGCGAAAGGCTCCATGTCTCCTGGGCGCTGTCCCGCTCGCCCGGCGGACGCCCCAGCCGTCGCCCCAGCCGCTTCCTGGACGGGTTGCGCCCCGGCACGGGAGCCGCCGCGGGCCGGGGCGGATCCGCGGCCTCGGGAGGCGTCGAGCGCGGCTTCAGCAGCGCGGCGACGGGAGTGTCCGCCGTGCCGCGGCGGACGCAGCGCACTCCGGCTCGCTGCCGGGTCTGCGGGCGCAGTCTCACCGAGGCCGGGGAGATGAAGCTGATGCGCTGTGAGGACTGCCCCTCGGACATGGACGAGGGCCTCTACGAGCGGCTGCGTTCCTGGCGCGCGATCCAGGCGGGACGCAACGGGCAGCCCGCGTTCTGCGTCTTCACGGACAAGACCCTCGTCGCGATCGCCGAGACGGTCCCCGAGGAGGCGGGGGAGCTGGCGCGGATCCCGGGTGTCGGCATGCGCAAGTTCCACCGCTACGGAGCCGATGTGCTCGCCATCTGCGCAGGCCAGGATCCGGCGGAAGAGGCCGGACAAGACTGATCCGAACTCGTCGAAAAAATAGTTTGCGCATGCCCCGGCAATCCCCATAGGTTCTTAGGCACGAGAACAGAGGCCTTCTCCAAGGCCCTGATCCCGTGCTCTACTTACATATCCGTCGGACCGGGCTCACCCCTGGTCCCCCGAGACGCCGAGAGGAGGCGATTCCAGTGATCATCAACAACACCAGCTCCACCAGCACCGTCAAACTGACCGATCGCTCGATCGTCTCCATGTGCATGCTCGGCGCCTCGAACCTGGGCACCGGTCTGTCCGGCATTCGCGCCGATCGGCCGGCGTCCTCCTCCGTTGCCCCCGCGGGCCTCCTCGTCCGCGAGCGCAGCGAGCGACCGACCAAGGCACTGGAAGCGGCAGTAGTGGCACAGGCGAAGGCCTATGCCTTTACGGCGACCGGTGCCGGGTTCCGGGAGCAGACGACGCAGCACCACCTGATGTGGGCCTTCCGTGGGCCAGAACCCTGGAGTGATCCAGCCTGATCATCGATCAGGCCGGCGCCTTCAGGGCCGCGGAACCCCATCCGGGATCCGCGGCCCTTCTGTTTGTCCTCCAACGGGGATGACGGAGCGAAGGGGCCTCGGGACAAGAAAAGAACCCGGTACCAGCCGCCACCGGCCCTACAGGGCCGACCGACCAGACGAGGAAGACGAACCGTGCAACTCGAAGCGCACGCCCCGTCCGTACCGCCTTCCGAAACGATCCCCCCGCCCGGCCTCACGGAGGACCCCACCTTGACCCCGCTCACCGCGCTCACCGCGCTCGACGACGCCATCGAGAACCTCGGCGTACCCGTCCCCTGCCGCTCCTACGACCCGGAGGTCTTCTTCGCCGAGTCGCCCGCGGACGTCGAGTACGCCAAGTCCCTCTGCCGCACCTGCCCGCTGATGGAGGCCTGCCTCGCCGGCGCCAAGGAGCGGCGTGAGCCCTGGGGCGTCTGGGGTGGCGAACTGTTCGTCCAGGGCGTCGTCGTCGCCCGGAAGCGGCCGCGTGGCCGCCCGCGCAAGAACCCGGTCACGGCATGAACACCGCAGGAACGATCGACCGTCCCCTCACGCACGACCCCAAGAAGCAGGCCCCGATGAAGCCGTCCACCAGCGAGCCCGCCGGCTCCGCGACTGAAGACGTCACCACCACCGGCGCGAACGACTCGCGTCAGAACAGGACCCGAGAGATGCAACTCATCCCAGAAGCCCTGGCTCGTGCGCATATGCACGACCGACTGCACGAGGCCGAGCGGGAACGCCGGGCCATGCGCCTGGCGACCGCCCGCCGGATGCAGCGTCGGGCCGAGCGCGCTTCCCTGCGCGCCCGCCGGGCGCTCGCGATGGCCGTGATGCAGTAACCCTTCCCACCTGAAGCGGTGGCCTCCCGACAGGGGAGGCGAAGCTCTCCCCGCGGGGGCCGGTCCGTCCGAACGGACCGGCCCCCGCAGTGCGTTGAGACGCCGCACGCCTCACGCCCACGTCCTGCGCCTCGCGCTCTTACGCCTCCGCCACCGACTCCTCCGCCTCCAGCTCCTCCTCCGGGACGAACCCCGGCAGCCACGCCTCCAGCTCCTCGCGCAGCCGTACCGTCGCGCCGAGCTGGCACAGCACTCCGATCGTGCTCAGCGTCACCCGGTGGATCAGCAGATACGCCGGGGGCAGGTTGAGCTGCTTGCCCAGCTGGTGGGCGGGGGAGCGGGGGTCGGCGATCCGGGCGGCCTGACTGCGGATCCAGTCCCGGGTGAAGGTGAACTCCTCCACCCGGGCCGGCTCGATGATCGGCAACAGGTAGTCCAGGACGGCGTCCGGGTCCAGCTCTATGGACTTCTTGACGAAGCCCTCCGTACACAGCAGTTCGTAGACCGCTTCCGCCTCGCCGTCGAGCGTCATCCGCAGCGACTCGCCGATGGGCTGCGGCAGGCCGCCCGCCAGCCGGTCCACGGTGCCGAAGTCCAGCACGCCCAGACGCCAGTCGTCCTCGCCCTCCGGTCCGCCGGGCAGCAGACGGAAGTTGCCGGGGTGCGGGTCGGCGTGCAGCAGGCCGGTGCGGGCCGGGCCGGAGAAGAGGAAGCGGGACAGCAGCTGACCGGCACGGTCCCGCTGCTCCCGGGTGCCGTCGGAGATCACCTCGGACAGCGGCACGCCGTCGATCCACTCGGTGACCAGGACCTGGTCGCCCTGGTGGACCACCGTTGGGACCACGACATCGGGATCGTCGGCGAACTCCTCCGCGTGGGCCTGCTGGGCCTGCGCCTCCAGGCCGTAGTCCAACTCCTCGGAGACCCGGTCCCGGAGCTCGGTGATCAGCGGCTTGACGTCCATGCCGGGCACGAGGGGCCCCAACAGGCGGGCAAAGCGGCTGAGTTGGGTCAGGTCCGACAGCAGGGCCTCACCCGCCCCGGGGTACTGCACCTTGACCGCGACCTCGCGCCCGTCGTGCCACACCGCCCGGTGCACCTGGCCGATCGAGGCCGCCGCGGCCGGCTTGTCGTCGAACTCCAGGAACAGGTCCGACCAGTCCTCGCCGAGCCGCTCGGCGAGCGCGGCGTGCACCGTGCGGGTCGGCATCGGCGGCGCGGCCTCCTGGAGCTTGGTGAGCGCCGCGCGGTAGGGGCCGGCGACCTCCTCGGGCAGGGCTGATTCGAAGACGGACAGCGCCTGCCCGAACTTCATCGCACCGCCCTTCAACTCGCCGAGAACCTTGAACAGTTGATCGGCGGTGCGCTGTTGCAGCTCGCGGCCGACGATCTCCGCGGACTCGCCCACGATGCGCTTGCCCAGGCCCCAGGTGGCCCGGCCGGCGAAGCCGAGCGGGAGCGCGGCGAGCTTGGCGGTCCGGGTGACCGCCTTCCGGGGAAGATCAGACATGCGCCCTCCAGGTCCCAGCAAGCCGCGCCGCTTCTGCCGTACGGCGTAACTCCGTCGAATGCCGTTGCTCCGCCATTGTCGCGCGCGACCCCGGCTCCTCGGGGGCAGTGTGTTCCTCCTTACCTTTCTCCGCCGCGCCGCACGGGCACGCGGCGTGTGCCCATACCGGTCGCGCATGCCATTGGAGCGTCGGCACCGAGACCTCCCAGCGCGCTCCCACGCTGGACGGGAGCCCGCCGTCGAGGAAGGCGATCGCGTGCGCGGCAGCCAGCCCGGCGACGGTCGTGGCCAGCGTCAGATCGCAGGCGCGGGCCGGGCGCCGCCGCCCTCCGCAGTGCCACTGCGCCACCAGACGCGGCCAGGCGGGATCCCGGTCGGTGCGCCCCTGGTGCAGACAGCCCGCGCATCCCGTCTCCCCGGGGAGCACCAGCGGACCCACCACACCGGTCGCCTCCACCACTCCCGCGAACAGATGCGGAGTGCCCGAAGCGATCAGAGGCGCGGCCTCCGACGGCACGGGCGCGTGCACGGACACATCGTCACGCGGGGCGAGGATCACCAGGGAGAAGCCGGGCGAGTCCGGCTCGGCCGGGGACCTCGCGCTCCTGCGCGGCGGGCGGTCAGGAGCCGCCCGGCGCGCCGCCCTCCGCGCGGCCTCGTCCCGACGCTCGCCGACCGCCTCCACCGGCAGCCCGCCCGGCGCGACGTCCCCCGGCTCCACCCGGCCGCCGTCGCGGACGTCCACCTCGCCGATCCCCGCCCCTGCCAGCAGCGAGGCCAGCACCGAGCCCACCCGTCCCGCGCCGCGCACCTGCACCCGCATCCGGCGTCGCGCCGCCAGCCGGGCCGCCGCCTCGCCCGGCTCCGAGGTGGTCAGGGACAGCGAGGCCAGGTCGGGGCGCAGCCGCTCCAGGACGTCCTTCTTCTCCCGCAGCGCGTCGGCGTCCGGCCCGCCTCCGCGGGCGTCGTCCAGCAGTCCCGCCCGCGCCAGCCGTTTCACCAGCAGATCGACATGATCGTCGGGCAGGTCCATGCGTGTGCCCTCCTCCCGCAGGAGCGGCAGCCCACGGGTGCCGTCCAGCAGGTCCAGGAAGCTGCCCGTCGCGGTGTCCACCGGACCGAGCGTCATCGCGTGCGCCGGAGTCATGCCGAACTGCACGGTGTTGAGGTCACGCCAGCCGCGCCGCAGCGCGGGCTTCACCATCGGATGCATCGAGAACCCCCGTCGGCCCGAGACCGCGGCCCCGCGCCGCGATCAGCCTGCACCTGCGTACACCGGCGGAGCGGAGGCGTGGGGACGGCCTCGCTCCGCCGGCTCGTGCCAGCATGCCGGGCGCCGTCGACGGCCGCCGAAAGTTGTCCACAGGCCGGGGGATTCGTCGTACAAATCCGTCGAACGTGGCGAACGGACCGTCTCGGCTCGCAACCCGACCGTCCCGGAGTCGGGACTTCCCCCATGTGCAGCGGGTAACGTCTTGGCGTGCCCGCCGACCCACTGCACCGTTCCGGAACGCCACAGCGCAGCACGACGAGTCAGCCGACGAGCGGCTCGGGGACGAGCGCGATCGAGGTCCGCAGGAGCTCCCGCCGACGCAGGACGGTCTCCGCGTACCGCGAGGGCGATCGCACCATCGTGCTCATCCCCGCCCGGATGTCCGAGGCCGAGGAACAGCGCTGGGTGAGCGTCATGCTCGACAAGCTCGCCGCCCAGGAGAGCCGGCGCGTCCCCGGCGACGCCGAGCTGGCCGAGCGCGCCGAGCGGCTGTCGGCGCAGTACTTCGACGGCCGGGCGCGGCCCCACTCCGTGCGCTGGGTGACCAACCAGAACACCCGCTGGGGCTCGTGCACCCCGGCCGAGGGCAGCATCCGTCTGTCGCACCGGCTGAAGGGCATGCCGGAGTACGTCATCGACTACGTCCTGCTGCACGAGCTCGCGCATCTCCTCGTGCCCGGGCACGGCCCCGACTTCTGGCGGCTCCTGGAGGCCTACCCGCGCACCGAGCGGGCCCGCGGATACCTGGAAGGGGTCGCGGCGGCCGAGCGCCTGCCCCACGGACCTGGTGCGCGCGAGGAGTGAGCCGCATCCTCCGCGAGGGCCAGCACTGTCCCGCACGAGGCCCGGCACCGTCCCGCGCGCATTGTGTACCGGGTCTGTACCGACATCGTCCGATGTCGGAGTTTGCCGTTAGCCTGGCGCGACGCACTCGATTCGGGATGGGGGACGGTCGTTACGCATGCCCAGGGAATTCCAACGCGGCCACAAGGCCAAGATCAGTGACCTCACCGCGGGCACGGATCTGTACGTAGGCGTGCAGATCTCCGGTCCGGGCCTGACCTTCGACATCAGCTGCTTCGGCCTCGACGCCGACGAGCGGCTCTCCGACGACCGGTACTTCGTCTTCTTCAACCAGCCGAAGTCCCCCGAGGAGTCCATCCAGCTGCTGGGCGCCCAGGCGGGTGACACGGAGTCCTTCCGCGTCACCCTCGACCGGATCCCGCCGCAGATCCACAAGCTGTCCTTCACGGCGACCCTCGACGGCGCCGGACAGATGTCGCAGATCGGCCCCGGGTACCTCCGCATCGTCGCGGGCGGCGAGGAGGTGGCCCGGTACGCGTTCGACGGCTCGGAGTTCTCCACCGAACGGGCCGTCATGCTGGGCGACTTCTATCTGAAGGACGTCTGGCGCTTCGCGGCCGTCGGTCAGGGCTTCGACGGCGGTCTCGACGCGCTGCTGAAGAACTTCGGCGGCGAGGTCATGGAGGAGGAGGCGCCCGCCGCCCCCCAGCAGCCGCAGACCGGAGCCGCTCCCGGGTTCGCCCCGCCGGCCCAGGCCGCCGCGCCGCCCGCCTTCGGAGTCCCCGCCGCCGCGACGCCCGCAGCCGCGCCCGTGCCCGCACCGGCTCCCGCCCCGCAGCAGCCGCAGCCCGCCGCACAGGGCTTCGCCCCGCCCGCCGCGACACCGCATGCCGCGACCCCGCCCCCAGCGCCGACGCCCCCGGTGCACTCCGCACCCACCATCGTCGCGCCGATCACCCCGCCCGGCGGTGCCCAGGTCCCGCCGCCCGCACCAGCCCCCGCGCCCTACGGCCAGCCGGGCCAGCCCGGTCAGCCCGGCCAGCAGCCGCCGTACGGCCAGCCGCCCCAGCAGCAGTCGTACGGCCAGGCCGCCCCGACCGCCCCGCTGCCCCCCGGCTACGGCCAGCCCCAGGCGCCGCAGGCCCCGATGCCTCCCGGCTACGGCCAGGCCACCCCGCCCCCCGGCTACGGCCAGCAGCCGCCGGGCCACGGCCAGCCCCCGTTCGGGCAGGCCCCCGCCCAGCAGGCCTACGGAGTGCCGCAGGGCGCGCCCCCGGGCGGCGCCGGTGTGACGGCCGCGCTCCAGCAGTTCAAGGAGACGCCCACCGGGCAGCGCTGGACGCAGCAGAACAAGAAGCTGATCCGCGTCGACCTCGGCATCGGCGGCCAGCCCGTGCTGGCCCGCCAGGGCAGCATGGTGCTCTACCAGGGCAAGGTCGACTTCAGCTACAAGGGCGCCGGCTTCGCCGGCCGGATCGTGGGCAACGCGACCGGCCAGGAGATGCAACTGATGCGCTGCACCGGCCAGGGACAGGTGTTCCTCGCCGACAACTCCACGATGCTGCACCCCATCGAACTCCAGGGCGACGGCGTCTGCGTCTCCGCCGAGAACGTCCTCGCCTTCGACGAGAGCCTCCAGTACGAGGTCCGCCGCATCGAGGGCCACGGCATTCCCGGCGGGGCCCTGTTCACCATGCAGTTCACGGGCACGGGCACGATCGTCGTCAAGACGCACGGCACGCCCGTCGTCCTGCCGGTCACGCCCACGACCTTCGCCGACTGCAATGCCGTCGTCGCCTGGTCGGCCGCCTCCCAGGTCGTCGTCTCCAGCCAGGTGCGGATGCGCCGCAACGCCTACCCGGGCGACACCGGCGAGAGCGTCAACCTCCAGTTCCGGGGCGCTCCCGGCAACTTCATCGTCGTCCAGCCGTACGAGGTCTGAGGGAGCCCGTCATGAACCAGCCGCTCGCGGGCTACGCCCCGGCACCCGTCACCGCCCGGATGGAGAACCACGGCAACCACATGCTGAAGGTCGCTCTCCAGACCGGGAACGACCTCCTCGCGCGCGTGGGCTCGATGGTCGCCTACGAGGGTTTCATCCAGTACGAGCCCAACCCGCCGGCCGTGCGCCAGATCGCGCGCGACTGGATGACCGGCGAGGGCGCGCCGCTGATGAAGTGCTCCGGCGACGGCCTGCTCTACCTCGCCGACTACGGCGCCAACGTCGTCGTGATCAACCTCAACGGCGACGGCATCTCCGTCAACGCCACCAATCTGCTCGCCTTCGACGCGCACCTCACCTGGGGCGTGGAGCGGGTCAAGGGGCTGGCGAAGTTCGCCGGCCAGGGCCTGTGGAACACCAAGATCTCCGGGCAGGGCTGGGTCGCGCTGACCTCCCGGGGCAAGCCGATCGTCGTCGACTGCGGCGGCGGCGAGAACGAGACGTACGTCGACCCGGACGCGCTCGTCGCGTGGTCCCCGAACCTCAAGGTCAAGGGCAAGCGCAGCTTCAAGGCGCAGTCGCTCATCGGCCGGGGCAGCGGCGAGGCCTACCAGATGGCCTTCTCCGGTGAGGGCATCGTCGTCGTCCAGCCCAGCGAGGACAGCACCGACCGCCTCCGGGTCCGGGGCTGAGGGGGAGCCAGAGCCACCATGCAGAGTTCGCTTTTCGCCTACAACGACCAGCCGACGCAGGAGCGCTGGAGCCTCCAGAACAAGCACATGCTCCGGGTCGCGCTGGAGGGCCACGACGACATCCTCGCCCGCAAGGGCACCATGGTCGCCTACCAGGGGCTCGTCGAGTTCGACGCCGAGTACCAGAGCGGCAACCAGTCACGCGCGCGTGCGCACACCGGCGAGGGCCTGGACCTGATGCGCTGTCATGGGCAGGGCACCGTCTACCTCGCCAACCTGGCCCAGTACATCCACCTCGTGGACGTGGAGCAGGACGGCCTCACCGTCGACAGCAGCTACGTCCTCGCGATGGACTCCTCGCTGCACCACGAGGTCATCGCCGTCGACAGCCTTTACGGCATCTCCGGCTCCGGGAAGTACCAGCTCAACATCACCGGTCGTGGCCGGGTCGCTCTGATGACGTCCGGCGCGCCGCTGATGATGCAGGTCACGCCCGACAAGTACGTCAACTGCGACGCGGACGCGATCGTCGCCTGGTCCACCGGGCTCAGGGTGCAGATGCAGGCCCAGACGCACTCCTCCGGGGTGTGGCGGCGGCGCGGCAGCACCGGCGAGGGCTGGGAGCTCAGCTTCATGGGCACCGGCTTCGCACTGATCCAGCCGAGTGAACTGCTGCCGCCGCAGAACGCCCAGCTCGGCTCCGGCATCGCCGCGCAGTACGGCATGGGGCAGCAGGGCGCGCGGGGGCAGAACCAGAGCAACGTCTGGGGCTGACGCCCGGAGGACGAACGTGAACGAACGTAAGGGGCGACCACCAGAAGGTCGCCCCTTACACGTTGGCGTTCACAGCCGTGCCCGCGTGCGGCTCGTCCGCGTTCACAGCCGGGCCCGCGTCGCCTCCACGAGGCGGACGACCGACTCGTCCGCCACCTCCGCGACCGCGTCGTAGGGGTACCAGCGCAGGTCGAGGGACTCGTCGCTGATGGCCTCCAGAGCGCCGGCCGGAGCGAGCGCCGCGTACTGGACGTCGAGGTGCCACGCGCACGGCGTGTGATGGCGGTCCAGGCGCACCGGGCCGCCGGGCAGCAGACTCAGCCCCGCGATGCCCGACTCCTCGGTCGCCTCGCGCAGGGCGGCGGCGGAGAGCGTCGTGTCGGCCGGCTCGCAGTGGCCGCCCATCTGCAACCACATGCGCAGCTTCCGGTGCAGCGTCAGCAGCACCCGGCCCCGCACGGGGTCGATCACCAGGGCGCTCGCCGTGATGTGCCCGGCCCCGCAGGCCTTCCACATGCCGTCCGGGTGGGCCTCCAGATGCTCCAGATACGCCTGGCGCAGTTCCTGCTGGCCCTCGTACTCCTTCAGGACGAGGACCGCGTCGTCGTGCAGGCTCACTCGGTGTCGTCGCCCTTGTCGTCGCCCTTGTCGTCGCCCTTCGCGCCCGGGCCCGGCTCGCCCGCCTCCGGCTTGTCCGGGCCCTTGCTCAGGTCCGGCTTCCCGCCGGTCGAGCCGCTCGCCGCCTCGCCGAGCATCTTGTCCAGCTCGGAGAAGTCCATGTGCTCGCGGTGGACGAAGCCGTCCGGGTCGTCCAGGTCGGCGGCCGTCGGCAGCATGTCCGGGTGGGCCCACAGGCCGTCACGGCCGTCGACGCCGCGCGCGTCCGTCAGCGACGCCCACAGACGGGACGCGTCGCGCAGCCGGCGCGGGCGCAGCTCCAGACCGATCAGCGTGGCGAACGTCTGCTCCGCCGGGCCGCCCGTGGCGCGACGGCGGCGCAGCGTCTCGCGCAGCGCGTCCGCCGACGACAGACGCGGCTTCGCCGCCGCGTGCACCACCGCGTCCACCCAGCCCTCGACCAGCGCCAGGGCGGTCTCCAGACGGGCCAGGGCGGCCTTCTGCTCGGGAGTGTCCTCCGGCTGGAACATGCCCTGCTGGAGCGCGTCCTGAAGCTGCTCGGGGTTCTGCGGGTCGAACTGGCCGACCACGTCCTCCAGCTTGGCCGTGTCCACCTTGATCCCGCGCGCGTAGCCGTCGACCGCGCCGAACAGATGCGAGCGCAGCCACGGCACGTGCGCGAAGAGACGCTGGTGGGCGGCCTCGCGCAGCGCGAGGTAGAGCCGCACCTCCTCCTTCGGGACGCCGAGGTCCTTGCCGAACGCCTCGACGTTCGCCGGCAGCAGCGCGGCCTTGCCGACCGGGCCGAGCGGCAGGCCGATGTCGGTCGAGCCGACGACCTCGCCCGCGAGCACGCCGACGGCCTGCCCGATCTGCGAGCCGAACATGGCGCCGCCCATCGAGCGCATCATGCCGATCAGCGGGCCGGCCATGGCCTGCATCTCCTCCGGCAGGACATCGCCCATGGCGGTGCCGACGCGCTCGGCGACCGGGTCCACCAGCTCCTTCCACGCCGGGAGCGTCGCCTCGACCCACTCCGCGCGCGACCACGCCACGGCGGAGCCGGCGCCGGACGGCAGGGACGTCGCGTCGTCCAGCCACAGGTCGGCCAGGCGCACGGCCTCCTGCACGGCGGTGCGCTCGGCGGGGCCGACGCTCGCGTCCTTGACGCCGTCGGAGGTGCCCTGGGCGACCGTCTGACGGGCGATCTGCTGGGCCATGTCCCAGTTCACCGGGCCGCCCTCGTAGGAGAGCATCTGGCCGAGCTGCTGGAAGGCGGCGCCCAGGTCGGTGGGGTTCAGCGAACCGAACATGGCAGCGAGCGGATTGTCGGCGCCCGGGCCTCCCGGGACGCCGAAGCCTCCGGCGCCCGGCAGCCCGAAACCGAACGGGTTGCCCGGTCCCTGCCCACCGCCGCTCTGCGGGTCCTTCTTCTTGCCCTCGTCGCCGTCTTCCGGCTCCTCCGGCGGAAGGCCGAATCCGAATGGGGTGTCACTCACGGGGTTCCTCGGCTGGTAAGGCCACCGGCTCTCGGCCGGCGGCGCGGCTGCCCTGCAACACCACCCAGCGTAGACACCCCGGCTCGATCGGGCCTCGGTGCTTCGCCGACTCTCGGCCTGCGGCAGGATGGATGCCACCTGGTACGTACGCGCCACTCGCGCTCGTATGGAAAACAACCGCTGGAGACACCTGGTGAGTTCCCCAGATCCGCAGGTTCGCGCAGCGCGAAACCACTCGGCCCCCGCTGCGGGGCGCGGGCCCGTCGTCGCCGTCACCGGCGCCGCGACCGGAGTGGGCGCGCTGCTGACCGAGCGGCTCGCCGCGTCGGACGAGATCAAGCAGGTCGTCGCCATCGACGAACGGCGAGGAGAGTGCGACGCGGCACAGTGGCACATCCTCGACGTCCGCGACCCCGCCATCGCCGACAAACTGCGCGGCGCGGACGTGGTGGTCCACCTCGCGCTCGACCTGGACCTGGGAAGCGACTCCGCCGCCCGGACGGCGTACAACGTGCGCGGTACGCAGACCGTGCTGACCGCCGCCGCGGCGGCCGGGGTGCACCGCGTGGTGCTGTGCACCTCCGCGATGGTCTACGGGGCGCTGCCCGACAACGAGCTGCCGCTGTCGGAGGACGCGGAGCTGAAGGCGACGGCGGAGGCGACCGGCGTCGGCGACCTGCTGGAGATCGAACGGCTGGCGCGGCGCGCTCCCCGCGCGCACCCCGGGCTCAACGTCACCGTGGTGCGGCCGGCGGTGCTGGTCGGAGGCACGGACACGGCGCTGACCCGGTACTTCGAGTCGCCCCGGCTGCTCGTCGTCGCCGGGTCTCGGCCTGCCTGGCAGTTCTGCCACGTCGAGGACCTGTGCGGCGCGCTGGAGTACGCCGTCCTGGAGAAGGTGGACGGGGAGCTGGCGGTGGGCTGCGACGGGTGGCTGGAGCAGGAGGAGGTGGAGGAGCTCAGCGGGATCCGGCGGATGGAGCTGCCGTCGGCGGTCGCGCTGGGGGCCGCCGCCAGGCTGCACCGGATCGGGCTGACGCCGTCCCCGGCGGGGGACCTGGCGTACACGATGTACCCGTGGGTGGTGAGCGGGAGCCGGCTGCACGACGCCGGGTGGCGGCCGGGGTGGACCAACGAGGAAGTGCTGGCGGAGTTGCTGGAGGAGGTCTCCGGGCGGCACACCGTGGCCGGGCGGCGGCTGGGGCGCAAGGACGCCACCGCTGCGGGTGCGGCGGGGGCGACGGTCGCTCTGCTGGGCGCGGCGGCTGTGGTGCGGCGGGCTCGGAAGGCCCGGCGACGGTAGTCGGAAGGCTCGGCGGCGGTAGGGGGCCACGCGTCCACGCGCGCGGTGCTAGGGGGGCCACGCGTCCACGCGCGCGCGGTGCGGGGCCCTTGGAGTCACCCCCGCCGCCCCTTCCCGTCCCGACCCCGGGGGCTGCCGCCCCCGGACCGACCCCCGCATCGGCCGCGAAAGGCCTCGTCCTCGAACTCCCCCGGAAGGGGGACCCCAGACGGGCTGAGAGAATGGGGAGCATGGCTTCCAGCAACGATCACCCGGGTGAGCGGGGCTCATCTGATCCCCTCAAGTTGATCGCCGTCCGTGACACCGCGCTCTCCCTGGACGAGGTCTTCCGCGCCGTCGGGGACGACGCCGCCGGTGGCACGGCGCTGTTCGTGGGGACCGTGCGCGATCACGACGGGGGCGCCGACGTCGACGCGCTCGCGTACTCCTGTCACCCCACCGCCGAGGCGGAGATGCGGCGGATCGCCGAGAAGGTCGCCGCCGACCATCCGGTGCGGGCGCTGGCGGCCGTGCACCGGGTGGGGGAGCTGAAGGTGGGCGACCTGGCCGTCGTCGTCGCCGTGTCGTGTCCGCACCGGGGCGAGGCCTTCGAGGCCTGCCGGAAGCTGATCGACGACCTCAAGCGCGAGGTGCCGATCTGGAAGCACCAGACGTTCTCCGACGGCACCGAGGAGTGGGTCGGCGCCTGCTGAACGGCGGCCCGAAGCCGCTGAACGGCGGCCCGAAGTCGTCGATCGTCCTCCGGTTGCGTAACCCGACCCCTGCCGTGAGCGTTGTCAGTGCGGATGGTTAATCTGCTGATCAGTAAGTTGCGGTGGCGCACTTGGGGTTGGGAGGCCGGCATGGCGGTGCTCGCCTGGTTGTTGATTCCGCTGGTGGCCGCGATCGGCGCCGGTCTGTGGGGAAGCTGGGCCAACCGGACCCGCAAGGTCCGCGGCGACGGCCCCGAACTGGACGGGTACGCGCGCTTCCGGGCGGCCATGGAGAGGTCCCACACCGGTTCATGATCCGGGCGGCGGCCCTGACGGTGTGCTGACAGAGGCGTCCCGTACTGTCGTGACATGCCACGCCGCACCGCGACGATGCTCGCCTCCACCCTGATGCTGATCGCGCTCCTGTGCGCGGGAGTGCTCATCCCCGTGCCGTATTCGGAGATGTCCCCGGGGCCCACGGTGAACACGCTCGGCGATCACGACGGCGAGCCGGTGCTTCAGATCTCCGGGCGCAAGACCTACGAGTCGAGCGGCCACCTGAACATGACCACGGTGCGGGTCACCGGCGCCGAGTACCGGATGAACCTCGTCGAGGCGGTCTACGGCTGGCTGGCGCACGACAACAAGGTCGTGCCGCACGACACGCTCTACCCGGACGGCAAGACCGAGGAGCAGTCCACCCAGGAGAACGCCGAGGAGTTCAGCCAGTCCCAGGAGAGCGCCAAGGTCGCCGCCCTGAAGGAGCTGGACATCCCCGTGCGCTCCTGGGTGATCGTCTCCACCGTGGTGAAGGGCTCGCCCGCCGAGGGCAAGCTGCACGCCGGCGACGTCATCAAGACCGTCGACGGCACCGACATCAAGGCGCCCGAGGATGTGGCGAAGCTGGTCACCAAGCACAAGCCGGGCGAGAAGGTCGTTTTCGGGATCGTGCCCGCCAAGGAGCAGGCCGCCGCCGAGAAGGAGAACCGGACGCCGAACGAGCTCGTGGCCGTCCCCATCACCACGGCGAAGTCGGAGGACCAGGGGCAGGCGCGGGCGATCGTCGGCATCTCAGCCGGGACCGACCACACGTTCCCGTTCACCATCGACATCAAGCTCGCCGACGTCGGCGGGCCGAGCGCGGGTCTGATGTTCGCGCTCGGCATCTACGACAAGCTCACCCCGGGCAGCCTGACCGGCGGGAAGTTCGTCGCCGGCACCGGCACCATCGACGACGACGGCAAGGTCGGGCCGATCGGCGGCATCCAGATGAAGACCGTCGGCGCGCGAGCGAAGGGCGCCGAGTACTTCCTGACGCCCGCCGACAACTGCGCCGAGGCCGCCAAGGACGTCCCCGGCGGGCTGACGCTCGTCAAGGTCGACACCATCGACGACGCCCTCGGCGCGCTGGCGGACATCCGCGGCGGCGACACCGCCGGCCTGCCGAAGTGCACGACCGGATAGGCCGCGCGGGACGCGAGAGGCCCCGCCCTGCTCCTACTCCTCGAACGTCGCCGACAGGGCCTCCGCGAGACCCGGGACCAGGCCGGCGCCCGTGAGGACCTCCGTCGAGGCGTCCTTCTCGCGCAGCCGCAGCGCCGAGTCACGGGTGCCGTCGCGCAGCACCGCGACCGTCATCCGGACCTCCTGGCGGTCGGGGTGGTCGGCCACCCACCGCGCCAGCTTCGCCTCGCTCAGGCCCTGCGGGACCTGCGCCTCGGCGGACGGCGGCAGCATCAGACGCTCCACGGTCAGGGCGCAGCCGACCACCGGGTCCGGCCACGCGATCGTGGCGAGGAACTCGTCGAGCGCCTTGTCCGTTGGCACTTCGTCCTGCTCGATCGGAGTGAGACCGGTCGCGCCGGTCTCTTCCTCCAGACCGAGCTGGGCGGCGAGCGAGGGTTCCTGAGTCCGCAGCCGTGCGGTGTCTACGAGGGCGAAAAGGCGGGCGGGCTGGTCCCAGCCGAGGCCGGAGGCGTACTCGTCGATCTCGAGTACGGCCCGGGTGAGCGGGTTCGCTGCCATGGGAGTGTTGGACATGGTCACAATCCTGCCTCGTTCCCGCCCGGAATCGGGAACCGAGTAAAGGGTGAGTAAGTTGCATAGGTGTGGGCCCGCGATCACGGGGCGCCACACACGGTCCACGAACACGCGGGCCTGACGAATCGACAACAGCGACTTTCGAGGTGCGCACCTTGGCTTTCCAGATGCCGGACCGCGGCGGAGGCCCGACGGGGCCGCGGATCAGAGTGGGCCGCCCGTCCCGGCGTGTCCGGACCCTGCTCATGACGCTGGGCGTCCTTGCCGTTCTCGGCATGGCGTTCACCATGTTCGCCGGGTTCTGGACGGACTGGCTCTGGTACCGGTCGGTGAACTACTCCTCCGTGTTCACGACGACCCTGTCGACCAAGATCGGGCTGTTCTTCGTCTTCGGCCTGCTCATGGCCGTCGCGGTCGGCTTCAACATCTGGCTGGCCCACCGGCTGCGCCCGCCGCTGAGCGCCATGTCGATGGAGCAGCAGAGCCTCGACCGCTACCGCATGGGCATCGCGCCGTACAAGAAGTGGCTGCTGTTCGGCATCACCGCCCTGGTGGGGCTGATCGCGGGCGCCTCGGCGTCCAGCCAGTGGCGTACGTGGCTGATGTGGGTCAACGGCGTGCCCTTCGGACAGAAGGACCCGCAGTTCAAGCTCGACGTGGCCTTCTACGCCTTCGACCTGCCCTGGTACCGGTTCCTGCTCGGCTTCGGCTTCGCCGCCACGATCCTCTCCCTGATCGCCGCCGCGCTGACCCACTACCTGTACGGCGGGCTGCGCGTCACCAGCCCCGGCGCGCGGGCCACCGCCGCGGCCACCGGCCATCTGTCGGTGCTGCTGGGCATCTTCGTCGCGCTGAAGGCGGTCGCCTACTGGCTCGACCGGTACGGCCTGGCCGTGAAGTCCAGCGACTTCAAGGCGACGGACAACTGGACCGGTCTGCGGTACGTCGACGCCAATGCCTATCTGCCGGCCAAGACGATCCTGTTCTGCATCGCCGTCATCTGCGCGCTGCTGTTCTTCGCCACGCTGTGGCGGCGCACCTGGCAGCTGCCGGTGATCGGCTTCGGTCTGATGGTGCTCTCCGCGATCCTCATCGGCGGCCTGTACCCGGCGATCGTCCAGAAGTTCCAGGTCCAGCCGAACGAGCAGGCCAAGGAAGCGCCGTACGTCGCGAAGAACCTCAAGGCGACGCGTGAGGCGTACGGCATCGCCGATGCGCAGGTCACCGAGTACTCGGGTGTGAGCAAGACCGAGGACAAGACGACGCTGCGCGACGACGTCGACGCCACGGCGAGCATCCGCGTCCTCGACCCGAACATCGTGTCGCCGACGTTCCAGCAGCTCCAGCAGATGCGGAAGTACTACGCCTTCCCGACCAATCTGGACGTCGACCGCTACAGCGTGAACGGCGAGGACCAGGACACGGTCATCGGTCTGCGCGAGCTGAACCTGGCGGGCGTCGACAAGCAGAACTGGATCAACAACCACTTCCGCTACACCCACGGCTACGGCGTGGTCGCCGCCAAGGGCACCACCGCCGACGCCGAGGGCCGCCCCGCGTTCACCGAGTCCGACCTGCCCTCCCAGGGCGTCCTCGGAAAGTACGAGCAGCGGGTCTACTACGGCGAGAAGACGACCACGTACTCGATCGTCGGCGGTCCCCAGAAGGAGATCGACTACTCCGACGACGACGGTGAGAAGACCACCAGCTACACCGGCAAGAGCGGCGTCAACCTCTCCAACCCGCTGAACCGGGCCGCGTACGCGGTGGCGTTCGGCGAGCCGCAGATCCTGTACTCCGGAGCGATCGGCGAGGGCTCGCGGGTCCTGTACAACCGCACGCCCAAGGAGCGCGTCGAGGCGGTCGCCCCCTGGCTGACCATCGACGGCGACGCCTACCCGGCGGTCGTCGGCAACCGGATCCAGTGGATCGTCGACGCGTACACGACCACCAACGGCTACCCGTACGCCTCGCGCACGACCCTCGGCGACACGACCGCCGACTCGCTGACCGCCACCAACAACAACCGCGCGGTGGTGGCCCAGCAGAACCAGGTCAACTACATCCGCAACTCGGTGAAGGCGACCGTCGACGCGTACACCGGCGAGGTCAAGCTCTACCAGTGGGACACCAAGGACCCGGTCCTCAAGACCTGGATGAAGGCGTTCCCGGGCACGGTGGAGAAGAAGTCGGAGATCTCCGCCGACCTGATGGCCCATCTCCGGTACCCGCAGGACCTGTTCAAGGTCCAGCGTGAACTGCTCACCCGCTACCACGTGAAGGACGCCACGACGTTCCTCAGCGGCAGCGAGGTGTGGCAGGTGCCGGACGACCCGACCAACAAGTCGGGTGACGCGGTGCCGCCCTACTACCTGAGCATGGCGATGCCCGACCAGAAGGCGCAGGCGTTCTCGCTGACGACGACGTTCACGCCCAACGGCCGGGACAACCTGAGCGCGTTCATGTCGGTCGACTCCGAAGCGGGCACACCGGACTACGGCAAGATCAGAGTCCTGAAGCTGCCAACGAGCACGACCGTCGACGGACCCAAGCAGGTCCAGAGCCAGTTCAACTCCGAACAGGACATCGCCGAGTCCATCAGGCTGCTGAGAGGCGGCGACTCCGAGGTCGAGTACGGCAACCTGCTGACGGTGCCGCTCGACGGAGGACTGCTGTACGTGGAGCCCGTGTACGTGCGCGGCGGTGGCCTCAAGTACCCGCTGCTGCGCAAGGTGTTGGTGACCTACGGAGGCAACACCGCCTTCGAGGACACCCTCGACGAGGCCCTCAACAAGGTCTTCGGCACCGAGGGCACGACGCCGCCGCCCGCGGACGACGGAGGCACCACCCCGCCGCCGGCGACCGGCAACGCGACGGTCCAGGAGGCGCTGAAGGACGCACAGGAGGCCTTCACCGCCGGCCAGGAAGCGCTGAAGAAGCCCGACTGGGAGGCGTACGCCAAGGCCCAGAAGGACCTTGAGGACGCGCTGAAGCGGGCTGAGGCGGCGCAGGCCGAGGCGGAGAAGAGCGGGGCCACGGGCAACGGCGCCAAGCCGAGCCCGGGCGCCAGTCCGAGCGCCGCCGCGACACCCGGCGGCAGTGCCGCGGGCGCTCCCGCAGCGAGTCCGGGCGCCAAGCCCAGCGGCGGTCCCAGTGGCAGCCCCAGCAGCAGTCCCAGCGGCTGATCTAAAAGATCGAATAGCACCCCTCGCGCCGTGATACGGTTGTGGAACACGGCGCGGGGTGGAGCAGCTCGGTAGCTCGCTGGGCTCATAACCCAGAGGTCGCAGGTTCAAATCCTGTCCCCGCTACTGAAAACGAAGGCCCGGATCCTCAAGAGGATCCGGGCCTTCGTGGTGTGCGAACGCATGTGCTCGGGACTTCTACCGCCGTGCCGCCTCGGGGAGTTGGGGGTAACTGTGTTTGACTTGTCTCTCTGTGGGCATGTCGACAAAACGCTGAAGTGACCTTACGGGCCGCGGTATACCAGGTGTACCCGGGTTGCAGGTGGTGCGACGATGGACGTTATGGGGGACAAGGCAACTCTGTTCGAGACAGGGCGATTTGTGCAGCCTTCCCATGGGGAGGCCGCCCCGGACCGGAGCCGGGGCGAGAACCGGGACGAACGCGGCGGCGAACACCGCGACGACACCCGGGACGAACACCGCGACGAACACCGGGACGAGACGGTGGAGGCCGTCGAGGAAGCCCGCCGGCGACTGGCCGCAGAGGCCGGTGACGTCGAGGCGATGAGCGTCCTCGGGGCCCTGCTGCTGCGCCGCGGCGACCTCGACGGAGCCGAACCCCATCTGCGTGCCGCCACCGCGGCGGGCGACCGCGCTGCCGCCAACAACCTCGGCGTCCTCCTCCACCAGCGTGGCTACCCCGACGACGCCGCCGGCTGGTGGCGGGTCGCCGCCGTCGCCGGCTCCTCGGCCGCCGCGCACGCGCTCGGCCGCCACCACCGCGAGCGCGGCGACGAGCCCGCCGCCGAGTACTGGCTGCGCCAGTCCGCCGAGCAGGGGCACGTGCTGGGCGCGTACGCCCTGGCCGACCTGCTGGAGCACCGCGCGGACCCGGCCGCCGAGCGCTGGATGCGGGCCGCGGCGGAACGCGGGCACCGTGAGGCGGCGTACCGTCTCGCGCGCGCCCTCGACCGCAAGGACAACCGGGCGACGGACGCCCGGACCGTCGACGGCGACAGAGGCGCGGACGCCGACGGTGTCTCCCCGTCGGCGTCGCCGGAGGCCGAGCAGTGGTACCGGCAGGCCGCCGCGCGCGGCCACCGGCGGGCCGCGCTGCACCTCGGGACGATCCTGGAGAAGCGCGGCGACCTCAAGGAGGCCGGACGCTGGTACCTCACGTCCGCCAAGGACGGCGAGCCCCGCGCCGCTTGCGCGCTGGGATTCCTGCTGCGCGACGCCGGCGACACCGAGAACGCGGCCGTGTGGTGGCTGCGGGCCGCCCAGGACGGCGACGGCAACGCGGCCAACGCGCTGGGCGCGCTCTACGCCGAGCGCGGTCAGACCCAGACCGCGGAGCGCTGGTACCGGGCCGCGATGGACGCCGGCGACGACAACGGCGCGTACAACCTCGGGCTGCTGTGCGCCGAGCAGAGCCGCACCGCGCAGGCCGAGCAGTGGTACCGGCGCGCCGCGTACGCCGGGCACCGGGAGGCGGCCAACGCGCTCGCCATCCTGCTGCTCCAGGGCGGGGACACGGCCGGCGCCGAACCGTGGTTCTCCAAGGCCGCGGAGGCCGGCAGCGTCGACGCCGCGTTCAACCTGGGGATCCTGTTCGCAGGGCGGGGCGAGGACGTCGTGGCGCTGCGCTGGTACGAGCGGGCGGCTGCGGCCGGGCACACCGAGGCCGCGCTCCAGGTCGGCATGGCCCGGCTGCGGGAAGGCGACGAGCAAGGGGCCGAACGGCATCTGCGGTGCGCCGCGGGCGGGGGCAGCGCGGAGGCCGCGTACCGGCTGGCGGCCGTGCTGGACGCGCGACGGCCGCCGCAGCCCGCGCACGAGCTCGGGGAGACCGTGCACGAGAAGACCGAGTGCGAGGAGTGGTACGAGCGGGCGGCCTCCCAGGGGCACCGGCGGGCGCAGGTTCGGGTCGGGATGCTGGCCGCCGGGCGGGGCGACGTCGTGGAGGCGGCGCGCTGGTACCGGGAGGCGGCGGAGGCCGGCTCGCGCAACGGCGCGTTCAACCTGGGGCTGCTGCTGGCCCGCGAGGGGAGCGAGCCGGAGGCGGCCGTGTGGTGGACGCGGGCGGCCGACGCGGGGCACGGGCGGGCGGCGTTGCGGCTGGCCCTCGTCTACGCGCGTCGGGGTGAGCTGGCGGAGGGGCAGCGGTGGGCCGACCGGGCGGTGTCGTTGGGGCCGGGCGAGGTCGCGGAACGGGCGGCGCGCCTGCGGGACGCGCTGCGGGAGGAGCTGTCGGCCTAGCGGAGGCCTGGCGTCCGGGTCATGCCGCGGGGGCGGGGCGGGGGCGGGGCAGGGGCGAGAACGGGCCTCGCGTTAATGGATTTGCCTCTGCCCGCCCCTCTCACGTAACGTTGCATTCATCGACGCGGGGTGGAGCAGCTCGGTAGCTCGCTGGGCTCATAACCCAGAGGTCGCAGGTTCAAATCCTGTCCCCGCTACTGAAGGCCGAGGGCCGGAATCCGATGGATTCCGGCCCTCGGCCTTTTTGCGCCTGTCTCACGAAATCTCCTCGCAGAGTACGTGCGGTCGTGGAGTGACACAGGTTGAATGAGGGAGTGACTCGGGTCGCACGAGAGCAGCGCGAGGGTGGGCAGCACGAAGCCCCCGCCCTCGTCGGTGAGGGCAGGGGCTCGGAGGGCAGGGGCTCAGGGGCGTGTGCGCTAGGCCGCCGCGCAGTTGGGGCAGACGCCTCGGTAGGTCATCTCGACGTCCGAGACGGTGAAGCCGAAGCGCTCGGAGTCGGGCAGGTCCGCCAGCGGGTTGCCGCTCGGGTGGACGTCGCGGATCGCGCCGCACTGCGCGCACACCAGGTGGTGGTGCGGGCGGTGAGCGTTCGGGTCGTACCGCTTGGCGCGCTTGTCGGTGGCGACTTCGAGCACCTCGCCGAGCGAGACCAGCTCGCCCAGCGTGTTGTAGACGGTCGCCCGGGAGATCTCGGGCAGCTTGGCGACGGCCCGCGCGTGGACCTCGTCGGCCGTCAGGTGGACATGATCGCCGTCGAGGACCTCTGCCACGACGCGCCGCTGCGCGGTCAACCGCCAGCCGCGCCCGCGCAGCCGTTCCAGAAGGTCACTCATACAGACCAGCCTAACAGCAAGGGGGACCAGGTCCCGAACGTGTGTGACTTTGGAGCGTCACTTGACTTAGACATTGTCCATTGTAGGATCGGAATCGGCTTTGGCCAAGCGACAGGAACAGCAGGAAGTGACGTCGGCACCATGAGCGAATCCCAGGCCGCCCACCGTTCCTGAGCACCGTGATCCGCCTAGTTTCGAAGGATTCCCATGACTGAGAACCACGACGCGATCGTCACCGACGAGAAGCCGGCGGAGACCGGCGGCTGCCCCGTCGCGCACGGGCGGGCCGCGCACCCGACTCAGGGCGGCGGAAACCGCCAGTGGTGGCCGGATCGCCTCAATCTGAAGATCCTTGCCAAGAACCCCGCCGTGGCCAACCCGCTCGGTGAGGCGTTCGACTACGCCGAAGCCTTCAAGAACCTCGACCTGGCGGCCGTGAAGCAGGACATCGCCGAGGTGCTGACCACCTCTCAGGACTGGTGGCCCGCCGACTTCGGCAACTACGGCCCGCTGATGATCCGTATGGCCTGGCACAGCGCCGGCACCTACCGGATCAGCGACGGCCGAGGCGGCGCCGGCGCCGGTCAGCAGCGCTTCGCCCCCCTCAACAGCTGGCCGGACAACGCCAACCTGGACAAGGCCCGCCGTCTGCTGTGGCCGGTCAAGAAGAAGTACGGCCAGAGCATCTCCTGGGCCGACCTCATGATCCTCACGGGCAACGTCGCGCTGGAGCAGATGGGCTTCGAGACCTTCGGCTTCGGTGGCGGCCGCGCGGACGTCTGGGAGGCCGAGGAGGACGTCTACTGGGGCCCCGAGACCACCTGGCTCGACGACCAGCGCTACTCCGGCGACCGCGAGCTGGAGAGCCCGCTCGGCGCCGTCCAGATGGGCCTCATCTACGTCAACCCCGAGGGCCCCAACGGCAACCCGGACCCGATCGCCGCGGCCCGTGACATCCGCGAGACGTTCCGCCGCATGGCGATGAACGACGAGGAGACGGTCGCCCTGATCGCCGGCGGTCACACCTTCGGCAAGACCCACGGCGCCGGCCCGGCCGACCACGTCGGCGACGACCCCGAGGCCGCCTCTCTGGAGGACCAGGGCCTGGGCTGGAAGAGCACCTACGGCACCGGCAAGGGCGGCGACGCCATCACCTCCGGCCTGGAGGTCACCTGGACCGCCACGCCGACGCAGTGGAGCAACGGCTTCTTCAAGAACCTGTTCGAGTACGAGTACGAGCTGACGGAGTCCCCGGCCGGCGCCAAGCAGTGGGTGGCCAAGAACGCCGAGGCGATCATCCCGGACGCGCACGACTCGTCGAAGAAGCACCTCCCGACGATGCTCACCACCGACCTGTCGCTGCGCTTCGACCCGATCTACGAGCAGATCTCGCGCCGCTTCTACGAGAACCCCGACCAGTTCGCGGACGCCTTCGCCCGCGCCTGGTACAAGCTGACCCACCGTGACATGGGCCCGAAGTCGCTGTACCTCGGCCCGGAGGTCCCGCAGGAGACCCTGCTGTGGCAGGACCCGCTGCCGCAGGCCGAGGGCGAGACCATCGACGCGGCCGATGTGGCGGCGCTCAAGGCCAAGCTGCTCGCCTCGGGTCTGACCGTCTCGCAGCTGGTGTCCACCGCGTGGGCGTCGGCCTCCACCTTCCGCTCCAGCGACAAGCGCGGCGGCGCGAACGGCGCCCGTATCCGCCTGGAGCCGCAGCGCGGCTGGGAGGTCAACAACCCGGACGACCTGCGTCACGTCCTGACCGTCCTGGAGGGCGTCCAGGCCGAGTTCAACTCCGGCGCCAAGAAGGTCTCCCTGGCCGACCTGATCGTGCTCGGCGGCGCCGCCGCGGTCGAGAAGGCCGCCAAGGACGCCGGTCACGACGTCGAGGTGCCCTTCACCCCCGGCCGCGTGGACGCGACCGAGGAGCACACGGACGCCGAGTCGTTCGCCGCACTGGAGCCGACGGCCGACGGCTTCCGCAACTACCAGGGCAAGGGCAACCGCCTCCCCGCCGAGTACCTGCTGCTCGACAAGGCGAACCTGCTCTCGCTGAGCGCGCCCGAGCTGACCGTCCTCGTCGGCGGCCTGCGTGTCCTGGGCGCCAACCACGCCCAGTCCTCGCACGGCGTCCTCACCGACAAGCCGGGCACGCTGACCAACGACTTCTTCGTCAACCTGCTCGACCTGGGCACGACCTGGAAGTCCACGTCCGCCGACCAGACCCTCTTCGAGGGCCGTGACGCGGACACCGGCGAGCTGAAGTGGACCGGCACGCGTGCCGACCTCGTCTTCGGGTCCAACTCCGAGCTGCGCGCCGTCGCCGAGGTGTACGCCAGCGACGACGCGAAGGAGAAGTTCGTCAACGACTTCGTCGCCGCCTGGGTCAAGGTCTCCAACCTGGACCGGTTCGACCTCGTCTGATCAGTGCCGTGAGCGGACGGGCCGGATTCCCTTCGGGGAGTCCGGCCCGTCCGTGTGTCCGGGGCGCCCGGAGCGCCCCGGGCGCGCTCAGGCCGGGACCTGCTGGCGGGCGGGCGCCCAGCAGCGGATGATGTCGCGCACCGAGACGATGCCCACCGGTTCGCCGCGGTCGAGGACGACGAGGTGGCGGAAGCCCCCGTGCGCCATCGCGCGGGCCGCCTCCTCCAGCGTCCAGGTCGGGGCGGCGAAGACGACGTCGTCGGTGGTGTGGCTGTGGGTGGGTTCCGTGTCCGGGTTCTGGCCCAGGCCGACGGAGTTGAGGATGTCCCGCTCGGTGAGGATGCCTATGCCGCCGGCGTCCGGGTCGAGGACGATCGCCGCGCCGACGCGGCGTGCGGACATCAGTGCGGCGGCCTGTCGGAGGGTGTGTGCGGGGCCGATGGTCAGGACCACCGTGCTCATGGCGTCGCGGACGAGCATGGGCTGGAGCCACCTCCTAAGAATCCCCGGTAAAGGAGATTCACATGTTCACAAGTGGGGGTGCTGTCAGCGTGGCAGGTAAAGTGCGGGTCAACAAGGGGGCGCGCGTGGTCAATTGAGGGCGCACGCGCTCATCTGTTGTCCGCCGGGCAGGCCTCAGTGACGCTGGTTCAGATACGTCAGCAGCTCGTCGTGGAGCAGGCCGTTCGACGCGGCGGCGTTGCCGCTGTGCGGGCCGGGGCGGCCGTCGAGGCCGGTGAAGGAGCCGCCGGCCTCCGTCACGACGATCGCGGGGGCCGCCATGTCCCAGAGGGACAGCTCCGGTTCGGCGCAGAGGTCCACCGAGCCCTCGGCGACCATCATGTACGGCCAGAAGTCGCCGTACGCGCGCGTGCGCCAGACCTGTCGGGTGAGGTCGAGGAAGCCGTTCAGCTTGCCCTGCTCCTCCCAGCCGCTCAGCGAGGAGTACGCGAAGGAGGCGTCGGAGAGCTTCGGGACGCGGGAGACCTGGAGGCGGCCGGCGGAGGACAGGCTGCGGCCCGCGAACGCGCCGTGGCCCTTCGCGGCCCACCAGCGGCGGCCGAGGGCGGGGGCGGAGACGAGGCCGACGACGGGCTGGAAGCCGCCCTCGCCCGCCTCCATGAGCGAGATGAGGGTGGCCCAGACGGGCACGCCCCGTACGTAGTTCTTGGTGCCGTCGATCGGGTCGATCACCCAGCGGCGGGGGCCGGTGCCCTCGACGCCGTACTCCTCGCCGAGGATCGCGTCGCGGGGGCGGGCGCGCTGGAGCTGGCCGCGGATGAGTTCCTCGGCGGCCTTGTCGGCCTCGCTCACCGGCGTCATGTCCGGTTTGGTCTCCACCTTGAGGTCGAGGGCCTTGAAGCGGTCCATGGTCGCGGCGTCGGCGGCGTCGGCGAGGACATGGGCGAGGCGGAGATCGTCAAGGTAGTCCGGCATGTAACGAACCTATCTGCCGAGGTGGCGGACGGGCCACCGGGGGTGCGGGCGCCGCGCGGACGGGGACGGCGGGGTCGAGGAGGCCGAATATCCGGGCGTCCGCGGTGCGCTTGGGGCCGGTGGGGCTGGGTAGGCGTCGTGGGTCGGGTGGGGTTCGCCGCCCGGCGGGCAAGCACGACGTCTACCCCCTCAACGTTCATGGCCGGCACGCACCCCCACCTCCCCCGCACACCCTTGACAGTGCATCCCCGCGCGTCAAACCTGGGCGCAGAGCCGCTCGCCCCAGGGAGGCGATGATGCCTGCTGCCCGGGAATCCCTACTGGACGCCGCTTTCACGGCGCTCACGCGACGGTCGTGGGCCGCGGTGCGGATGGTGGACGTCGCCGCGGCGGCCGGGGTGTCCCGGCAGACCCTCTACAACGAGTTCGGCAGCAAGGACGGGCTCGCGCGGGCGCTCGTCAGGCGCGAGGCCGACGGGTATCTCGCCGGCGTCGAACGCGCGCTGTCCCTGCACGGCGACGCCCGCGAGCGGCTCACCGCCGCCGCCGAGTGGACGACCAACGTCGCCCGCGGCAATCCGCTCGTACGGGCCATGCTCACCGGCTGCTGGAGCGAGCGCCTGCCCTCCCCGACGCTCTCCGCGGTGCCCTCCTCCTCCGCCGTGCCCGCGCAGCGGCGGGCGGACGGGCCGCTTCCCTCGCCCGGGGACCTGGTGGCGGGCGTCCGCGACCGTGCCGTGGCCGCCCTCGCCGCACCGGGCGCCGCCCTGGACACCGCCGAGCTCTCCCGCACCTGCGAACTGGCCGTACGGCTGGCGATGTCCTGCGTGGCGGCCCCGCCGGGCGAGGGGGGCGTCGCGGAACTGGTGCGGGGAGTCCTGCACCGCCAGCCGGCGATGTGACCGATCCCCGGCTAGTGCGCCGACCCCGACAGCTGCAAGCCGATCACCCCGGTGATCACCAGGGTGATCGAGACGATCTTCAGGGTCGACACCAGGTCGCCGAGGAAGACCATGCCGTAGATCGCGGTGCCCGCCGCGCCGATGCCGGTCCACACCGCGTACGCGGGGCCGACGTCCAGCTTCTTCAGCGCCAGGGTCAGCAGGCCGAAGCTGCCGAGGGCGAAGACGCAGAAGGCGATCGTCGGCCAGAGCCGTGTGAAGCCGTGCGACAGCTTCAGGCAGACGGCGAAGCCGGTCTCGAGCAGTCCCGCGACGATGACCAGCAGCCACGCCATGTGCTGTCCTCCCGTATGTGCGGCTCGGTGCGATTATGCACTTACCGAACTCACGTGCCGACAAACAACGCGGAGGTCAGTCGCCCTCCGTGCGTTCCCGCGTCGACAGCAGCCGGCGCAGCGAGTACAGCCGCGCCGGATCGGCGTGGCCCTCGGCCACCCACGCGTCCAGCGCGCAGTCCTGCTCGTCGTGGCTGCACGCGCGCGGGCAGCCCGCCGTCCCCGGCTCCAGGTCCGGGAAGGCGTTGATCACCCGGGACGGGTCGATGTGGGCGAGCCCGAAGGACCGGACGCCCGGGGTGTCGATGACCCAGTCGTCCGTGCCCTGGAGGGGCAGGGCCAGGGCCGACGTCGTCGTGTGGCGGCCACGGCCGGTCACCGCGTTGACGTGGCCCGTCAGACGCCGCCGCTCCTCCGGGACCAGCGCGTTGACCAGGGTCGTCTTGCCGACGCCGGAGTGGCCCACGAACGCCGTGATCCGCCCGGTCAGATAGGCGCGCACCCGGTCCGCCGAGTCGCCGTTCTCCAGTTCGTCGCGGCTGGTCACCACGTACGGGATGTCGAGGTCGCCGTACAGCTCCAGCAGCTTGTCCGGGGCGGCGAGGTCCGACTTCGTCATGACCAGCAGCGGTTCAAGACCGCCGTCGTAGGCCGCGACCAGGCACCGGTCGATCAGCCGCGGACGGGGCTCCGGATCGGCCAGGGCGGTGACGATCGCGAGCTGGTCGGCGTTGGCGACCACCACCCGCTCGTACGGGTCGTCGTCGTCCGCCGTGCGGCGCAGCACCGAGGTGCGCTCCTCGATGCGGACGATGCGCGCGAGGGTGTCCTTCTTGCCGGACAGATCGCCGACCAGGGCGACCCGGTCGCCCACGATCGCGGCCTTGCGGCCCAGCTCGCGGGCCTTCATCGCCATGACGATCCGCCCGTCGACGAGACAGGTGAGCCGCCCGCGGTCGACGGTGAGGACCATGCCCTCGGCGGCGTCCTCGTGTTTGGGCCGGATGTGCGTACGCGGCCGGTTGCCCTTGCGGTTCGGGCGGCTGCGGATGTCGTCCTCGTCGGTGTGCTTGCCGTAGCGGCGCATGGCGAAGTCCCTATGCCCCGAGCATTCCGGTCCACAGCTCCGGGAAGTCCGGCAGCGTCTTCGCCGTCGTCGCCACGTTCTCGATCTGCACGCCCTCCACCGCCAGTCCGATGATCGCGCCGGCCGTCGCCATACGGTGGTCGTCGTAGGTGTGGAACACCCCGCCGTGCAGCCGGCGCGGGCGGATGTGGAGGCCGTCGGCGGTCTCGGTGACGTCGCCGCCGAGCTCGTTGATCTCCTTCGTCAGCGCGGCCAGCCGGTCCGTCTCGTGCAGGCGCAGATGGGCGACGCCCCGCAGGGTGGAGGGGGAGTCCGCGAGGGCGGCGACCGCCGCGACGCCGGGCGTCAGCTCGCCGACGTCGCCCAGGTCGACGTCGATGCCGTGGACCGAGCCCGTCCCGGTGAAGACCAGGCCGTACTCGGTCAGCTCGCAGGAACCACCCATCTCGGTGAAGATCTCCCGCAGCCGGTCGCCCGGCTGGGTGGTGTGGGACGGCCAGTCCGGGATCAGCACCCGGCCGCCGGTCACCAGCGCCGCCGCCAGGAACGGCTGCGCGTTGGACAGGTCCGGCTCGATCGTCAGGTCCCGGCCGAGCAGCGCGCCCGGCGTGACCCGCCAGACGTTCGGCTCGCCGCCCGACTCCGGGGTGTCCACCTGGGCGCCGACCGCGCGCAGCATGTCGACGGTCATCCGGATGTGCGGCACGGAGGGGAGGGAGGCGCCGGTGTGCCGGACCTCCACGCCCTGGTTGAAGCGCGGTCCGGACAGCAGCAGCGCCGAGACGAACTGCGAGGACGACGACGCGTCGATCTCCACCGGGCCGCCGTCCAGCGCGCCCCCGCCGTGCACCGTCAGCGGCAGCGCGCCGCGCCCGTCGTCGTCGATCCGGGCGCCCAGCACGCGCAGCGCGTCGATGACGCCGTTCAGGGGGCGCTCGTAGGAGCGGGGGTCGCCGTCGAAGCGGACGGGACCGTCGGCGAGCGCGGCGACCGGCGGCAGGAACCGCATCACCGTGCCGGCGTTGCCGACGTCGACCGTGGCCGGGCCGCGCAGCCCCGCGGGCAGGACGCGCCAGGCCTCGCCGGCGCCGCCGGGCCCGCCCGGGACCGACGAGCTGGACGACACCGTCTCCTCGATGCCGACGCCCATCGCGCGCAGGGCGCCCGCCATCAGCAGGGTGTCCCGGGAGCGCAGGGGGCGGCGCAGCCAGCCCGGCTCGGAGGCGAGCGCGGCCAGGACGAGGGCGCGGTTGGTGACCGACTTGGACCCCGGCACGTGGACCGTCGCGTCGACGGCTCCGCTCGCGTGCGGGGCGGGCCAGAGGGCGGTGTGGGCGGGGTTCACGGGCATGCGCCCACTTTAGTCGCCGCCGGACCGCCCCGACGTTCGCGAGGACCGCCCCGCACCCTCACGGGGCGTACGGCGAGCGGGCCGGTGGCGCTACAGCCGCAGCAGCCACCGGCCGCCGCCCAGCAGCGAGCACAGGCTCACCGCGTGGAACAGGAAGAACCACAGGGCCGCCGGGACGTGCGTCAGCCGGGACAGCTGGTCCGCGTCCGAGTCGCCCGCCCCGCCGCGCGCCCGCTTCGCCTGGAGTTCGAACGCCGGCCGGACCCCGCCCAGCAGCAGGAACCACACCACCGCGTACGCGAACGCCGCCTGGACCTGGGGGCCCGCCAGCCAGGACACCACGAGGAACGTGCCGCCCGTGAGGATCACCGTCAGCGCCCCGTACGCGTTGCGGATCATCACCAGCATCACCAGCAGCAGCGCCGTCGCCGCCCACAGCAGCAGCGTGATGCGGCCCGCGCCCAGCAGCGAGGCGCCGCCGAGGCCGAGCAGCGGGGGAGCGGTGTAGCCGGCGGCGGCGGTGAGGATCATGCCGAGGCCGTGCGGCTTGCCCCGGCTGACGGTCAGACCGCTGGTGTCCGAGTGCAGGCGTATGCCGGTCAGCGTCCGGCCCGTCAGCAGGGCTATCAGTCCGTGACCCCCCTCGTGGGCGATGGTGATCGCGTTGCGGGAGATACGCCACAGAGTGTGGGGGACGACTATGGCGAGGGCTGCGCCCATGGTGGCCAGCACCACCCACAGATCGGGGTCGGGCTGGGTGCCGGTGAGCCGGTCCCACAGGTCGGGCAGCGCGGTGGCGGCGGTGCTGTCCATATTCCTTGGTGGCTCCCTGTCGTCTTCGGAGTCTGGCAGTGTGGCACGTATGTGCGGACGGTATGCAGCGAGTCGCAGGCCCGAGGATCTCGCAGGAATCTTTGAGATCGAGAAGTGGGAGCCCGAGGAGACGTTGGCGCCCGATTTCAACGTGGCCCCCACCAAGGAGGTCTACGCCGTCCTGGACCGTCCTCTGAAGGACGTGGCCGACCCGAGCCCGGTTCGTCAGCTGCGGAAGCTGAAGTGGGGCCTGGTCCCGTCCTGGTCGAAGACCCCCGAGGGCGGCGCCCGGATGATCAACGCGCGCGCGGAGACCGTCCACGAGAAGCCGTCCTACCGCCGCGCCTTCTCCTCCCGGCGCTGCATCCTGCCCGCCGACGGCTACTACGAGTGGGTCACCGGACAGCAGGAACGTGACCTGGAGGTCGAGGGGAAGAAGAAGCGGCCCCGCAAGCAGCCCTACTTCGTGCTCCCGGCCGACGGCTCGGTCTTCGCGATGGCCGGGCTGTACGAGTTCTGGCGGGACCGGACCCTGCCGGACGAGCACCCGCAGGCCTGGTGGGCGACCTGCTCGGTGATCACCACGGAGGCCGAGACCGGCCCGCTGGCCGTCGCCCCGGCCGACGGCCCGCACTCCCTGTCCGACATCCACCCCCGGATGCCCCTGATGCTCACCCCCGACCGCTGGGACGCCTGGCTGGACCCCGGCCGCACGGACGCCGAGGAGCTGCGCGCGCTGCTCACGCCCCCGCCCACCGGTCTGATGCGCGCCTATCCCGTCCCCACGGCCGTCAGCAACGTCCGCAACAACGGACCGGAGCTGCTGAAGGAGCTGGAGGGGCCCGAGGAGGGCACACTCTTCTGACGTGACGACCGACGAAAGCCCTGACGAGATCCCTGACAAGACCCCTGACGAGATCCCTGACGCGACCCCCGATGTGACGACCGATGTGACGACCGGCATGACGACGGAGACCGTCCCCACCGACGCGGGCGAGGCCCGCATCACCTGGCACCCGGCGAAGAAGCCGCGCCTGCTCCTCGCGGTGAGCCACGGCGCGGGCGGCGGCATCGAGGCGCGTGACCTCCAGGCCCTCGCGGCGGTCCTCCCCGGGCACGGCGTCACCGTCGCGCTCGTCGAGCAGCCCTGGCGGGTGGCCGGCAAGAAGGTGGCGCCCGCGCCGAAGACCCTGGACGTCGGCTGGCGCGGCATCTGGCCGGCGCTCGCGAAGCCCGGCCTGCCGGTGATCTCCGGCGGCCGGTCCGCCGGCGCCCGCGTCGCCTGCCGCACCGCCGCCGAACTCGGCGCCCGCGCCGTCCTCGCGCTCGGCTTCCCGCTCCACCCGCCGGGCAGGCCGGAGAAGTCCCGCGCCGCCGAACTGCTCGGCGCCGGGGCGCCCACGCTCGTCGTCCAGGGGGCCAACGACCCGTTCGGGAAGCCCGAGGAGTTCCCGCGGGGCGCTCACGAGCTCGTCGAGGTGCCCTACGGCGACCACGGGTTCGCCGTGCCCAAGCGGGCCGACGTCACCCAGGAGCAGGCCCTGCGGATCGTCACCGACGCCGTCGTCCAGTGGGCCGCGTCACTCCGCTGAGGCGTCCTCAGGGTAAAAATCAGGGAATGTTGCGGGGCGGGTCGCTGTTGAGCCCGACGGAAGCGCTGAACACGCAGCGCAGACGTCGTGGGAGAGGAAGTCCGCCGCATGGGTTCGACCTTGTGCCCCAGCCGCAGCAGCCGAGCTGACCTGGACTGGACGGTGCTGCACGCGGCCAGGACCGCACCGGTTCGCGAGGCGAAGGACGCGGTCGGGCAGAGCGCCCCGGCCGAGGGTCGTCTATCCTCCGATTCGAGTGGGACCGGACTCCGAATCGTCGGTCCCGCCCGCGATCTTGAGGAGGTGGGTCCGGTCACCGGTACCGACGCAGGGACCGACAACGGCCAGGCGGAGCGGCCCGAGGGCCAGGGCACGGGCGTGGAGACGAGCGCCGAGTCGACCGCCGAGCGCAGTGCGCGCTTCGAGCGGGACGCGCTGGAGTTCCTCGACCAGATGTACTCGGCCGCCCTGCGCATGACGCGCAACCCGGCCGACGCCGAGGACCTGGTGCAGGAGACCTACGCCAAGGCGTACGCGTCCTTCCACCAGTTCCGCGAAGGCACCAATCTCAAGGCCTGGCTGTACCGGATCCTGACCAACACGTTCATCAACTCGTACCGCAAGAAGCAGCGCGAACCCCAGCGCAGCGCGGCCGAAGAGATCGAGGACTGGCAGCTGGCGCGCGCCGAGTCGCACATGTCGACCGGTCTGCGCTCGGCCGAGTCGCAGGCGCTGGACCACCTGCCCGACTCGGACGTGAAGGAAGCGCTCCAGGCCATCCCCGAGGAATTCCGCATCGCCGTGTACCTCGCGGACGTCGAGGGCTTTGCGTACAAGGAGATCGCGGACATCATGGGGACCCCCATCGGTACGGTGATGTCCCGGCTGCACCGGGGCCGCCGTCAGCTGCGCGGCATGCTCGAGGACTACGCCCGTGAGCGCGGGCTGGTCCCGGCCGGCGCCGGAGAGTCGAACGAAGCGAAAGGCTCGGGCTCATGAGCTGCGGAGAGCCGCACGAGACGGACTGCAGTGAGGTCCTCGACCATCTCTACGAGTTCCTCGACAGCGAGATGCCGGACCTCGACCGCGACAAGTTCAAGCAGCACTTCAGCGAGTGCTCGCCGTGCCTGGAGAAGTACGGGCTCGAAGAGGCCGTGAAAAAGCTGGTCAAGCGGTGCTGCGGTCATGACGACGTGCCGACCGACCTGCGGGCCAAGGTCCTCGGGCGGCTCGACCTGATCCGCTCCGGCCAGGCCGTGCCCGAGCACGACGTGACGGTCACGCCCCAGGAGTCCTGAGCGCTTCGGGATTCGCCGGGATTGCTGAGCGCGCCAGGCGTCTTGAGCGCCTTGCCGTCACCCGAATGTGCTAATCCGCGGGTGATAAGCCCACATCGCCACCCCTCGCCACCCTATGCTCCGGTGCCCGGACCAAGGTGTGGTCGGGGGAGGGCGACATGGACGCAGTTCCGGCGCGGGCGCGCGTGTACGTCGTCTGCGCCGCCCTCGGAGCCCTGCTCTGTCTGGTTCCGCCGTCCTGGCCGGCTCCTCCGCCCCCGGAACCGACGTCGTGGTGGGCGGTCCCGCTGCTCGCCGCGCTGTACGCCGGCGGTGAGCGGATCGCCCGCCGCCGGTTCGCCGGCACCTTCTACCCCGTGCTCCTCGCCGGGGCTTTCCTGCTGCCGCCGTCCGCCGCCGCGCTCGTCCCGCTGCCCGGCGCGCTGTTCTCCCTGGTCGAACAGCGGCCCTTCCTGCTGCGGCGGATCTGGCGGGCCGCCCATCTCGCGATCGGCGTGTGGGCCGCGGCCCGGGTGCACCGGGCGCTCGACGGAGGGGAAGCGGTCGTCGACTCCGACGTCCCCGGAGCCCTCCTGCCCGCCGGGGCCGCCGTGCTCGCGTTCTGCCTGGTGCTCGCCGTCCTGGACGGCGGGATCCTCGCGCTGGCCGAGGGGTTGCCGCCGCGCCGGGTGACGCGGGGGCTGTTCCTGCGGTCGCTCGCACCCGTAGGGGTGCACGGGCTGGCCGGGCTGATGATGGCCGTGCTGTGGCGCAGCCCCTACGGGCCGGTCGCCGCGCTGCTCGTGCTCTTCCCGATGGGCGTCTCCTGGTGGGTGTTCGCCCAGTACCACCAGGAGCGGGCCGCCCATCAGGCGACCATCCGCGCGCTGGTGCAGGCCGTCGACATCAAGGACGGCTACACCCGCGGGCACAGCGAACGCGTCGGACAGGCCTCGATGATGATCGCGCGCGAGCTGGGCATGGACGAGCGGCGGATCGAGACGATCCGGTTCGCCGGGATCCTGCACGACGTCGGCAAGCTCGGCGTCCCCACCCGGCTGCTGCGCAAGAGCGGGGCGCTGACGCCCGAGGAACGCCGCGTGATCGAGCTGCACCCCGAGTACGGGCACGAGATCACCCGGGGCATCGCCTTCCTCGGCGAGGCCCGCTCGGCCATCCTCCACCACCACGAACGGATGGACGGCAACGGCTACCCCTACGGGCTGGTGGGCAGCCAGATCCCCGAGTCCGCCCGGGTGGTGGCGGTCGCGGACGCCTTCGACGCGATGACCTCCACCCGCTGCTACAGCCGGGCGCGTCCGGTCGGCACGGCCCTGGAGGAACTGGAGCGGTGCGCGGGCTCGCACTTCGACCCGCGGATGGTGTCCGCGCTGGTCCGGGTGATCGCCCGCGACGGCTGGCACCCGGTGGTCACCGCCGACACCCCGCACGGAGCCGACACCCCGCACGGAGCCGACACCCCGCACGACCCCCCGGCACCGCCCGCCGCCCCCTCCGTCCCGTCCCCCGCCCCCTCCCTCTCCCCGGCCCGCCCGGAAGCACCCCGAGCGAGGCCCCGGCGATGAGCTCCCGTCGGTCCCTGACCATGCCGCACACCGCCACCGCGCCGCACACAGCCACCGCGCTGCACACCGCCGCCGCGCTCCTCGTCGTCGGCTCCCTCCTCGTCACGTTCCGCGACGGCGTCGAGGAGCGGCCCGTCGCCCTCGCCTTCGGCGTGCTCGTCGCCGTGGGGGAGCTCACCCTGCCCCGCTGCCGGTCGCGCTCGCACGGCGTCACCCCGGCGAGCGGGCCGGGGCTGCGGGAAGCCGCACCGCTCGGGGCCGCGGGCTCGTTGTCGTACGCGCTGCTCGGGGAGCACGCCGGGCAGGCCACGCACCACGGGCTCGCACAGGTCGTCTCCGTCGTGGCCGCCGCCTCCCTGCTCGGCAACGTGCCGCGTATCGCCCGCGGGGAGGGGCCGGTCCTCGACCACCTGGTCCGCCGCGTGCTGGCCGTGGGCTTCGCCGCCGTCTGCTTCCAACCCCTCTACAACAACGGGGCGTTCGAGACCTGGAGCGGCCCCGCGTACGCGCTGCTGCTGCTCGCGCTGCTCGTCCTCACCGCCCTGTGCGACGCCCTCGTCGCCGCCGTGCTCGCCCGCTCCCGCACCGGCTGGCCGTTCGCCCCGCTCCTGCGCGACGAGCTGCGCGGCCTGCCCGGGATCGGCACGGCCGTGTGCGCGACCGGCGCGGTCATGGCGCTCGCGGTGGCCGTCGTCGGACTGTGGGCGCTGCCGATGTTCTGTGTGCCGCTGCTGCTCACCCAGCTGTCCCTGCGCCGGTACGCCGCCGTGCGCGCCACCTACCGGCAGACCATCGCCTCCCTCGCCCGCGCCACCGAGATCGCCGGCTACACCCCGCCCGGGCACGCCCGCCGGGTCGCCGCCCTCAGCCTGGCCGTGGGCCGGGACCTCGGGTTCACCGAGCCCGAGCTGACCGTCCTGGAGTACGCGGCGCTGATGCACGACATCGGGCAGCTCAGCCTCGTCGACCCGGTCCCGGCGGGGGCCACGGCCGGGCTGCCGCCGGCGGAGCAGCGGCGGATCGCGCTGCTCGGCGGGGCCGTCGTCCGCCGGACCGGGGCGAACGCGCAGGTCGCGACGGTCGTGGAGCGGCAGGCCGACCCCTACCCCGAGCAGCCGCCGGCCGCGCGGATCGTCCGGGCGGTCAACGCCTACGAGGAGAAGGTGCGCGACGCCGGTCCCGGCGGGCCGCTGTCCGCGCTGGAGGAACTGCGGCTGGGCACGGGCGGGGAGTACGCTCCCGAAGTGGTCGAAGCGCTGGCCAGGGTGCTGTCGAAGGACTGTCTTACCCTGCCCGCCCCTGGGTAACCCATGGGTAATGAGCGTCCTCCCAGCCACACGTGGTTGGATGCGAGGGAGAGAGTGTCCGGGGGCACTGGCCAGCCCACATTTCGGAACTGGCAGGCGGGAATCGTGAGGATCTTCGGCAAGGGACGGCACCGGCCCTCCGCCTCCTGGCGGCAGGCCACCGACCGTGCGTTCACGCTCATCGGCGACGGCCGGTACGAGGACGCGGGCGCGCTGCTGACACGTGCCGCCGACCTGGAACCCTGGCTGTCGGAGTCCTGGTTCAACCTCGCCCTGCTGCACAAGTTCCGGCACGACTGGGAGCAGGCCCGCAGCGCCGGTCTGCGCGCGGTCGCCCTGCTCGACCGGGAGACCGGGGCCCCCGACTGGTGGAACGTCGGCATCGCGGCCACCGCCCTCCAGGACTGGCCGCTGGCCCGGCGCGCCTGGCAGGCCTACGGGTTGCGGGTGCCCGGCAACGTGACCGCCTCCGGCGAGCCCGTCGGCATGCAGCTGGGCAGCGCGGCCGTGCGGCTCTCGCCCGAGGGCGAGGCCGAGGTGGTGTGGGGGCGGCGGCTGGACCCGGCCCGGATCGAGGTGCTGTCGATCCCGCTGCCGTCGTCCGGGCGGCGCTGGGGCGAGGTCGTCCTGCACGACGGGGTGCCGCACGGGGAGCGGACGACGTCCACGGGACACGCGTACCCGGTGTTCGACGAGATCGAGCTGTGGGCGCCCTCTCCGGTGCCGACCTGGGTGGTGCTGCTGGAGGCGGCGACGGAGGCCGACCGCGACGCGCTGGAACAGCTCGCCGCAGACGCCGGGTTCGCGGCGGAGGACTGGTCGTCCTCGGTGCGGCTGCTGTGCCGTACGTGCTCGGAGTCCCGGATGCCGTCGGACGAGGGCGACGGGGAGCATCTCGACCCGCACGACCACAGCGAGCCGGGGCATCCCGGGCCGCTCGGGCACCGGACGAACGGGCAACTGTGGGTGCCGGAACGGGAATGCGGGGTGGCTGCGCCGGCTGGGCTGGTGAGGGGGTTGCTGGACGGGTGGGTCGCCGACAGCCCCGACTCCAGGGATTGGCGGGATCTGGAAGAGGTTTGCTGATCTCGCGGCCACGTACCCTGTATTCGCAACTTCACCCCGGTTTTGAGGAAGGCATCGTCGGTCATGGCGCAGCAGGACACCGATCAGCAGCACACGGGCGTGCTCCCCGTGGACGACGAGGGCTTCGTCATCGACGTCGAGGAGGCGGAGGAGCGCGAGCAGGCCTGGCGTGAGGCCGGGACCTCGCGGCCGATCACCGTGGTCGGCAACCCGGTGCTGCACAAGGAGTGCAAGGACGTCACCGAGTTCGGCGAGGAGCTCCGGCAGCTGGTGGCGGACATGTTCGCCTCGCAGCACACCGCCGAGGGCGTGGGCCTGGCCGCCAACCAGATCGGCGTCGACCTGAAGGTCTTCGTCTACGACTGCCCCGACGACGACGGCGTGCGGCACACCGGCGTGGTCTGCAACCCCAAGCTCGTCGAACTGCCCGCCGAGCAGCGCCGACTGGACGACAGCAACGAGGGCTGTCTGTCGGTGCCCACCGCGTACGCGCCGCTGGCCCGGCCGGACTACGCAGAGGTGACCGGCCAGGACGAGAAGGGCAACCCGATCAAGGTGCGCGGCACCGGCTACTTCGCTCGGTGTTTGCAGCACGAGACCGACCACCTGTACGGGTACCTCTACATCGACCGTCTCTCCAAGCGCGAACGCAAGGACGCCCTGCGGCAGATGGCCGAGAACGAGCCCCGCTACCCCGTGGTCGCCAACGGCTGAGCCCCGCCGCCCCCGTACGAGACGCCCGGCCCGGATCCCCTCCCGGCCGGGCGTCGTTCGTATGTCTGTCGCACGTTCGATCGCTTATGCACATCCGCTGATCCATAACCAGTCCCGCCGGGGTGGATTCGAAGCATGTCGGGGTAGTGAATGAAGCAAATTGGTTCCCAGAACGGTCAGTTGTAGTGCTGAATGGGAAGTGCGGGGATACGCAACGGCGCACGCCCGGCACAGCGGGAGGGGCGTGCGTCACTGGCGGCTGAGAGGGGTTGTTCGTGCCAGCTTTCCCATACAGCACCACATACCGCACCGCAGCGACGGGGACCGCGCTCGCGGTTCCTCCCTCGCTCTTCCTCCCGGTCATCGAGACGGCGTTTCCCCGGCGACTGCACCCGTATTGGCCCCGGTTGCAGGAGAAGACGCGCTCGTGGCTGCTGGAAAAGCGGCTGATGCCGGCCGACAAGGTCGCCGAATATGCCGACGGCCTGTGCTACACCGATCTGATGGCGGGCTACTACCTCGGAGCCCCCGACGAGGTGCTCCAGGCCATCGCCGACTACAGCGCGTGGTTCTTCGTCTGGGACGACCGGCACGACCGCGACGTCGTGCACGACCGGGCCGCCGACTGGTGGCAGTTGAGGTTCCGCTTACACGCGGCCCTGGACTCCCCCGCCGGTCACCTGCACCACGAGGACCCTCTGGTCGCCGGGCTCGCGGACAGCGCGGGCCGGCTGTTCTCCTTCCTGCCGGCGACGTGGAACGCGCGGTTCGCCCGGCACTTCCACACCGTGATCGAGGCGTACGACCGGGAATTCCGCAACCGCGTCGAAGGACGCATTCCCACCGTCGAGGAATACCTCGCCCTGCGTCGCCTCACCTTCGCCCACTGGATCTGGACCGATCTGCTGGAACCGGCCGCGGGACGCGAACTCCCCGACCCGGTGAGGAAACACCCGGCCTATCGGCGGGCCGCCCTGCTGAGTCAGGAATTCGCCGCCTGGTACAACGACCTCTGCTCGCTCCCCAAGGAAATAGCGGGAGACGAGGTGCACAATCTCGGAATCAGTCTCATCACCCATGAGGGACTGACTCTGGAAGAGGCGGTGAAAGAGGTCCGGCGGCGGGTCGAGGACTGTGTCTCCGAGTTCCTCGCGGTCGAGAAAGAGGTCTTACGGCTGGCCGACCGGCTCGCCGACGGGACGGTCCACGGCAAGGAATTGAGCATCGCCGTACGGGCCTGTCTCGGAAACATGCGGAACTGGTTCAGTTCCGTCTACTGGTTCCACCACGAGTCCGGCCGCTACATGGTCGACAGCTGGGACGACCGGTCCACACCCCCGTACGTCGACAACGAAGCGGCAGGTGAGCGATGACCGTCGAGTCGGTGAAGCCCGAACTCCCCGAAACCCCCGAAACCCCCGAGGCTCCCGAGACCCCCGAGGCCTCGGCGCTGCGGGAGCCGCCCCTGGCCGGCGGGAGGGTTCCGCTCCTCGGCCACGGCTGGCGGCTCGCCCGCGACCCGCTGGCGTTCATGAGCCGGCTGCGCGACCACGGCGACGTCGTCCGCATCAAGCTCGGCCCGAAGACGGTGTACGCCGTCACCGCCCCGGCCCTCACCGGGGCCCTGGCCCTCAGCCCGGACTACATCATCGCCGGGCCGCTGTGGGAGTCCCTGGAGGGCCTGCTCGGCAAGGAGGGCGTGGCCACCGCCAACGGCCCGCTCCACCGCCGTCAACGGCGCACCGTCCAGCCCGCGTTCCGCCTCGACGCCATCCCCGGCTACGGCCCGATCATGGAGGAGGAGACGCACGGGCTGGCCCGCCGGTGGCGGGACGGCGAGGTGGGCGAGGCGATCGACTGCACCTCGGAGTCGTTCCGCGTCGCGGTGCGCGTCGCCGCCCGCTGTCTGCTGCGCGGGCAGTTCATGGACGAGCGGGCCGAGCGGCTGTGCACCGCGCTCGCCAGCGTGTTCCAGGGCATGTACCACCGCATGGTGGTGCCGCTCGGACCGCTGTACCGGCTGCCGCTTCCGGCCAACCGTGAATTCAACCGCGCGCTGGCCGATTTGCATCTCCTGGTCGACGAGATCATCGCCGAACGCCGGGCATCCGGTCAAAGGCCGGACGATTTGCTGACGGCATTGCTCGAAGCGAAGGACGACAATGGCGACCCCATCGGGGAACAGGAGATCCACGACCAGGTCGTCGCGATACTCACCCCGGGCAGCGAAACCATCGCGTCCACGATCATGTCGTTGCTGCTGGTCCTCGCCGACCATCCGGAACACGCGGACAAAGTGCGCGCGGAGGTCCGGGCCGTAACCGGCGGCAGGCCCGTCGCATTCGACGACGTACGCAAGCTGACGCACACGAACAACGTCGTCGTCGAGGCGATGCGTTTGCTGCCCGCCGTATGGATATTGACGCGGCGTGCGGTCGCCGACACCGAACTCGGCGGGTATCGCATTCCGGCGGGCGCCGACATCGTGTACAGCCCGTACGCGATCCAGCGCGACCCGCGCTCCTACGAGCGGCATCTGGAGTTCGACCCCGACCGGTGGCGTCCGGAACGGTCGAAGGACATCCCCAAGTACGCGATGCGGCCGTTCAGCGTGGGGAACCGGAAGTGCCCCAGCGACCACTTCTCGATGGCCCTGCTCACGCTGGTCACCGCGGCGCTCGCGACGGCGTTCCGGTTCGAGCAGGTCCCCGGGTCCCAGGACGCGATCCGGATCGGCATCACCCTGCGCCCGCAGCGGCTGCGGCTGCGGCCCGTGCCACGCTGAACCGGCCTCCGCACCGGCGCGCGGTCACACCGGGCTCCGCACCGGCGCGCGGTCACGCGGCCTCGGGGCCGCGGAACGTGCGCCGGTAGGCGTTCGGGGTGGTGTCCAGCGCCCGCACGAACTGGTGCCGCAGCGCGGCCGCCGTGCCGAACCCGGCGCGCCAGGCGATCGCGTCGACCGTCTCGTCCGTCGCCTCCAGCAGGTGCTGGGCCAGCAGCACCCGCTGCCGCAGGAGCCAGCGGTAGGGGGTGGTGCCGGTCTCCTGCTGGAAGCGGCGGGCGAAGGTGCGCGGCGACATATGGGCGCGGGCCGCGAGCTGCTCGACCGTGACCTCCTGGTCGAGGTGCTGCTCCATCCACGCGAGCACCTCGCCGACGGTGTCGCAGGCCGAGCGGGGCAGCGGCCGTTCGATGTACTGGGCCTGGCCGCCGTCCCGGTGCGGCGGCACCACCATCCGGCGGGCGATCCGGTTGGCGACCTCGGGCCCCTGCTCCTTGCGCACCAGATGCAGACAGGCGTCGATGCCGGCGGCCGTGCCGGCCGAGGTGATCACCGGGTCGTCGTCGACGTAGAGCACGTCCGGCTCCACGGTCGTCCGGGGGTACTGCCGGGCCAGTTGCTCCGCGTGCCGCCAGTGCACCGAGCACCTGCGGCCGTCCAGGAGCCCGGCCGCCGCCAGGACGAACGCCCCCGAGCACACGCTGAGGACCCGCGCGCCCCGGTCCACGGCCCGGCGCAGCGCGTCCAGCAGCTCGGGCGGGTACTCCCGCACCGCGTAGGTGTCCCCGGCCGGCACGGCGATCAGATCGGCGGACTCCAGCCGCTCCAGCCCGTGTTCGGTGCCCAGGGTGAAGCCCGCGTGGGTGGTCAGCGTCGGCCCCTCGGCCGAGGCGACCGCGAAGTCGTAGACCGGCAGCCCCTCGTCGCTGCGGTCGATGCCGAACACCTCGCACACCACACCGAGTTCGAAGGGGTGCACTCCGTCGAGGAGGATCGCGGCCACGTTCTTCAGCATGCCGCCAGTGTGCCCCGGGAGTGGCAGGAAATTGAAGCCATACGGCAGTCCTGCCACTGTCAGGAGTGTCAGCTGCGGATGATGCTTACCTCATGAACGCACTCACCGCATACGTCCCGGTCCTGGTCCTCTTCCTCCTCCTCGCGGGTCCGGGGGGGGGGGGGGGGGGGGGGGGGGGGGGGGGGGGGGCGGGGCGGGGGCGGGGGGGGCGGGGGGGGCCGGGGGGGGCGGGGGGGGCGGGGGGGGCGGGGGGGGGGGGGTGCGGAGCGTTCGGCGGGGGCGGGCAGGGGCAGCAGCGACGGGGCGGCCC
>NZ_JBIARQ010000028.1:0-67169 GCF_042890065.1 Streptomyces sp. NPDC002328 | reverse complement strand
GCGCGCCGTCTCCTCCGGAGACATGACGCGCCGTCACTACGTGACGGAGAGTTGCGCCGTCGCTCCGCGACGGACTGTGTAACGCTGCTCCGCAGCGTTACACAAAGCTGGCTGGAGAACGGTTGCTCCCCGTTGGCCGTTACATGATTGTAAAGTGGCGACCTCAGGCCTCTTTGGCACTCTCTTAACCCCCCTGAACTGCGGATTTATCTCAAGCGACGAGGCTGGGCTGGCATGTATTGGAGCGCCCTCCGGGCGTCCATCCTACTCTTTATGTAACGCCCTTTGGGTCGTTACATAAATCATGTAACGGCTACTCTCCGCGTCTGAAAGAAGTGGTCTATACCTCTCGGAGAGATTGACGCCCGAGATAAATGGAAATCGCGCGGAGAAATTCTGTACTCGCCGAAATTTACTCGCGTTTGCATTTTGGGGATAAGTTTCTCCCCAATGAGATTTTCCCGAAGGGGGATAAATTCGTTGTATCGCGAAGCTGGATATCAGGATCTAAATTCAGGGCTCGTCTTCTTTGCGCTCGGGTCGGCACAGTGCTCGCCGAACCTGTCACCGTGATCCGCACCTTCCCCCTGGCTGGTACCTGACAGCGTGAGAATGAAATGGACCTTCGTCACTCATGCCAGCAACGGGTGAGCACCACCCGTTAGTGCCAACGACCAGGTCGCCACGCCTGCGCCACTGACACTCAGACGACGACGCTCAACTGACACTCCCCCGCAGACCATCAGGCCGGACGGCAGGCGCGGCTGCGGCAGGGAGAGCGAGAGCCACCAGTACGTGAATGTCGTGATGGACGTGCTCGCGGCTGAGGTCCGCCTCGACGATGCAGGCGACCGTTCCGCTGCACGCCGGCAGATGTGGTCGCCTGGTGCTCCTGCCGTCACGGGCTCCCGGGTGCGGGGTTCCGGCGACGGCGGTCCTCGTTACCGAGACGCTTGATCTTACGTCGCACCCGCTCTCCCATGTCCGGCTGCTGTCCTGCCTCCAGCGCTGCCTGCTTCCAGGTGAGGCGGTCAGCCGCGTAGCAGTCGGCGACCTTCCGCTCCGCAGGAGAGAGCTTGGCCAGGACGCGTTCGACTTCCTCTTCATGGCCTGGCAGATCACCGTCGACGGTCTGGACGCCCGCGCGAAGGTCGAGCTTGTCCATGGACTGCACGCGCTGCCCTCGGTGTTCGTGCTCCCACAGTTCGGTGTCCGCCGACGTCGCAGCGTGAACGGCGGCACGCAGGCGGGCCTCGAGTTCGTCCGTGCCGTGCACCTGGTCGTCCCAGCCCTCGTGCAGCAGTCCCTGGGCGATGCGCTTGGGGCTTCGGCTGGTGCGCCCGCCTAGGAAGCGGGCCAAGTGTTCGACGAGGACGTCGTCGGGCCCTTGGTGGAGGCTGGCGTGACGGGCCTGCAGGGCCGCGGTGAACAGCGAGCGGGGTGCATAGCCGCGCCAGCCGTGGAGGTAGGGGCCCCCGCGCGGCATCTCCAGCTGACGGTGGAGCAGCCGGATTACGGTGAGAAAGTCCAGGCCGGAGGGGGCGAGCCTCTGGACGATGGCGTTCAGCGCCTGGCTGGAGACCCGGGCCCGCTGGGCGGGCCCGTCACGTCCGATCAGCAGTGTGATGGGACCGATCATCCCCTTGCCAACGTGCCGGGGCACCCCCGCGTCCACGGCCTGCTGCGGGCGGGACTGCAGCAGGTGCGCGGGGAGACTGTCCACGACCTGGGCGGTGCTCCAGCACCAGATGGCCCAGGCTCTCGAGCGCCAGTCGGGCACCGGGCCGGTGGGCGTGCGGCAGCGATCGTGCGTCAGGCGGCCGAAGGAGTCGCGGCCGCATCCCGTGCTGTCGCTGCTGCCCCACGGACACACCGGGTAGACGCGAGGAGGCCGGCGGCGGGCGAACATGTCCAGCGCGAGATCGGCGAGAGCGCGCAGCATGTCTCCTCCCCCGTCGGCGGGGATCTTCAGGTCGCCCAGGACCGGGCCCAGTCCGTAGGGGAAGAGCTGCTGGGCGCGGTGGCGGGCGCGCCGGGTGACCTCGGCCGCGCGGACCAGCGTCGCGGTGTGCTGTTCGTAGCCGGTCAGCGTGCATGCTCTGGCCAGCTGGGCGGTGTTGGGCCGGGCCGTGCCGTCGAGCCAGCGCTGCGGGGCCGGGTCCGGGTGGCGGTGTGGCCGGCAGGAGGGGCAGCTGAGGCCCAGGCCGATCACCGGCGCGGGCGTCCACCCGCACTCGCCGACCGTGGCCGCTTCCCGGTCAGGGGGTGTGGGGGTGCTCACTGGCGGCGCTCCAGCAGGTGGTCGGCGAGCAGCGTCGCGGCGACGGCTCCGCCGAACGCTTCGGCCGGAGTAGCCCCTGCGGCCCGTAGGTACCATCCCGCCATCATTCCCACCACCAGCGCCACCATGACGTACACGTTCACCAGCCAGATCCTTACCCCGGGCGGGAGCGGTCCTGTTACCCCTCCCTCATCCTTTGGGGACGGGCGGACCCCGGACCGACAAAAAATCTTCAGCGATCTTTTTTGCGGGTCTCCGGCCGGGAGGTCAGGTGCCCACCGGCTGCCCTGTCCGCGCCCAGGTTCCGTCCTGCGGCACCTCGAAGCTGAGCTTCCAGGGCTTGTGACCGGCGGCCGTGCAGTCGGCCCACAGGCGCATGCGCTTGGTCCGGTTCTGCTGGCGCCACTGTTCCTCGCCGCCGGTGCCCTCGTACCAGCGGGGGCGCAGGCTTTCGTCGACGGCCAGGCGGGTTCTGTCGTCGGCTTCCAAGGTGAACGGTGTCACCGAGCGGCCGAGTTGGTCGGCCCCGTCGACGCCGGGACGGAAGCGATACGGGCCCCAGACGACCTCCGCTCGCTCCTCGGCCGTCGGACCGCCCGCCAACACCGGATCCCGTACTCGGTCACGGTCGTCGCGGACGGTGAGCTGCACGGTGATCCTCCCGAGCGAGGCCGGGCCGTCGAACCGGACATACAGCATGCCGCCCTGCGGCTCCAGCTTCAGACGCAGTTGCGGAGTCAGATCCAGGTGCCACCGGTCGCGTTCGATCCGGGCCACGGCCTCGGCGGTGGCGTTGGCCTGCGCTGACGAGCGCCACGAGGCGACTGCCGCGACGCCGCTGAGGCCTGCGGCAACGGCCGCGATGACTGTGTCTGCTGATCCCATGCCGGAGGGTACCGCGCGGTGACCGACCGTCATTCGACAGCTGCAACAACGTCTTCGCTCCGCCGGTTCCGCCCATGCGCCAAGCACCGGCGGCACGGCCCGGGGGACGGGTGGAGGGGCGCGGCGCGCATCCCGACCCGAGCTGATGGGTGCCCTGAGCGGGTGCGCTGAGATCCGATTCGACTCCCGGTCCGAACCGGACGCCCGCGGCGAGGTCACCTGCACAGTGGCGCTGGTCTCAGTTCCTGGCCAGGAGGAGGCCGCGCCGGTAGCGCCCGACGCGGCGACGGTCACGGTGCAGGCGGTCTTCGAGGTCAACCAGAGGGTGTGGGCTGACCTCTCTCCCAGGAGATCCGGCAGCGCCGTTCCCGGCAGCAGTGATGTGGGGGTCCGGGTGGTCTCGGTCCGGGCCGCGCGGGCACCGCAGGCCTGACGGCCATGGTTTCCATCGGGCCGTCGGTAGGCGTTCACCTCGCAGGCTGGAAAGGCAATCCGGCGCACCGCTGGCCGGCCGCCAGATCATCGCCGTGCTGGACGGCCAGGCGGTCGGGCACGTGGAGTTCTACCTGCACCCCGACAACCTCGCTCTGCAGGTTGTCGGAGTGCAGGTGCATCTCGGGTTCCGCAAGCGGGGCCTGGCGTTCTTGCTCAGGGACCGGCTCTACGAGGCGCATCCGGACGCCTGGATCAATCACGGCCTGCGCACGGACGAGGGCGCGCGCTGGTGGCATCGCTACCGCGATCCCGCGCCCGAGCGCAATGTCCACAACCGGCCGACCGCCGAATGGACCGCGTACTTCCTGGCCCCCGGGGTGGACCGGGGCCGGGCCGCCAACCGCGTGTGGAACCAACTGTTCGCCCTCGACGGCCACCAAGGGGCCGAACACCGCTACGGACAGCGTCTGGAGGGGGAGTACCAGCGCCACGCCCGCTCCTGCGTCCCCGATCTCGGCCGGTCGCGCGCGGACCCCTTACGGCAGCGCCTGTATGCCGGGCAGGTGGTTCTTTTGTCCCCCGGGACTGCACCGCTTCGTGCACGACCCGGCCCGCCCCGCCGCGGATCGGGCCCGTGCCCTGCTCGAACACACCGGCCACGGCAGCCTCCCCCGCAGCGGTGGCCCCACCGGCTACTGGAACACCGCCGCCCACAGTGCCTTCGAGGACACGACCCTGGCCCAGCTCTTCAAGGACGCCCCGCCCCCGTCCCCCGCGACCCACCTCGTCTACCAGACCGAGCCGCCGGCCGGAAGCGAGGACGATCTCCCCCAGCGCAGGGCCGGGTTCACCTACGTCGACTACACCGCCCCCGGGGACATTCCCCTCGCGCTCACCGGCCTGTCCTGGCGGCGCGGCAGTGCCCTCGAGACCTTGCATCACACCGCGTTCGACGTCCCGGTCCAGGCCGCGATAGCCCCTAAACTCCCCGGGGGACGCCTCGTCGTACCGCGCCCGCTACGACGAGGCCGGCCGGCTCCGCCCGTCGGCGGCGTCGCCCTTCGAGGAACGCAGCGCCGAGATCAGGCAACGGGCCGACGCGATCATCCAGGCCTCCGTCCAGCGGTCCCGGCACGGCGTACGCGCCCCCCGGCACGGCGTACCGGAGCCCGCCCGCTCTCCGGGGTTCCAGCCCGGGCCGAGCAGTGCCGGCTCCCGCCTCTAGGAATCCGCCTCGGCGCGGCCTCCGGGCTCCTCGGGGCGGCGAGCCGCCGCGCGGTGGCCCCGCGGCGCCGGGCTCGTGCCGCGGAGCTGCTGATGACGCCGGCGGTCGCGCCACCAGGCGAGCCGGTGCTCGGACTTCTGGGGGAAGACCAGCTGCACGACGGCGACGACCAGGATCGCCAGGGCCAGGACGAAGAATGTGGCGGTCTGCCACCACGGGGCGCCACCGAACGCTTCGGCCGCTCCCCCGAGGCCAGCGGCGATGGACGTGATCAGTGGTCGGCCGGTGTGCATGCGGTATTCCCCTCCGAATACGGGCGTGTGATTTCCGAGGACGGGCGTACTTTTCGCCCGTCAGAAAGCCAGTGTCGGAGCGAGGGGACGTGGTTATGTATCGGCGGGTGTCACACGCGGCGGCCGTACCGGTCGAACGCCAGATTCCATGCATCCTGCATGGAATCCTCCAAGATCCGGATGCTGTTGCGGTGGGCCCACAGGGCCAGACACTGCACCAGATAGGGCGGACTCCCGGACAGCAGCGTGTGCGCCACCGATCCCCCGGGCCAAGGCCACACGGGCCGCACCGTGCGGAACTTCGAGCCGATCCGCGCGTTGTACTGCCGCGCGAGGCGGCCGAAATCCCGGCTCCTGCCGCGGGCCTCGCGCAGCCGCTCGATCCGCTGTACGTCCAGCGGATCGTCCTGCCGGAACTCCTCGATGACCGCGTCCATGAGCTCCAAGGTCTGTGCCCGCGCCGCGGCCATGCGGGCGTGCTGATCCTTGACGGTGAGAAGACCGAACTCGACCGCTCTGTCGACCGGCAGCCACAGCGTGATCCGCCCCGAGACGTCGTCCTCGAACTCGTGGGCCCAGTCGATGAGGACCGCTTCGACGAACGCGCCGACCTGCTCGGGACGCAGGCGCCCGGCCGCCGCGACCACCGGCTCGATGCCGGGCACCGGCGCCCAGCCCGGGGCCTTCGGGTGCGGTGCGAGCGGCCAGAACACCTGCCGACCCTCGGACGGGAAACACAGCACCTTCCCCTCGGCCACCCACTGCGCGTACGGCTGCGGCAGGTCGCCCTCCCCAGCAGGGTGGCCTGGGGTGTGGGCGTGCCAGGACTCGGGCCGGCTCAGCATCCATCCGGGCGGGGTGATGAGCCGCGCGACAGCGGTGCCGGTCGGCTGGCTCGTCAGCCAGGCCTCGAAGTCCTGCTGCTCGACGCGTCGCTCGGCGCGCCACACGGCGGTCCCGCCGCGCCCGGTGAAGTCGTAGTCGATGGTGCCCGCGAGCAGTTGCATCCGGCGTTCGACGGCGGCGTGCAGGGTGTCCTGGTACAGCTCCTGCCAGTCCTGTGCCTGCTGGTAGAGGAGGGTTTCCCCGTCTTGGGCGCCGGGCCCGCTCAGCCACGAGCGGGCGAGGTTCGCCGCCACCTGGAAGCGCCCGGGCGCGTGCCAGGCCACCTCGTCCTCCAGGATCCGAGCGACCAGCTGGACGCGTCGCATCCGCGCCGGCACCTCGTCGCCCGGGCCGTCCAGGTCCTCGGCCGATACCTCCAGCGGCCACCCGTCCTCCACAGCCTCCCGCGCCGCGTCCAGGACCTCCCTCTCCGGGCCGGTTGCCGTCGCGGCCGTCGCCAGCCGCCACAGACCGAGCGCGGCCCGCTGCCGTAACAGCGGCAACAGGCCCTCCAGGAAGTCGTCCACGATGGGTTCGGCCGCCGCAATGGCCGTCATCACGGCATCGGTAAGCGTGCGGGCTTGGTAGTCGCGGTGGCTGCGCGCGTACTGTCCCGGCAGCCGCAGCGAGACGGCGCGGGCCCGTTCCAGCAGACCGGGCTGCGCGCGCAGCCGCAGCGGCCGGGCCGTCCGCGGAGCAGGGGCACGCTTGCCCAGCGGCGGGTAGCGCAGCACGGTCGAGATATGGGTCAGCCGGTCGTCCGGGGCCCGGTCCTCCTGTGCCTGAACGTGCTCGCTCAGCAGCCTGCGCACGGTCGCGTCCCGCGATGTCCCCCAACGGGCGGCCACCCGGTCCAGGGCGGCGAACGCGCACGGCAAGAGGCGGACGTTGGTCTCCACGTAGCCGGTCACCAAGCCAGTATCGGGCCACCCGCCAAGGCTCTTTTCCCGTACGCTCCGGCACGCGCCGTGCGGCAGGGGGGCACATCGGACGCATGCCGTTCCGGCGATGCTGTTCGTCGTGATGGCGGTCCTGCGCATCGGGGACGGCAGTTGCTGGTACTGCCGACTGCGTCCGCCGGGAACGCTGTCAGGACTGTGCGGCGATCTGGGCGGCGCGAGCGGCGGGCGTATCGGCCGGAAGGTCCAGGGCTGCTGCCCTGTTCAGCACGTTGACGGCGCGCCGGGTCAGCGGCTGGCTGACGCTCAGTTCGGCGAAGGCGGTCTCGGCCTTCTACGCCGCCGCGCGTGCCGCTTCGACCTGCTCGTAGGCCACCGGTGGGAACTCCACGACGCTACTGCGGTAGATGGCCTCCAGACTCTGCAGTTCACGTCCTCGGGAGCCGACCGCTGCATAGGCCCGGGCAAGGTCGTCGGCACCGAGACCGGAGTACTCGGTCAGTCGCCGGCGCACGCTGGCCAGCACTCTCCCGCAGACCATCACCGACTGACGTCCCTCGTCCACTCCACGTCCAGACGGCGACGTTCAACCGGCACTCCCCATAGGCCACCACGGGACCCGAGCACCGCTTCGAGCCGATCAGGACGGCTGTGAGCGGTCGTGTCAGGCGCCGATGCCGATGTAGGAGACGTAGGTGTAGGCGCCCCAGTCGGAGTCGAGTTCGGCGATGACGTCGTCCCAGAGGTCTTCCATGGTGTCCAGGTCTCTGGCGACGAGGGCATCGACGGCGTCGTCCCAGATGTAGCGGACCTGCCGGTGCTGGATCCTCAGGTTGTCGCGGCGGCGCGGCTCGTCGACGGCTGCCTGGTTGACGGGGTGGATCTCGATGCGGGTGCCTCGGCCGCCTCGGTTGAGGTGCTGCTTGAGGGCACCGGGGTTGGCGAGCACGTTGTGGGCGCGGAGGTTCCAGTAGGCGGTGTCGATCGCTTCAAGGTTGGCGGGGCGGGGGCGTTGGGTGCCGCGGGTCCAGGCGCGGATCGTTGTGGGGGTGGCGTGGATGCCGGCGTCGGCCAGGGCTTGGGGGCCGCCTTTGGTGGTGGTGAGGTAGCGCATGCGGGCTTTCAGGCCGCGGCGGGTGTCGACGGGGGATTTGATTCCGCCGTCGATGATCATGCGTTCGAGGGCGTCTTCGAGGGCACTGGCGAGGGCGATTTTGCCGTGGACGTTTCCGGGGTCGCGGTCTGCGCCGTAGTTGCCGAAGTTTTTCCATCCGTCGGTCGACATCTATCGGGCGCTCTTCCTCGGCAGTGGGTACTGGTCTTTTTGTTTCATCTGGGTGGTGAGGCGGCCTTCGGTGAAGACGGTGCGCCAGTCGCCGGCGACGTGGAGTTCATCGGTGCCGCGGACGCGGACGACGGTCAGGCCGTTGCTGTGGGCCCGGTGGGATTTATACCAGAGGTTGGCGAATGCCTGGGAGCGGATGATGTGCATCCAGTCGGGTCGGCGGATGTCACGGTTGACGCTTGACTCTCCGATGGTGGAGGTGAATTTCGAGTACATGGCTTTGATGTATTCGACGGTCACCATGTCGTCGGTTTCGATGGCGCTGGTGCGGGCCTCGGTCAGGACGCGGCGGAATTTCTCCAGGAGGCCTTCACTGGCGCCGGACGTCCAGCATTCGGTGATGTGCGGGGCCGCGCACAGGCCAAGGCGGGCGCAGCGGATGAGGAGGCGGATGGTGGCGTCATCGAGGAGGACAGGGCCGTCTTCGCGGCGGTTGCCGATCGGGTCGGGCAGGTCGGGGTGGTGCCAGGTGGGGCGGGTGGGGAGGCGGTAGATGCCGGAGCGTTTGGGGTCGAAGCCGCCGTGGGGGTCGTGGATCAGGGCGCCGATGGGCAAATGAGTCTTGAAGGCGGACAGGAAGCTGGCGTTGGTGTCGAGTGCGTTGACGGTGATCGGGGGGTGGGTGCCGTTTTTGAGTTCTTCCGTGAGGTGGGTGTTGGTCCAGTTGTGGCGGCCTTCCCAGATTTCGTCGGCGCCGTCCTTGGTTTTCTTTCGGAGGAATTCGAGGGTTTCCGGGTAGACGGTGTGTTCGTAGTTTCCGCCGACGCGGGTCGCTTCGAACAGGGCCATGGCGTTCGGTACGGCCTTTTTCACCAGGGCTTCGGTTGCGGCGGTGAGGTCGCCGTCGTGGTCGTGGAGGGCTTCGTCGACGGCGCGGGTGATCATGCCGGTGAAGTAGCTGTAGTCGCGGTTGGCGTAGCCACCCTCAGGCGGGGGTGGGGTGGTGGTGCGGCGGGGTGATGGCCTGCGTGGGGCGGCGGTGTGGGCCGTCGGGGCGGGCTGGGTGGCCATGGGGGCCGGGGATGGGCTGGTGGGGGCTTGGAGAGGCGTCTGCGGGGTCGGTGCGGGGTCTTGCGGGGGCGTAGTCGGGGGCGTTTGGGGTGTTGAAGTGAGGGTGACGGGACTGGCGTAGGGGTCGGTGATGCGGGCGTGGGCGAGGTCGGCGTGGAGGGTGAGGGTGGCCTGCGGGCCGAGATCGCGCTCGGTGACGGTGGCGTGGATCTGGTCGGCGTCGCGGGTCAGAGTGACGGTGATGTCGAGGCTGAGCGCGGCGATCACCTGGGGGTCGTCGGTGTCGACGGCAGCGAGGACCGGGAGTTCGTGCGTGCGGGCCAGGTGGACGAGGGCCTGGGCGGCGTCGGTGATCTGGGCCGGGCCGGACAGCGGCAGCCGGGGGTCCTCGGTGGTCTGCAGGCGGTCGACCACGACAAGGGCCAGGCCCGGCAGGTCCGGGACGCTTTCGGCGATCGCGTCGGTGGTCAGGTCGGTGCCGTCGTCGATGTAGAGCGGGGCTTGAGCCAGGTGGTGGTGGAGGGCTGCGGTGTCGTCCTGTTCGGTGGGGGTGAGGCGGCCGGCTCGCAGGCGGCGGTAGTCGACGGGCAGGTGCGCGGCGACGATGCGTGCGGCGATGTCGGCGCGGGTGAGTCCGGAGGCGGCATACAGGACGGGTTGGTGCTGGTCGAGGGCGCTGGTGCGGGCGGCGGCGGTGGCGATCAGGCTGGATCCGGCGCCCGGGGCGGCGGCGACGAGGTAGAAGCGGCCGGGCTGGAGTCCGCCGAGGACGTCGTCCAGGGTGCGGATGCCGGTCGACAGGCCCATCAGGGGTGTGGGCGTGGTGGTTTCACCGGTGGGGGCGGTGGTCGGAATGACGGTGTCGAGGGCTTGGGCGAGTGCGGCCAGGCGTCGCGGGGTGCGCGGCGCAGCGATGGCTGGTGGGCCGCCGGCCGGGAGGGCGGGCTCGTGACCGGTGCCGGGCATCGCGGGAGCGGGGGCTGGCGGGCTCGGCTCGGGCGGGGTCGAGGGGGGTTTGGGGAGGGCGGTCGGCGGTGTGACCGGGTGCTGGAGTACGGGATCGGCGGGGGTTGGAGCGGTAGCGGCCGGCGAGCCGGTGAGGGCGGTCGATGGGGCTGGGGTGGTGCCGGGTGAGGCGGGGGGCGTATGGGCAGGTGCAGGCGTGTCGTGGGCTGTCGGCGCCGGTTCCGGATGCGGTGCCGAAGACGTGGTGGGGGCAATGGCCGCTTTGGCAGGGGTAGTTGTCGGCGCGGGTGCGAGGTCTTTGGCGGCCTCGACTTCGGCTGCTGTGGTCGGGAGGGGGTTTTGGACTGCTTGCTGGCCCTCAGGGGGTGTTGCGGCGGAGTCTGGGGCTGCCGTTGCAGTCGAAGCCACGGTGTCGGGTGCGGGCTCGGCTTGAAGTGCGGGCGGCATGGGAGTGCCGTCTGCGGCTGCCGCGAGCAGGACGGCGACGGGGGTCTTGTGGCGGCGCAGTACCTGGGGGTGGCCCTCGGCGCTGTACTGGATCAGGTCTCCGAGCTTTTTGCGGGCGTCCGCGAAGCTGTGGGTCGGGGCTTGGGTGAGGTTCCAGCCCAGCTTGGCTGCGTGGGCGGGGGTGGTGAGCAGTGCGTGGTGCGGGCCGCGCGTCAGGGGCGTGGGTTGCCCTTGGATGGCTGCGTCGATCAACTGTTTGAGTGCGTTGCGGGCCCCGTGCAGCGTCGCCGGGCGGGTGCGCGCCATGGCGTGTGGTGTTTCCGCGTCAGGGGCGGTGGAGGTTGTTCCCGGGTCCTCCACCATGCCTTCAACTGGCTCGGGAGTGTTCTCACCGTGTCGGCGGCCGGCGTCTTCGGGGTAGCTCAGGGGCCAGTGGCCCGCCCAGCACGGAGCGGGGTCGGACGGTTCCGTCGAGGCTGCGGGCGGAGCAGCGGGGGCGGAGTTGTCCGGCATGGCAGCGCCGGAAGACGCCTCACCGGCAGTGCGGGATGAATGCGAGGAAGACATTCCGGGACTCCAAGAACAGACGCGGCAAGGGTTGCGAGGGGCAGGTCGAGCAGTCGGCTCGGGAGCGGCCGCCAGCGGATGCGGAACGACCGGACGCCAAAAAATGTAACGCTGCTGCCCAGTCTAGCTGACGGTACATAATATTCACTGGAATTATGTACCGCCGGGGTGGGAGTCGTGGGTGATCACGGAACTGGTCCTGCTCAGGAGGATGGGAGGTGGCGATGGGCGGAAACGGTAAGCCGGCTGTCAGGCGTGATCGGCGACCTGTCCTGTGGGGTGGCGCGCTCTACCAAAGCCTTCAGCTGGGTTCGGAGGCGGCCTGCTCAGCGGCCCGCACTTGTCTCTGTGCCTCGTCCTCCGGCTCGTCGCAGTCCTCGTAAGCCAGTCGTCCGAGGTCTGCTGCTGGAACGCCCTCTCGCGCATCCGCTCCTCGTAGTCCTCGTACGTCTCGTCCGGATGGATCTGTCCGGTGCGTCGTTTGATCTCCTCGTCGCGCTCGCGGCGTTCGAGGTACTCCTGCACGGCCGGGTCGGCGTCCGCGCACGCGTACCCTCTGCCTCGCCGGATCGGCTCGGGCGGTCGCCGGCGGTCCTCGATGCGATCGAGGACCGCGTGCCACTGGGCGGCGTCTACGACGCTCACGTCGAAGGCTTTCAGGAGTGCGGACAGCTGCTCTCGGCTGGGCAGGACCGTCCCGTTGAGGATCAGGTGGGCTGTCGAACGCGGTACACGGTGCCCGTCGGCTTTGGTCGCCTTTTCGATGGCACTGTAAGAGGGCCGGCCGGGCCTCAGGCGCAGTCGCGTCAGTTCCTGGCCCAGGGAGGCGGGGGTGCGGACTTGCCGGGTCCGTCGGCTGCGGCCGGCCAGGTGCGGGCGGGCCTTCTCGATCGCGGCTGCCTTCCACAGGCTCAGGGCTGTCGCTTCTCGCCTCTGCGTGGGGTGGCTGCCGGGGTCGCCGGCAGCGCGGGCGTAGGCGAGGACGGTCTCGAGCGGGGGCAGGTGGGTGCCGCGGGCGGCCTGGCTGAGGGTGGAGGCTCCGCGGTACCCGGGCGCGCCCGGTGGGCCGGTGCGCTCGGACAGGGTGGCGTAGGTGGTACGGGTGTCGTCCTTGAGCTGGCGCAGGTAGACGGCCAGGGCCCGCAGCCGGGGGCTGGTGCCGGCGGCGACAGGTTTGGCGGGGCGGCCCATGTCACCGGCTGCGGCGGCGGGAGGGCTTGGCGACATCGCTGGAGCGGCGGCCGGTGATCAGGTCGGCCACTGCGGCGGCCACCACGACCAGCGCGGCCGGGACAGGCCGGTTGCCGGCGGCCAGTCCGGCCGATGCCAGGACGACCACGACGATGACCACGACCTCGGGGATGCCCAGCCGACTCGGCTGGGTGCGGGCAGGGAGGTGGCTGGCGCAGAACGCCGGCGGCTCGGGGCTGGCGGCGGGCAGGGGAAGGGCGGACATGAGCAGCTCCAGGAAGGTAGGGGTGAGGTCCCCAACCCGGGTGATTCGGGAAGGGATTGGTGCGAGGCGTATCCCGCCGTCGATGCCTCAAGGTTCCCTCGCCGACGCTCTCAAGGCCAGCCTGATCGGCGCCCGTTCAGGCTGACGTGTTCACCGTCGTGAAACGCAGGTACGTCGTTCGTCCCTGGTCAGGCCACCTGGAAAATCGGGTTGACCCGAAATCGTCCAGGGCTGGCACCGTCCCTGGTACAGCTGGCCGAGAGGTGTTTGAAGCGAAATTCCCGACTCCGGACACAAGGTCGAGTGGGCGACAAGGGCGTCTGGTTCCCGTTCTTCGGCCGGCGGCAGTCGGGGGCCCGGGTGGGTGACGGAGAGCGGAGCACATATCCGCTTTCGGGGTGCAGAGAGAGTGTGGCTGCGACAATGAAGTACCGCAGGGGGCGGGTGGGGCGACTTCGCTGTAGGTGAGGGTGCAGGCCTCTTTGTGTGAAGGGGGAACATGGGGGCGTGGTTTGAGCGCATGGCGGCTGTCCCTGGCCTTGCCTTTGCCGGGAGCCCGGGTGTCATGCGGGAGGCGCTGCCGGGCGCAGGGGTTCGTCCGGACGAGTCGTACGGCTCGCCGATGTGGCCGACCGCAGAGGGGAGTACGTCTGCGACACCGGCCAGCCGGCATGTGCCGTTCGACGCGCGCGGCGCTGAGCTGATCGCCCGTGTCTGGGAGGCGCTGGAGCTTCCGGGCTCGGCCAGGGACTACCACTTTGTTCTGCAGAGCGCGGTCGATCGGCTGTGGAGTACACGTCGTGCGGAGCCTGGGGCCCTCGCCGCGCTTGAGGTGTTCGCCCTGCTGGACTTGGAGTTGATGGAAGCAACCCCGCACGCGGTGTCCTTCGACACCACTGATGCACCGGCGGCGTTTGTGCGGGTGTCCTCGGTGCCACGGTTGATCGGCCTGCTGGAGCGCGAGGGCGCCTTCGCGGAAGCACTTGAGCTGGCGCGGCGGTTGGCCCGTTTCGGGCAGGGCGAGGATGTGGCGGCCCGGCTGTCGGAGAAGGCCCAGGCGCTGGTTGCCGAGGCTGCGGCACAGGGTGGATCGTCATGAGTGCGGGTTTGAAGCGACTGATCCCGGCTGCCTCCTACTTGGAGGAGGCGTTCTTGCGGTGGGTGCTCACGCCGGCCGTCGATGCGTCGATCGTTGCGCGGGTGCACAGTCAGCACCCGGTCACCGTCAACGAGCGCACTTACCGGCTGGACTACCTGATCGCGGGTGAGACGCTGCAGTTGGCCGTCGAGCTCGACGGGTTCGCCTTCCACAGTGACCGGGCCGCGTTCACCTACGACCGGCTGCGACAGAACGATCTGGCCGCGGCCGGCCTGACCGTTCTGCGGTTCTCCTACGACGCGGTGCGTACGGACACGGCGCGCTGCGTGGCCCAGTTGCAGGCGATGCTGAGGCAGGATCCGCTCCTGGCGGCACTGGTGACTACCGTGCCGCGTATCGAGATCCCGGACATGGCTGGCGATCCAATGCGGGCGGCCGATCCGCCTGGCGGTGCCGAACTGCCCTCAGGCGGGGCGTACTTCGCTGGTGTACAGGCCAGGGTGGACCGGGCGCCGTTGCGGGAGTGCCAGGACGAGGCATTGGCCGCGTTGGCGAACTACTACGCCTCCGGCGGCCGGCATGCGGCTGCGGTGATGGCGGTGGGGTCGGGCAAGACGGCCCTGGGGGTGGCGGCCGCGTTGTCGTTCAGCCGACGGCGGGCGCTGGTGGTGACCCCGGGCTCGGTCATCCGCGGCACCTTCGCCAAGGCCCTCGATCCGGGGATGCCGGGCAACGTCCTGTATGGGCTGGCGGGCGGGCCGCTGCTGCCCGGTGCCCGTCCGCCGGCCACGCTCGTCCTGGACGCGGACGACGGGCAGATCAGCCAGGTCAGCCGTGAGCGGCTTCTGGACGCGGACATCCTGGTCACCAACTTCCATGCGCTGGGCGCGGGCGACAGTGACGGGGACCTGCTGGCCAAGCTGGAGGCGGAGGACATCGACTTCATCGTCGTCGACGAGGCGCACATCGCGGCCAGCGCCTCCTACCAGCGGCTGTTCGCCCACTTCCAGGGTGCGCGCACCCTGCTGATGTCGGCGTGCTTCCAGCGTTTGGACGGCAAGCCGATCGACGCCGATGTCGTCTACCGCTACCGGCTGGTGGACTCCGTCGCGGACGGGTCGGCGAAGAACCTGCGGGTGCACCGGTTCGCTCCCGAGGTAGCGTCGACGGTGTATGAGGCGGTGTGGCCGGACGGGCGGCGCGAGCAGATCGTGGGCCGTGATGCTTTGCTGGCCACGCTGGGCGACGAGCGGAAGATGGCACGCATCACGGCACAGTCCGAGGCGCCGATCCGCCAGGTGATGGCCGTGACGCGGGCGTGTCTGGATGCGCAGGCCAAGCTGCTGGCGCCCGTCAAGCCGAGGGTGCTGTTCGCGGCGATGGGCCAGGCGCATGCTGAACAGGTCGCGCGGATCGCCGAGGAGTACGGGATTCCCAGTGCCACGCTGCACCACAGCATGCCCGCCTCCGCGATCGCCTCCACCCGGCGGCGCTTCGAGTCCGACGCCGGGGATCTGCAGGGCATCGTGCAGTTGCGGATGCTCGGCCAGGGCTACGACTTCCCGCCCATCACCGTGGTCGTGCCGCTGCGCCCCTATGGCAGCTTCGGCGAGTTCTATCAGTTCGTCGGCCGCGGTGTCCGCGTCCTGCGCCAGACCGCGGTGGCTGCCGACCAGCAGTACCTGGACGTGGTCTGCCATGCCGAACTCGGCCTGGAGGAGCATCTGGAGGCCATGTGCGCGGACAACGACATGGATCCCGCTGTGCTCCTGGATGTCCCGCTGATCGACGCCACCACCATGGAAGGGGATCTCCCCGGCCCCGGCGGCGCCGCGGAGGGGGCCGGTGGGGGTCTGGGCGGGGTGGACGCGTTCGTGCTGTACGAGCGGGGACGCGTCGAGCAGCGCGTGGTGCACGAGCTGGACCGGGTGGAGGCCCGAAGGACGGAGCGGGAGATGCAGCTGATGGCCCAGCGCTACGCCGTCTATGCGCAGAACACCGCTGCGCCGGTGCCGTTTGAGCAGTTCGTCGAGTACATGCGGAGGCTGACCGGTGGCCAGTGACCCGACACGCTGGTGGCAGCCGGCCGTGGAATGCAGTCCCGAGCAGGCGCTTGCCCTGGAGCGGGCGGCCGGGCAGCAGCAACGGTTCGCCGACATCGACGCCCTGGCGGCCAGACTGCTGGCCACAGGGCTCGCCGGACGGCCGGTGGCCACCGTCGTCCCCGGCCGAGGACGCCACACGCCGGACACCGCCAAGGTGACGGCCCTCACCCGGGAAGAGGAAGTCTTCTGCGCCAACGCCTTCGGGGTCCAGGAGCAGCAGCGGCTCGGCGCGTGGTACCTGCCGCAGAAACTCTCGGTGAAGGCAGGGGCAGTCAATCTGCCGTATCTGCTGCGGGAACGCCCTGGCCACGCTCTGACGCTGGCCGCCGATGACACCGCCCGCCTCACCGCTGTGGAGGACTGGGACACGGTGCTGCTGTGGGCGCTGCTGGTGCCGCTGTTCGAGACACTGCTTCAGCCCATCCGGCTGCGGGCGGCAGGAGAGATCTTCCCTCGCACAGAACAGCAGCGGTTCTGGACACTCATCGAGGAGCGTTACCGGCTGCTGGGCATCGACGCGAGCGCGCTGGAAGCCTTCCGCTTCGGCGGCGGCTGGCACCAGCTGGACCGTGCGGGACAGCAGCAGGCCCGCCTTCGTTTGCTGGACACCCTTGCCGCCGCCGACCTCGTGCAGCTTGCCGCACGTCACCGGATCCAGCGGTTGCAAGGGCTGATGGCTGGTTTCGCCAAGAAGGCCAGGACGGGAACAGCCCTGGCGCGCCGGGTGCTCACCAAAGAGCTGCAGCCGGTCGTCTCCGCGTACTTCGGGGGTGACTGGCTGGCTGTGCTGGATTACCTTCAGGCTCCCCCGCACCCGGATGAGGAGATCATCACCGCTCTGCCCGAGCCACGTCTGTACGTCGGCATGGCCACGCAGACGGCCGGCATGGCGGCCGAGGCGGGCATCGCGGAGGACGAGGTCCATGCGATGCTCGCGGCCTTCCTCGGCGGCGGCAGTTCTCTGTCTCCGGTGGAGGAGCGGGCTGCGGCCCTGCGCGGCTGGTGGGCGGACTTCGACCAGGCGCATGCCGGCCAGTCACGGGGAATGCCGTCGTTGTGGGGGCTGGTCGATCAGGATCTGATGAGTCTGAACCGGACCGAGCAGGGGTACACCCCTCAGTTGTACCGGCAGCGTCTGCCCGCCGATGTCCTGGAACGGGTGGGGCGGCTGTGGGAAACGGTGACGCTTGCGCGGTATCCCGGCAGCATCGTCAGCAACCCGCGCCCGCACCAGACCATGGCCGAAGCCCTCGGTCCCGCGGCCGAGTTCTGGCACGGCGTGGGCCTGACCGCCTGGTTCGTGTGCGAAGGCCCCTACTCCCGCACCACCTTGGACCGCGTCGACCGCTATTACAGCAGGCCGCTGGCCGCCCTGCGCGCGGCCGGATGCCCGGTCGACACCGCCTTCTTCCGCGAACTGCAAGCCGCCGAACAACTCCTCGGGCCGGAGGAGGAGATCACGGACAGCGAGGACAGTACGGTCGAGACCCCGTACGGGCAGATGACGTTCACCTCCAGCATGAGTCACGGCGCCCGTCGGGACGGCTTCGAGCGGGTACGGGACGTCATCACACGACACCGGCGGGCCTGGGCCGAGCAGTATCTCGGTGCCTTCGTGGAGGGCCGCTGGCGCTCCGAGTTGGAGGAGGTCGCCCACCAGCATCACCGCTTCGTCGCCGCCAAGGGGCGTCCCCCCACGCTGCCCCAGTTCGCCCGGTTCGCGATCACAGCAGCCAACCACTGGACGGGCGGCGACCTGGGGGCGCTGTACACGGCCATCGGCGAGCCGACGCCATCCCAACAGGAGCGGCCTACCCGCCTACTGACTGAGGACGGCTACGACTTCGCCCGCCGGGTGTACCAGGACCTGGGCGGCAAGCCCGTCGACCACGACACCTGGGTGAACAACCCGGAAGAAACCCAACGGCAGTGGCAGCTCAGCCGCCTGGCCACCGAAAGCCTGCGCCACCTCCAACTACAGGAAGCACTCGGGCGGCCGCCGACCGCCAAGGAGTTCGGCGCCCAGCGGCTGACCTGGCCGTGGCCTGGCAAGGAAACCGAAGGCTGGCCCATCCTCCAGCATGTCATCGCGGCTCTTACTGGTACCAGCCTGCCGCCGATCGCACCCCCCTCCCCCGCCGTCCCGGCCAGCAACGGGGAAAACGCTGCTGGGCAGTTGCTGGCCAAGGGGGCTAACACGGCCGTGGCCACGGAACCGACGACGGTCCGCATCACCTGCACCGGCGCGCCCGTCGATGTCTCCGCTGTACTCCTCACCCGCAACGGCAAGGTACGCGACGACCACGACCTCGTCTTCTACAACCACCCCAGTCACGACGGGGTCAGCGTCGGAGGAGACACCGTCACCGCCGATCTGAACCTCATCCCCGACGACATCACCTCCATCGCCGTCATCGTCAGCATCGACATCGAGGCCCAGCCCGCCGCAGTCTTCGACCAGCACACCCAGTGGCACGCAGACATCACCCAGTCTTCCAGCGCCCAACTGGCTTTCGCTCCGGGGCCGTTCTCATCAGGCGAGACCGTCACCGTCGCGGTGGAGCTCTACCGCCACACAACCGGATGGAAGGCCCGCGCTGTCGGGCAGGGCTACAACACCGGCCTCGCGGGCCTGGCCACCGACTACGGCATCAACGTCGACGCCTGACATCCCCTGTCTGGTACGCGAAACCGTCGACGACCAGGTGAGTGCGGCCGCCGTCGCCGTCGATCTCGCGTGCGAGAGCCGCTGCTGGTGCCCAACCTGCAAGGTGTTCCCGGAGCAGCTGGATCTTGCACACATGATCTCCCCTTGGGTTTCCGTTCCGTCCCGGTACGTCGGGGAGGTTAGGGTGACCGTGAAGCGCACCACGGAGGGGTGCCAAGTGAGCAGGGCACGCTGGAGGTGAGCATGGGGCTACGCCCGACACACCTTGGCTACGCTTACCAGGACCTGCTCACCGCGCTGCGACTGGTGGACCTGGCGGTGGGACGTGCGAATTCCCTGCTGGTCGACACGAAGATGTTCACCGGGGACCGATTTGATGACATCACGTGCGAGTGGGGCACCGGCAGCCGCGAGCGGCTGCAGATCAAGCACACGGATCATGACCGCGCGTTGTCGCTGGAGAGTTTCACGAAGGACAAGCGAGGCCTACGCCTGGATCTGCTCTTCTCCTCCATGGACCACGACTTCACCTCGGATCCGGGTGCCTCGCATCGCCTCGTGGTGCGCGACATGGAGCCGGAGGATCCCGAGCTGACCCGGGTGCTGCGCCCGGTCCACGCGAGCACCGATCCCGGGCCTGCACTGCACGGCTTGAACAGCAAACGGTTCCGTTTCGACGCCGCTGCGCTGCGTGCACACGCTCCGTGGAAGGAGATGCTCGCCCAGGTCAGTGATGACCTGCTCAACCGCGCTTGCGCATCCCTGGTCGTCGACACGGATCTTCCGGCGTGTTCGCTCAACATTCGCGAGCCCGGGCCAGCCGAGGCGGCCTTGCTGCACCGCATCACCGAAGAACTCGGTGCCGGACGGCCGCCGAACCGGCACCGCACGCCCGAGGAGGTGGCGCTGGCCCTGATCGAGGCGGCCAAAGCGGCGCGCAGCCGGGCGGGGACCGTGATGGTCGAGGACCTGCTTCCTCGTCTGAGTCTGGAAGTCGACTTCGGAGCGGTCCGTGAGGGGCACCCCGTGGACCTGGCCACCGAGGTGAGACGTCCTACGGTGCTCACGGGCGTGGTCGCGGCCGTGAAGGACGCTGCTCAGCAGGGGGGTGTCGTGGTGGTCACCGGTGCTCCCGGCATCGGCAAGTCGTGGTTGTGCGAGCAGCTCGGGGATGCGCTGCGGGAATCCTGGCTGGCGGTGAGGCATCACTGCTGGCTCGGCGCTGCGGACATCGACCGTCAGCAGCGTGTGCTGACTGAGGTCGTGATCGGCAGCCTGCTGAAGCAGCTGGGTACGGCCGTTCCGGAGGCGCTGGCGCAGGTCAGGCCGCGCTACGCGGCCACGCCGGAGACGCTCACGGCCGCGGTCACTGCCGCGCGCGGCCTGGCACCGGACCGGCCGATCGCGCTGATCGTGGACGGTATCGACCATGTCAGCCGGGTTCTTGGATCCACCACCGGCAGCGCCTTTCGTCCGCGGGTGGACCCGGCGGCCTCTCTGGTCGCGGACCTCTCCGCCCTGGAACTGCCGCCCGGTGTCGTGCTCGTCCTGGCCAGCCAGCCCGGCCCTCACCTCGAGGCCGTCGACGCCGGTGCCTCCCGTCTCACCGTTGCCCCGCTCAACCGCGCCGAACTGCATGCTCTGGCGGACCGCCTGGGCGTGTTGACGGCCCTGGAGTCCTCCTCTGCCGGTGAGGGGCTCGATCCCGCTGCGCGGGCGGAGGCCGCGGTCGCACTGATCGAGGAGCGCTCTCGAGGCAACGCCCTGTACGCCACGTATTTGTGCCGGCAGGCCGTTGGTCCTGCCCCGGGCCTGGGAGCGGCGCCGGCGCCGGATGGTGCTGGCGATCCTCTGGAGAGGTTGCGGACGGTGCCGTCGTCGGCGCACGACCTCGACGACTACTACGCCTATCTGCTGGCCGGTCTGACCCCCGGGCAGCGTTCTGCTGTCAGCATGCTCGCGGTATGCGACTTCGCTGTGAGTGCATCGGAGCTCGAGGAAATTTTCCCGCTGCCCGGAATGCAACTCGGTGCCGCGCTGAACAGCGTGGCACCGATCGTCGCGCAGCAGCCGGGTATCGGCGGACTGAAGATCCATCATGAGAGCTTCAGCCGCTTCATCCGCCGGGCCGACGGCGACGACAGGTGGGTCGATCAGGTCCGGTCCCAGGCCGCCGACTGGTTGTCCCAGCGGGGCTTCTTCACCGATCCCCGCGCGTTCCGGCACCTGCCCGAACTGCTGGCCGCTCTGGGGCACGATGACGAACTCGCTCTGCTGATCGAACCCGATTTCCTCTCCCGCGCGATTGCCGGGCTGCAGCCTCCTCAGGCCATCGTCCACACTCTGACCGTTGCCGCGCGGCGTGCGGCGGTCCGCAACGACTGGCCCACACTGGTGCGCTGCGTCGAACTGAGCCGGGCGCGGGCGACGTATGAGGACGAAGGCCTGCCGGGTTCCCTGGTGCCGTATGCGGATGTGCTGGTGGCGCTGGTGGGAGCCGACCGCGTGGCGGCAAGCCTGATGTACGAGGGTGTGACCACGATGGCGGCGCGGTGGGGCCTGCAACTGTGTGCGGCGGTCGACCGGGCCGGCTATGCCGCCCCGTGGGAGGCGTACCTGACGGCCTGGGACGAGGCACGCAAGGATGAGCGTGTCCACTACGGTTCCGAGAGCGATGAGTCGGTGTTCCTGGCGGAGTTGCGCGGACGGATCCGGTTGCCGGCCCGGGCTGCTGACGATGTCGAGCTCGGGCAGGTCCCGCGTACGCTCGCGCAGCGGGTGGCCCGGTTCCTCGGCCAGGAGGCTCTGACGTCGCCTGAGGATGCGCTGGGTGTGCTGTTGGACTGTCTGGGTCCAGACCCGTTGCTCGAGAGCGCGGAGCTCATCGAGCAGCCCGACCGGCGCGCGGCCCTTTTGCTGCACCTTGCGGACGCCCATGGCACGGCGGGCGGCGCGCTGCCGTCTGCCCGCGCGCTGGCCACCGCGGCCTGGGCCAGCGGGCCGTGCGACCCGCGGCGCCTGCTCCGCCATGGCGTGGCAGTGTCGGACCTTGCCGAGGAGATCTTTTCCGGGGACATCGCCGCGGTTCTCGCGGAAGCAACACAGGATGTACTGACCGACCGTGCCAGCGGCCTGTCCGGCCCGGTGAACAGGTGGCTGACACTGCTGGCCGTGGCCCATGCCGCCGATCCGCAGGCGCCCGCCCGACTGCTTCCCCTCCTGGACGGCGATGGCTTCTACCATGCCTGGCTGCGCTTCACCCTGGCCACCGTCGGCCTGCACCGCGACGTCGAGGCGGGCATCCTCACAGCCGAAACCGCGTCCGCGACCGTGCGTGTGGCGCTCGAACAACTGGCCCAGCATGCACACGCGTTCACGGGCAGCCCCCGGGCTTGCGATCTTGCGGACATCCACCGGCAGGTGCGGCAGGTGTTGCACGACGCCGTCGCCCTGCTGCGTGGCGATGATGTCGCTGCGGGCATCGCCTTCCTGCAAGCCGTCAGCGAGGGCACCACCACCTCTCTCATGGGCATGGCCGGAACCGGCCCGCTGATCACTACGGAGCTGGTGTCCCTGCTCGTCGGGAGCGTCGGCCAGGCAGGGGCCGACGTCGTGCACGAGCTCATGCGCACGCTGCGCGGAGCGCAAGCCGAGCGCCGTGCGCTGTATGCGGAGGACGCCGACTTCGAGCTTGAGATGGCCCGCGTAAGTCTCGCCTGCGACGACCCGCACGAGGCGCAGCGGTGCTGGGAGCGTGCCGCCCGCTACTTGGGGGCCTATGGCGGTCACAAGGACATCACCATCGAGGAGCTGCTGGATCCGCTGCCTCAGCTCCTGCAGGCCGATCCCGTCCAGGCGCAGGTGCGTCTGGCGCGTACGCAGCCTCTTGTCTATCTCGTCGCGGACTGCACCGACGGGCGGGGCACGGCGGGAACGCCGCAGGAGTGGTGGCGTTCCCTTGCGCGCCTGGATCCGCGGGGTGCCGCGCAGCTGGGCGCCCAGGTGCTGCTGGCTGAGCCCGGGCTGCCCGATGGCCGGGTGGGCGCGGCCCACCGGCAGCTGCTGGCCACGCAGGCTGACACGGCCGACCCCGTCGTCCTGGCCGCGCTCCGCATCGCCGCTGGACCCGATGGCCGCAGCATCCAGCAGGACGTTGCTCTGCTCACCAGGCTCGCTGACCTGCCCGGCGACGACGCGGCCCGCGCATCGCGTCTCCTGCCGGTGCTGGCCAATGCGATCACCTCCACCTACGACGACCAGACACTGATCGCCGCATCGCAGGCTGCCGGGGACGAGCCCACTTCTGCGCTGCGCACAGCAGCACAGAGTTGTGGCGGTGAGGGCGGCTTGCCCTGGGCGCCCCGCCCCGTGCCCAACAACACCTCACGTGACTGGTTCGGCCCCGAGAAGCGCCCCACCACAGACGCGTACCTGCACGCCCAGCAGCGTCCGACGCTGCCAGAAGGTGCTGCCGGCGCGCTTGCTGCGGTCCGTGACCGCAGCAGCAAGGCATACGATGCCCCCTCGGGCCCACGCTGGTCGAGGGACGCGCTGGCCAATGCGGTCGGGTGGCGGCTCTTGGAGATCATCGACGGTCAGGGAGCAGACGCAGCCGCCCAGTTCCTGCACCGGATCGCCGACGAGATGAACGCCTCCAACCCCCTTGAGCTACTGGCCGACCTCGCCATGGGTCTCCGCTTGCGCCAGGACAGCGATCCTGGTGTCTACGGCCCACTCGCCGCCACGGCGGGCATGCTCGCCTACACCAAGATGCGAGGCGGCGGCGGATGGCGTTCCTTCGGCGGCAATGACCGGCTGGATCTGTGGCAGCAGGCGCACTCCGCGGACCCGGCCACCGCAGCCCGCAACCTCGCAGACCAGGTGGCCCACGCCGTCGCCGAGGCGTCCTACAGCCGCACTATCGGTGTCAGCCTGGCCCTGGTCTCGGCGTTCGCTGTTCAGCCCCCGCTCGCTTCACCCCCGACTGTCAGCGCTTTCGCCTGCTGGGATGCGGCGTATGGCGTCATCGCCCACCGTCTGCCGGGCCGTGCCCGTCTCGGTCAGGGTGCCTACCACCCGGTGCCGGAACAGGCGACCCAGCACGACATCGACACCGCACTGTGCGAACTTGCGTTGGCCACGATTGCCCTGCCTGAACGCGGCGACAAGCGCCGCGCCCTGATCACAGCGACGGTTCTGCTGGCCAGCCGTTCCGGCCAGGCGCAGGCAGCCCTGGCGCGCGTCCTCTCCTTCGACCTCGGAGCCGGCCCCCTGACCTGGCTCCTGACCGTCCTACAAGGACACCTGCCCGACGGGCCTCTGGATGCCGCCCTTCTCGCACAGCTCGTCACGCTGTGCGCCAGTGACGTGCTGTCCGTCCGTGCGGATGCGTCCGCCATCCTGGCCCGCGCTGGCCACCAGGCGCCCGCCCCCGCGGCAACGGCAGCCCATCCGACACTCGCACGCGCCATCGCCGCCGCCCTCTCCCCCAGCGAGGACAGCGCATGAACAACCCTCGGGAGTTCGCAACCCACCTCGTCGACCACTACCTGGGCGACCGCCTAAACGCCGCCGGCAGTCCGGCCGGGCTCCGCGAGACCGTCATCGATCTCGTGATCGATGCTCTTCCCGACGTCGAGACGCTCATGAGCAGGCAGCTGGACCTTCTGACCAATGGACGCCGCAGCCAGCTTCCCGACGCCTATCTCGCCGACCAGGCCGCCGCCGAAGACGCCCTGCAACGCGCTGCCGCCGGCCTGCGTGCCGCGCTTGCCCAAGTGGGACATCTCGGCAATGCCCAGAACTTCGAACGCGGCGCGGCCGCGCGACTGCGCGATGACCCCCGCGCGGCTCTGCGTGCCGAACTCGCCCGCATTCCCCGCCCTCTGACTCGTCCCAAGGCCCTGGCGTGGTCGCTTGATCCAGCACCGTGGTTCAGTGAGAGCCATCAAGCGGACAAGCCCTGGCCGCCTTCCGGCTTCGCTTCGGTCGCGGGCCTGCGGTCCCTGCCGGGAAACGCCATGGCCTTTGCTCGCGTGGATGGAGGTCCGCACGAGGGCTGGGTGCAGATCGGCTTGTTCGAGCGGCAGCGCACTCCTGCACGCCGATACCCGGATCAGCCCGCCCGCCAACTGCAGATCGCCGTCGGCCTGGAGGCCCTCGACGACGACCCGCCGCCCGGCACACTACCCGCCTCCCAGGCCCCCTGGCAGCTGTGGACCAGCCCGTGGCGGCGCCTGGGACTCGGCCTTTCAACCGAGTCAGCAGCCGAGCACATCAGTGCCGCAGACCAGGCCTTGACGGCCCTCACTGACGCTGGAGCCTCTGGCCTGATCGATACGCCTCGCCCTCGCACCCTGAGCGGCCTCGGCCTGCCCCTCTACGTACTCGCACCCGCAGCCAGCGTCGTGGCCACACTCGGCCTTGAACCCACAGAGGGAATCTGCGGGTTCAGCCTCAGCGACGCCACCGGTGAGGCACTGATTTGCCGCCAGTGGCACGGCCACCTCGTCCACGACGGAAACTACGAACCACTCCTGCCCGCGGTCGCGGGAGCTGATCTACTCATCCGGCCCGACCTGTTCGCCCGGCTGCACGACACGATCGGCGCCGCGCGCTGCCGAGCTGGCGTCAACGTCCACCACAAGTCAGCCGACGACACCCTCGACGACGAGGACTGAGGGCACCCCAGCGACGACGCTCCCATCAACCCACCTACATGTGGCAGGCGTGCGGCGACCTCCTCATCCGCGCCGGTGACGGGGCTGTGCCTGGGCGGAGATGGTGTGCTGGGTCAGGTGGGCGAGGACGGTGTGGTTGGCCTCCCAGCCGTCGGCGACCTGGGAGGCGGCTCCGGGTTGTGCGGGGTCGTTGGAGGGGTGAGCGTCGAGGAGTTCGGCGATGCCGGCGCGGGCCACGACGATGCAGGCGTGGCGGTGGCGTGAGGTGAGTACGCACAGGCGGCCGGCTTCCAGGTGGAAGGCGGAGGCGTCGCCGCGGCCGGAGAGGGGGTGCAGGACGATGGTGAGCCTGAATTCGCAGCCTTGGAGTCGGTTGGCGGTGTCGATGGTGACGCCGTGGAGGTGGGGGTACTGGCGGGCCAGGAGGGCGCGGATGTGGTGGGCCTGGCTGCGGTGGGCGGTGCCGATGGCGATGTCCCCCGGCTGCAGGACGTGGCCTTCGGGGTTTTCCTCGCAGGTGGTGGTGGCGCGCCGGGCCAGCAGCCGTTCGGCGATGCTGAGGACGGCCTGGAAGGCTTCGATGTCGTGCTGGCCTGTGATGCGGGCTGGTAGTTCGAACAGTGCCCATCCGGTTCGGGCGGCGTGTTCGATGACCTCGTCGGTAGGGGTGCGCATGCCGCGGATGGAGAACGTGAGGGTGCGGTCGGCTTCACGGCTTCCGGCGTGGAAGGGCGTGAAGGGGTAGAAGGCGTCGCTGATCAGGGGGACGGCTGAGGGCGGCAGGCGCCAGGACACGGGCAGAAAGTGGACGGGCAGGTCGGGGTTGTTGCCGAGCAGGACGGCGACCGCGCTGTTCATGGGGTCATGGGGCAGGCCTTGGAAGCGGTCGGTTTCGACCGTGGAGAAGGGGTCGAGTTGGCCGGGATCTCCGACGAAGAGGGCCCGGTCAAAGAGGCTGGCGGTCCACAAAAGCATGTCGGAACGCATCTGGTAGGCCTCGTCGATGATCGCCCACGGCCATCGGCGGTCGGTGACCGTGGCCCATTTCATGGCGGTTCCCACGATGACGTCGGCCGTCTTCTCGAGGGCTTCGATGCGGGTGGCGATACGGATGCCGGGATGTGCCTGCAGGTCGTGGGGGACTGAGTGTTCCGTTGCGGTGAGCCGTGCGGTGCGCAGATGCGGGTGGTGCCGGGCGAGTCGTCGTACGAGTTGGTCGACCTGGGTGTTGGTCTGGGCGATGACGGGGCAGGGGGCGTTGGACTGGGCGAGGGCGTCGGCGGCTCGGGCGACCAGGGTGGATTTGCCGGCGCCGGGCGGGGAGTGCACGACGATTCCGCGGTGGGTGAGTGTGGGCAGTTGGTCCAGGATGGCGCGGGCGGCCGTGTCCATCCGCTGCTGCGGCGAGGGCTGGTGGGAAGGTGTCACTGTTCTTCCTCACCCTCGCCCGCATCCTCGTCGCTGTCGTCCGGATGGTCGGCAGGAGACCCGCCATGGGTCCAGGGGGTCTTCTCTCGTGAGGGAAATTCCGGCATCCGGTAGGAATCCGGTGCGATGGTGAACACGAGGAAGGCCCCGGCTTCGGGCAGGACGTCGTAGGTGGGACGGTCGGCGTGGCCCATGCCTGCGGTGATCTCGAGTTCGACGAGAGTGTCGCCGTCGGCGGGAGTGATCTCGCAGATCTTGTAGCCGGCCTTGCGGTAGGCGTGGCAGGCCAGGAGCTGGCCGGGTTCCATGCGCAGCGGGTCGGAGGTGGACACGGTGAACCGCGGCCGCCATTGTGGCCGTCCGGTGGGCCCGCGCAGGGTGTGCTTCGAGTCGATCGCGGTGACGGTGCCGCCGAAGGCTTCGCCGGTGGTGCGCAGTTCGGCTCGTGCGAAGGGGTCGTCGGCGGTGCGTTCGGCGGCGAAGGCGGCTGCTGCGAGTTCCATGTGGGCCAGGCGGACGGCGGCGGCGACGGCTTGGTCGCGGGCCGGCCGGGGGCGTCCGTCCTGGGCCAGGTGCAGGCATTCGTCGGTGAAGGCGGTGCGTTCGTGGTCCCAGCGGCGTGCGGTGCTCTCGGCTTCGGGGAGGGCCTGTAGGAGTGCGTAGGCATGCCACATGAGGTCCCAGGTGGGCTGCAGGCAGGTGGCCAGCAGGCGCTCGAGTTCTCGCAGGATGCGGGTCTGCTCCTGGGCCAGGGCTTGTCGCCGGGCGCGGGCGTAGGCGTCGAACAGGGGCGCCAGGTGGTCGTTGTCGAAGGCGGCGTCGGTGGCTGGTCCCGCCGGGCGGTGGGTGGCCGGGTCTTCTGCTGCCAGTGCGGCGTCGCGTCCGGAGGCGGTGTGGCGGGGTGGGTCGATCCAGGCCAGCAGGGTGGCCAGGTCCTTGTCCTCGAGGGGGCTTTGGCCGCTGATCCAGTGCATGCCAAGGAAGCTGGTCATGGGGATGAGGGCGGCTGAGCCGACCAGGTCGGCGCGGTCGGTGAGATAGGTGAGCCAGTGTCCCAGGCGCTGGACGGCCCGGGAGCCGGGATGGTGGTCATCGGCGGTGCGGAACCTCAGGTCGTCTCCGAGGTCTTTCAGGTGCTGCACGGTCTGGGGGTTGGGGACGAGGATCTGGGGAGCGTCGGTGTAGCGGCGTCGGGCCGGCTTGCTGGAGGTGGCGGGCAGGTGTTCGCTGTGCCGCTGGCAGGCGTCGATGTAGGCGGTGACGGCGTCTGCCAGAGAAGCGAGCATGGGAGTGGTGCTGCCCGAAGGCGGGGCGACCAGGAGTTGGGGGCGGCGGGGATCGGTGCCCAGCATGACGGCCAGCGGTCGTGCGGCGGGCCCGGTCTGTTTCAGCGCCAGCAGCATCAGCGGCTGGTCGCTCAGGTGGAGGTGACGCAGCTGGCTGGCGCGCTGGGCGTTGCCGGTGGAGGCGGCGCGCATGCGCAGGAGCGAGGTGAGGCGGATCATGCGCTGTCCGTCTGGAGATCTGTGTGGATGCGCTGTGCCTGGCGCAGGGCCTGGGTGAGGTCTTTCTGGCCCCGTGAGGGGTGCAGGTGCCCGTCGGCGAGGGCCAGGGCCGTGGCGATGGTGTCGATTCCCGCGAGGTCCTCGCGTACTGCAGTGCCCAGAGCGGCGGGCTTGCCCTGGTTGCGGGCCTCGGCACGGCAGTGAAAGGCCAGGTCGCAGTGGTGGCGGCAGCCGGGGGTGTAGTTGGGCCGCACGGTGGCGAGCGCGGCAACGAGTTCACCGCGGGGCCGGGTCGGTTTCTGGTCTGGGCCGGGCGCCAGGTCGAAGGTGGTGTCGGGTGGAACTTTGTCCAGCAGTTCGGGCAGGCGCCGCAGTCTGCCGAGGTGGCGGCTCAGGTTCTTGATCTGCTTGTGGGCGCTGAAGGGCGTGGCGGTGGGGTGGCGGGTGAAGTTGCGCGGGTTGACCAGGACCACGGTGTCGGAGACGTGCTCTGGCGGGAGACCGTCCTCGGCGAGGAGTTCCCGCAGGGCCAGGACGTAGGCGGCGGCCTGGGTCAGCGCTGCGGTGGCCTTGATGGGATCGGGCTGTCCGTGGATGACGGGGAAGGATTTGATCTCTACGACATAGAAGACGCCCTCGCGCTGGAAGGCGATGACGTCGGGTTCGAGGTAGGCCTGGTGTCCGGCGACGGTCAGACGCAGTACGGGGTGGTCGAGCAGGGTGCGGGGGTCCGACCTGCCGTGTGCTGCTCTGCGGATACGCGAGCGGGTGTGGACACGGCGCAGCCGCAGAGGGGACTTGTCGTCATCGCTGCCGACGCTGTTGACGTCCTCGTAGGACACCTCCGGCACGCTCAGGCCCAGGGCCTGGCGGAGCAGCGGCACCAGCGGGGCTCCGCCTTGGGCGGTGACCTGGCGTTCGAAGGCGAGGCCGTAGTCGAGAGCGAGCTGGGATTTTCTCAGCGGCCGCGGGAGGCCCAGATGGGCGGCGAGGCCGTCTTTGTCGATGCCGGCCGCATCCAGCAGCGAGCGGCGCTCGCAGCTCGGATTGGCGGTCAGCGCCGCCAGGGTACGTGCATTGTGCGGGATGGGCGCAGCGGTTCCGCGTAATACGCCCAGTCGTTCGTCGAGCGAGCTCACTGATTTCCTTGGCGGGACAGGGCACAGCCGTGCTGGTTGCAGAAGTGGGTTTACGAAGTACGGCGCAGGCGGGCGGTGTTGCGCAGGATGTTGCCGAAGATCTGCTCCGCGTCGCCGAGTTGCTGGCGTGCGCGCTGGGCCGCTTCGGCGCGGGTGTCGGCGTCGTCGTCGGCGTGGATCTCCAGTTCCGCTGCGGCGGCCCGGCGCAGCGCGTCCAGGTCGAGCGGGCCCCGGGGGGCGTCGCCGTGGATGTTGCGGCTGTAGTGCAGCAGCAGCTGCTGGACCGGTTGCGGCATCCCGGCCTCGCCGGCGAGGTGTTCGGCAGCGTCCGCGAGCCGCACAGCTGAGGTGAGGAAGTGGACGCGCTGGGTGAGCGGTCCCACCAGGCGCTGCTCCAGTGGCCAGGTGCTCAGGGCGAGCAGCGCGCGGGCCGGTGAGAGCAGATCGAAGGTCAGCGCGGGACAGATGTAGTAGGCGCGGCCGTAGGGGGCGGAGCGGAAGGAGCGTTCCTCGTCGCGGCGCAGGGTGGTCATGCGGGCCGTGTTCAGCGGGGTGGAGAAGAACGCCTGGTGGACCTGGCTGAGCAGTTTGGGCGAGGCGGGGACAGTGAGCAGGGCCAGCGCCTGGTGGACCTGGTCGCGTACGGGCACGTCCTGGTTGGGCTCGACGACTGCCGGCGCGGGCTCCGGCCGGACTCCTGGCTGCACCTCCGGCTGGGCCGTATCCGGGACCTCACTGATCCCGCACAGAACGTTCCAGGCGTGTCGAGTGCGCGTCAGCTCCTCGCCCAGGGAGTGCAATTGGGCGGTGTCGTGTTGTGTGAGCGCCTGCCGGAGCGCCTCTTGCAGCTGCTGCATGCGCTTCTCGAGTGCGACCAGATGCTCATCCATGCCCGCATGCTAGCAGTCACTCGGATATTCCAGTTTCACTCCAGGAAAATATGAGGGCCCACACCTGATGGATCTGGTCGCGTACAGGCGCGACCAGGTGGGACTCGACGGCCGTAGGCGTGACCGTCGGCCGGGCCATGTGCGGGACATCGCTGAGCCTGCCCAGAACGTTCCAGGTGAGTCGAGTGCGTGTCAAATCCGCGCTTATAAGGGGCACTTGGAAAGTAGCGTGCTGCGCGAGTGTCCGCCGGACCGTCTCCTGCAGCTACTGCAGGAGCTCGTCGAGATCGATCATGTGTTCGTCGATGCCCGGACGCTAGCAGGAACTCGGGACTACCAGTTTTACTCCAGGGAATTTGGTGTACAGTCCCGGGCTCATAAGGCACCACCGGTGCTCTCCTACGCCTCGCTTCCCAGAAGGGCGCACGAAGGCATGAGACTGCTCCACACCTCCGACTGGCATTTAGGCCACATCTTTCACGGGCACGCCCGCGAAGAGGACTTCGACGCCGTCCTGGCCGAGATCGTGGCCATCGCCCAGGAAAGCCAGCCGGATCTGATCGTCCACAGCGGCGATCTGTTCCACCACTCCCGTCCCACCATCCGGGCCATGTCGCGCGCCATGGACACCCTGATCGAACTCGCCGCCATCGCCCCCACCGTGGTCCTGGCCGGCAACCACGACTCCCCCGCATACTTCAAGTTCTTCGGCTCCATGAACGGCCCCTTGCGGGGCCGGGGCCTGTTCTTCGCCGACCGGTTCCGCCCGGCGGACGACGGCGGTGTCCTCACCTTCGACGCCTGCGGCGGTGAGCAGCGAATCCGCCTGGCCGTCCTGCCGTTCGTGCATCCGAACCACTTCTGGCAGCACTCCGCGACCGGCACGTCGTACGCCGACTACGCCGAGGGGATGCGCGGGCTGCAGGCGGAGCTGACGGGGGCCATGCACGAGGGGTACGACCCCGACCGGGACATCCTGCTGTTCGCGGCCCACGTGTACGTCACCGGCGCCCAACGTTCCCCGAGCGAACGGGCCGTGGACGACGGCTTCGAAACCGGCCCCGAGAATCTTCCGGAGGTTTCCTACGCCGCTCTCGGGCACATCCATCGCCCGCAACCGGTGCGGGGCGCCAAGTGCATCGCCCGCTACGCGGGAAGTCCGCTCGCCATGGACTTCGGCGAAGCCGACGAATCCAAAAGCGTCGTGATCGTCGACGCCGACCCCGGACGACCGGTAAGGGCGTTGCCCCGCCGGCTCTCCAGCGGCCGACGGCTGGCCCACTTCCCCGGGACCCTGGAGGAGTTGAAGGCCGCGGCCGCCCAGTACGACGGGACCTTCCTCAAAGCGGTGATCGCCGGCGAAGAGCCCGACGGGCTCCTCAGCCAGAAGATCGCCGAGATCGTCCCCAACGCGATCCTCGTCAACCCCGTACCGGCACGGGAGGCGGCCGCCGAGGCTGTCATGGACGGTGATCCCGGCGAGGAGCCGGAGCTCCCCGACGCCTTCCGCGCCTACCTGGCCTCCGAGGGAGTGAGGGGCGCTGCCGCGGAGTCCACCGTCACCGCATTCACCCACCTGCTCAACGAGCTCGACGACGAGACGCTTCCCCCGGTCCCGGCCGAGGACATGCTCCGCGCTGCGCTGGACAACACCTGGACGGAGGCGTCGTGAAGCCCAGCCGGCTCATCGTCAGCGGAATGCGCAGCTACCCCGGCACCTGCACCATCGACTTCACCGGGAAGCGCCGGTTCGCCATCCTGGGCCCTACCGGCGCGGGGAAGTCCACTCTCCTTGAGGCGTTCACCTTCGGCCTGTACGGGGCGAGTTCGTGGTCGAGCAAAGCCGAGGAAGCCTACGAGCTGATCAGCACCGGCAGCCCCAGCATGCACGTGACGTTCGAGTTCTCCGTGAACGGCCGCCCGTGGCGGGTGCGGCGCACCCTGTATGCAAACCGCAGGAAGCCGCAGGCTGTTCTGGAGTCCATGGCCGAAGGCTGCGCCGACCTGCGGGTCGACAACATGCGCGCGGTGACAGAAGCCGTCACCCAGCTCATCGGGCTGGACTGGAAGGGCTTCGTCAGTACGGTCCTGCTGCCCCAGGGGAAGTTCGACAACCTGCTCACGGCGAACAAAGGCGACCGTGCCGACATCCTGCGGCACGTCTTCGGCATCAACGAAGGGAACGTGTGCGCAAGCACGCCGGCGTTCGACTGGAGCGCTTGAGCGCGGGCATCCTCGACGCCAGGAGCGCCCGGGCGGACCTCCTGCGAGATCCCCATGCCGTCGCCGCACAGGCGGCGCTGGATGTGGAGCGTACGCGTGGCATCGCGGCCAGCCGGCGCGAGCGGCTGGCCGCTCTGCGCGCGGCACAAGGGCGGGCCCTCGCACACAAGCACCGCAAAACTGCTCTGGACAAGGCGGCACGGCTGCTGCGTGAGCGCAGCGTCCCGGAAGCGGCTGTCACCCTGGCCACGCTGGCCAAGGCGACGACGGAGCTCGATGCCGAAGCCGCAGCGCAGGAAGCGGCCGGACGTGATCTGAGCCTGAAGCTGGACGCAGCGCAGGCCGCCCTGGTGGCGGCCACGCAGGCCGGTGACACGGTCCGGTCCCTGTCCGGTGCGGTGACTGTGCTCTCCGGCCTGCCGCGCCGTACAGCGGGGTTGGACGCCCTGATGCAGCGGCTTGCACAGGAGCAGCTGCAGCACGGCGAACATGAGCAGGAGCACACGCAAGCACAGCAGGAGCTGGCCGAGCACGAGCAGCGCCTGGCGGTTCTCGTCGAGGAAGCCGACCGGGCACAGCATGCCGTCACCCAGGCCCGCGCGCACACCGACCAGATCCAGGAGGCTGTCCGGGGCTCGCTGCAGGAAGCCGCCGCCGCGGCGGCACATCTGCAGTCGGCCAACACGGCGCTCAAGGCAGTCGAGGAGCAGCGCGGCCGCGTCGGCAAGCTGGAAGCTGAGCTACGTCAGCTGCGCGGGGCACGGGAAGAGGCCGAGGAGGCGCTTGCTGCGGTGGAGCGCGGCGAAGCCGCCCACACGGCGGGTTCCGCTCTGGCGCCAGGGGACGCCTGCCCGGTCTGCGTCCGGCCCCTCCCAGGCGACTTCACTCCCCCCTCCCCGCTGGACGGCAAGGCGCTTGGCAAAGCCAGAGGCAAGCTCACCAAGTCCTCGAAAGCCGTGAACGCAGCTGTAACAGCCGCGGCGGAGGCAATGGCCCAGTTGAGCGCAACCGAGCAGACGGCGCAGAAGCATCAGCGTGCGCATCTGGCCGCCCTCGAGCGCATGGACACTTCGCTGCTTCAGCTGCAGGAGCTGGTGGACACGATGCGGCCGGACGTCGTGCCGGGCGTGGCCGCGACTCTGGACACGCTGAGCCGGCAGACGGCCGCCCAGGCGCGTGTCCTCGCGGGCAGCGACCCCAAGAACCGGGCCCAGATCACCCGTGCGGTCAAGACACTCGTCCAGCCGCTGCGCGCTGCGGAAGCAGAAACGCTCGCGGCCCACACGAGCGCCCAGGCGGAGCTGGCGACCGCGCAGGCCGAGAAGGAGGCGGCCCGGGCCGACCTCAAACGCCAGCGCGGCCGCTTGCAGCGTGAACGCAAACGGCTGGAGAAGACCCAACTGCAGTACGAGAGCGACCTTCAGACACTGCTGACCGAGGTCGCCAGCCTCCCGGCCTCGGTACGACCCGTCCAGGACACACCGCAGGACCTCCCCTCCCCGAAGGACATCGCCTCAGCGCTGGAGACAGCCGGTCAGCGCCTTGCACAGCTCGAACAGGCAGCACAGGCACGCGACGAAGCACAGCAGGCCCTCACCGAGCACGCCGAGCTCCGGCAGGCCCTGGACGGACGGCGCCAGCGCAAGGTGGAGACTCCCACCCGCAATCTCCTCAAGAAGCTGGAGCGTTGGGCGGACGCCGCCACCGACGCGCAAAGTCTCCTTGACGGCGAGGCGCCCAAGGAACTGCCTCCTGCCCCGGACGGATCCGACCTGGTCGTCGTTGTCGACTACTACCTGGCCCTCGCCTCCCTGAGCCGGCAACTGGCGGGCGCACTGAAACAATCCGGGCAGCGAGCCACGGACGCCATCCACGCGTTCGAGAAGGAACTCGCCCTCCAGGCCGGGACCGCCGCCGACGAAACCGACGATGACCCGGGCTTCCCGGTGCCGGAGAAGAGCGACCTGCTGGCACCCGCCGTTCTCGACCCGCTCAGCCGCAAGACGAGCGACGCGGAAACGGCGCACGGCAAGGCCAAGTCCGACCTGCGTACCGCACGGTCCCAAATCCCCTACGCCGAGGCACTGGACGCTGCCATCACCGCCGGGGATGAACAGGCCGCAGTGTGGAGAAGAGTGAAGGACCAGCTCACCGACACGAAGTTCCTCACCTATCTCACAGACCAGCGCACCCATGCGCTGCTCCGCTACGGAAGCAGAATCCTCCAGCAGATCTCCACCGGGCTCTATGCGTTCACCGAGGACTTCAAGATCGTGGAGTCCGCCACGAACCTCACGCGCGGCCGAGAAACCCTCTCCGGCGGGGAGAAATTCCAGACCTCCCTCGCGCTGGCACTGGCATTCGTGGAACTTCACAACCGCAGCAACAGCAAGCTGGAGAGCCTGTTTTTGGACGAAGGGTTCGGCTCGCTGGACTCCGACCGTCTGGACGCCACCCTTCCCGTCCTGAGCAACGCTGCAATCCAGGACAAGACCCTCGCGGTCATCAGCCACCTGTATCCGGTGGCCGACGCCGTCGAAGACGTGCTGTTCGTCGAAAAGACCGCCCAGGGCTCCACAGCCACCTGGCTCACGCCGCAACAACGCGCCACGACCATCCGCGACGGGATCCGGCGCATGCTGGAACACGCCTGAGCAACACCGGGCCGACCATCAGTGGCGCCAAGGAACCGTCCGCCCCAGGGCAGCACCTTGGGACACCGGTAACTCTCCTCCCTTCCTGCGCCCGGCCCATCCCGTACGTCCCCCGGCGCATGCAGGCGCCCCAGGAAGCCCTGGGGCCGGCGCTGACAAGCAATTCAGCTCAGCGCCGACCGCGGCCTTCCACCCCAAGTGCCGCAACAAGACCGGCCAGCGCCGGGCCACCCCCGATGCCCCGGCATAAGCCTGCCCCTTGGAGCAGCCGGGCCTTCGACAAGCCCCCTCCCAGCGAAGTCGCCGACGCCGCAGCCGGTGCGGGCTGACGGCTCCGCCGTCCCTCCCCCGGCATGACGCCGCATCACGGCCCTGACAAACGGCCGGGAATGCCAGTGCCGTCCGCCTTCTGGCACCGCCAACACCCGGCACCAGCACGGCACTTCCGGTCCTTTCCCCGATTCGTATCCATGTAAGGAGCAGACCGCATGAGTAACTCTTCTGCCAGCACACAGGGTGCCGACAAAGCGGTGTTCACCGCCCGCACGGGGCGGCTGGCCGCGCTGCCACGGTTGCTGTCGCTGGACCAGAGCGGCGAGCTGACCAGCGCGCACGTGAAGCTGGTCGCCACGGCCGTGGGCCGCTCGGAGCGGGCGGTGTGGCGGTGGGTCGCCAAGGCGCGCGCCACCGGCCAGGTCGATGCGGCGCCCCGGACACGGTTCCGTGTCACCCCTGAACTGCGGCGGCAGCTGGTGGTGTGGGGAGGCAACGCCTCCGCCGTGCACCGTGAGCTTAAGCAGCGGGCCCTGAACGATCCCCGGCTGCCTGCGGCCCCGTCGCTGTCGACACTCCACCGGGCGCTGCGCCGGGACCTGACGCCCGGGGAGCGGGCCGGGCTCGCCAAGGGGGAGGCCGCCCGGCGGGCCTTCGACGTGTTCGGGCAGCGCCCTCCCGCGCACCGCAACGCTGCCTGGGAGGGCGACCACAAGTGTGTGCCCGTGCGCGTGCTGCTCGAGGACCAGCTCGTGCAGCCCTGGGTGACCTGGTTCATCGACTGCCACACCAAAGTCATCACGGGGGTGGCCGTGACCCCCCACGCCCCCAGCGCGGATGCGGTGCTGGCGGCCCTGCGGATGGCCCTGGACCGGGCTGAGCCCTTCGGCCCGGCCGGCGGCCTGCCGGGCCTGATCAGGGTGGACCGCGGCAAAGAGTTCCTGTGTCCCACCGTCACCTCGGCCCTGGGCGCCTTCGCCGTGCCCGTCGTCGATCTCCCGGCCTACAGCCCGCACCTGAAGGGCACCATCGAGGCGCTCAACGACGCAGTCGAGGACATGCTGTTCGTCTCCATGCCGCGCTACGTGCACCAGCAGACGCTCACCGGCGGGCGCACCGCGGATCCGGACGAGCCCGCGCTCTCCTTCGAGGCGTTTTTGGAGCTGCTGCTGAAGTGGGTGCACTGGTGGAACACCGAGCACCAGCCCAGGGCGCTGGGCGGCCGCACCCCGATGCAGGCGTGGTCGTGCGATCCCACTCCCCTGCACGACGTTGCCGCCGAGCAGCTGGCCCATTTCGGGCTCGAGGACGACGGGCGCACCCGCACCATCACCACGCAGGGCGTGCAGTGGCGCAACCGCCACTACATCGCCCCCTGGATGGTCGGCCAGGCCGGCGTCCGCGTCGTGGTGCGCCACCTGCCCCACCACGACATGACCATCGAGGTCTTCGGCCTGGACGGTGTGCACCTGGGCAGCGCCGTCCTGGCCGAGGCGGCCAGCGAGGAACAGGTCAACAAGGTCCGCAAAGCCCGCACCGCCAAGGCGCGGCGGCTTCGCGCGGACATGAAGGCCGCCGCACGGCTGCGCCGCGAGCGCTTCGAGGCCGTCACCACCGCCGCCCCGCCCGAGCGTCTGGGTGCGCTGACCGAGGCGGAGGCCGAGGCAGAACTTGCCGAATCGGATGTCACGGACCTGCGGCGGGCCGATCCCGGCTACATCCCGCACCAGCCCGTCCCGGACGGCTGGGCCCGCCCGGTCCCCCCGGCCGCGGACGAGCCGGGAAACGACACCTCTGAGGAGAACGCGTGAGCGGCGACATGGACTACGGCAGGCTGCCCGCAGAGGACGAGGACCACTTCCACCGCCTCGATGCGCACCTGGTGGCCACCGATACGCTCATGACGACCCTGGACGACGTGCAGGCGACGATCGACGCCAAGGGCATGATGGTCGCCTACGGAGCGGCCGGATACGGCAAGACGATGTCGGTGAACTCGGCGCTGCGCAAGATCGCCCCCGACAACACCTACCGCCTGGAGCTGCGCTCGGGTCCGACTCCCCGCGACATCCGCCACGGGCTGTTTCACGCCCTGGGGCTGCCCGGGGAACCGCCGACCCGGCCGATCGAATTCGACACCCTCCTGAAGGAGACGCTGTCGCAGACGTTCCGCGTGCTGGTGTGCGACGAGGCCCAGTGGATGGGCCGCAGTTCGTTCGAGTACTGGCGCCACCTGTGGGACGACCGCAACACCGACATCGCGGTGATCTTCGCCGGCGGCGATGGCTGCTACAAGGTCCTCAAGCGGGAACCGATGCTGGCGTCGCGGATCTTCATCTGGCAGAAGTTCACGCGCATGCCCGAGGCCGAAGTCGTCGGCACGCTGCCGGCGTTCCACTCCCTGTGGGCCGGGGTGGACCCGCAGATGATCCGCAGCATCGACCGGGCCGCGGCCCACGGCAACTTCCGCAACTGGGCCACCATCACCAAACACATGCTCAACGGCATGCAGAAGAAGGGCCTGACCGAGGTGAAGCAGGACCTCGTCAACTGGGTGTACAGCAAACTGGGCGGCATGTAGCAACGGCCGCACATCCGCGGCGGCCCGGCGAGCCCGGGCCGCCGCCAACAACCTCGCGCACCGCACGGACCGGTCCTGGCATCTGCGCATCCGGGGCCAGTCTGTGCGGTGCGCGGCCGGAAGGAGGCGGTGGCCGTGGTCTACGGCGAGGTGACGATCGTGGTGGACGAACAGGATGACCTGTTCTACACCCGGGCGGCGCTGCAGGCCCACCGGCCCGGGGAAGGCCGCATCACCGTGCAGCCGACGCCGGCCAGCTCCAGCCCGGCCGCGCTGGCGCACGACATGCTGTATGCGCTGGGCAAGCGGCTGGCCCCCGGGCCCAACTCCCCCGATGTGTGGCTGGATTCGGTCAACGCGGCCTGGCTCGCCGCGGCTGCCTGGGGCCTCGCGACCGGGGTGCGGCACGTGGTGGTCCCCCGGGCCCACCTGCTGACCCTCCGGCGCATCGACCAAATACTCGCCTGGCGCGAGTCGACGGGGACTCAGCTGACCCTGCTGTGGCAGACGCCGCAGCGCGGACTGCCGCCGGCGCTGGCCCGCGTGAAGCGCCATATCAGCGGCCGGGACCAGTTCGAGGCACTCCTCGCCGAGCCGGGACCGATACCCGCGCGCCCGTCCTTCCCTCCTGTTCCACCAATGGCGGGGCCGGCGACGGTGGCGGTGGCGGGGCAGTCACCCGCCCAGCAGCCGCGGGAGACTCGGGCGGCGTCGCTGAGGCCCGGGCGGCCGGCTCACCCTTGTTCCAGCGCGACGGCAACGGCGCAGCTGGTCCATGCCGTCCCTGCCCTCGAGATTGCGTCCGAGGAGGCCGCCGCTCTGGCCGTTCTCGCGCACCCGCTCATCGCCGGAGCACTGAGCGTGCTGGCCTTCACCCGGGCCGGTCTGGGCAGCCTGCGCTTCACCCGCGACCTCGACATCACCGGCGACGTCTGTGCCATCAAGCTCCACGGGGTCGGCCATCGGCACTGCCCGCTGCACGCCGTTCCTGCCTGGGCACGCCCGCTGCTGGCTGGCGCTCGCGCCCACCACCGCCTGACGGCCCACCCGCCCGCAGACGGCGTGTTCGCCCCCGTCATGGTTGCCGAAGCACGCCATCTGCGCGCGCACGCCGGACGTCTGCCCCGGCTCGACCTGTCACTGCCCGCCAGCGCCCTTGTCCCGTGAGCTGTGCGCCCCGCCCGCCCTGCGCAGCAGGGACACGGCAGCTGATGCAGGTGGCGGATGCTTCGCCCGCGGGGTGGTCGGGCTCCGCAGCGGCGTCTGTTCTCTCCCGACGGAAGCACAGGCAGCCTGTTCAGGTGGACTTGGGCACGGGAGCCTTTCTGCGCGCCGCGGCAGCCCTGCGGGCCTGGGCTCGGGCAGCGTGCTGGTGCTCGAGTGCCTCACGGGTGCGTTTGGGGATGACCAGTTTCATCTTGGTGGCGGGCGCTACGAAGGTGCTGGCGCCGGTGCCGTAGCGGCCTTTGCGGGTGTCGCTGTCGGTCTTGTAGAGCAGGACGTCGACGATGCCGAGGGCCCGCAGGCTGGTCAGGACGCGTTGGACGTCGTCGATGTTGCGCCAGTCTCGGGTGTAGACGCAGATGGGGCGGCGCGTGTCGTCGCTTTTGGTGCGGGCGTTGATGAGCGTGGCCGCCTTGCTGCGGTAGCCGAGGAGGCCGTCCTCGGTTGCGGTGCGGATCGTGGCCCAGGAGCGGTCGAGGAGGCTGAGCGGGGTGAACCAGAGCCACTTGCCGCTCCAGGGGTGGTCGTCCTCGGTCAGGGGGGTGTCCGGGGCGGCGGCCCATAGCCAGTGCTCGGTCGTCTCGCGTGACGGGGTGTCCTGCTGGGCCGATGGGGCGGTCTTGACGATCACAATCGGCACTGTATGCGAGGTTTATTGGTTTTTTCGCTTATTTACCCGTTATGGGCCTCGTGGAACGGAACACCCTCCGATGGCGCCGTGACCTGGCGCTGACCGCGTGCTGCGCAGCCGCCGTCGCGGAAGCGGACCGCACTGGCGAGCCGGGCCAGCGAGCCGCCCGCCTCATCGACTGCCTGGGAGTCCTGCGCTCGGCACACGGCGCCGGTGCAGCCGCCGCCTTGGACATGCATGCGCTGCGGCGCGGCTTGCGCCACGGACTTGCGCCCCTCCTGCCTGCCAGCGGCGAGGAAGAAGGTGACCCGCTCGGCGAGATGAGGCTGCTGGACCAGGACGGCCTGCTGTGCGACGCCGTGGAGGACCTGGGCCGCGAACACCTCGTGCCTCAGCAGGCGTTGATGGAGTACTGGCCCTGGGCGCGCTTGCGTGCCGAGCAGGAGGAGCAGCAGCTGTACGCGGAGATCCGGCGGCTTCCGCCCGACGACTACGCGAAGGTGCGCGAGCTGCTGGCGAGTGATCCGGTGGCGCAGCAGGGCGTGCTGTGGGAGAAGTGGGACGGGCTGTGGGGGCGGTTCGGATTCTTCGAGCCGGTTGCGTCCTGGCCGTGGTGCAACGCGGCGGGCTGGTGCTTCCCGTGTCCTGCCTGTGCCTGGCCGATGCGCGCACAGCCCGCCGTGCAGGGGGTCTTCGCCGTCGCGTGCGACGCCCATCTGCTGGAGGGGGTGCAGTACACCTACCGCCCGGTGCGGGGCAGCAGCGGCCCTCCGGTCCTGGAGGGCGGCGGGGCCTCAGCCGGTCGAGTGGAGGGCTTTCCCGCTGCCGGCGACTACTTCGCGGTCTCCCGGACGGTGTGGCGGTACATGACCCTGCCGGGGCGCATGGAATTCGCGATCCGGGACGCGCTGACGGGGATCGCCGGTCTCGACGTCCTCATGTACCCCGGCGGTGACCGCTACGACCTGCGCATCACAGCCGCCGAGCCGCTGGTGGCCAAAGAGTGGCGGGTGGATGCGAAGGCGTGGCGATCTTTCGGGGCCCTGGCCGATGCCCTGCTGGAGCGTCCCGTGCTGGCCGCGCCGGTGCCGCTGACGATCGTGGTCCCCCACCGGCAGCGCTCCGACCTTCCGCTGCTGCAGGCGCGCCTTGCGGGGCGGCGGGACCTTGAAGTGATGACCGACAAGGACTTCGTCGCCGAGGTTCTTCGCTGGTGCCGGGGTGAGTGGTGAGCGGCGATGTCCGTGAGGCGTTGCAGCGTTGCGCCATCGCGGCGTATCTCGCCCTGTCCGAGCAGTACTTCGCATTCGAGACCGTCGATGGCCGTCGCGGTGTGCCGCTGGACTTCGCGCAGATGTTCGCCGCCCGGCGCACCGATGCATGGGGGAGGTGGCTGTCGCTGCCGCGCGCCGAGTACGAGCTGGTGGGCCGACTGTGGCAGGCACTGAAGCAGGAGGGGGACCTGGCGCAACCGGACACGTTCCGCGAGGCGGTCTTGGAGTACGCGGTAGCTCCCACTGCGCTGTTCCGGATTCCGGGAGAGTCGAACGCAGACGAGACCCACTGGTTGGTGGCCTGCCACGCGCAAGAGCCCCTCGTCCTGGCCGAGCATCTCGTCCAGGAGGCCGAGGAGTACCGGGCCATGCTCCACAGGGTGCTGCCGACGGCCGGTGAGGGCCTGTGGTCCTTCGGGCGGGAGCGTCTGTACACAGTGGAGATTCCTGCCAGCGAGAAGGACGCCTTCGTGGCCCCGGTCCGGTTGCACACCGAGCCGTTCCTTGAGGAGGTGAGGCTGCCGCGACAAGCGGTGATGGACCGCGTGGTGGGCCAGGCAATCGCCAAGCCGGAGAAGTTCGGGTGGAAACCGGGTCTGCTTCAGGGGTTCTTCGACCGGCTCACCGACGCCTACGGGCGCACGGCGGCAGAGTTGCGGCTGCCCGCGGGGCCGATGACGCTGCTGAATGCGCCCACCGGAGTGGGCAAGAGCGTGCTGATGCGGGATGCGGCGCACCTGCTGGCCGCCGGCGGACAGGGCCCGGTCCTCATCGTGGTGGGCCGCATCCGTGAAGGCCTGCAGACCGCCGAGCAGTTGGCCGCGGAGAACGGGCTGGTCGAGGAGACGGCCGCCGCTGTCTGGGAGGCTGCCGAGCGGTCCGGCAAGCCGCTGCGTGTGGTGGCGTGGGTGGCGTCCTCACGCCACGACGACCAGGCCGCGCTCGCATTCGCCCAGGGCCGTGAGGACCGCTTCGAGCAGTTCGCCGGTGGCTGCGAGATGACCGGCTGGCAGGTGGACGGCCCGCGGCTGGACCGCACCAGGCTCCCCTGTGCCCAGCTGGAGTGGGTCGCCGGTCCCGCCGAGCCGGAGCAGGCCGGCAAGCATCTGTGCCCGCGTATGGGTGTCTGCCGGCGCTTCGAGCACATCCGGCAGGCCGCCGAGGCCGACATCATCGTCACCAACCACCACAACCTGATCCGTGGACGCTGCAAGGTTCCCGTCGAGGTGGACGGCGAGCGGATCGTCCATGACATGAGTGTGCTGGAGTTCGTGCTGCGGCGCTGCCGCGTCGTCATCATCGACGAGGTCGACGCCTTCCAGGCGACCTGGTGCACGCAGGGCGCGCAGGAGTTCACCCTCATCAGCCGCGGGCGGGGCCACGCGGGGCGGCTGGAAGAGGTCGACCGGCACCGGGGCGGCCTGTCGGCGCTGGAGAACCTGCTGGTGACCGGCCCGTTGATGGAGGCGCGCCGGCTCAGCGAAACCTTCCTGGACAACGTCCTTACCGGGCACCTCTACCTGGACTCCGAGCAAGAGCGGCAAAATCGCCCGGGCTCCGGCTGGTACATGGTGGGCAAGAAGGATGCCGAGCTGTGCCGCCTGCTGACCGGCGCCTCGGCGGATGCCGAGATCACCGAAGCGGTGCACCAGGCTTACCTGGCCCTCTTCCCCGGCGAGCGGTCCGGTGCCGAGCTGCCGGCGGGCTGGCAGCCGCTCGCCGATCAGATCCGCCAGGCCCTGGCCGGCAAGGTCAAAGGCACCCGCCGCAGCAGAAAGCTCGCGGTCTTCAAGCACTCCATCGCCCGCATCCTGGCCGACGCGCCGTTCCACGTGCCCGCCTCCCAACGCGCCGCTGTGGTCAACGACCTCCTCGTGCGGGCCTGGCTCGGGGCGCTCCACAACGAGCTCCACACCCTGAAGTGGTCGATCCTGCCGCTGCTCGGTCAGTTGAACGCTGCCACCGACCTGGTCTCCACCATGGGGCTGCTCCCCCGCGACGAGCCGATTCCCTACGGGCCGCTCGGACAGAACCTGTACGGGTTCAAGCTCGACAAGAACGCCAGCGGCACCGGCCGCCTCTCGCTGCAGTCCCTGGGCGGCGATCCGCACACCTCCACCGTCCGCCTCGGCGACACCGTCGCGCTGGCCACCGCCGGAGTACGGCGCAGCGTCCTGGGCCTGTCCGCCACCGCGTTCTTCCCCAAGGCCGCCCTGCAGCACGTGCATGCCCTGCCCGCCTATGTGATGACCGACGCCGCTCCCGGCGCGGTCACCGCCCACGCCGGGAGCGTGTCGTCCACCGATCTGGGCTGGCAGCCCATCTCGATCGGCGGCGTGGAGGAAAGACACAAACCCTCCGAGCTGCGCAAGCTCGCCGAGCGGCTGTGGCACACCCAGCTGTCGTCACACCTGGAGAAGGTCGCCCGCAACGACCCGCTGCGGGAGCTGGCGCTGCTGGCCGGGAACTCCTACTTCCACGCGGCGGTGATGGCCGCCGGGATCGCGGCCGCGTGCGGCCGCCCGGAATGGGTCGCGGTCCTCGTCAGCAGCAACCAGGCCGCTTCCGGGAAGGCTGTGAATCTGCCCGAGGGCGTGGTGCGGGTGACCATCGACGAACTCGAGGACCTGCCCGCCACGCACCCACGGGTGAAGGTGATCTGCGCGCCGCTGTCGGTGGTCTCCCGCGGCCTGAACATCCTCATCCCCCACACCGACCGCTCGGCGCTCGCTTCGGTGTGGGTGGGCGTGCGCCCCCTAACCCACCTGCACGAGCCGGCCGTCATGTACGCGAGCATCAACGCCTGCGGCATCGCCTCCGGCACCATCAGCGCCGATCCCGCCGGCATGCTCGCCTCCCAGCGCACCGCAGCCGTCCGCCAGCGGGAGTTGCTGCTGCGCACCGACCCGCGGTTCTCCCGCATGCCGAAGTTCCTCAAGACCGAGATCCTGGCGGGCATCCTCGTCGAGCTCATCCAGCTGGCCGGGCGCGCACGCCGCGGCGGCACCCCCGTCGAGCTCTACCTGGTCGACCACGCCTTCTTCAACCAGCAGTTGGGCTGCGACTTCCCCCGGCTGCTGCGCTCCTACTACGGCCAGCTGGATGCGGAGGAGCAGGACATCCTGCGCCGCGTCTACGGCTCCACCCTCACTGCCTGGCTCGACCTCGCCCACAGCGAGGACCTGCTGCCCAACCCCGTCACCCTCATCCCCGCCCCGCCCCCGGATGCCCAAGGACCCCCGTAATGCCGTCGAATGACATTCGCATGTCCATGCTGGCCGCGCCGTTGACCAGCTCGTTGATGGGCACCGTGTGGCTGTACCGGCTCCCCGAGAAGATCGAGCCCGAGTGGAAGAAGCTGCGTGCCATTTACCGCGGCAAGACCGGCTCGAAGGCCAACTTGCCCTATGCCGGGCTGCTGATGGTGCTGCGCGCCAGCGGCGCCACCAGCGCATCGTTGTATCCCACCAGCAAGAGCAAGCCGCCGCAGTTCCTTGCCCTGTCCAAGAAGCTGCCACCGGCCCATCTGAGGGCCGCGGTCGCGCTGTGGGAGCAGGCGCTGCTGCAGACCCCTCAGGACGAGATCTCCCTGGCCCACCCCAGTGACCTCGCCGACCTGTTCGCCTCGGAGGAGCCCGAGCAGGTGGCAGTGTGGGACCACGTCCGTGTCGGGCCGCACGCGGTGGACGCCGACGGCTGGGTGTGGGACGCGGCCAGCTGGAACCTCGCCTCCCTCCTGGCCCGGACCGACCTGACGGCGGATGGCCGCAGTATCCCGCTTCGCCCGGACACCGAGAACAACATGATGGTATGGGACACCGAACACCTCTGGTCAAACACCTGGCTCGAGGCCCGCCCGGCCAAGGAGAAGACAGGCGAGACCGGGGCAGACGAGGCGGCCCAGGAGGCGGAGGAGTGGAAGGTCAGGCGCCACTACGCCGCGCTGCGGGTGGAAGTGGCGATGAAGTCGCTGCACTCCCTTCCCGTTCCGCTCGTGGTCATGACACCGCGCGTGTCGAGACTGAGCAATCAGATCAACGGCGCCCGCACCGCCTGGTGGGCGCCCCGCTCCCCCGCCGCCCCGCTGCTGCGGGTTAATCTGGGCGGCAGGGGCAAGTACACCCACCTCGAGCACACCAGCCGCCTGGCCCTGAACGCCTGGGTACGGCTGATGGACGACCCGGTCTTCCCACGCAGCGCTGACGACAACGAATTCCTTCCCCTCAGCGCCCTGGACCTGTCCGGCAAGCCGGGCAACTTCCGCGCGCTGATCCCTTTCTCGAAGTCGTTCCCCATCGGCAAGGGCGTCGGCCTGCACACCATCACCGCCCTCGCCGAGCACCTGTCCACCGTCACCGGGCAGGACCTCGTCCACGGCCGACAGGTCGCCAAAGTCCTCTCGGTGGGCGCCCGCAAGACCGAGTACGGCCGCGATGCCACCCTCCTCGACGACGCCAGCCTCAAAGACATCCTGGCCGCCGCCGGCTGCTCCAAGCTGCGCGTCCTGGCCCTGTACCAGCACCAGGACATGCGCACCCGCATGCAGCGCCTGCTGGCCTACCACTTCAACCAGCCCCACCTCGCCGACGGCATGCCCGACGACGAAATCGTTCAACTCGGCTGCCGCACCGAGGTGTTGCTGCACCGGGCCCCCGAGCTGCTGTCCCACGGCAGCCACCACGACCGGCGCGGCGCGCTGACCGACGCCCTGCCCGGGCTGGAAGCCGAAGACACCGGAGTGCTGGCCCTGGTCGAGACCGAGTACGACGCCAAGGAATGGGGCCGCAAGCGGCGCGCCGCCCGCCGCGGGGAGGACGGCGCCGTCGACCCGTACACGCTCGATGCCAAACCGGAGGTCTCCCGCCACCTGGCACGGCACGGCGTCATCGCCCAGTTCCTCACCCCCGAAACCAGAAAGCGGCGCTCGAAGAAGAAGGAACGCGAGGCCCAGAGCCCGCTCGAGGCCCTCGGCATGGAGCTCGCCGCGGACTTCCCCGGCCACCACGCCATCGGTGACATGCTGCGCGCCGCCGGTCTGGTCCATCCCCGTCTGACCCGCGCCATCTCCACGGGACATGGGCTCAAGGACCGCGTCGCCCACCTGGGCCTGCACATGCGCGCCCAGCTCGGCGAGAAGCACACCAACCGCACCGAGGAACCCAAACTCATGTGGGTCCTCACCGCGTTCGTGCCGGTCGGCGAGCAGTGGAAGGCCCTCGCCTACCTTCCCGCCGGCCGAGGCGGCCACGGCGGCTGGTTCAACTACGCCCGCGCCCAGGGTCTGTCGCGCAGCCGGCCCATCCCGGAGGGCAGCCGCGGCGACGACACCCTGCCCCGCCGCATCGACCACGCCCTGTACGAACTGAGCCGGCACCTCGAGTGCGGCTACGTCCTCTACGTCTCCGGCGACTCCACCCGCCCCGTCTGGCCTTTGCTGTCGAACAAGAACGCCGACCTGCTCCCCGACGACAACGGCCTGGCCAACGGCAGGCCCGCCCTGCCCGGAGCCACCCTTGCGCCTGAACACCGGCCGCGCGCCGTCATCCGCACCACCTCCAGCGCCGACCCCAGCATCCCGCTGCCCGCGCTCTTCCACGAGATCGACGAGAACGGCACCACGAGCGACGGCGACAAGACCAGCAACGCACTGTTCCAACTCGACGGCACCGACACCACGTTCATCATGAGCCGCCGCCCCCACCAGATGGACGGCAAGACCCCCTCGGCCAAGTCCGGTCGCAGCCAGGGGCGTTGGCTGTGTGACGACCAGGAGCAGCAGGCCGAGACCTGGCACAACCTCACCGCCACCGAGATCGCCGTCATCCAGCGCCCCGCCGAGGACGGCGCCCTCCCCTACGCTCTGACCACGGCACGGCTGTGCAACCACGCCCTGGCCTGGGAACATCGCACCCGACACCCCCTGCCCATCCACGCCGCCATCCAGATGGACAAAAACCACCCCGAATACCGGCGCACCGTCGACTGGGACAGCGACGACGCCACCGGCTGACCCACCGGAAGCGATGCATGCGCGCGGCGCCATGGCTGTATGCCACCACGGCAGGACCGGTTCGGCCGACCGCGCGGGCTGCAAACGGGCTGGAGGCCGGAGAAGACAGTGCGGGCTGCTATCGGCGAAAGCCTCGTCGCGGATTGCGGGCTGCGCCGTTGTTGAAGGGCTCAAACCAGGAGTCCGCACGGAGGTCTCCCGCTCCCAGGCGCTGGTTCGCGGGGTTGTCGGGCTCCTCGAAGCCGGCAAGGGAGGCGTCGAAGAGCATCAACACGTCGTGGTCTTGGAAGAGGAGTTCGGAGCAGCCATCCCAGCTGTAGTCGTCCTCGTGCCGGGGCAGGGTGTGGTGTTCATCGTCCGCGGGCCGCTCCTCCAGGTAGGTGGGGGCGTCTTCGATGGCCAGGTGGAGGGCCATTTCCTCGGCGGTGCAGGTAGGTTCGGGCCAGCGGCCCTGGTTCAGGTCGTCGGCGAGGTCGTCGAAGGCCCTGGCCATACGCCGACGCCAGCGGTGATCAGCGGACCGGGTCAGCGGGGGGAGACGGTCGAAGACGGCCCAGCCAGTGGAGTCAGCGTCCGGCAGGTACTGATCGCCCAGCCGCGCGGCGTCGTCGAAGGCCTGGTCCGCGAGGACGGACAGGGCCGTGCTCAGCAGGTCAGCAGTGCGGGGGGTCAGCTGCCATCCGCAGGCTTCGCAGTCTTCCGACTCGCCGGGGCAGTCACACTCGCGCAGCGGGAACAGCGCCGCGAAGTTCGGTGTCTGCGCCTTGGCCGCGGGGCGGCTGCGCTCGTGGCGCAGCCGCCATCCGTGGTGGAAGCGGATCGTGACCGGGGACGGGTTCCAGTCGGCGAGTTCGTCCCCGTCCTCGGGGCTGAGGACTTCGGCGACGCTCTGGTCCTCCAGGGTCTGTGCTCCGGGGAGTTCGAGATCGTCGGTGAGAGTCATGACGGCGCCTACGAGGTCGCGCGGGTCGTCGTCTCCCAGGTCGGTTGCCGGCAACGGCTCCCATCCGCGATCGGTCGCGGCACGGATCAGGGCGTCCTCGTCGGTGACGTGGAATTCATACAGACGGGCGATCCGCACGATCTTCCCCGGCAGGTCTTTGAGCCGCGGGTGGCTGGACGGCTCGAACGGGACGGGCGCGGCCTGCTGTGCATTGTCGGGTTCGAGGTCTTCCGGTTCGGCGACTTCGTAGAGTACTCCAGGGCCGGTCGGCCAGGTGCCGGTCGCGGCGTGGGTGACGGCCTGGCGCAGCGAGCCGGCTGGCGCGTCGGGCATGACGGCGGTCAATGCCTGCAGTTCGTCGTCGGCGCAGGTGGCCTCGCGTCTGGCCAGGACACGGCGCAGGATGTCGACGGCCTCGTGCGCGTCGTCGGGTTTCTTGCAGGTCAGGACGGCGGTCAGGGAACGAGGGCCGTGGTCGTGGTCGAGCAGGGCCATCACGCGGCTCTTGCTGGGGGTGTGCTCGCACAGGAAGTCGACGGCCTGGGCCGTACGGGGCAATGCGGTCATCGCGAAGTCTCCACATGGCAGTCCCGTGCACGGCCCGAACGGCGGGCGTGCTGTGCACGGAAATGGGATACCCGCTGGTTGACGCGGTACGAGCGCATCTCCGGGCGGTGGAAAGGAAGTTGATTGGGGTCGGCTGGTGCCATCGCTGCGAACGACGGCCCGGGCCTGACTGGACAACACCGTACCCGGCCGGTGGCGGCTCATCCGTCGATTTGGCAGACCCACGGCCCCGCTGTCGACGCTTGTTGGCGGCATCTGGGCAGTCGTCGGCGGCATGAGCGGCTGACCCGCACCCTCCTGGTCTGCGCAGATCCGCCCCGGGGGCCCGTGTTCCCTTCCCGATACGATCCGGGAGGTTCCGCTGGCGCCGCAGCATGCGAAATTCGGGGCCAACTGGTGCGCACGGGTGTGGAGATGCTCCTCCCCGGCATCTGCGCTGCACGCGCCGCTGCTTCCGGCGGACGGGCAGGGCTCGTGCAAGGAGGTCAGGTCTCTGATTCGGGGATGAGCTGGCTGCGCACGAGCAAGCGGATCCGGTCGGCGCGGAAGAGGTCCAGTGAGTACTCCACCGGGACGTGTTCTGCGTCGTAGGCGGTGCGCTCTACGGCGAGCAGGCTGCTGCCCGGCTCGACGCCGAGCAGGTCGGCGTGTTCCTGGTTGGCCAAGACGGGCCGGACGTACTCGGTCACGGTGGTGGGGTGCGCCCGTAGTTTTCTCTCAGGACGGCGTACATGGACCCGGTCAGCGGCTTGTCGAGGAGGTCGGGGAAGAGCACCACCGGGAAGTAGGACCGCTCCAGGACGACGGGTCTCCGTTGGCGAGACGGACCCGGACGACTTCGTGCACGTCGTCGTTGGGGACGAGTCCGAGCATGGCGGTGACGGAGGGCTGTCCGGCCAGGGTGGTTGCGGAGACGACCTGGGCGCCCGCGGTCATGTTCGCGCGGACGATGTGAGCGCTGAGGCTTGTCAGGTCTACATCGACGGACTGTTCCGTGACGAAGGCCCCGCCTCCCCCGCCGGGCTGGGTCTGATCATTCCGCGCTGTTCCAGGACGTTCATCGGCTGGCGCAGCGTCATCCGGCTGACGCCCAGCGCGTCTGACAGGACGCGTCCGCCGGGCAGGCGTTCCCCGGGGCGTACCACCCACTGCTCGATGGCGTCGATGAGCCAGCGCTCAATCTGTATGTGAGCGGGGTTTTCCGGCGTCGCGACGATGCGTGGCGCGGTGCTGAGCAGCGAGCGTTGCAACGAGTCTCCCGGCGAGGCTGGGCGTGTGCCACTGAGGCGGCTCGGCGTGCCCCTGTTCCTGGCCATCTTCTGGCACGGGGGCAACAAGTGGGGAGCCATCTCTGGCATGGTCTCCGGCTTCGCCGTCGCCAGCGTCCTGACGATGGTCTACCCGACGACATCCGCGTCCTGAGCAGTATTACCGGCGGGATCTTCGGCTTCGCCGTCAACCTCGCCGTCTTCTCATCGTCTCTCCTCTCACCGGCCAGTGCGCAGAGGAACGCCACCGTGTGGCCCAGCTGTTCGAAGCCGCCAAGCGGTACGTGCCCCAGGCCAGCCGGCCACAGCCGACCTCAGCTGCCCTCGTGCCCGGGGCGGACCCCGCTACCTGATGCTGTCGTCCAGCGACTGCAGTCACTTACCGGTGTCACCCGGTAGCACCGTGGGGCGCGATTCAGGACCCACAAGACGCGCCGGTGGCGCGGGGGAGGCTGTGCTCTGCCTCGCCCGCCGGCGCGTCTTGTTGTCGTCGCGGACTCCCCCGGAAGCGACACCTCATGCCGGAGTTGCTGCTGAGGGGTCGTGGGTCTTGTCAGGGTGGTCGTGAATCCAGGACAGGCCGCCCAGGTCCAGGCGTTGGCGGGTGCGGGTGACGGCTACGTAGGCGAGACGGGCTTCGGCGTCGTCGATGGGTTCGGGTGATGCCGGGGTGCCTGTCTGCTCGTGAGAAGTGTTGTTCTCCGGGCGGGCGAAGTCGTCTGCGATGAGTACGCGGGGCCATTCGCGTCCCTTCGCCTTGTGGGCGGTGGAGACGGTGACCTGGGCGTGCGGCTCGGGGGCAAGGCGGGCGACGGCGGCGAGGATGGCATTGGTGCCGTGGGTGTCGACGAGGTTGACCAGGGGCTGCAGGTCGCGGCCGGCCAGGTCGTGGGCGGCGTAGTCCTGCAGGTCGCCCCATGAGGGGAAGAGGATGAGTTCGGGGTGGTGGGTGCGGCGGCCTTCCTTCAGGTCGCGGGCGGCGAGGGCCAGGGCCTGAAGGCTGTCTCCTCCCCCGGCCAGGGCGACCCGGTGGCCGGCGGCCATGAGGGTCATGACCTGGGCCATGGCGCCGACGTTGGTGCGGCACAGCACGGCGTCCGGCTGGGTGACGGGGCCGAGTTCGGTGGGCACGGTGGGGGTGCCAGTGAGGCGGATGGGTGCGTCGGCGAGGCTCAGCCAGCGGTTGGCTTCGGCGGCCAGGTGGGGGCCGAAGCGGAAGGACTGAGACAGGGCGAGGCGGGTGCCGTCGAAGCCGGTCATGACGTCTTTGGCGCCGCGCCAGTGGTAGATGGCCTGGGCGGAGTCGCCGACCATGACGAGCTGGGCGTGGTCGCGCTGGCCCAGGAAGACCTGTTCGACGACGGGGTTGGTGTCCTGGGCCTCGTCGAGGAGCAGGAAGTCGGCATCGATCTTCGGCTGGGTGAGAGCCCAGATTTTCAGGTAGTGGTCGTGGTCGAAGCGGACGGCGCCGTCGTCGGTGTGGTGCAGGTCGGTCCAGGCTTTGTGGGCGAACGGCAGGAGGTAGGTGGCGAGTTCGCAGTGATGGCCTTTGTCTTCCAGGCCGCGCAGGATGGGCACGTGGTGGCGGGTGATGCTGTCGTCGGCGGTGTGGCAGAAGCGGGTGACGGTGCGCAGGACGGCGTTGGACAGGGCGCGTTGGGAGATTTCGCGGTCGCCGATGCGTAGGGCTTTGGTCAGACCGAGGGCCTGTCCGGTCTGCCAGGCGGGGCGGCGGGGGGCGTTCAGGCGGCGGGTGTAGCGGTGACCGACGGCGGCGTAGGCGAGGGCGTGGGCGGTCTTGCACTGCACGGTGTCGGGGAAGCGGGTGCGGGCGTCCTGGGCGATGGCGCGGTTGTAGGCGAGGTAGCGGCCGCGGCGGGTGCTGTTGTGGGCGAGCAGGGCCAGGGTGGTGGTCTTGCCGGTGCCAGCGCCGGCCTGCAGGGCCAGGTGAGCGCCGGCGTGGAAGGCATCCGCGGCGGCGGTCTGTTCGTCGGTGGGTTTCATGGAGTGGGGCTTTCGGGGAGTCGGGTGAGCGCCTGGCCGACGGCGGACAGCAGGTAGCCGGGGCTGGTGTGGGCGAGGAGTTGACGTACGGCCCGATCGAGGCGGTCGGTCTCCCGGTCGGCGTGCTCAGCCAGGGCACGGTGCAGGGCCAGTTCCAGGAAGCGCTCGGGGCTCTGGGCGGCGCGACGGGCCTGGGCCTTGAGGGCGGCGTGCACGGCAGGCGGGAAGGCGACGTTGAGCAGCACGCGGTGGTCGGCGTCCGGGTAGTGCGTGGTGATCACGTCGATGGGCAGCCGGTCCCCGAGCCGGTGGCGCAGCCGGCGTAGTGCCCGGTGGGGGGTCTTGGCGGGCATGAGGGCGATGAGGCGGGTGGCCTCGTGGTTGGCGGCCAGCGGCAGCAGGCGGGCGGCGCGCTGCAGGGCCGTGGGGGTCAGGGGGCGGGTCAGTGTGATTTCCAGGGCGTGGTGCGGCACGGGTCATCCCCTTCGGTGCGGGCGGGGCGGGGGGTGGGGCAGGCGGGTGTGGATGTGTGCCGCGTGCAGGAGGGGGTCGAAGGGTTCCCAGGCGGCCAGGGCGAGGTCGGCGGCACCGGGGGCGGTGGCGTGGGCCGGGCAGCGCTGGGTGCGCCAGCGCAGCTGTTCGCCGTAGGGCAGGTGGCCCAGGTCGTAGACGGCCATCAGGACGTCGGGCAGGGCGAGTTGGCCGTGCTGGGCGGTGCTGGGCAGCAGTTTCCACATACCGGCCGGGCCGGCGGGGGCGAGGAGGGGGTGGGGGCAGCGGTGGCGGTGGCGGGTCTGGGCGACGCAGCGCAGGTCCTCGAGCCGCTGCTGGGCGAGATAGCGGCACAGCAGCAACTGGACGACGGGGCGGTCGGGTCCTCCGGCGTGGAGGGCGGCGGGCTGAGGTGAGGCGGGGGTGAGGGCCCCGGTGTCGATCAGGCGGCGTGCACGGACGGCGAGGTGGCGGCGGATCGCCTCGAGGCGGGGGCCGGCCTGGCATGTGGGGGTGTGGTGGGGGCAGAGCACGGCATGCGGGATGCGGCACCAGGCGCTGTTGTCGCCGTGCGGGTGGGCGATGCCGCCGCTGAGGTGCCAGCGGCAGGATTCGGGGACGTCGGTGATGGCCAGTTCCGCGGGGTGCAGGGCGATGGGCCGCCCATCGGGGCGCGGGTAGAGGTCGATGCGGCTGCCGCAGTGGCGGCAGCGTCCGGTTTGGCCGGCGCGCAGCAGGCGGCTGGGACTGGTGGTGGTCACCCGCAGCGGGCGGGGGCGGTGGGGGGCGCGGGGGCTGCCGTCCCAGTGACGGCCGTCGGGGGCGGGCGTGGGGCACATGGCCCGGACCGTGCCAGGCGACACGCAGACATGAGCAACGTGTCGCGGGTATGTCCCCCGGCCGGCCCAGCGGGCCCGCACACATGAGCGTTACTGCGGATGGCTGTTCTATGCCTGATTGCCCGATCGGGTGATTCACGGCGTGGCCAGCCGGGACGGAGTGCGGGTTCAGGAAGCGGCCGTGCCGGGCGGGGTGTGGTCGTCGCACAGGGCGCCCAGGAAGCGCTCGATGGGCACGTCGAAGGTGTGGGCGAGGGTGTGCCAGGTGGTGACACTGCCGGTGGTGCGGCCGTGTTCGAGGTCGATGAGGGTACGCCGGGCCAGCCCGCTGCGGTCGGCGAGTTCGTCGAAGGTCCAACCGCGTTCGGCCCGCAGGCGCGCGAGCACGACGCGCAGCGCAGTGAGGTCGGGGTCGGGCGGCAAGATCGTCACCCGACCATCCGACGGTGCAGACCCCTGCCCCGTCAGTGCGGGTTTCTGCACTTTCGCCGGAGTGGGGAAACGGCGAATCCATGGTGCGGGAATCTGCACTACAGTGCGTCCGTCTCGGGGGCCCGCCACGGTGACCCCCGCCACGACAAGGACAGACAGACGACAGGAGGACGACCGGCCCATGCGGTTCGGTGGCGCACATGCCGCAGTGCGGCGCATCTGGACAGTGGAGCTGCGCCCGCAAGCGGACGGCCCCGTACTCGTCTGCCCCTCGTGTACCGCCCGCACCTTCCCCCTGCAGGCCTCCTCCGCACGGTCGGCCGCCCTGGCGCATCTGGCCTGCCATGTCCGCGCGGACGCGCTGCCGCCGCACCTGCGCAGCTGCCAGTGCCGATTGCGGGGCTGTGTGTGGCATCCGCGTCATCGCGGCTGTGCCGGGCGGGTGCTGCTGGCCCTGACCCGCGACCGCGGCGGCCGCACCTGGCGGCTGGCCGACGCGTGCGCGGCCTGCGCGGCAGCGACCAGCCACACCGCCGTCGTGCCGGAGACCCTGCTTAGCCCTCACCGACCGGCCGCATCAGCCCCCGTCCGGCCGCGGGTGCACGGAGACGAGCCGCAACGGGTACGGGAGATGCTCACCCACCTCGCCTCCGCACTCGGCTGCGTCACCTCCCCTGCCGCCCGGCTGCTGGCCCTGCAATGCGCCCTGCGCGCCGACACACACGGCTGCGCCCGGCTGCCGGCCGGCCTATTGCGCAGCATGCGCCTGCACCGGCACACCGAGGCGTGGCAGGAGCTGGTGCAGGACGGCTGGCTCGACCTGCCCGATCCCCGGGCAGCGCCTTTGCAAGTGCGGCTGCTCGACGACGCGGCGCTGAACCAGGCCCCGGGCCGCAGCGCCCGTCGGCGCGCCGCCCACTGGGCCCTGCAGCCCACCTCACACATCGTTTCGGCGACGGCAAAACCCGCAGAACGGCTGACTGCCCTGGTCCTGGCCGCCCACACCACCGCGGCCGACGCCACAGCCGACATGGCCGTTGTTGCCCGTCTGTGCGGGCACTCCCCACAGCAGACCGGAGTACTGCTCGACCGGCTGGTCGCCGGCCGTACCCTGGCGGCTTGGCACCATCAGCGGGATACCGACGAGGTGCACTGGCAGCCGGCCACCCTTCACCGGCCGGTCTTGGGCCCCGCAGACTCGCCTGCGCACTGACCGCGGCCAGGTCTGCCTGCCTGCCATCTCAGTTATGCGGCGGACTGGCCGGTGCCCCCCAGGGCGACATCGTGGGCCTTCTCCCGCCCCAGCTTCGAGTGTCTGCGCTGGTCACGAGCGCATGCGGGCCACGCGGCGCACTAATCCCAGGCATCCACCATATGTGGGCTCGGACCACAAATCCCAAAGCGAGAGCAGCGCAGATGATCGCCCGAGGCTGCCGATCCAGGTGAGACGGGTGGTGGAGGACTTGTGGCGTCTGGATGCCTCCCTGCGATGCCGCGCAGGAGCAGTGTGAGCAGCCCTGCGGGCTTGCGTCGGATTCGGGGCGGCGCGAGTGAAAAGCAGTCATGTTCCGAGCGAGTCAGGCCATGGCCCGGCCGCTGGGATTGCCCTGCCTGCGGCTGGGGGAGCTGTTGTGTTTTGACCTGTGGTGAGGGCGGCGAATGGCGAGCAGGAAGTCCTTGGCGGCGCAGTTGTTGCAGGCATATAGGGACAGCCAGAAGAAGAAGGCCGCAGCGGCGAAGCGGGCTGAGGCGGAGCTGGCGCGTCAAGCACGGGGCGCGGAGCGTGAGGCCGCCGAGCGGGCCAAGAAGGAAGCACGGCGGGAACGCGAGCAGGCGCGGGCATGGATGCGGGCGCAGAAAGAGAAGCAGGCGCAGCAGAGTGCCGAGTCGCGCAGGGCCGAGCAGATCGTGCGGGACCTTGAGAAGCGTCAGGCGGCGCGGGCGAGGGAGCTCGAGCAGAAGCGTCGTGCGGAGGCCCGTGAGAAGGCTGCGGCGGAACGGCGTGCAAAGCAGGAGAGTGTTGAGAGTCTGCGCCGGGAGGCTGCAGGCCGGACGGCCGAGGTGGAAGAACGGCTCGAGGTGTTGACTGCGGTTCTGCGCGCCCGCCCTGGCGGGCTGCAGAGATTGCGGCTGCAGGTGGAGCAGGCGCTCGGTGAAGGAGATCTCGAGGGGTTTGCGGTCGGGGTGGAGAGGGCGCTGGGCTCCATCGGTTATCCGGAAAGGCTCTGTCAGCGGTCAGAATTTTCCCCACGATCTGCATGATCAGCGTCAGGTAATTCCCCACCCTCGCGGTCACCGGTCCTCACCGGGGCGCTGACCGTCGATGGTGCTGCTGACCATGCTCGAACTGTCCCAACTTTCCCTGTTTCGGGTGGTTTGAGCTGCCGTTGGATCTTCCTTGCGAATCGGTCGGGTTCCCCATGGGCATGCCGGTGCCCGGGTTGAGGGTCCTGTCCTCTCGGAGTCGTCGCGGTCCCTTGACCTGCGAGCCGAGAGGTCACGGGCACACCGGATGGCAAGGAGAACGTTCACCGTGGTCGATATCGTCGAGATCTACGTGCACTGGTATGCGGGCCGGTCCAAGAGTCAGGTGTCCGCCTCGCTGGGGGTGGACCGCAAGACGGTCAGGAAGTACCTGGCGCCGGCGGAGAAGGCAGGGATCACCCCGGGCGGGCCGCCGATGAGCGAGCCGGACTGGGCCAAGCTGCTCAAGAGCTGGTTCCCGGAGCTCGCCAGCCGGAAGCTGAACCAGGTCAGGTGGGGAGAGATCGAACCGCACCGCGACTACGTCAAGGACGTACTGAAGACCACGACGGTCACCACGATCCACCAACGTCTGCGGGACGAAGGCAAGTTGAAGGTGTCACTGTCGACGTTCCGCCGCTGGGTGCACGAGAACCTGCCCGACGAGGCGGCCCGATCCAAGGTCACCGTTCTGCGAGACAACGTCGAGCCAGGCTCGGAGGCCCAGATCGACTACGGCTTCCTGGGGCAGTGGTTCCACCCAACTACCGGTAAACGGCACCGGATTTGGGCGTTCGTGATGGTTCTGCCTGCCTCGCGGCACATGTTCGTACGTCCCGTGGTGCACATGGATCAGCACTCGTGGACGGTCGCGCACGTGGAAGCCTTCCGCTATTTCGGCGGCGTCCCGCGCCGTCTGGTGCCGGACAACCTCAAGACCGGGGTGGACAAGCCCGACCTCTATGACCCGCAGATCAACAAGTCGTATGCCGAACTCGCCACGTATTACGGCACGTTGGTGGATCCGGCAAGGGCTCTTCATCCCAAGGACAAGCCCAGAGTGGAGCGGCCCATGCCCTACGTCCGGGACTCGCTCTGGAGCGGGCGCCAGTTCACCTCGCTGGAGCACATGCAGGCCGAGGCCCTCCTCTGGGACAGGAACGTCGCTGGTCAGCGGCAGTGCCGACCGCTGGGCGGGGCCAAGCCGCTGGCGGTCTTCGAGGCAGTGGAGGCCGAGGCCCTCCTGCCGCTGCCGCAGGAACCATTTGTGCTGGCCAGATGGGCGAAGGCCGCCGTCGGCCCTGACATTCACGTCAAGGTCGGCCGCACCTTGTATTCGGTGCCCTGGAAACTGGTCGGGCGACGTGTCGACGTCCGTTCCACCGCCACGATGGTGCAGATCTTCCACGAGGGCGAACTGGTCAAGACGCACGCCGCCCTGGAACAGGGCAAGCGCACCGACAAGAACGACTACCCGCCCGAGAAGATCGCTTTCCAGATGCGGACGCCAATCTGGTGCCGCGGCCAAGCCTCGCAGGTCGGCGACTCCTGCCGGGAGGTGATCGACCAGCTCCTGGAGGTCAACGCGCTCTACCGGCTCCGCGCCGCCCAAGGGGTCCTCGGACTGCGCCAGAGGTACGGCGACACACGGCTGGAGGCCGCCTGCAGGAAGGCGATCGCGGTTGGCGACCCGTCTTACCGCACGGTCAAGGGCATCCTGGTCGCCGGCACCGAGACCGACCCCGAGCCGGACACCGGCGACGCGGGGGCTGCGGCCTTCCTGCGCGGACCCGAGGGGCTGTTCGCCGCCGACATCCCCGCCCAGACATTGGTCGAGCTCCACGACGACCAGGGCCGCGGCGATGTCGAGGAGGCCACGCGATGAGCGTGATGACCACCGCCCTGCGCGAGTCGCTCAAGACCCTGCGGCTTTCGGGGATGCTCGAGACTCTCGACGCCCGTCTCTCTCAGGCCCAGGGCGGCGAACTCGGCCACTTGGACTTCCTCCATGTCCTGTGTCAGGACGAGATCACCCGCCGCGAAACCGTCGCCCTCGAACGGCGCCTGCGCCAGGCCAGGTTCGAGCAGCAGGTCACCTTGGAGGGCTTCGACTTCCACGCTTCCCCGAAGCTGCCCGCCGCCCAGATCCGCGACCTCGCGGCCCTGCGCTGGCTCCACTCCGGCGAGTCCGTCATTCTGTTCGGGCCGGTCGGTGTCGGGAAGACACACGTCGCCCAAGCTCTCGGCCACCAAGCTGTCCGCCAGGGCGCCAACGTCCGCTTCGCCAAAACCAGCCGCATCCTGGGCGAGCTCGCCGGCGGCCACGCAGACCGCACCTGGGACAAGCGCATGCGCGACCTCATCCGGCCCGACGTGCTCATCCTCGACGACTTTGCGATGCGTCAGCTGTCCGCCTCCCAGGCCGATGACCTCTACGAACTCGTCTCCGAGCGACAGGGACGGTCCCTGATCATCACCAGCAACAGGGCGCCCAGCGACTGGTATCCGCTCTTCCCCAATCCGGTCGTCGCCGAGTCGCTCCTGGACCGGCTGATCAACGCCAGCCACCAGATCATCATGAACGGCCCCAGCTACCGACCCAACAAGCGGCCGAAGAACCCCACCGCCCCAACCGAGCCCCCGATCAAGTAGCCGACTCTGCCCGAGGGGCTGGGGAAACTGACGCGATCACCGACCGCGGAGTCGTTCCTCAGCCCCGAGAGGCCCCCAGCGCCAGACCGGCCTCGACGACCATGGCCGTGAACTCGGCCGTCTCGCTGCCCCGGCGTTCCGGGGCAGCGTCATAGGACGACGGCGCACCAGTGTCCTCACGCACCCGCAACGCCTCGTGGATGATTGGGTGCCACCGCGACTCGAAGGCGGTCAGGGCATACCGGCCGCCTCCGCTCTTCGACGTCAACGCTCCCGTCGCCAGCAGATGATGCAGCCGGCTGACACCGAGGACGCACCACTCCGCGGCCCACTCCTGGGCGGCGTCCTCTGGGTTTTTCACCAGATCGTCCACGACACCAGCCCAGTAACCGACCAGGTTGCCATGGGTGAAGGCGCGCAACGCGTCGTCGTCGGTCCACATCTCCGCCTCGGTCAAGACCGGGCCACGGACCGTCACAGCGTGTCGGGCGAGCTCGTGCCAGGCGACCGGGTTCACCCCCAACCGGCCAGCCGCCTCAAAGGCCCCGTTCTGGGTGCACGGCAGATCCGCACACTGTTCCGGCGGCTTGGCCAGGTCGTCCCGAACCAGGTGGACACCATCGAAGAACGGACGAGGATGACGCCGACGCACGACCTCATGCGCAGCATCGAGAGCAGCAACCCCTCCGGCATCCGGGCGTTCCGCCAGCACGGCCACGAAGTCGACATCACTGCGGTCCGGGAAGAACTCACGAAAACCCAGCGAGCCAATCAAGTACAACCCCTCGACCAGACCAGGCGCAGAAGCATCGATGGCGGCCAGGAACGTGGACGTCGTCAGCTGAACTTCCTGCGGCAAGGACATGCCGGCCAACCTAACGAGCAGCATCGACAGTGATCAAGAGCTGCGGACCGATCAACCCGCCGACGCGGTCTCCTCCACAATCAAGCGAGACCTGGGGAATTACGTGACCACCAGGCATGGGGAATTACGTGACCGTCCACAGCTCGGCGGTGCTCGGCAGGCGGCATTCGCTCCGGAGTCCCGGGAGCTGGTTTTGGAGATCGAGTTGCCGGCCCAGTCGGTGGTTCCTTCGGTCACGCAGTACCGGTTCAAGGCTTCCGCTCCCCCGGCAGTGGTCCCGCAGCCGCGGAAGGAGAGTGAGTGCAAGGCGTTGTACAGGGATCTGGTGGCCAGACTCGCGCTGCGGGCGATCGACGAGGCCTTCGCCGTGACACCGCCGTTACTCGTGGACGGAGTGGCATTCAACGGGAAAGTCCACGCCAAGGACCGTGCCACCGGCAAGGCAATCGAGCCGTGCCTGATCAGTGTGCGGGTCAGCCGGGAGGCTTTTGCCGAGCTGGTGCTGGACGAGCCCGAACTCGACCCGGTGGCGAGCCTGCACTATCTGAACGCGATCGTCTCCCAGCACCCCTATGATCTTGAGCCCGTTCCTCCTGTCGTCACGTTCGACCTGGCCCGGTACAAGATCGCTCCGGAGCGGGAAGTCGTCGCCGGCCTCGACAGCCGGCCCGACCTCGTCGCGATGGACCCGATCGACTTCGAGCACCTCATCCGGCGGCTGTTCGAGAAGATCGGGCTCAAGTCCTGGGTAACCCAGGCTTCCCGGGATGACGGCATCGACGCTGTCGCGGTCAATGAGGAACCTCTCATCGGCGGGCTGTGCATCATCCAGGCCAAACGCTCGAAGAACGTGGTATCCGCCGAGACGGTGCGGTCGGTCGCGGGGATCGTGAACGACAAGAGCGCTTCGAAGGGCATCGTGGTCACCACCGCGTGGTTCGGTAAGGCGAGCTGGGACTTCGCACCCCGCAACCGCGTCGAGCTCATCGACGGTCGGCACCTCAAAGCCCTGCTGCTGGAACACCTCGGCATCGACGCTCTGATCGGCCTGCCCAAGCTCCCGCCCGGCTGGCAGACACGCGACCTGGCCTGAGGCCGCCCTCGTGTCGTTTCGGGCCGGTGTGCTGTCGGAGACAACGGTTCGACACGCGAGGAACAAGCACGTCGTACGGGTGCGGCTGCCTGTCGTGCTGGCAAACGCTCATCACCAGGCTTGCCACTCAGGCGTTACGACATCGAAGCTGCGTCGGCAGTGCCGGTTCCTCCACGTTCTCGGTCGATGATCTGTTCGGCGGGCCGGTGCAGGATGGGACAGAGCGATTTCCTACCGGTTCCGTCTGTACGCCCCGGACGCCTTCGAGAGCACCAACCCTCTGGGCGAGCACCTCATGGATTGCTCGAGCCCGGTGAACCCCTGCCGGGGCAACCTCCAACAGACCGCGACTTCTTGCGGAGTCCGCGCCCGCACTATGATCCGCTCGCCCTCGTCGGCCTCATCCCTTGAGAGCAGCGGCGACAGACCAGAAAACACCCGCCTATGCAGGCTCGTTGATCCCCACGCGAGCATCAACGACCCTCACGGCTCACCGTCACCACCGAATGTGAGACAGGGCCGAACGCTTTACAGTCCCCTGCCCGGCTGTCTGCTCGTGGTCCCTTTCTCCCCACCTTTGCTTTGACCTGGATCAAATCTGTCGTCAAGCTGCTTGTGGGCGTGGGTTGCTGGCGTCGCCTCGAAGTGGCAGAAGGCAGTGAGTCCGGCGACAGTCTGCGGCACCGGGTGCTAGGTCCGACTGAGCCCATTCCGCTCAATTCGCAGTTGCAAGGCTTTAAGGTTCCGCCGGATGCGCGGGCAGCCTCAGGGCAAGCGGGGGTACGAGCACAGGCGCCCGCCTGCAGGGGGGCGACGGCCACGCCGGTGCTGTTGGCGAGGATCGTGGCGACCTTCTCGCCGCCGGTGAAGGTGGCGTCGATGTCGCCGATGACGGTGAAGCGGATGCGGATCTTGGCCGCAACCTTGTCCGCCTTTGTCTCGGCCTTGGTGCTGACCCTTCTGGACGAACGCGTCGCCCGCCTTCCCGGTGGACTTCGCCGTGCCCACGTCCTGGAGATGGCCGACGCTGTCGGGGGGTGGGAGCGGGCGCGCTCGGGGTGGACGGCGTGCCGGATGTGCTGGGCATGCTCGACGTCGACGGGTCCGAGGGGATCCCGCTGGGCTTGTGCGTGCCCGGCGTCTTCTTCGGCCGCGCGGGCGACGGGCCGGGCTCTCCACGGCGTTCTCGTCGCCGCGGTGGGAGGAGATGCTGTCGGCGCCGTTCGGGATCTCGTGCATGCCCTCGCGGTGGCACCAGCCAGGACAGAGTCGTGTTCAGGCAGTCCTGGAAGTTGTTGTTGCTGAGGATCACGCGGTTGAGGTCGACCCTCGTTCGACAGCTCCGAGCCGTTGTGGGACAGGGAGCGGCCGGCGAGCGCAGCAGCGCAACGAGTGCCTGCTGTAGCCGTCCGGTTCCGTCATCAGGTGGACTCTCGATCCGCTGACCAGGGCCGGTCGGATTTCGGTCCGGTCGGATTCCGTTGCCACCCGCATGACGGAGTCGAGCGTGCACCGCGACCAGTGCTGCTCTCCTCGGGCGCCGAGTTTCGTCGAGGTGCGCGGTTGCAGTTCGCCGTCGTTGAGTCAGCTGAGGCATTCTACCTGCGGACGATCAGTCCCAGGAGGGGGAGCATTGCCATGCAGTTCACGTTGCTGGAGTACCAGGAAGCACTACCCCGTCGCGTCGGTGCGTACTTGATCAAAGACGGCTGGAACGATCACGGGTACGTGACCACGTTCGATCTCCACATCCGTCTGGCCGATATGACTAGGCGGCGCATCGGCTACCTCCGGATCGCGCATGTCTCGATGAGTCGAGATGGACTCGTCAACACGGCAGAAATCTTGCCAGGACGCTTCACCTCTTTGGAGCGCGGTTTCTTCAGCCTTGGTCACGAGGACGATTACTACGTGTCACTGCTGGAGCTCCCCCCAGGCATGGGCCGCGAAATCCTTATGGCCTTGCACGATGTCGCTTTTGGCTGGGATACGGATATTCGGTCACTCAGGTCCCTCGAGGTGTTCAATAAGTCGGTGCTCCGTGGCCGCAGCGAAGATCAGCTGCGTAATGCGAATCGCATTGCCCACGGGTTGCGTGCGCGTGTCGTTCCCTTCCGCTGGACGTACACCCTCGGTGGGGAAGGTCTGTTGCCGGCGCATGAGTTCACCTTCGACGCCGAGCCGGGGAGTCGCCCTCCCACGAATCTTCATGCGGTAATCGGCCGCAACGGTGCCGGAAAGTCGACGCTGCTGCATCGCATCGCTGTCGACGCTATGGCGGGTCGCATCACAGTGGAGAGCGATGGTGACGATGACAACAGCTTCAACGGCTGTGTCGTCGTGTCGTTCAGCCCCTTCGATCGGCCCTATGGGCCGATGCCCCGCGGCGCGCTCTCATTCCAGTACATAGGCTTGTATCACCATGAAGAGGAGCGACTCAAGACGAGAGATGAGAGGCGGAAGGAGTTCGTCGACAGTTTCGCCACTGTCAGAATCGGTTCGAGAGGCATGCGCTGGCGCAAGGCCATCGAAACGCTGAACTACGCCGCGAGCGGCTTCCTCGACGATCACTTGATGGTGCTGGACGCCATGATGAGGGAGGGCAGCAGCCACAAGTTCGAGGCGCGGGTGGGCAAGGTCTTCGACAGTCTGAGCTCTGGCCACGCAGTGGTGCTCCTGATGATGACTCGTCTGATCGAGGTGGTCGGCGAACGCACCCTGGTGCTGATCGACGAACCGGAGACGCACCTGCATCCGCCGCTACTTGCTGCCTTGACCAGCGCATTGTCCACGTTGCTGGCCGACCGCAACGGCATGGCGGTGGTTGCGACTCACTCCCCCGTCGTCCTGCAAGAGGTGCCCGCGTCTTGTGTGTGGAAGATGATCCGTCACGGTGACGAACTCACCGCTCACCGCCCAGGCCTTGAGACCTACGGCGAGAGCGTCGGTGAGCTGACCTACGACGTGTTCGGCTTGGAGGTCACCTCGACCGGCTTTCACGCAGCGATCGCCGCGGAGGTCGAGAAGGGGGGAAGCTATGAGGAGATCACGCAGCGGTTCAGCGGCCTGGGAGCGGAAGCCCGGGCTCTACTGCGAGCGATGACGTTTGCTCGTACGCGGGGGGACCGCTGATGCTGTGGCCACCGCGGCCGGGGATCACCGTTAAGCACGTGCTGAACGCCTGCATGAGGTGGCTGGCGAAGAAGGAATGGGACGAACTCCTCCAGGGCCGGCTCCCGGAGCTCATAGAGACTCAGGAACGGTACCGGGCAGCGGCTGACACGGGTCAACTGCTCGCCCTGCTGATTTCCGAGCTCCACGCTCAGAGCACGGACCCGGACAAGTACCGGCTCAACGCCACGTACGACAAGGCGTTCGTAGGAGGGGGTGGACGCAAGCTCTACAACGCGATCAAGGCCGCCGCGATTCACGGTGCTTGCACAATGTGCGGGGTAGGAGAGGCGTCCACCCTCGATCACCACGCTCCGAAAGACAGCTTTCCGCTTCTGGCGCTGACGCCCTTGAACCTGGTGCCTGCCTGCGTACCCTGCAACCAGGGCAAGAGCAAGAACTTCTCCACCAACGCTGCCGAGGAACCCTTCCATCCCTACTTCGACGACCTCGGAACCGTCCGATGGCTGCACGCCGAGGTCCGCCATGTCGACGGGGGCGGCGCGGTCGAGTTCTTCGTCCGTCCCCCTGCGGACTGGTCGCAGATCAAAGCGCAACGCCTCGCCCATCACTTCACCAGGCACAAGCTCGGAACGAAATACGAGTTCGCAGCGTCCCGCCGTCTAGCGACCCGACGCCGGAAGGACACGCACCTGCTCGAGTCCTCGGGCCCCGAGGTCCTGCGCGCCACCCTCATCGAAGACGCCGACAGCTGCGCGGCATTCGACCCGAACGACTGGGAGACCGCTCTGCTGTACGCCCTCGCAGACTCCGACTGGTACATCAACGGCGGCATGAAGGACATCTGATGCGATGAGGACGTCTGGGTGGAGGCACGGCTCGCTCCGCGATCGCAGCACGCGCTGACGGTGTCGGTCACACCCCGAACCCGTCCCTCTCGCGGGAGACCGGGCCCCGTGACCTGTTTACCAGTGTGGCCGTGATGATGCCTTCCGTTGAGGCGGTCGGGCCCCGATGGCTAGGGCGGCGTCCAGTGGCCCCACCCAGGCGACTCCAATCGGCCCTGCGACACCGTCCACTCCACCGCGTCGTCTGGACGTGCTCGAGCGGCCTCGCCCAAGTCCCGTCCCGCTCCCAGCGGGCGAAGCGTTCGTAGACCGTCTGCCATGGGTCATAGCGCTCGGGCCAGGTCCCGCCAGCGCTCCCCCGCTCGGCACCTGCAGCCACCGCCCTTCGAGTGTGCATAAACCAACATCCACATCCCAGTGCGCGACGCGCCCGAAACTCCGCCACACTGCTGTGGCCGCTCTGCCGCCAATCCGTGTACCGGGCAAGATGCCACGGAGACGGGAGAGTTGAAGGCTGTGCTCTGCGACCCGCTGCACCGGGCATGGGGCAGCGGTCTACTGCCGGCAGGCAGGGAGCGCCTGTGATGGATGGAGGGTGTGGCCAACTGCAGCCTCGTCCCGGTGTGTCGCGATCCATCGGGCGGGCCTGCCAGCTCGGCCGCCCGATGCAGTGGCGTGGCTCGTCCCGGGCTCCGAAGGCTGGGCCCCCCAGAACCGCAGGGTGACGTAGATCACTTAGAAAAATCGCGGGGTGATTGCCGGTTCGCCTTCAGGCCGGTCCTTAGGGATAGCAGCCTCATCATGCGCTACAGGTAAGGAGCTTCACATGGTCATGCTGTGCTACTCGGATCTCGAGGACGATGACCGCGTCGGCGTCCCGGCGCTTCATTCCGCGTTGGAGAGCTGGGTGCTTCGCCTGCTGGTCGACACCCAGGACCGGGCCACGCGTGTGCCTGCCCGCTTCGCCTCACCGATCGAGGACTGCACGCCCGAGGACGAGGCACTGGCGTTGTGGACCATCCGGTTCCTGCGCTACGCGGAGGAACAACTGATGGACCGGAACGCCTGCCTTCGCTACCTCTGCCCGGACTGCCCCCGCGATGGGCAGGCGCGGTGTCCGGCTCTCAACCGGCCAAGCCCGAGGGGAAAGACCGTGCACGAGGCCGTGTACGCGGTGCGAATCGAACCGGTGCCCGTGCAGCACGGGACCTGGCTGGCGCAGGCTCGGCCTGCTGCCTCCCGGGTGTTCGAGCGGCTGCGCCGGATGGCCAGGCAAGTGACCACACGCGTGCCCGGCGCCGGTGAGGAAGCCCGCAGGGCTGTCGTGCGCCACCTATATGAGATGGCGCGCATGTGGAGGGCACGGGGTCTGCCCGATGACGCCGTGAACGTCGACCAGAAACAGGACGGGGCCTTCGCCCAGGACGTCTGGATCGCCTTGTTGGAGAGGGGGCGGCAGAGAAGGGACACCGACGCGAGGCACTCCCCCGTGAACTTCATCGCTGCCGTCCTGCACACGCTCGCCCAACAGCTCAGCGGACCAGAAGCATTCACCACCCGCCAAGCCGTCATGGCCGCGCTGGTGGCACGTAACGCCTGCATCGAGGGTGACACGGCAGCCGTGGACGAGTTCTCTCGGACGTGGCTCCATCTTGGCCGACCGCACGCGTGGCGCGCGGCCGTGGAGATGGCCCTGCTGGGTGACTGGGTTGAGGCTCTTGGCCGGCACCTGAGTGGCGATGCCGAGATCATGGAGCTGCTCCACCGTCATACCGAACGGGAACATCGCTGTCTGCAGCCGCTCTGGGAGCGAAAATCCGGCGGCCGCACGGTGCGGCTGCTGGAGGCCCCCGTGGCATCGGGAGTGTCCTTGAGAGATGTGGTCAGCGATGACCGGCGCCCGGAGAACGGCCTGTTGCACGGCGAGGTGGACGATTGCCGCGTCCTTGCCGTGCTCGCGGATCTGGCACCCATGGAGAGAGCCGTAGCCATGACCTACGGTGCGCAGCGCGTGACATGGGCCCAGGCCGCGGCTCTGGGCGGCGCCGACGAACCGGATGCGTTCGGCAACCGGGTGCGCCGCAAGCTGAGACGACTGGGACTGCGCCACCGTGCTGCGGCAAGCCCGTCCGCCCCGGTGCCGGCGGCCGGCCAGTGAACATTCTCAGCGCAGCCGCAGCCGAATATCTAGCGAGCCTTGCGGCAGCACTCACGCTGGTCGCCGCGCGCAGCGTCAGGCGGCGCTTCAGGCAGCGAACTGGTCTCGCTCCGGGCGCGCCGGCCGCAGATGCGACAGCCGAGCCCCACTCGGGACCGCGCTGACGCCCGGCTGCGGGATGTGTACGACGCCTCCCTGAGACAGGAGGCGTCGTACATCCGGGCTCGGCACCCTTATGTTCGCGCCGCCGGGTCCGCGTGGGCGCTGGACGACCTGAGGACCGCAGTGTCACCGTGCTCACGGACGACCGAGGCAGGTACCTCGCCATCGACGGAGGACCTTCGGCCGGAGGTGCCCTCCTTGCAGGATGCCGCAGGCGGATAGGTGAACCCCGGCAGCCCTTGCACAGCACTAGTAGGGCTTGGTCATCTTCACTCGTGAGTGGCGTGTCTGCTTTCTCGTCGGTGTCGTTGAGTTGGTGTGACACCTGAGGAGATGGCCTCGGTCCGGGAGGACTTGGAGGCGTTCGCGGCGGAGTTGTTCGACGGGTTCT
>NZ_JBIARQ010000027.1:0-73282 GCF_042890065.1 Streptomyces sp. NPDC002328 | reverse complement strand
CCCCCCCCCCCGCCCCCCCCCCCCCCCCCCCCCCCCCCCCCCCCCCCCCCCCCCCCCCCCCCCCCCCCCCCCCCCCCCCCCCCCCCCCCCCCCCCGCCCCCAGAAGGGACCCGAGAGCTCTCATGAGCAAGTACGCCATTGTTGGCCTCTCCTGCCTGTTCCCGGGAGCGGAGACGCCCGCCGAGTTCTGGCAGAACCTCCGTGCCGGCGTCGACAGCCGCCGGGAAGGGGGCGAGGAGGTGTTCGGCCGCCGGCCCGAAGCCGGGGACGTCGACCCTCAGCACGAGATCTACTGCGTCCGGGGCGGATTCCTCACCGACTTCGCCTTCGACCCGAACGGCTACCTCCTCGACCCCGGCCGCCTCGCCGGCCTCGACCGGCTCTTCCACTGGTCCCTGCACGTGGCCAGGGAAGCGCTGCGGGACAGCGGACACGCCGACCGGCCCGACGTCCTCGCCCGCACCGCCCTCGTCCTCGGCAACTACTCCTTCCCCACGCCCTCCTCCGCCCGGGTCAGCGTCCCGCTCGTCCAGGAAGCGGTCCTCGAAGGGCTGCGCCGGGCCGGACACCCGGCGCTCGGCGCCCTCGCGCGCGCCGAGGACCGCGTCGACCCGGCCCGGCTGAACGCCGAGGACCTCCGCGTCAGCGGCTCCCCGGCGTCCGTCACCGCCACCGCCCTCGGCCTCGGCGGCCCCCGCTACGCCCTCGACGCGGCCTGCTCCTCCGCGCTGTACGCGCTCAAGCTGGCCTGCGACCACCTCGCCGCCGGACAGGCCGACCTGGTCCTCGCCGGCGGCGTCTGCGCGCCCGACCCCACCCTGATCCACCTGTCCTTCGGGGACCTCCAGGCCTATCCCCGCGACGGCTTCAGCCAGCCCTTCGACAGCCGCTCCGGCGGCATCCTCACCGGGCAGGGCGCGGGCATGGTCGCCGTCAAACGGCTCGCGGACGCGGTGCGCGACGGCGACCGCATCCACGCGGTCGTCGACGGCATCGGACTCACCAACGACGGCAGCGGCCGCCATCTGCTGGTCCCGCAGGGCGACGGGCAGCTGAAGTCGTACGAACTCGCCTACGCGCAGGCCGGGATCGACCCGGCCGCCGTCGACTACCTGGAGTGCCACGCCACCGGCACGCCCATCGGGGACGCGACCGAGGCGCAGTCCGTGGCCGACTTCTTCGCCGCCGCCGGGAAGACCCCGCTGATCGGCTCGGTCAAGGGCAACATCGGTCACCTGCTCACCGTGGCCGGGCTCAGCAGCCTGATCAAGGTCGTGCTCGCCATGGGCGACGGGCACATCCCGCCGACGATCGGCGTCGAGCGGCCCATCCGCTCCAAGGACGGGCGGGTCGGCGCGGAGGACATGGTCCGCACCGGCCGCGACTGGCCGCGCGGCGACGGCCCGCGCCGGGCGGCGGTCTCCGCCTTCGGCTTCGGCGGCACCAACGCCCACGTGATCCTCTCCGAGCACGAGCACGAGCACGAGCACGAGCACGAGCACGAGCAGACCGCCACCGCGTCCACGGACGCCGAAGCCGACGCCGACGCCACCGGTGAGTCGAACGCCGGTGAGCCCTCCGTCGCCGTCCCGGCGCTCGACGTCGTCGGACTGGGCGCGCACTTCGGGGCGTTCGACTCCCTCGACGCGTACGAGCGGGCCGTGCACGCCGGACGGGACGCCCTGGCGCCGCTGCCCGAGCGGCGCTGGCGCGGGCTCGACCAGACCCGCGACGGCTCGCTCCACCATGGCGCGGGCGTCTCGCCCGACGCGCTGCCGCACGGGGCGTTCGTCGACGGGCTCGGCATCGACCCCATGGACCTCAAGATCCCGCCCGCGGACCTGCGCACCTACAACCTCCAGCACGCCCTCGCCATCAAGGTCGCCGACGAGGCCCTGCACGACGCCGGGTTCAGCCGGGCCGTGCCCAAGGGGCGGACCGCGCCCGCGCCGCGCCGCATCGCCGTCGTCGTCGCCATGGAGATGGAGCCCACGACGCACCTGCGGATCACCCGCTACGGTCTCGGCGCCTTCGTGCGCCAGGAGTTCGAGCGGGCCGGCGTGCGCGTCGACGAGGCCGAGCTCGCCCGGCTCACGGCCGTCGGCCGGGACGCCGTGGTCGACCCGATCGTCGCCAACGAGGTGCTCAGCTACATCGGCAACGTCATGGCGAGTCGCATCTCCTCGCTGTGGAACCTCACCGGCCCCTCCTTCACCGTCTCCTCCGACGGCTCCGGCACCGCCGAGGCCCTCCAGGTCGCACGGCTGCTGCTGCTCGACCCCGAGATCGAAGCCGTCCTGGTCGGCGCCGTGGACCTCGCGGGCTCCGCCGAGAACCTGCTGCTGCGGCCCGACGTCGTCGCCGAGGCCGGGCTGACCTTCGGCGAGGGCCGCCGGGGCCGCCGTATCGGAGAGGGCGCGGGCGCGGTCGTCGTCACACGCCCCGGCGAGTCCGGGACAGGGGCGCCGGCGTACGCGCGTCTGGACGCGGTCGCGATCCGGCACGCCCCGCCGGTCGACGGCACGACCCCCGAGGCGGACGCCGACACCTACGCCGCCGCCGCCGAGGAGGCGTTCGCCGCAGCCGGCGTCACCGCCGCCGACATCGGCTACGTCGAGGCGCACGCGGGCGGCACCGAGGCCCAGGACCGCGCCGAGATCGCCGCCCTGGCCCGCGTCCACCCGGCCGCCGACGGCCCCCGGGTGGCGCTCGGCAGCGCAAAGGCGCAGATCGGCGACGCGGGGTGCGCGGCGACCATGGCCGGGCTCATCCGGTCCGTGCTCTGCCTGCACCACGGCTATCTGCCCGGCACCCCCGACTGGAGCCGCCCGGACGCCGCGATCGCCGAGGAGTTCGCCGCCTCCGGCCTGTACGTCCCGGACGCCTCACGGCCCTGGCTGCGCACCGCCAAGGGAGCCCGCCGGTACGCCGCCGTCGGCTTCATCGGGGCCTCGGGCGCGCACGGGCACCTGGTGCTGTCCGCCGACGCCACGCGCGGCGCGGTCGTGCCGGACGACTGGCAGCGGGCCGGCGGGCCCGTCGTGCTGCCGCTGTCCGCCGGCTCCTTCGACGGGCTCCTCGCCGAGGTCGCCCGGCACCGGGACCTGCTCGCCGACGGCGCCGACCCCTTCGCCCTCGCCCGGGACGCGGCCCGGCTGCTGCCGGGCCGGACCCTGCGCGCGGTGCTCGTCGGCCGGGACCGGGACGAACTGCGGGCGCAGCTCGACCTCGCCGTCCGCGGTCTGCCCGCCGCGCACGCCTCCGGCGGCGAGTGGGCGACGCCCGCCGGGAGCTGCTTCACCGCGCGGCCCCTCGGCCCCGACGGCAAGGTCGCCCTCGTCTACCCCGGCGCGTTCAACTCCTACCCCGGCCTCGGCCAGGACCTGTTCCGCGCCTTCCCGCGCCTGCTCGACGCGTTCGAGGACCTCGCCGACGAACCGGAGCGGCACCTGCGAGCCGCCACGCTGTACCCGCGGGCGCAGAGCGCCCTCGGGCGACGGGAGTTGATGGGCCTCGAAGCCGGGCTGTCCGAGGACATCCCGTTCATGCTCGCCACCGGGACCAGCTTCGCGATCCTCTACACCGACCTCGTCCGCGAGATCCTCGGGACCGGCGCGCACGGCGGGTTCGGCTACAGCCTCGGCGAGTCCAGCATGCTCTTCGCCACCCGGGGCTGGCTGCCGGACAGCCGCGACGACGCGTTGATCAGCAACACGCCGATCTTCGAGGACCGGCTGTGCGGGGCGCGGCGCACGGTCCGCGAGGCGTGGGGGCTCGCGGACGGCGTCCCCGACGAGGCGGTCTGGGCGAGCCACGTCCTGCTCACCGACGCGGAGTCGGTGCGGGCCGTGCTGCCGCGCTACGACCGGGTCCACCTCACCCACGTCAACACGCCCGGCGAACTCGTCGTCGCGGGGGACCCGGCGCAGTGCCGGGCGCTGATCCAGGACCTCGGCTGCCCGGCCGCGCGCTCGCCCGTCAACGCGGTGATGCACTGCCCGGTCGTGGACGCCGAGTTCGACGGGCTCGCGGGCCTGAACGACTACCCCACGGGCTCGTTCGGCGACCTGGAGCTGTTCAGCGCCTACGACTACGACGTGCTGCCGGCGGGCCTGGACCGCAAGGAGATCGCCCGCCGCATCGCGACGACGCTGCGCTCGCCGATCGACTTCCCGCGTCTGGTGCGAGCCGCGTACGACCGGGGGTTCCGCTACTTCCTGGAGGTCGGCCCCAGCGCGACCTGCGCCCGCTGGATCCGCGACACGCTCGGCTCGACGCCGCACATGGCGGCCCCGATCGACCGCCGGGGCGTCCCGACGACGAAGTCCGTCGCCCAACTGGCGGCCCGTCTGACCGCCCACGGCCTCGACCTGAACCTGACCCCCCTCCTGTCCCCCCAGCCCCACCGGATCCCACCCCGCCCGACCCGCCCCACCCCCTTCCGGGTGGGCGGAGCGGACCCGGCCCCGGCCCGCATAGCCCGCGAACTCGCTTCCTCCTCCGCCCTGTTGCCTACGGCAGCACCTGCCCATGCCGGGGGCGTCCCGGCGGCGAGCGCCGCTCGGACTGCGTCCGGGGTCGCGGCGGTGTCGGTGTCGAGTGCTGGTGCTGCGCCGGTCCCGGCTCCTGTGGGCTCGGCTGCCGATGCGGCGGCCCGTGCCGCGACCGGGGCCCAGGCCGCTCCGGTGCCGGGCGTCCGTGCTGTGGCGTCCTCGGCCCCAGCGGCCCCCTCGGCCCCTGCGGGCTTCTCAACTGGCGGGCGAGTTACCGGAATGGGAGCTGCGGATGCCGTATCGCCTCCGGCTCCCGCCGGCTCGGCAGCCGCCGCCCACGCCGTAGGCGGTCCAGCCGCTGACACGCCGTCCGAGGTCTCGCCCGGTCACCGGTCCGCCGCCGGGTCGGCCTCGGGACCCCGGCCGGCCGTGCCGGGGACGGCGGGCGGCGGGCTGGGCGCTGCCTCCGACGCCGGTTCCGGTTCCGGTCATCGTTCCGCCGACTTGTCGGTGCCGTCGGTGCCGTCGGTGCCGCCCGTGCCCTCCGTCTCGTCCACACCAGCCGTCCCGCCCGCCCCGCCCACCCCTTCCCCGTCCGTACCGCCGGAGGACTTCGTTCTCATGCCCGCAGACCCGACCCTCGCCGATGCCGAGGTCATAGCCTTCGACGGCACTCCCCTCTCCTACCTGCCGTGGGCGCCGGCCGAGCCGTCCGCCGCCCCGGCCCCGGCCGACACCCCCGCCCCGAAGCCCGCCCCCGTCGTGGGGGAGGACTCGGGAGCGGCCGCCGCCTCCGAGCTCGTCCGCGAGATCCGCCGGCAGATGCTCTCCACCCACTCCGTGGTGATGGAGACGCAGCACATCCTCCAGTCGGCCACGCTCAGCCGGGTCGAGGCCCTGCTCGACGGGACGCCGGAAGCGGCCCCCGCGTACGCCGAGGAGCCGCAGCGGCAGCAGGCGCCCGCCCTTCCGGCGGCTCGCCCCGCCCTGCCCGCGTCGGCCCAGCCCCCTGCGGAACCGCAGGACTCCAGCCCCGTCAAGGAAGACGGGGAAGACAAGTCAGGTAAGGCAGACAAGGCGGACGGCGTCATCTGGGACGAGAGCGACCTCCTGGAGTTCGCCGTCGGCTCCGTCGCCAAGGTGTTCGGCCCGGAGTTCGGCGTCATCGACGGATACGCCAAGCGGGTGCGCCTGCCCGCCCCGCCCTACCACTTCGTCACCCGCGTCACCGCGCTCGAAGGCACCACCGGCGAGTTCAAGCCCGCCACCATCACCACGGAGTACGACATCCCGGAGGACGCCTGGTACGCCGTGGACGGCGGCGCGCCCCCCGCCGTCACCGTCGAGGCGGGCCAGTGCGACCTGCTGCTCGTCAGCTACCTCGGGATCGACTTCCGCAACAAGGGCGAGCGGGTCTACCGCCTGCTGGACAGCACCCTGATCTTCCGCGGCGACCTGCCCCGCGTCGGCCAGACCCTGCGCTACGACATCTCCATCGACCGCTTCGTGCACCAGGGCGACACCACCCTCTTCTTCTTCAGTTACAAGTGCTACGCCGACGGCGAGCTGATCCTCGAACTCCACGACGCCTGCGCCGGGTTCTTCAGCCAGGCCGAGCTGGACACCCCGCTCGGCGTGGTGATGACGGACAAGGAGAAGGCCGAGCGGGCCGCCCTGCCCCGGGGGTACTTCAAGCCGCTCGCCCACACCGAGAAGAACCGGCTGACCGGAGAGGACCTGGAACTCCTCGCCCAGGGCAGGCCCGGTGACGTCTTCGGACCGGACCACGCCCAGGACCCGGGGATCAACCCCGCGCTGCGCCTGCCCGACGCCCGGCTGCGGATGATCGACGAGGTCGACATCGACCGCAAGGGCGGCCCGCGCGGCCTCGGCCGGCTCAGCGCCGTCAAGCGGCTGGAGCCCGACGCCTGGTACTTCACCTGCCACTTCCCGGACGACCACGTCCTCGCCGGCTCCCTGGTCGCCGAGGGCGCCGTCCAGCTGCTCCAGATCTACCTGATGCACCAGGGCCTGCACCTGACGCTGCCCGACGCCCGCTTCCAGTGCGTGACCGACACCCCCATCCAGGTCCAGGTCCGCGGCCAGATCACCCAGGCCTGCCCGGAGATCCGCTACGAGGTCGAGGTCATGGAGCTCACCCTCCTGCCCCGCGCCACGGTCATCGCCGACGTCCTCATCTACCTGGGCGACAAGCCGGTGGTCCGGATGAAGAACCTCGGCCTCCAGGTGCGGGAGAAGGAGGGGACGCCGTACCGCCCGGAGCTCGGCGGCGTCCCGCGGTTCCTCGGCCGCCGCAACCGCTCCGGCGAGCCCGCGATGATCAACGAGCTGCATCTCGCGCACGCCGCCAAGGGCCTGCTCGACATGGCGATGGGCCCGGAGTTCGAGGTCTACCGCGACAGCCGCGCCCCCTACATCCCGAACGGCGACTTCCAGTTCGTCGACCGGGTGATGTCCCTCAAGGGCACGCGGGGCGACCTCTCGCCCGGCGCGGAGATGGTCACCGAGTACGACTCCCCGGCCGACGCCTGGTACTACGGGCAGAACGCGTACCCGCACATGCCGAACTGCGTCTACATGGAGACCTCGCTCCAGGCCGCGATCTTCCTCGGCTACTACCTGGGCGCGACCCTGAAGAACCCCGAGGAGCAGTACGCCATCCGCAACCTGGACGGCCGCGCCACCCTCGTCAAGGACGTCGACCTGCGCGGCAAGACCGTCCGGCACCACTCCAAGCTGTTGATGACCAGCGCCGTGCAGGGTGCGGTGCTCCAGAACTTCAGCTACGAACTGTCCGCCGACGGCGAGGTCTTCTACACCGGTGAGTCCCTCTTCGGCTACTTCAGCGACGCGGCCCTCGCCAACCAGGTCGGCCTGGACAACGGCCAGTACACGGCCCCCTGGATCGAGGCCGAACGGCCGGACCCCGCCCGGGTGCGACGGATCGAACTGCCCGAGGGCGCACCGGCGTTCACCGACCCGGCCGGCGGCCATCTGCGCCTGGCCGGCGAGAACTTCGCGCTCGTCGACCACGTCGACCTGGTCACCGACGGCGGCCGGCACGGCCGCGGCTATCTGCACGGACGCCGCGAGGTCCGCCCCGACGAGTGGTACTTCGACTGCCACTTCCACCGCGACCCCGTGATGCCCGGATCGCTCGGCGTCGAGGCGGTGCTCCAGGCCCTGCGTCTGCTCGTGCTGGAGGAGAACCTCGCCGACGGCATCGAGCGGCCCCGCTTCGCGATGGCCACGGACGTGGAGACGTCCTGGAAGTACCGCGGGCAGATCCTCCGCCACGACAAGGAGCTCTTCTTCGACGTGCACGTCAAGGAGGTCCGCCGCGAGGAGGGCCGGCTGCTCGTCGTCGCGGACGCCGACCTGTGGAAGCCGGGCCTGCGCATCTACGAACTGACCGACGTGGCCATCGAGGTCCGTTCCGCCGGCGAGTGACGGCCCGCCCGCCCCCGCCGCTCAGCCAAGGAGCTTCGTTTCCCATGACCCTTCGCGACACCCCTCTCCGGTGGTACGGAGAGCGGTATCCCAGCACGGACCCCGCCGGCATCTACCACGCGCTGGCCGACCTGGACCGGCCCTGCTTCATCACCGTCACCCCCGAGGGCATCGGCGCGGTCTCCGGCGGCTTCGCCTCCGCCGAGGGCGACGGCCTGCCGCTGCTCGCCGCCGCGCAGCCGCTGCTCCCCGAACGCCTCGGCTCGGCCGCCTTCCGCGCCGCGCACGGCGTCGCCCAGCCCTACATGGCCGGGGCGATGGCCGGCGGTATCGCCTCCGCCGACATGGTCGTCGCCCTGGCGCGGGAGGGCTTCCTCGCCTCCTTCGGCGCGGCCGGGCTGCTGCCGGAGCACATCGAGCGGGCGCTCGCCCGGTTCGCCGCCGAGATCCCCGGGCTGCCGTACGCCGTCAACCTGATCCACAGCCCCAGCGAGGACCGGCTGGAGCGGGAGGCCGTCGAGCTGTTCCTGCGGCACGGCGTGCGCTGCGTGGAGGCGTCCGCGTACATGGACCTCACCGCGCACGTGGTGCGCTACCGGCTGGCCGGGCTGCGCCGCGGCCCCGACGGCCGGGCGGTCGCCGAGAACCGGCTCATCGCCAAGATCTCCCGGTCCGAGACCGCCGAGCGGTTCATGCGCCCCGCCCCGGCCACCCTGGTCAGCGCCCTCCTGGAGCAGGGCCTGATCACCCCGGAGCAGGCCGACCTCGCCCACCACGTCCCGCTGGCCGACGACATCACCGTGGAGGCGGACTCCGGCGGCCACACCGACCGGCGTCCGCTGCCCGCGCTGCTGCCGACCCTGCTGCGGCTGCGCGACACCGTGCAGCGCGAGTTCCGTTACGCCGTGCCCGTGCGGGTCGGCGCGGGCGGCGGCCTCGGCACCCCGGCCGCGGTCGCCGCCGCCTTCGCGATGGGCGCCGCGTACGTGGTGACCGGCTCGGTCAACCAGTCCTGTCTGGAGTCCGGAGCCTCCGCCAAGGCGAAGGCGATGCTCGCCGAGGCCGGCATCGCCGACTGCGAGATGGCCCCGGCCGCCGACATGTTCGAGATGGGCGTGGAACTCCAGGTCCTGAAGAAGGGCACGTTCTTCCCCATGCGGGCCAAGCGCCTGTACGAGCTGTACCAGGCCCACGACGGTCTGGAGGCGATCCCGCCGGCCGACCGGGCCCGGCTGGAGCAGCAGGTCTTCCGGCGGTCCCTGGACGATGTGTGGCGGGACTGCGTCGCCTACTTCAGCCGCCGCGACCCGGAGCAGCTGGAGCGCGCCGCCGGAAGTCCCAAACGCCGGATGGCGCTGGTCTTCCGCTGGTACCTCGGCATGTCCTCGCGCTGGGCGGTCACCGGCGACGAGGACCGCGCGCTGGACTACCAGGTCTGGTGCGGGCCCGCGATGGGCAGCTTCAACGACTGGGTGACCGGCAGCTACCTCAAGACGCCCGGCAACCGCCGGGTCGCCGACGTGGCCCACCACCTCATGCGCGGCGCAGCCTTCCACACCCGGCTGGCCCAGCTGCGGACCGCCGGGGTGCACATCCCGTCGTCCGCCGCCGACTACCGGCCCGTGCCGCTGGAGAGCCCGGCGCCCGGCACCTCGGTGGGGCTGCGATGAGCCCGCTGACGCCGGAGGAACTGGAGGAGCGGCTCGGCGACCCCGCCGACGAGGCCAACCCGTACGGCTTCGCCGCCGCCGTAGCGCGCGACGAACGGGAGGAGTTCCCCGAGGAGCTGTGCGCGGAGCTGGTCCGGGCCGGGTTCCACCTCAACTACCTGCCCGAGGAGTGGGGCGGCGCGTTCGAGTCCTTCGACCGCAGCCTGACCCTGGTGCGCTCGGCCGCCCGCCGGGACGTCAACGTCATGCCCGGCACGATGTTCAGCATCATCGCCGCCACCTGCCTCCAGCTGCACGGCAGCAAGGAGCAGCGACGGCGGGCCGCGGAGATCCTGCGCGGCGGGGGAGCGGTGGCGTTCGCGCTGACCGAGGCCGCGCACGGCAGCGACCTGCTCGCGGGCGAGGTGCGGCTCGGCCCCGAGGGGCTGCTGACCGGCGAGAAGTGGATGGTCGGCCTCGGCCTGCGCTGTGAGGCGGTGTACGTGGTGGCCCGCACGGGCGAGCGCGGCCCGGCCGCCTTCTCGGCGGTCCTGCTGGAGACGGCCGGCGTGCCCGACGGCCGGCTGGAGCGGACGCCCGCACCGCGCACGGGCGGGATGCGCGGCATCGACCTCGCCACTCTGCGCTTCCACGATGTGCCGGTGCCGCCCGAGGCGCTGGTCGGCAAGGAGGGCGAGGGCCTGGAGGCCGCGGTCAAGGCCCAGCAGGCGGTGCGGCTGATGAGCATGGCCGGCAGCCTCGGCATCGCCGACACCGCCGTGCGGCTCGCCCTGGACTTCGCCGCCGAGCGGCGCGTCGGCCGCACCGCCCTCGCCGACACCCCTTACGCGCGGCGGGAGTTGGCGGTCGCGTCGGCGGCGCTGCTGGCGGCCGACGCGGTCGCGCTGAGCGCCGCGCGGGGCGTGCACGTGGTGCCGGAGGCGTTCAGCGTGTGGGCGCTCGCCGCCAAGCACGTGGTCGCCGAGGCCGCCGACGACCTGATCCGGCGCTGCGGCACCGTCCTCGCCACGCGGTCGGTGCTGCGCGAGGGCGCGCCGGGCGGCGGACTGTTCCAGAAGCTCCAGCGCGACTCGGCGGTGGTCCGCGTCATCGACGCCAGCACTCTCGCCAACCTCCGCTCCTACGCGGGACAGTTGCCCACCCTCACCGAGGGCGGGGGCCGTCCCGACCCGGCCGCCGTGAAGACGGTGTTCACCCTCGACGCTGAGCTGCCGCCGTACGACCCGGCCCGGCTCGACCTGTTCGCCCGCGGCGCCGACCCGGTCCTCGCCGCGCTCCCGGAGGCCGTCGCCGTCGCCGATGAACTCGGTGAATCGGGCTTCCTGGTAAGGCAGTTGGTCGACGCGGCGGCCGGTCTCGGCGAGCTGACCCGGGCCGCGCGCCAGTCCGGCGCCGACCCGAACGCGCTGGTCGACGTCGCCGAACGGTACGCGTGGCTGCACGCCGCCGCGTGCTGCCTGCACCTGTGGCGGTCCGGCCGCGACCGGTCCCTGTACGGCGCCGAGCCGGGCGACCCGGGCTGGCTGGGCGCGGTGCTCGCCTATCTGCTGGCCCGCGCCGACGGCGTGGACCCGCGCCGCCACGGGGCCCTGCTGACGCCCGCGTACGACACCGTGCGCGCCCTGCGGGACACCGGCCGGCTCGTCACCGCCCGGCCCGTACGCCTGGCCGCCGCCCCTCACCCGACAGCCCGTTAGGAGCGCACCCATGTCCAAGGCCGAACTCGTCGCCCTGGCCGCCGAACTGGAGCGGTACCTCGGCGACCCGTACGACGCCGGCAGCCGGATGTCGTTCGCCCGGGTCCTCGCCGTCGACGAACGCGAGGAGTACCCCTTCTCCTTCGTCAACCAGCTCCGCCGCTTCGGCGTCCACGAGTACTCGCTCCCCGCCGAGCAGGGCGGCCGGGCCGGCGATGTGCAGACCGGGTTCAACCTGATGCGGCTCGTCGCCCGCCGCGACCCGACGACCGCCACCGCCCTCGTCATCACCAACCTCGCCTTCATGCCGGTGTGGATCGCCGGCACCGACGAGCAGAAGCAGCGGCTCATCGCCGACTTCAAGCACGGCGGCGGACTGTCCTGGGGACTGTCCGAACGCGACCACGGCAGCGATCTCCTCGCCAACGAGACGGTCGCCGAGAAGGTCGACGGCGGCTATCTCCTCACCGGCGAGAAGTGGCTGATCGGCAACGCGACCGTGGCCGGCCGGATGGCCGTCTTCGCCCGCACCGGCAAGCGCGGCGGTCCTGCCGCCCACTCCATCTTCATCCTGGACAAGGACACGGCCGCACCGGACACCGTCGAGGAACTGCCCGGCGAGCCCCTGCACGGGCTGCGCGCCCTCGATCTGAGCGGGGTGCGCCTCAAGGGCGCGTTCGTGCCCGACGAATGGCGGATCGGCGGCGAGGGCCAGGGCCTGGAGATCGCCCTCAAGGCCAGCCAGGCCATGCGCGCCGTCATCAGCAGCCTGGCCCTCGCCGCCGTCGACACCACCCTGCGGGTCAACCTCGACTTCACCGAGAACCGGGTGCTGTTCGGCGGCACCGTCAGCGACGTCCCCTACACCCGCCGCCAGCTGACGGAGGCCTTCGCCGACCTGATGGTGGCCGACGCGGTGAGCCTCGGCGCCTCCCGCGGCCTCCAGGCCGCACCGGAACAGGTCAGCGTCGTCTCCTCCGTCGCCAAGTACCTGCTGCCCACCATGCTGGAGAAGAGCATGGCCGAGCTGAACACGGTGCTCGGCGCCCGGATGTTCCTGCGCGGGCAGGCCCACTACTCCATGCACCAGAAGATGCTGCGCGACCTGCTGGTGACGAACTTCGCCGACGGCAACACCGTGGTCAACCTGCGCAACCTCGGCCACCAGCTCGGCGGTCTCCTCACCACGATCACCACCGGCGCCCCCGAGGGCGACGCACGGGCCGCCGAGCGCGTCGCGGTCCTCTTCGGCATGGACCGCGACCTGCCCGTCTACGAGCCCTGGAAGCAGGAGCTGTTCAGCCGGGGCCTCGACGACGCCGTGCAGGCCGCGCCCGACGGCCTGCTCCGGCTGCGCGCCCTGGCCGCCGCCGCCAAGGGCACCGAACGCGACCGGCTGAACCTCGCCGCCGACGCGGCCGAGGAACTCCTCGACCGGGTCTGGCCGCTCGCCGACCGCGCCGCCGCCCTCAAGACCTCGATGGGCCGCGCCTACGCCCAGTCCCCCGAACTGTTCGCCATGGCCAAGGAGTACTGCCTGCTGCACGCCGCCGCCGCGTGCGTCCACACCTTCGTCCACTCGCACGAAGTGCTCGACGACCCGCTGCCCAGCGGGGCGCTGCTCCTGCTCCAGATGGAGCGGCTGCGCAAGCAGGTGTGGCCGCACGAGTTCATCACCGACCAGACCGTCGTCGACGAGGTCATGCAGGTGCTGCGCCACCTCCACCGCGAGAACCGCCTCTTCTCGCACTGGCAGTTCCCCCTCGCGGAACGCGCCGACGAGCTGTAGGGGCGTCCTGTGACCCGGAGTGAGACGAGCCGACTGTGGCTGCTGCCCGAGCGGGCCGTGGACTCCTTCGCGTCCGCCCTCGGGGGGACGCGGCTGCTCAGCGCCGAGGAGCGGGCCGGGCTCGACCGGCGGCTCACCCCGGGCGCGCGGCGGCGGCATCTGGGGGCGCGGCTGCTGTGCCGCTACGCGCTCACTGCCCGCACCGGCCGCCCGCTGGACCGCTGGCGGTTCACGGCCGGCGTCCACGGGCGGCCCGAACCCGAACCGGACCACGACGGCGTGCGGTTCAACCTCTCGCACTGCCCCGGTCTCATCGCCTGCGTCGTCACCCGGGGCCGCGGTTGCGGCGTGGACGTGGAGCCCACGCCCGCCGCTCCCGAGCTGACGGCCCACCTCGCCCGACGGCTCGCCCCGGCCGAGCGGGCGCGGCTCGCCGGGGCCGCGCCGGGTGCGCGCGGGGCGCTGGCGAGCGAGCTGTGGGTGCTGAAGGAGGCGTACCTCAAGGGGCTCGGCACCGGGCTGACCCGCGACCTCGGCTCCTTCACCGTCGACCGCCGCGCCGGGGGCCGCTTCGCGGTGCGGGACCCGCAGGGGCCGCCGGGAGCGGAGGCCCGCTGGTGGTTCGACCTGATCTTCCCCGGCCCCGGCCACGTCCTGGCGGTAGCGACGGAACACGGCCACCCGGGCGACCTACACCGCACCGACTTGGCCGACCTCAACGACTTGACCGACCTGACCGACCTCAGCGGCCTGTCCGACCTCAGCGACCTGGCTGGCACTGGCTTGGCTGGCACTGGTTTGACCGGTGCTGGTCTGGCTGGCACGGGTCTGATCGGGACCGGCCTGGCTGGGGCCGACCTGGCCGGCACTGGCCTGGCTGGTACGGGTCTGATCGGGACCGGCCCCATCGGCACCGACCCGGCCGGGACTGGCCTCGCCGGTACGGGCCTGACCGGGGCCGGCCTCACCGGCACCGACCCGGCCGGGACTGGCCTCGCCGGTACGGGCCTGACCGGGGCCGGCCTCACCGGCACCGCCCCGGCCGGGACTGGCCTCACCGGTACGGGCCTGACCGGGGCCGGCCTCACCGGCACCGACCCGACCGGGACCGGCCCCACCGGCACCGACCTGACCGACCCGACCGACCCGGTCGACCTCTCGTACGTATGACACCGACCTGTGAAGGACATGATCATGCCGCAGCCCACCATCCCTCGTGTCGCCGTCGTCGGCGCCGGTGTCTCCGGCATCTCCGCGGCCTACCACCTGCGTGACCGCGCCCACATCACGATCTTCGACCGTGAGGACCGCATCGGCGGCCACGCCAACACCGTGGAGGTCGAGGAGAACGGCAGGACCCTCGGCATCGACACCGCGTTCGTCGTCTTCAACCGGCCCGCCTACACCAACCTGTGCGAGTTCTTCGACGAGCTGGGCGTGGAGACCGTCGAGCACAAGGGCGCCTTCAACTTCTTCGACCTGGACAGCGGCCTGGAGTACGGCACCCGGGAGTTCGACCTCGCCGAGGAGGAGGTGGCCGCCCGCTACTCGCCGGAGTTCCTGACCATCTGGCGCGAGGCGCGCCGCTTCCACACCGAGGGACGCCGGGACTTCGTCCGCAAGAAGGCCGACATCCCGCTCGGCGAGTACCTCGACCGCGGCGGCTACAGCGAGGCGTTCCGCACCTCGTACGTCATCCTGCTCTGCTCGGCGGTCTGGTCCATCCCCGCCGAGCTGATCTGGGAGATGCCCGCCAGCACCGCCATCGCCTTCTTCATGGGCCACGACGAGGGCGGACTCGGCGGCCGTCAGGTGGACTGGCGCACCGTCGGCGGCGGTTCGATCTCCTACGTCCGCAAGGCGCTCGCCGCGATCGGCCCCGAGATCCGCACCGGCGAGCCCGTCACCTCCGTCCACCAGGACGACGACGGCGTCACCGTCACCACCGCCCGGGGCAGCGAGCGCTTCGACCACGTCGTCATCGGCGCCCACGCCGACGAGGCGCTCGCCCTGCTCGACAACCCCACCGAGCGCCAGCGCGAGGTCCTCTCCAAGGTCCGCTACAACGGCTCCCGGGTCGTCCTGCACACCGACCCCTCGGTGATGCCGGCCGACCGCCAGCGGTGGGAGGCCTGGAACTACGGCAAGGTCGGGGTCGACGGCGAGGACCGCACGTACGTCGCCTACTACATGAACAAGCTGCACGGATTCACCGCCGAGAAGGACTACTTCGTCACCCTCGACTATCCGCTCGACGTCGCCCCGGAAACCGTCATCGCCGAATTCCCGTACACCCACCCGGTGATCGACGTGCCCGTCCGCGAGATGCAGAAGGACATCTACGACGTGAACGTCGGAACCCGCGTGAAGCTGTGCGGCGCGTACTTCCACGCCAAGCGTCACGGCGTGGACCAGATCGGCTCCCACGAGGCCGGGTATTCCTCCGGAAGGGAGGCCGCTGAGCAGCTCCTCGGCGAACTCTGAATTTCCCCCCGGAAACGTCCTGCGCCCCCGCCGGAAAGCGGGGGCGCAGGACGTTTCGCGGGGCGTCGGGATTTCCCGGGCTCTCACCCCCGGGCGGACAGCAGGATCTGTCCGCTGAGCAGCTCCCTCAGATAGCCGGACACCGAGTGCACCTCCTGGTCCGCCTCGGGCCGGCCGGCGCCGAGCGGGTCCGCGCCGGGGGCGGCCGGTACGAGGGAGCGGGCGCCGATCCGCGCCAGGCGGGCGGTGAGCAGCGGCGCGCCGTCGGCTCCGGCGGGCAGGTGGCGGCGGGCCCGGTGGTAGACGCCGATCGCGTCGGCCTCCCGGCCGCAGCCGCACAGCGCCTCCATCAGCTGGTCGTGGAAGCGCTCACGCCGAGGGTGGGCGGCGGCGACCTCCTCCAGCTCGGGCACGACATAGCGGTGCAGGCCGGTGCGGAGCGCGCAGTCGAAGAGCAGCTCGAGGGCCTGCTGGCGCTCCTCGTCCAGGCGGGCGGCCAGCTGGGCGCACAGCGGGCCGTGGGCGCCGCCCTCCAGCACGGTGCCGCGCCACAGTCCGAGCGCCTCGCGCAGGGTCGCGTAGGCGTGGTCGGGATCGGCGGCCGCCGTCCGGCGGGCCCGCGCCAGCGCCTGGCGGAAGCGCCCGAAGTCGGTCTCGGCGGGCGCGGCCTCCAGCAGGTATCCGCAGCCGCGGGCCACGATCCGCGGCGCGTGCGCCCGTTGCGGCTCCAGGTCCAGCAGAGCCTTGCGCAGCAGTGAGACATGCGCGTTGAGGGTGCTCGCCGATTTCCGCGGGGGTTTCGCGCCCCACAGTTCCCGTACGAGTGCCTCCCGCGACACGGTGCGATGGGGGTGCGAGACCAGGGCGCCGAGCAGCAGGCGTTGTTTGGGGGCGTTGAGCGGTATGTGCCGGCGGCGGACGTCGTCGTACAACTCGGGTGACCCCAGGATCCGGAAGTGCATTTCCTTTCCTCCCCGCGATGCGTGTCGATAACGGCGTTCCGCCGTTTCGCTCGCACCGAGAAGACCATGGGGAGGGGTGGGCGTTCCTGAGTTTCCGGTACTCACTTGTGTGCGCGGACGAGAGGGCCGCGCGCCGGTGAAAAGGCGGGCGATCGCCCGTAGTTGAGTACCTTTCACTCACGTGGTCCGGGCTCGCCGTACCTGGAGTGCGACTCGGCTTCCTGCGCGAGCCGGCGCAGCGCGAGCAGCGCCGGTTCCAGGAGGAAGGTCAGGAGCACCGCGCGCTCGGCCTTCTCGAGGGGGTCCAGCGGCGACTGGAGCTGGTCGAGGTCGAGGACCGCGGTCTGCTCCGCGAGCCGGGCGTAGGGCAGGAGCGACCGCCAGTCGTAGTCCACGCCCAGCGAGCGCAGGGTCTCCAGCGTCTGGTCGATGACGTGCCGGGCCGGGTTGTGCTCGGTGACGTCCCAGCCCAGCTCCGCCAGCAGCGAGCCGGCTTCGGAGTCGCCCGGGGCGGGGGAGCCCTCCCCGGCGCTCTCCTCGCCGGGTTTCCCGGTGGGCGACAGCCCGAAGACGAGGCCGAGCAGCGAGTGCGTGTCGGTCTCCTCCTCGGAGACGGCGTCCAGCACGTTGCGGGCGGCGCTGACGGACAGGCCCCGCACCCCGATGAGGGCGCGGATCAGCCGCAGCCGCCGCACATGGTGCTCGTCGTACTCCGCCTGGGTCGCGGCGGTCGCGCGACCGGGCGGCAGCAGGCCTTCTCGCAGGTAGTACTTGATCGTCGCGGTCGGCACACCGCTGCGACGGCTCAGCTCTGAGATGCGCACAGGTTTTCCGTTCCATCCACTGGCATTGGGGAGCGCCACTGTCTAATATAGATAGTGCCACTCACCAACTGTGGAGGCGAGACTACCGTGCCCACTCTTCCTTGGGTGAAGCCGAACCCGGCCCGGCCCAGCACCACCGCATTCGTCATGGCCTCCCGGTTCGAGGTGCGGTCGATGAAGGACGTACCGCGCTTCTTCTGGAAGTCCCTGTCGGCCTGGGGCCAGGTCCGCAAGGCGCCCGGCGCCCTCGGGGCGTCCCTGGAGGCCCAGCTGACCAAGGGCGTGTTCTTCACGCTGTCGGCCTGGGAGGACAAGGCGGCCCTGTACACGTACGCGCGTACGGAGCCGCACAAGAGCATCATGACCGGCCTGCGCTCGACGATGCGGCACTCGACGTTCACCTTCTGGGAGACGCCGGTCGAGCAGCTCCCGATCGCCTGGAAGGACGCGAAGCGCCGCATCGACGACCAGGCCCGCGCCGACGCGGCCGACGGCGGAACCGCCGTCCACTGAACCCCCGGCCCGGGGACACCCCCGCTCCCGGGCCGGGCACCGCCCCGGAGGCCGCCCACCACAGTGATGGGCGGCCTCCGCAGCACGCCCACGCATCTGCCTGTCGGCGGCGAGTCCAGCTTCTGTGCCCCGAACACGGCAAGGTCGCTCAGGACAGCACTGCGGTGGTGCAGGGACGGCGGCTGGGCAGGGGCTGCGGTTCGGCGGCGTCCCTGAGGGGCGCGGGGCTGTATCGATGCGCGGCTCCGCCGCGGGGTGCGACCAGCCACGACGGTCACGCAGACGATCGACGCGCCTGTCGCGGTGAATCCAGCGGAGCGCCTAGGGCTTGTCCGGCCGATCATGAACGGAGCCAGATGGCGAGGGCTGCGGCAGTCGCAGTTCCGAGGAAGACGTAGCCGCGCTTGTCGTAGCGGGTGGCCACGGCTCGGGAGTGCTTGAGCCGGTTGATCGCCCGTTCGACGGTGTTGCGTTTCTTGTACCGCTCTTCGTCGAAGCCAGGCGGCCGTCCGCCGCGTGACCCTTTGCGCAGGCGGGCGGCCTGGCTGTCGGTCTTCTCCGGAATCGTGTGCCGGATGCCCCGGCGCCGCAGATACTCGCGGCACGGGCCGTTGCTGTAAGCCTTGTCCGCCGCGAGGCTGTCAGGCTTCCTGCGTGGCCTGCCCGGCCCGATCCGCGGGACGCGAATCTTCTCCAGCACAGGCGTGAACTGTGTGCAGTCCGCCCGCTGTCCCGGTGTGACGATCAGGGACAGAGGGCGGCAGCGGGCGTCCGCGCTCAGATGGAGCTTGGTGGTGAACCCGCCGCGCGAGCGGCCCAGGCCCTCACCTCCTGCACCACCTCCACCAGGCGGGCGACGAGGCTCTGCCACGGCGTTTCGCCCTGGTGTTCTGCCGCTGCGTCCCCCTTTGACGCGGGCGCCGGCGGCGGTTCGGTGCGGGCACCGGCGGCGTGCTGATGTGCCCGCACGATGGTGGAGTCGACCGAGATGTCCCAGTCGATCTCCCCGGCTGCGTCCGCCTCGGCCTGGACCTGCTGGAGCAGGCGTTCCCAGGTTCCGTCGGCCGACCACAGGCGGTGGCGTTCGTAGACGGTCTTCCACGGGCCGAACCGTTCGGGCAGGTCACGCCACTGAACGCCGGTCCGAACCCGGTGCAGAATCCCGTCGATCACCTGCCGGTGATCCCGCCACCTGCCGCAACGCCTGTTGCTGACCGGCAGAAACGGCCGCAGCCGTTCCCACTCGGCATCGCTCAAATCGCCCCGCCCCATGTCCACATCAACGACCCGGACGCGGAGTAGTCACATGATCGGCCGGACAAGTCCTAGGCGTCGCGTCGGCGCAGTACGGCGGATCCGGCTGCGTAGGCGGCGAGCGCCCACAGCACGAGGACGAGCAACGCGGTTCCGCCGCGGTAGGGGTCGTTGTCCTGAGTCAGCAGCACGGTGCCGGCGACGCCGGGCATGTAGTCGGATGCGGTCTCCAGCCACTCGGCTCCGACGACGCCCATCAACTGGGGCAGTGCGAGCAGCACCATGATGAGGATCGTGATCGTGCCCGCGGCGCTGCGCAGCACGGTGCCGAGGCCGATGGCCATCACCGCCAGGAGGGCGAGGTACACGCCCGCGCCGAGTGCGGTCCCCAGCAGTTGGCCGCTCGTGTAGTCGCCGTGGTTTCCCATCAAGGGGGCGGCCACCAGGGTTCCCAGCAGGCTGAAGACGAAGCCCGCGACGAGTACGACCGCCATGACGACCAGCGTCTTGGACCGGAGCATCCGGCCGCGGACGGGGACGCTCTGGAGCGTGGTGCGGATGGAACCGCTGGCGTACTCGCTGGTGAGCGCCAGGGTGGCGAGCACCACCACGGTCAACTGGGAGATGAGTAAGGCCTGCGACGCGTGGTGCGGGGCCGGCATGGTGACGTCGAGGCCCTTCTTCGCACTGGCGTCGGCCGACGCGCCGACCATTGCGGCGAAGCCCACGGTGAGCAGCAGGCCGACGGCGAGGTTCCACCAAGTCGCCCTGACGCTCCAGAGCTTGGTCCATTCGAACGCGACGGCGCCCTTGAATCCGCCGCCCTTGACGGGGCCTACGAGCCTGGGGGCCGTTGCTGTCGTCGTCATCATTACCACCTACGCCTTCTGGTGATCCGGAGCTTCGGTGACCTGGGGGAGCGTGGGAGAGCCGTACTCCACGCTGGCGGCGGTGAGTTCCATGTACGCCTGCTCCAGGCTGGCCCTGCGCATGCTCAGCTCGTGGATGGGGACGCGATGGTTGAACGCCAGCTCGCCGATCTCCTCCAAGTCGCCGCCGACGACGAGGAGTTCCTCGGGTGCGGAGACCGCGTCCTGGTCCACCCGCATGCCGGACTGCAACAGTTCCCTCCTGAGCACGTCGGGCCGCGGAGTCCGGACCCGGACGGCGGTGAGTGAGCTGCCCGCGATGACCTCCTCGATCGGAGCGTCGGTGATGATCTTGCCTCGGCCGATGACCAGCAGGTGGTCCGCGGTTTCCTGCATCTCGCTCATCAGGTGGCTGGAGACGAAGACCGTACGGCCCTCCGCAGCCAAGGAGCGCATCAACTCCCGCACCCAGCGCACACCGTCCGGGTCGAGGCCGTTGACCGGCTCGTCGAAGAGCAGCACCTCGGGATCGCCGAGGAGCGCCGCGGCAATCCCGAGCCGCTGGCCCATGCCGAGGGAGAAGGAGCCGACGCGCTTCCTCGCCACCTCGGTGAGGCCGACGGTGTCCAGGACCTCTTCGACCCTGGACGCCGGGACCCCGTTGCTGCGGGCCATGCCGAGCAGGTGGTGGTAGGCCGAACGGCCGGGGTGACCGGCGCGGGCGTCGAGCAGCGCGCCCACCTCCCGCAGGGGGTGCCGCAGCTCCTGGTACCGCTTGCCTCCGACCAGTGCGCGCCCCGACGTCGGTGAGTCCAGGCCGACGATCATCCGCATGGTGGTCGACTTGCCCGCGCCGTTCGGGCCGAGGAAGCCCGTGACCTTCCCCGGGTTGATCGCGAACGAGAGGTCCGAGACGGCCGTCTTGTCGCCGTACCGCTTGCTCAGTCGGTCCAAAGTGATCATCGCCTGGTGGCTCCTTCCAAAGTCACGTCGACAACGCTAGGGAGCCGGCGGACCCGGAACATCTGGCGAACGGCAGCGACCGCATTCGACTTTCGGCAGATTCGGAGGCCGCACCGCCTCTTGTAGCGTGCTGGAATGCAGCAATGGCAGACAGTGCGCCGACGGACCGCTTCCTTACTCGGGGCTCTGGGCTCCGGACGGCCCTTCGCCAGGCGCGGCGATCTGCTGCTGATCCTTGTGCTCCTCGCACCGTCCGGGTTCGACACGGAGGGGCTCGCGGCCACCCTGGCGGCCTGGCTGACCGCGTGTCTGCTCATCACGGCCGCGGTGATGGTGCGGCGCACGGCACCGTTGCTCTCCCTGCTGCTCGCCGCGTTCCTCGCCCTCCTCTACCCCTGGTCCGGGCCGAGCCTGTGGCCGGCGGTGGCAGCCGCGGTGCTGAGCTTTCTCGCGGGCCGCCGGCTGACCCGGCTCCGGCACGCGCACATGGTGTTCCTGTGCGTGGCCGTGGCCGGCCTCCTACTGGTCAGCGCCTTCGCCGACGCCAAGGACTGGCTGAGCCTGTTGATGACCGAGTTCGTCTCCTGCGTCCTGCCCTGGTGGGCGGGCAACCGGTGGAGCCGGCGCACCGCTCTGGCGCACGCCGGCTGGGAGCACGCCGAGCAATTGGAGTGGAAGCAGCGCTACATCGCCGAGCAGGCCAGACTCAAGGAGCGCGCCAGGATCGCGCAGGACATCCATGACTCCCTCGGCCATGAGCTGAGCGTGATGGCGCTGCTGGCCGGCGGTCTCGAACTGGCCCCCGACCTCACCGAGCAACACCGCGAAGCCGTGGGCCAGTTGCGGGAGCGGTGCACCATGGCCACCGAGCGGCTGCACGACGTGATCGGGCTGCTGCGCGAGGACCCCACGCCCTCGCTGATTCCCGCCCACGAGTCGATCGCCCAACTTGTGCGTCGCTTCGAGCAGTCCGCCACAGCGGTGGAGTTCCACGAGGAGGGCGCGCCCCTCAGGGCGGGTAAGCCCCTGCTGTCCGACTTCGCGGCGTACCGGGTGGTGCAGGAGTCGCTGACCAACGCGACCAAGCACGCACCGGGCGCCCCGATCACCGTACGGGTGACGCACGGGACGTACGAGACCGTGGTGTCGGTCGTCAACGAGCGGGCGGAGAACGGCGGGAGCCCCTCCGCGGCGGGCAGCGGTTCGGGACTGATCGGACTCGACGAGCGTGTCCGCCTGGCGGGCGGCACCCTGCGGACGGGCCCGCGGGAGGGCGGGTTCGAGGTGCACGCACGGCTGCCGCACACCGCGTCGACGCCGTCGAGGGCGACCGCGCCACCCGACCCCGAGGCGGCCTGGCCGCAGTCCGGCGCGGACGCCGGTACGGACGGCACCGGACCGGCGGCGGACGGCACCGCCCCCGCTCCGCCCGCACCGTGGCTGAGCGCGTCGCGGACCGCGCTGCTGCGGACCAGGGCCCGGCTGCGGCGCGACGCCCGGCGGGCCGCGCTGATCCCGGCGCTGCTCGGTGCGGGCATCGTGGCGCTCCTCGTGGGCCTCTACGTCTTCACTTCGGCGACGACGTCCGTCTCACCCGACGACTTCGCGCGCATTCGGGTCGGCGAGACGCGCGCGGAGCTGGATCCGGTGCTCCCTCCGCGGCGGATCAGGAAGCCGCCACCGGTCGTCTCGGAGCCCCTGGTCCCGGACGGTGCCACGTGCGAGTACTACCGGGCGAGCGCGAGCCTTCTGCACTTCACCGACGCGATGTACCGGCTGTGTTTCGAGGACGAGGTTCTGACGTCCAAGGACACGCTCTGACACAACGCGCCCGGCGGCGGCCACCCGCAGGGCGGATGAGCGGAAACCACCAGGGAAGGATCGGATGATTCGCGTACTGCTCGCCGACGACGAGACCATCATCAGGGCCGGGGTTCGCTCCATCCTGACCACTGAGCCGGGCATCGAGGTGGTCGCCGAGGCGTCCGACGGGCGTGAGGCCGTCGAGCTGGCCCGCAAGCACCGCCCCGATGTGGCGCTGCTCGACATCCGGATGCCGGAGATGGACGGTCTGGCGGCCGCGGGGGAACTGCGGACCACCAATCCGGACACCGGGGTGATCGTCCTCACCACCTTCGGTGAGGACAAGTACATCGAGCGGGCGCTGGACCAGGGGGTGGCCGGTTTCCTGCTGAAGGCGTCCGATCCACGGGATCTGATCTCCGGGGTGCGCGCCGTGGCGTCCGGCGGCTCCTGCCTCTCCCCGCTGGTGGCGCGTCGGCTGATGACCGAACTGCGCAGGGCCCCCTCACCACGCTCGGAGGCCTCGGGCGCGCGCACGACGCTGCTGACCAAACGTGAGCTAGAGGTCCTGGGGATGCTGGGCGCCGGCCTGTCCAACGCGGAGATCGCGCAGCGTCTGCACCTCGTCGAGGGCACGATCAAGACGTACGTCAGCGCGATCTTCAACCAGTTGGAGGTGCGCAACCGCGTGCAGGCCGCGATCATCGCCTACGAGGCGGGCCTGGTGAAGGACATCGGCCCCGGCCGCTGAGCGGCGTCGGGGACCTGCGCCGGCCCGGTCGCGCAGGCCCCCGATGACACCGGGTGGGTTCCGTTCTGTTCAATCCGTGATCGTGGCCTCTGACCTGTGGAAATAAGGAGCGGCAGGTTCCGGTACCCGTCACCGCTGACGCGGCGCCGTACGCCCCGGGGGGTACGGCGCCGCGTCAGCGGTTTGTGGTGGGGCTAGGCGGGGCGGGCCGCGGTGTCGGCGGGTTGGGGGTGGGGGGTGTTCTGGGGCGGGGGGGTCTGGGGGTGCTGTGTGGAGGGGCGTACTACCAGTAGCACCAGGACGCCGGCTGCGAGCGCCGCGAGGCCGCTGACCAGGAAGGCGCGGTCCAGGCCGGCGGCGTACGCGTTCTCGATGGCGGTCGTCGCCGCGGCCTTCGACTGCTCCGGGATCCCCGCGAGGACGCCCGCCGACTGGCCGCCGGTGACCAGCTCGGCCGCGCCGTCGGCGTCGTCGAACAGCTTGCTGCCGGAGAGCTTGTCGGCGACCACGCCGGAGATCAGGGTGCCCACGGCCGGGATGCCCAGCGCGAAGCCCAGCTGGCGGAAGGTGTTGGCGGCTCCGCCCGCCATGCCCGCCCGGTCGGCCGGTGCGGCGGCGAGCGCGGCCGAGGCGAGGATCGGCGAGGCGATGCCGACGCCGAGGCCGGTGACGAGGAAGCCGGGCAGCAGCGCGAGCCAGCCCGAGGAGCCGGACACGGACATCTCCATCAGCGTGCCCGCGCCGATCAGCAGCAGACCGGCGCCGATCGGGTACTGCGGCGGCGCCTGGGCGAGGAACCGTCCCGCGAGCCCGGCCGCCACGAACGACATACCGCTCAGCGGCATCAGGATCAGACCCGCCTTCACGGGGCTGAAGTCGAGCACCGTCTGGGCCCACACCGACACGAACACCAGGTTGGCGAAAGCGGCGGCGCTGAACACCACCGCCCCGATCATCAGACCGCCGAAGGACGGGGTACGCAGCAGGCCCAGGTCCAGCATCGGGTCCCGCTTGCCGCGCTCCACCAGGACGAACGCGAGCAGCGCGAGCGCCGAGCCGCCGAACAGCAGCAGGGTGCTGTTCGCGCCCCAGCCGTCCTCGCCCGCGCGGATCAGCGCGAAGATGAGCAGGGTCGCGGCGAGCGTGAAGCCGACGGTGCCGGGCAGGTCCACGCGGCGGTCGCTCCGGGTGGACGAGGCGGTCAGGTGCTTGCCGCCGATGTACAGGGCGACGGCGGCGACGGGCAGGTTGACCAGGAAGATCCACCGCCAGTCGAGGTGCTCGGTGAGCAGCCCGCCGAGGATGGGGCCGGCGGCAGCGGCGGCGCCGTTGACCGCGCCCCACAGGCCGAACGCGACACCCCGGTCACGGCCCTGGTAATTGCTCGCCAGCAGCGCGGTGTTGGTGGCGAACATGGCCGCCGCGCCGAGGCCCTGGACGCCCCGGGCCGCGATCAGCATCTCGCTGCTGTTCGCCAGACCGCAGGCGAGGGAGGCGAGGGCGAACACGGCGAGACCGGCCAGGTAGACGCGCCGGGCGCCGGTGAGGTCCGACAGTGAGCCGAGCGCCATCAGCAGGGCGGCGAGCACCAGGACGTAGATGTCGACCACCCATTGCAGGGCGGAGAACGACGTGTCCAGGGAGTCGGTCATCTGCGGCAGGGCGACGCTCACGATGGTGACGTCGACGAGGAGCATGAAGGTGCCTAGGCACACGGCCAGCAACGGCATCCATTTGCGCATGGGCGTGGGACCTCTCCGGGAGGAGTGGGACGGAGCGGGACGGAGCGGGACGGAGTCTGACGAGGCGGAACGGAAGTGAGGGTGCGTGCGCGCGTGTCGCCCGGTGCGGCACGAGGGGCCGCGGACGTGTCGGGGACGTGCAAGAGGGTTGACGGGCACCCTCTTAGACAGTGACTAATAGCGTACAGCATGCTCTTAGACAGTGGCTAATAGGTTAGGGTTGATCCATTCACGCGCCTCGCCGGCACCGCCGCGACCGCGCCGACGACTCCCTACGGACAGGTGGTTTCGCCATGTCGCAGACAGCGCCCCGACGCAAGTCACGCGCCTCGGCGGGGCTGCCGCCGATCACGGCGGACAAGATCATCGACAGTGCGCTCGAACTCACCGCCGAGCATGGGCTCGACGGCTGGTCGATCCGACAGGTCTCCACGAGGCTGGGCGTCTGGCCCGGTGTCATCGCCCACCACGTCGGCGACCGCGAGGCGGTGGTCATGGGCGTCACCGACCGGGTGATCTCCCGGATACCCGTGCCGGACGCGGACGTGCCGTGGCGTGAGTGGTTCCGCACGCTGATGCTCGGGGGGCGCGCGGTGCTGCGGCGGTATCCCGGGGTGGCCCGGCGGATGGTGGTGGTGGGGCCCAACGTCCCCTCGGCGCTGTCGACCATCGACATCGGCATAAAGGTGCTGCTGGACGCCGGGTTCGGGGAGCACGCCACGCAGGTCTACCGCTACCTGCTCAACAGCGCCTTCATGCTGGTGGCCGTGGAGGACGACCGCGGCGAATTCCCCACGGCGCGGGCGGACATGGGCCGCGCGATGGCCGCCTTCGCCGGTGACGACACCCACCCCGGCCTCGCCGCCGCGGCCGCCGAGGCGCTCGCCCGCGACACGGCTCCGCAGGACGTCGCCGAACACGAACTGGCCTTCTTCCGCTTCACGGTGGAACGCTCGCTGGACGGCGCGGAGGCAATGCTGAAGCCTCCGGCGGCCTGAACCACGGCCACGGCAGCGCCGGCTACGGCTGCCGCCGCCGGCTGCGGATGGCACCGCCCGCGATGGCTGACGCCATCGCCATGGCTGGCACCGCCCTCACGGCTGGCGCCGCCCGCTGCGGCTGATGCCCCGCGCTACGGCTGACGCCGCCCGCCGCTGGGGGTGAGTGCCGGCCGTATGTGAGTGAGGCGGGCTGCTTGCGGAGCTGCGGGCGCGCGCTGTGCGCGTCCGGCTCGGCGAGGGCGCCCTCGCGGTCCGGCTCGGCCGCCGCACCGCGTCGGCGTCGCTCGGCCACGCCCCGCCGGTCGTACAGGCCCGCCTGGAACTGTCCCCGCCCGGCTGTCCGCCGGCACCGGCCGCCGTCCCGCGGCTGTCCGCCGGCACCGGTCGCCATCAGGCAGCTGTCCGCCGGCACCCCGGCGCTGCCGTCCCGTGGCTGTTCGCCGGCACCGGCCGCCGTCCCGCGGGTGTTCGCCGGCACCCGGCGCTGCCATCGCGTGGCTGTCCGTCGGTGGTGCCCGATGGTCTGCCGTCGGCCCCGGCTGGAGGGCGGGGCTTCGGGGTGCGGAAGGGTGGAGGTGGGGGCGGCCGCGCCTCGCGGGGTGCGGTGGGCGTGGCAGAGGGGCCGGGTGGTGTTGCGTCCGGCCCCTCCGGGGATGGCGGTGGGCCGTCGGGCCCCTCCGTCGTTACGCCGTCGGCTGTTCCTGGGTGGCGTGGGCGTCTGTGAGGACGTCGGCCAGGTAGGCCGCTATCTCGCTCACCGTGGGGTAGTTCCACAGCAGCGTCGCGGGCAGGGCCACGCCCAGGTCGCGTTCGAGGGCGACCCGGATCGCCGCGGCGAGCAGGGAGTCGACGCCCGCCTCGGTGAGCGGCCGGTGGACCCCGACCGCGTCCGGCCGTACCCCGAGCACCGACGCGACCCGTCGGCGGACGTCCTCCAACAGGTACTCCGCCAGCTCGTCGCCCGTCAGACCGACCCAGTCGGGCACCTCCTGCGGCTGCGCGGCGTCGTCGGCGGCCAGTTCCGCGAGGAGCGCGGGACGCGGCCCGGTGTGGCCGCGCAGCAGGCCGATCACCGCCACCAGGCCGCTCGTGGCCCGCCCGGCGGTCTGGTCGAAGGCGCGCAGCGCCGCGTCCGGGGCGATGTCGGCGGTGCCGCGCGCCGCCAGCTCCACATCGGTCGCCTCCGCCGCCGTGGCCATGCCCATGCCGCGCCAGCTCGTCCACGCCATGGACACCGACTCCGTGTGCCCGCCGGTCCGCCGGTGCGCCGCGAGCGCGTCGAGGAACGAGTTGGCGGCGGCGTACGCGCCCTGGCCCGGGAGGCCGAGCAGCGGGCCGGCGGAGGAGAACAGCACGAAGAAGTCCGTCGTGCCCGGCGGGAACAGCTCGTGCAGGACCAGCGCGCCGTCCGCCTTGGGCCGCATGACCGCCCGCAGCTCCTCGGCCCCCAGCCGGTGCATCAGCGCGCTGTGCACCGTGCCCGCGGCGTGCACGACGCCCCGCACCGGCGGCAGGTCGAGCGCGTCGAGCCCCGCCCGCACCGCCGCCGCGTCGGTGACGTCGGCCGCGACCGTGCGCACGGTCACCCCGGCCGCCTCCAGCCGCCGCAGCGCCTCGACGCGCGGATCGCCGTCGGACCACAGGGCGCGCGGCGGCACCGGCGTGCGGCCCAGCAGTACGATCCGGCGGGCGCCGCGCGCCGCGAGGTGACCGGCCAGCTCGAGACCGAGCACGCCGAGACCGCCGGTGACGAGATACGTGCCGTCCGGACGGCAGGTGAACTGGGCCCCGTCCGGGGCGGGTTCGGCCGGCACCAGCCGAGGCGCGCACACCTCGCCGTCGGTCACGGCGAGCACCGGCTCGGCGGGCCGCAGATGCAGCAGGTGGAACAGCGGCCGTGCGGGCAGCTCCTCCGCCGGCCCCCGGGGCACGTCGACGACGCCGCCCCAGAACTCGGGGTGCTCGCTCGCCACGACCCGGCCCATGCCCCACAGCGGGGACCCGCCCAGGTCCGCGGCCTCGCGCACCCCCCGGGTCAGGCACCACAGCAGCGGCTTGCGGCCCGGCAGCGCGGCGATGCCGGCCACGAGGCGGGCGAACTCCACGGCCACGTCCGCCGGTTCGGAGCCGTCGGGCGCGAACAGCACATGGTCGGCGTCGGCGATCCCGGCCGGGTCGACGCTCACCGTCGCCCCGTGCACGGCGGCCTCCGGGACCAGCGCCCGCGCCACGTCGGTCGGGCCCAGCACCAGGACGGTACGGCCGACCAGGCTGGAGCGCGCCGCGCCGTCCACCGGGAACGACCGCCATGCCACCTCGAACCGCCCGCCGGAGCTCTGCTCCTCCCCGGACAGCTCTCCGTCGAGCTCGCCGTAATGCAGCCCGCGCAGCGTCACCAGCGACTCGACGCCCCCGAAGCCGCCGGAGGCAGCCGCGTCGCCCGAGACGCCTGAGGCATCCGAGGCATTCGAGACACCCGAGATGTCCGTGCCGTCCGAGACGCCCGCGTCGGCCAAGACGCCTGAGGCACCCGAGACACCTGAGACGCCCGAGACATCCGTGTCGCACGAGGCAGCCGCGTCGCCCGCGCCGGCCGGGGTGTCGCCCGCCTCCGGCAACCCCCGTACCTCGACATGCACCGTCGTCGGCCGGTCCTCGTCCAGGCGGACCGAGATGAGCGCGCGGCGCGGCGCGGGGCCGCTGCGGGTGACGCGGTCCACGTGTGCGGGCATCCGCAGCACCCCGGGACCGGGGAAGATCACCGACGCCATGGACAGCGCCGCGTCCAGCACCGCCGCCCAGCTGCGGTCGAGTTCCGCGCTCGCGACCGCCGTCAACGTGCCCTCGCCGCGCCGCAGTTCCTCGATCGTCCACGGGTACCCCATGTCGGCCACGCCGAGTTCCGCGAGCCGCTCGACGACGTACCCGGGGTCGAGCGCCTCGGTGGCGTCCGTGACGACGACCGGAGCCCCGGGCTCGGCGGACTCGCCGATCGCGGCGAGCGTGTGCGTCGACCACGCCGCGTCGGGCGCGCCCAGCCGGCGCGAGACCAGCCGCAGCCCGCCCTCGTCGCACACGATCTGCACCTCACGCGTGTCCTGCGGCGGGACGACCACCGGCTGGCGCAGCCGCACGTCGGTCAGGACGTCCGTACGGCCCGCGGTGAGGAAGGTGTTGAGCAGGACGGCGGCCGGCACGATCTCCGTGCCGAGGACGGGGTGCCGTCTCGGGTACGGCCGGGTGCGCAGGTTCAGCGTGGTCTGCCAGACCCGGGTGCGCGAGCCGTGCACCGCGGTCCGCGCGCCGAGCAGCGTGTCGACGGGCGGCTCGTCCCCGCCGCGCGCGTCCACCCAGTGCCGGTCGTGCTGCCAGGCGGTGGTGGGCAGATCGGTGCGGCGGCCCGCCGGTTGCAGCACCGACCAGTCGACCGCCACACCCCGGCAGTGCAGCGCGGCCAGCGAGGTCAGCAGCGTGGCCTTCTCGGGCCGGTTGCGGCGCAGGCTCGGCAGGACCAGCGCGTCCCCGGCCCCGGTACCGGCCCCGGCCAGGGTCTCGGTGATCGAGTGGCTGACCACCGGGTGCGCGGAGACCTCCAGGAACAGCCGGTGCCCGTCCTCCACCGCCGCCCGCACCGCCTGGTGGAAACGGACCGGGTTGCGCAGGTTGCCGGCCCAGTAGTGCGCGTCCTGCCGCCGCCCGTCGCGCGGGTCGTCGACCGCGGTGAGGTACAGCGGCACCCGGGCGGGTCGGGGTTCCAGATCGGCGACGGCGAGAGCGAGGTCGCCGCTGATCTCGTCCATGTGCGCGCTGTGGAAGGCGACGTCGGAGTCCACCCGGCGGACCGTCCAGCCGAGCGCGGCCCACCGCTCGGCGGCCTCGTCGACGGCGGTGATGTCGCCGGCCACGACGGTGGAGGAGGGGGCGGCGGCGATCGCCGCGCACAGGTCCTCCCGCGCGACGCCGATGCGTTCGCGCACCTCGTCGAAGGACCGGTCCACCATGATCATGGCGCCCTTGCCGGCGACCTTGCGCAGCAGCGCGGAGCGGCGGCAGATCAGGCGCGCGCCGTCCTCCTCCGTCAGCACGCCCGCCGTGACGGCGGCGGCGATCTCGCCCACCGAGTGCCCGATGACCGCGCCCGGCGCGAGACCGTGCCGGCGCCACACCTCGGCCAGGCCGATCTGCATGGCGAAGAGCATCGACTGGATGACGTCCACCGACCCCAGGTCGCCACCGGTGAGCACCTCGCGCGGCGTGATGCCCAGCTCCTCGGCGTAGACGGGGCCGAGCCGGTCCAGGGCGGCGGCGAACACCGGTTCCTCGACGAGGAGTTCGCGGCCCATGCCCACCCATTGGGCGCCGTGGCCGGAGAACACCCACACCGGGTTCCCGGCCCGGCCCGCCGGCTCGCCGGTCACGACGGCGGGGTCCGGGCGGCCCTCGGCCAACGCCCGTAGTCCTTCGGCGAGTTCGTCCCGGCCGGCGGCCAGGACGACGGCGCGGGCGGCGAGGTGCGCCCTGCGGTGGGCGAGCGTGTGACCGACGTCGGCGAGGCCGTGCGCGCCGAGCGCCCCGGCCAGCCGGTCCGCCTGCGCGGCGAGCCCCGGCACGGTCGCCGACGACACCGGGTACAGGACGGGCCCGGCGGCGGTGCTCCCGACCTCCCCGGCCTCCCCGACCTTCCCGGAGGTCCCGGCGTCCCCGGCCTCCCCGGCGTCCCCGGCCTCCCCGGCCTCCCCGGCCTCCCCGGAGGTCCCGGCGTCCCCGGACGTGCCGGCCTCCCCGACCTTCCCGGACGTCCCGGTTGCCCCGGGGGTCCCGACCTTCCCGAAGGTCCCGGCTTCCCCGGGGGTCCGGGCTTCCCCGGGGGTCCGTGCCTTCCCGGGGGTCCCGGCATTGCCGGCTTCCCCGGGGGTCCCGGTCTCCCCGGAGGTGCCGGCTTCCCCGGGCGTCCCGGCTTCCCCGGGCGTCCCGGCCCGCCCGGCGCCCGGCGTCTCCACCGCGTCCTCGGCGGAGACGTCCCGCGGCGCCTGCTCCAGGACCGCGTGCGCGATCGTGCCGCCGTACCCGTAGCTGGCCACGCCCGCCACCCGGGGCCGGCCGGTCTCGGGCCACGGCGTCGCCTCGGTCACCACGCGCAGGCCCGAGTCCGCCCACGGGATCTCCCGGCGCGGCCCGGCCGTCGACAGGGTGGGCGGGATGACGCCGTACCGCATCGCGAGCGCCGTCTTGATGAGCCCGGCGATGCCTGCCGCGGCCTCGCAGTGGCCGATGTTGGTCTTCACCGAGCCGATGAGGCACGGCGGGGCGTCCTCGCCGCGGGCCCCGACGACCGCGGCGAGCGCGGACGCCTCGATGGGGTCGCCGACCCGGGTGCCGGTGCCGTGCGCCTCCACGTAGTCGACCTCGTGCGGGACGACGCCGGCCGCCTCGTACGCCTTGCGCATGAGGTGCGCCTGGGCGGTGGCGCTGGGCGCCATGATGCCGTCGGTGCGGCCGTCCTGGTGGACGGCGGTGCCGCGGATCAGCGCGACGACCCGGTCCCCGTCGCGCCGGGCGTCGGCGAGCCGCTTGAGCACGACGATGCCGCAGCCCTCGCCGCGGCCGTAGCCGTCGGCGGCCTCGTCGAAGGCCTTGGAGCGGCCGTCCGGCGAGATGGCGCCCGCGAGGTCCAGGACCGTGGTCAGACCCGGCCCCGCCATCAGCATCACGCCGCCCGCCAGGGCGACCGGCACCTCTCCGGCGCGCAGGCTCGCGCACGCCTGGTGCACGGCCACGAGCGAGGACGAGCACGCGGTGTCGACGGCGAGGGACGGACCGCGCAGGTCCAGGGTGTACGAGATCCGGTTGGGCACGCCGCACAGCGAGGAACCGATGCCGGTCCAGGCCTCCACGCCGGGCAGGTCCTCCAGCAGCCGCCGCCCGTAGTCGTCGGTGCCGACGCCGATGAACACGCCCGTGTCGGTGCCCGCGAGGCCCGAGGCGGGGATGCCCGCGTGCTCCAGCGCCTCCCACGCGACCTCCAGCGCGATCCGCTGCTGCGGGTCGAGCTGGCGGGCCTCGGTGGCGGAGATGCCGAAGAACGAGGCGTCGAAGCCGGAGATGTCGTCGAGGAACGCGCCGTTCGACGTCACCCGGGACAGCACGGCCGCGTTCTCCCGCGACTGCGCCCGCTGCGGCGCCCACCGCTCCTCGGGGATCGGGCCGGACGCGTCCACCGCGTCCATCAGCAGCTCCCACAGGGCCCGCGGCGAGTCGGCGCCGCCGGGGAAGCGGCAGCCGATGCCGACCACCGCGATGGGATCCTCGGGGTTCGACGGGAGATGGGACAGATCGCTCATCAGGTCACCGCTCACGGTCGGGTCGTCCGCGGCGGACGACGACAGGAGGAAGGAGGAGGGAGAAAGGGGAGATAGGGGAGGCGGGGGAGCAGAGGGAGGCGAGGGAGGTGGGGGAGGCGAGGGAGGTGGGGGAGGTGGGGGAGCAGGGGGTGATGGGGGAGGCGGGGGATGTGAGGGAGACGGGTGTGACGAGGGCGCGGGGAAAGCCCGGGACGTGGCCGGGGGAGCCGGACGAACGCGGGGAGCCGGACGAACGCGGGGAGGGCCGCCTCATGCGAACGTGACCCCCTTGCTCCACGCGTCCCAGTCCTCGCCCTCCGCGAAGAGGTAGCGGGCCTTGAGGATGTCCCGCTGGGCGGTGAGCGCCTCGGCGGGGACGAGCGTGCCCGGGGGCAGCCCGGTGACGCGGTGCGGGACGCCGAGCCGGCGGTCCACGGCCTCGCCCAGCTCCTTGACGGCCCGGTCGCGGACCGCGTCCGGCGCCTCGAACTCGACGCGCAGCACGTCGCGGTGGGCCTTCGCCCGCCAGAACAGCACCCCGTAGCTCGCCGGCAGGCCGAACACCAGCTCCTCCAGGCGTTCCTGGGTGACCGAGGAGGAGCCCACCGGGTAGGCCGTGCCCGCCCGGCCGAGCACCCGCACCGTCGGCAGCGCCCACCCGCACGCGCACGGCTCGTCCGACACCTCGACCTCGTCGGCGAGGTTGTAGCGCAGCAGCGGCATCGCGTCCCGGTACAGCGGCGTCACCACCATCTGGCCCCGCCCGGACGGGGCCAGCGTGCCGGTGCGGGGGTCGTACACCTCGAAGACCGCGCGGTCCGCCCACAGGTGCAGCGCCCCCTGCGGGCACTGCCCCGCGATGGTGCCGGTCTCCGTCGAGCCGTACTCCTCGACGATCGGGACGCCGCCCCACAGCTCGCTCAGCCGTTGCCGGCGCACCGCGGTGAGCGGTTCGGCCGCGGTGAACATCGCCCGCAGGGACGGGAAGTCCTCCGCCGGGCGCAGACCTGCCGCCGTGGCCGCGGCGGCCAGCAGCGCGATCTCGGTCGGGTTGCACCAGGTCAGCGTCACGTCGAGGGACTTCAGGACGCGCACCATCCGCGACAGCGGGGTGGCCAGCGACCGGGCGTCGCCCGGCACGACGGTCGCGCCGCGCAGTCGTCCGGCGGCCTGCGCGAGATGACCGGTGATCACCAGCCCGTAGGGGGTGCGCACCAGGAACGTGTCGGAGCGGTGGATCCCGGTCCACTTGCGCGCGAACCGCTCGGCGAGGTCGGTCCAGTCCTCGTCGGTGTAGTACGAGGCGGTCGGGTCGCCCGCCGTGCCGCTCGACTCGTGGTAGGTGGCGAGCTCCTCGCGGTCCACCGCGAGCATCCCGAACGGGTACTGGTCGCGCAGGTCCTGCTTGGTGGTCGGCTCGACGCCGCCGAAGTCCTCCGCGGTGCGCGGCGCCACCCGGCCCCGGTAGCGGGCCGCGTAGAACGGCGAGCGCAGCGCCTGGGCGAGCACCCTGGGCAGCTGTGCCCGTTGCAGCTCGGCGAGTTCGGCGGCATTCGACCAGTCGCCCGGTTCCGGACGCGACCTCGACATGGGTTCTCCCTCGTGACCTCGTGAGTGCCTGGGCCGCCGTGGACGTCGTGCGGCGGCTTCGCAGCCAGCAGCACAGCAGCGGGGCCCGCACAGACGCGCGAGTAGTCGGTACTCAAATCGGCCACCCCGCCGGGCCCCCATGACCCCAGGAGCGACGTGCGCGACCCGGCCCGCACGGGGGGTGTCCGGGCCCCGGCCGGTTGAGTACCGCCTACTCATGAGCGCCGGACGCGACCGGTGTTGTGCTTGCGGCCGACGCACCTCCCGCCCTCGGCCCGGCCGGCCCCGTCCGGTCCGGTCCGCTCCCGGCGGAGACGGCGCCGGCGCACCGGGCGCGGTCCACCGCGCCGGCCATGAAGGACCAACCCCACGAAGGAGTCGGCTCGATGAGGACTGCGAACCTGTATCTCGCCGGGATCGGCAGCCACCTGCCGCCCCTGTTCCCGGCCGAGCGCGCGGTCGCGGAAGGTCTGTACGACGAGGGGGCCCGGCAGGCCTCGGGCATGCGGTCGGCGGCCGTCAGCGAGTCCACTCCCGCGCCGCGACTGGCGATCGACGCGGCCCGTGCCGCGCTCGCCGGCTCCGGGCACGGCCCCGAGGACATCGGCGTCCTGCTGCACAGTTACACGCACCACCAGGGCCCCGACGGCTGGTCCGCCGTGCACTACATCCTCAACAACACCGTGGACCGGCCGGTCCCGGCCGTCGAGGTCAAGCAGGGCTGCCTGGGCATGCTGGCCTCCCTGGAGATCGCCGCCAACCGGCTGACGGCCAACCCCACGCACGACGCGGCGCTGATCACCACCGGCGACAACTACTCGACGCCCGGCGTCGACCGCTGGCGGGCCTCGGGGCTGTTCGTGCTCGCCGACGCGGGTTCGGCCGTGGTCCTCTCGCGCCGCTCCGGCTTCGCCGAGCTGCTCGCGCTCGGCTCGCTGTCCGACTCCTCGATGGAGATCCTGCACCGAGCGGGGGAGGAGCTCTTCCCGCCGGGCGTCACCCGCGGCCGGGGCCTGAACTTCGCCGAGCGCGCCGAGAAGGTCCGCGAGCAGTGGGCCGAGGGCCAGGCCCCGCCGATCAAGAACTTCGGCGACCGCGTGTCGGAGATCGCCGAGCGCACCCTGAAGGAGGCCGGCCTGACCTTCGACCAGATCGACCGGGTGTGCCACGTCGGTTTCGGCCGCCCCGCCCTGGAGGCCATGTTCCTGCTGCCGCTGGACGTGCCCGAGGAGAAGACGGTCTGGGAGTACGTCAGCACGATCGGCCACACCGGCGCGGCCGACCTCTTCCTCGGCCTGGAACACGTGTGGCGCACCGGCCAGGTCGGCCCCGGCGACAACGTGCTCCTCATCGGCGCGAGCACGGGCATGGAGGCCGGCGCAGCCGTCCTCCGCATCACGGAGGCCGCGGAGGCCCGCGGGGCCGCGATGGCCGCCGACGCCGATGCCCGAGGGGACGCCGGCGCCGAGGCCGCCGAGGTCGCTCCCGCAGCTCGCGGAGCCGCCCGAGCCGACCGAGCCGGCGGGGCCGTCAAGGCCGCCGACGCCGATGCCCGTGGGGCCGCCGGCGCCGAGGCCGCCGAGGTCGCTCCCGCAGCTCGCGGAGCTGCCCGAGCCGGCGGGGCCGGCGGGGCCGTCAAGGCCGCCACCGCCGATGCCCGTGGGGCCGCCGGCGCCGAGGCCGCCGAGGTCGCTCCCGCAGCTCGCGGAGCCGCCCGAGCCGCCCGAGCCGGCGGGGCCGTCACCGGCGGCGAAGCCCCCGCCGCCACCCCGGCCGAAGCCCCCGCCGCCACCCCGGAAGCCTAGGAGCCCGACGATGCTCGACGGATGCACCCCCTGGCCCGAGGACGTCGCCCGTCGTTACCGCGAGCAGGGGATCTGGCGCGGTGACACGCTCGGCGCGGTGCTGCGCGAGTGCGCGCGGCGGTACGGGGACAGGACCGCCCTCGTGCACGGCGGACGCCGTGTCACCTACGCCGCACTCGACCGCTGGGCCGACCGCCTGGCCGCCGGGTTCGCCGCGCACGGGATCCGCCCGGACGACCGGGTCGTCGTCCAGCTGCCCAACGTGCCGGAGTTCGTGGCGATCGCCTTCGGCCTGATGCGGCTCGGCGCGAAGCTGGTGTTCTCGCTGCCCGCGCACCGCGCCAGCGAGATCACCCACCTCGTCGAGCTGAGCGGCGCGGTCGGGTACGTCGTGCCCGAGACGCACCGCGGCTTCGACCACCGCGAACTGGCCCTGCGGGTACAGGCCGAGACCGGCGCCCTGACCTCCCTGTTCGTGCTGGGCGACAAGGCCGAGGGCTTCGTGTCGGTGGCCGAGCTGGAGGCGGCGGCCGGCGAGGCGGCCCCGCTGCCCGAGCCCGACCCCGCGGACGTGGCCTTCTTCCTGCTGTCCGGCGGCACGACGGCCCTGCCCAAGCTGATCCCGCGCACCCACGACGACTACGTGTACATGTCCGAGCGGGCCGCCCAGGTGTGCGAACTGACCGAGGACGACGTCTACCTCGCGGTGCTGCCCATCGAGTTCAACTTCGCCTTCGGCTGCCCCGGCGTGGTCGGGACCTTCCAGACCGGCGGCACCGTGGTCCTCGCCGACACGCCCAACCCGGCGGACTGCTTCCCGCTGATCGAGCGGTACCGGGCCACCGTCACCGCGATGGTCCCCTCGATCATGGCGCTCTGGCTGGACGACGCCGAGTGGACCGAGGCCGACCTGTCCAGCCTGCGTCTGGTGCAGGTCGGCGGGGCGCGCATGCTCCGCGAGTTCACCGAGCGCATCCAGCCCACCCTGGACGCCCGGCTCCAGCAGGTGTTCGGCATGGCCGAGGGCCTGCTCACCTTCAGCCGCCCGGACGACCCGGACGAGTCGGTGCTCACCACCCAGGGCAAGGCGATCTCGCAGGCCGACGAGATCCGCGTCGTCGGCGAGGACGGCGACGAGCTGCCCGCCGGCGAGGTCGGCGAACTGCTCACCCGGGGCCCGTACACCCTGCGCGGCTACTACCGGGTGCCCGAGTACAACCGGCGCGCGTTCACCGAGGACGGCTTCTACCGCACGGGCGACCTCGCCCGGCTCACCCCCGACGGCGACCTGGTCATCGAGGGCCGCATCAAGGAAATGATCATCCGCGGCGGCGACAAGGTCTCCGCCGGCGAGGTGGAGGACCTGCTGCTCGCGCACCCCGCCGTCGCGGCGGCCGCGGTGATCGGCGTGCCCGACGAGTTCCTCGGCGAGCGGATCTGCGCCTACCTCGTCGCCGACGGGGCCGAGGTCTCGCTCGCCGAGCTCAAGCGGTCGGTGCACGCGCTCGGCGTCGCCGACTACAAGCTGCCCGACGTGGTGCGGTACCTGCCCGAACTCCCCCTCACCCCCCTCGGCAAAGTCGACAAGAAGGCGCTGGCCGCACACGCCGCGTCCGAGCAGGAAGGCTGACGTGGACACCTCTTCCGTCCCCATATCCGTCCCCACCGAACAGGAGCTGCGGACGACGCTGGCCCCCGTGCTCGGGATCCCGCAGGACGCCATCGAGCCGGACGCCAGCCTCGTCGTCCTGGGCCTGAGCTCGCTGGAGATCATGCGGCTGGTCAGCCGCTGGCGCAAGCAGCGGATCCCGGTCGAGTTCGAGGCGCTGGTCGCCTCGCCCACCCTCGCGGGGTGGCTCACCCACTTCGAGTCCCTCGCCCGGCCCGCGCCGAACGAGCCCGCGCCGAACGAGCCCGTGCCGAACGAGCCCGGGGCGGCGTCATGAGCGTGCAGCTGATCTCCGGCGGCACCGTCTACACCGCCGACGACCGGGAGTCCGTGCACGCGCGCGGCGCGGTGCTGATCGTGGACGACCGGATCGCCGCCGTCGGTCCCGCCGCCGAGGTCGACGAGGCGGTCGCCGCCCTCGACCCCGCCCGGCGGGCCGGCCTGCGCACCGTCGACGCCCGCCGGATGATGGTCCTGCCAGGCTTCGTCAACGCGCACTGGCACGAGATGTTCGCGATGCGCCTGCCGATGCGCGGCGCCCTGCGGCCCGTGTCGGACCGCGACGACCAGGTCGCGTTCATGGGCGGCGGCGGCGACATGCACCAGATCTCCGCCGCCTTCGACCGGTTCGACGACCTGATCGACGACATGACGCCCGACGAGGCCCAGGCCATCGCCGAGTACTCGATGTGGACCCAGCTGCGCGGCGGCGTCACCACCCTCGGCGACATGGGCTCGCTCAACCGCCCCGCGTCCATGGTCGCCGCGGCCCGGCGGCTCGGCATCCGCTTCTCCGCCAGCACCTGGGCGAGCGACGCGATCTGCCCGCCCGAGCAGTCGCGCCGGGTGCGCACCCGCGACGCCGACCGGATCCTGGCCGGCTTCGAGGAACTCCTCGGCCTGGTCTCCGCCGACACCACCGGCCGGCTGCGGTGCCGGCCCAGCATCGCCTATGTCACCAACATGACCGACGAACTGGCGCGCGGCATGGCCGAGTTGCGGGCCCGCCACGACCTGCCCTTCGCCACCCACGTGGCCGCGCTGCGCAACGAGGCCGCCGTGATGCGCACCTACCACGGCGAGACCGGGCTGCGCCGCCTCGCCGAATTCGGCCTCGTGGACGACCGGTTGACCGCCGGACACGCCGGCTTCCTCGACGAGCACGAGCAGAAGCTGATGCTCGCGGCCCGCGCCCACATCAGCCACTCGCCCGGCAAGTACGGCCCGTCCGGCGAGTCCTCGCTGACCGAGACCGGCGTCGTGCCGGCGCTGCGCCGCGCCGGGCTGGACGTGTCGCTGTCCACCGACGGCTCCTCGACGCCCAGCGCCGGCATCGCCGAGACGATGCGCGCCGCCTGGCAGATGTACAACGAGATGAGCGCCGACCAGACCGAGGTGCTGCCCACCGACGCGCTCGCGATGGGCACCCGCATCGCCGCCAAGGGCCTGCGCTGGGACGACGCCGTCGGCAGCCTGGAGCCCGGCAAGCAGGCCGATCTGCTGCTGATCCCGGCCGACGACTGGCGCTACCTCCTCAACCCCCGGCCGCTGGAGAGCTTCCTGTGGCTGGCCGGATCCACGGACGTGGACACGGTGATCGTCGGCGGCCGCACCCTGCTGCGTGGCGGGAAGAGCGTCGAGGTCGACGAGGCGGCCCTCCAGGAGCGCTACCTCGACGCCCTGCGCGGCTTCTCGACCCGTGCGCTGCGGATCCCCGGCGAGGTCGTCGGGCGCGTCCTCGGTCAGGTGACCCGATGAGCGCCCCGGCCGTGCGCACGCCCCCGGCGACGCCGCCCGCCGAGCTGTCCGGGGTGGCCGTGGTGACCGGCGCGGCGGGCGGCATCGGCGCCGAGGTCGTCCGGGCGCTCACGGCCGCCGGCGCCCCGGTGGCGCTGCTCGACCGGGACGTCACCGCGCTGTGGGAGCTGGCCGCTGTCCTGGAGAAGGACGGGCACCGCGTGTTCGCGGTCGCCGCCGACGTCGCCGACAGTACGGCGGTGGACGCGGCGATCGCCGAGGTGGAGGCCGAACTCGGGCCGATCACCCACCTGGTGAACGCGGCGGGCGTGCTGCGCAGCGGACCGGCCGCCGAGCTCACCGACGAGGAGTGGGACGTCACCTTCGCCGTCAACGCGAGCGGCGTCTTCCACGTCAGCCGGTCCGTCGCCCGCCGGATGACGCCCCGCGGCCGGGGCTCGATCGTGACGGTCGCCTCCAACGCGGCGTTCACGCCCCGGGCTTCGATGTCCGCGTACGCGGCGTCCAAGGCCGCCTCCGCCATGTTCACCAAGTGTCTCGGCCTGGAACTGGCCGGCCACGGCATCCGCTGCAACGTGGTCGCCCCCGGCTCCACCCGCACCCCCATGCTCACGGCCCTCCAGGGCGACGCGGCCGAACGCGCCTCCGTCGAGGGCGTCCCGGACGCCTACCGCGTGGGCATCCCCCTCGGCCGGATCGCCGAGCCCTCCCACATCGCCGACGCGGTCCTGTTCCTGCTGTCGGAGCGTGCGGCCCACATCACGATGCACGAACTGACCGTGGACGGCGGAGCGGCCCTGGGCGGCTGAACCACACGCCTCCCCACACGGCGACCGTCATCGTCCGCGCCCCCACGGCGCCGTACCTCCCCGACCCAGAAAGGAAGACCGACGTGGCGATCGCGCCGATCGACCCGTATCCGATGCCGCACCCCGCCGACCTCCCGGCGAACACCGCCTCCTGGACCGTCGACCCGCGCCGGGCGGTGCTGCTCGTGCACGACATGCAGCACTACTTCCTCGCCCCGTTCGCCGAGGCCGCCCAGCCGCGCACCGACCTCGTGGCCCACGTCGCCGCGCTGCGCGAGCGATGCGCCGCGCTCGACGTGCCCGTCGTGTACACGGCACAGCCCGGCGGCATGACGCCCGAGCAGCGCGGGCTGCTCCAGGACTTCTGGGGCGCCGGCATGTCCGGGGCCCCGGCGGACCGCGGCATCCCCGAGGCGGTCGCGCCCGGCGCGCAGGACACCGTCCTGACCAAGTGGCGGGCCAGCGCCTTCCACCGCACCGGCCTGCTCGACCTGCTCCGTGAGCGGGGCCGCGACCAGCTGGTGATCTGCGGGGTCTACGCCCACGTGGGCATCCTCCTCACCGCGTGCGACGCCTTCGCGCACGACGTCCAGCCCTTCGTCGTCGCCGACGCGGTCGCCGACTTCACCGCCGAGCACCACCGGATGGCCCTCGAGTACGCGGCGACCCGGTGCGCCGTCACCCTGCCGACCGCCACCGTGCTCCAGGCGCTGTCGGCGCCGGCCCTCGCGCCCGTGGGAGGCCCCGAGTGACCGCACTGGAGGAACTGGCCGACTCCGGCCGCCCGTTCGCGGTGCTGCACCGCCCCGAGAGCGGCACGCCCGGCCATGTCGACCTGCTCACCGGCGAGTTCACCCAGGTCGCCGGCACCGCCGAGCTGCCCGTGCCCGACCTCGGCGCGCCCGGCGCCCACGAGGTGCTCGCCGTGCTGCCGTACCGGGTGATCGGCGAGCGCGGCTACGACCACCACGACGACGGCGAGCCCGTCCTCGCCATGTCCGTGCGCGAGCAGAGCCTGCTGCCCGTCGACGAGGTGCTCGACCTGGTGCTGCGCTGGCCCGTCGAGACCGGCGAGGGCGGCTTCGACCTGGACGACGAGGCCTACGGCGACCTCGTGCGCCGGGTCCTCGCCGAGGAGATCGGACACGGCTCCGGAGCCAACTTCGTCCTCAAGCGCACCTACCTCACCGAGATCCCCGCCTGGTCGGTGCGCACGGCGCTGGCCCTGTGGGGCCGGCTGCTGCGCGGGGAGCCCGGCGCGTACTGGACGTTCCTCGTCCACACCGGGGAGCGCACCTTCATCGGCGCGAGCCCCGAACGGCACGTCAGCCTCGACGACGGCGTCGCGGTGATGAACCCGATCAGCGGCACCTACCGCTACCCGGACGACGGCCCGACCCCCTCCCGGGTGCTGGAGTTCCTCGCCGACGGCAAGGAGACCAACGAGCTGTACATGGTGCTCGACGAGGAACTGAAGATGATGAGCCGCGTGTGCGACGACGCGCATGTGGTCGGGCCGAACCTGAAGGAGATGGCCCACCTCGCCCACACCGAGTACCGCATCGTCGGGCACAGCCACCGCGACGTACGCGAGATCCTGCGCGAGACGCTCCTCGCGCCCACGGTGACCGGCAGCCCGGTGGAGAGCGCCTGCCGGGTCATCGCCAGATTCGAGCCGGCGGGCCGCGGCTACTACTCCGGCGTGGCCGCGCTGATCGGCCGCGACGCCGCGAACCGCCGGCGCATGGACTCGGCCATCATGATCAGGACGGCGGACGTGGACGCGGCGGGCCGGATGCGGATCGGCGTCGGCGCCACCCTCGTACGCGACTCCGACCCGGCCGCCGAGGCCGCCGAGACCCGGGCGAAGGCGGCCGGACTGCTCGACGCCCTGCACCGGCCGGCCCGCACCCGCCGCCCCGCCGGACTCGACGGACACCCGCGGATCCGGGCCGCCCTCGACCGGCGCAACGCCCCGCTGTCGGACTTCTGGCTCGCCCCCGCCCCGGCCCGGCCGGGAGCGCGCGGCAAGCTGCTGATCGTCGACGCCGAGGACACGTTCACCGCGATGAGCGCGCTCCAACTGCGCAGCCTCGGCTGGGACGTGACCGTCCGCCGCTTCGACGAGCCGTACCGGATCAGCGGCTACGACCTCGTCGTGCTCGGCCCAGGGCCAGGCGACCCGCGCGACGCCACCCACCCCAAGATCGCGCATCTGCGCGCCGTCACCGGCAGCCTGCTCAACCTGCGCATCCCGTTCGTGTCCGTGTGCCTGAGCCACCAGATCCTGTGCTCGCTGCTCGGACTGCCGCTGCGCCGGCTGGACTTCCCCCACCAGGGCGTGCGCCGCACGATCGACCTGTTCGGCGTCCCGGAGCCGGTCTACTTCTACAACACGTTCACCGCCCGCTCCGACGGCGCGCTGCTGACCGGCCCGCTGTGCCCGGGGCCCGTGGAGGTGGCGCACGACCCCGCCACCGGCGAGGTGCACGCGCTGCGCGGCCCCGGCTTCACCTCCGTGCAGTTCCACCCCGAGTCCGTGATGACCCGCCACGGCTCGGCGATCCTCGACGGCCTGGTCACCGGGGCGCTCGCGCCGGTGCCGCACGGAGCGGAGCTCACCGCGTGACCCCCCTGACGCACTCCCCGACGGACCCGGCGGCGGACGCGCACGCCACGCCGCCCGCACAGGCGACGCAGGTCACGCAGGTCACGCAGGCCGCGCAGGACTGGCGCGCGCTGCCCGCCGGACAGCAGCCCCGGTGGCCGGACCCGGCCGCCCGCGACGAGGCGGTCGCCGCGCTGGCGGCGAGCCTGCCGCTCGTGGTGCCGCGCGAGTGCGACCGGCTCACCGGCCGGCTCGCCGCGGTCACCCGCGGCGAGGCGTTCCTCGTCCAGGGCGGCGACTGCGCCGAGTCCCTGGACGCGGTCGACGCCGCCGCCCTCGGCCGCAGCGCGAGCCTGCTCCAGCAGCTCGCCACCGTCCTCGGCTACGCGATGTCGCTGCCGACGGTCACGGTCGCGCGGATGGCCGGCCAGTACGCCAAGCCGCGCTCGGCCCCCACCGAGGTCCGCGACGGCGTGGAACTGCCGGTCTACCGGGGCGACGCGGTCAACGGCCACGCCTTCACGGCCGCCGACCGCGTCCCCGACCCGCACCGCATGCTCCGCGTCTACCACGCCTCCGCCGCCACCCTGAACCTCGTCAGGGCGTACGGCAGCGGCGAGCACGCCGACCCCGCCTACGCCCTGGAGCGCGTCCTGAGCTTCGCCCACGCCTCCCCGGAGCGGGCCCGGCACGCGGTCCTCGCCAAGGAGATCGAACGCGCGGGCGGCTTCACCGGCGCCGACGGCTGGTACACGCCCGGCGAGCTGTTCATGTCGCACGAAGGGCTCCTGCTGGACTACGAATCGGCGCTGACCCGCGTCGACCCGGCCACCGGACGCGCCTACGCCACCTCGGGTCATCTGCTGTGGATCGGCGAGCGTACCCGGCAGCTCGACGGCGCGCACGTGGCGTACTTCGCCCGGATCAGCAACCCGATCGCGGTGAAGGTCGGGCCGACCGTCACCGGGGACGACCTCCTGCGCCTGATCGACCGGCTCTCCCCGGACGGCGAGCCGGGACGGCTCACGCTGGTGGCGCGCATGGGCGCGGACCGCGTCCGGGCCGCGCTGCCCGCCCTCGTCGAGCGGGTCACGGCCGAGGGCCGGCCCGTGGCGTGGATCTGCGACCCGATGCACGGCAACACCGTCACCGCGCCCTCCGGCCACAAGACCCGCCGCTTCGACGACGTCCTCGCCGAACTCACCGCGTTCTTCGAGGTCCTGCGCGGCCTGGGCGCCCACCCCGGCGGCGTTCACCTGGAACTGACCGGGGACGACGTGACGGAGTGCGTCGGCCCGGACGTCGGCCTCGACGACCTGCCCACCCGCTACCGCTCGGTGTGCGACCCGCGGCTGAACCCCGACCAGTCCCTGGACCTGGCCTTCCGGATCACCGAACTGCTGACCGCCGGACAGCCGCCCGAGGTCACGGCCGTCCCCGCAATTGAGTAGTGACTACTCAGGCCGCCCGTCGGCCGCCGTGTTGTGCTTTCCACGTCGTTTCCGCGGTCCGCGGACAGCCGCACGGCGGCCCGCAGGACAGCCGTATGACACAAGGGGGATGAACGCATGGAGCCGGCCACGGGCGGGACCCGGCGCAAGGGCAATCCGGGCTCGCCGCACCTCCCGTCGATCGTCTCCGAGGACGGGGTGCGGTGGGTCGACTACCGCAAGACGCTGAAGCCGCGCTACGGGATCGTCTGGCGCGACATCGGCCTGTGCCATCTGGCCCTGGTCGCCGGCCTCCTCGCGGTCCCCGTCGCCTCACGGACGCTGCCGGCCGCGGCGACCGCCGCGCTCGTCGTCCCCGCCGCCTGCTGGATCGGCTACTGGATGCACTCGCTGTTCCTGTTCGGCCACGAGGCCGCGCACACCAACCTGGCGTCGAGCCGCAAGCTCAACGACCGGCTGGGCGACTGGTGCGTGTGGATCCTCTACGGCTCCACGACCGTCAACTACCGCTACACGCACATGACCCACCACGCCCACCTCGGCGACCACGAGGACACCGAGACCACCTATCACCTGTGTCTCTCGGTCCTCAACATGCTCAAGGCCGTCACCGGGATCCATGTGCTGGAGGTCCTGCTCCGCAAGCGCGGGCACAGCGAGCAGCGCAAGAACGCCGGCCGCACGTCGAGCCGCACGTCCAGCGGACTGCTCGCCTCACTGCGCTCGTTCGCCGTGCACGCGGCGATCGTCGCCGGGCTGCTCCTGGCGGGCCACCCGCTCGGCGCGCTGACCTGGCTCGTCGCCGTCGGCGCGGTCTTCCCGCTGCTGGCGACCGTGCGGACGGTCGTCGAGCACCGGCATCTGGAGGCCCCCTGCGACGTCGACTTCACGGTCGAGACGCACGGACCGGTCAACCGGCTGTTCGGGACGGGACCGGTGTCGCGGACCTTCGGCTCGGCCGGCTTCAACCAGCACTTGCTGCACCACTGGGATCCGGCGATCTCGTACACCCGCTTCCCGGAGATGGGGGAGTTCCTGTCCCGCACCCCGCTCGCCGCGGAGATGGACGCCAGTCGCATCGGATACGGAACGGCCATCAGGACGCTGATAAGGGAGGCCCGTCATGGCTGAGAAACTGATGGCGTGCCCGGTCTGCGGGGAGACCGAGGTCGAGCTGTTCGCCAAGGCGTACGACAAGGAGTACTTCACCAGCGACAAGGAGTACCACTACGCGCTCTGCCCCTCGTGCACCGCGGTCTACCTGGACTCCCCGCCGGCCGACCGGCTCGACGAGATCTACCCGCCCAACTACTACTCCTACGGCGGCATCGCCGAGTCGACCACCTTCACCGAGCGCGTCAAGGAATGGCTCGACGTGCGCATGCTCGCCAAGGTGCTCAAGGGCATCCCCGGCGAGAAGCTGCGGGTGCTCGACGTCGGCGGCGGGGCCGGCTGGCTGCTCACCACGGTCCGCCGCGCCGACCGCCGGGTGACCGACACCCACGAGGTCGACCTCCAGGCCGCGGCGGCTCCGCTGGCCGAGGCCGCGGGACACGTCTACCACTGCATGCCCATCGAGGAGTTCACGTCGGACGAGCCGTTCGACCTGATCCTGATGATGAGCATCATCGAGCACGTGCCCGACCCGCGCCGGGTGATGGCCGCGATGGCGGGCCTGCTGTCGGAGAACGGCGTCCTGCTGATGAAGACGCCCAACACCGCCACCGTCGACGCCCGGCTCTTCCGCCACCGCAACTGGGGCGGACTGCACTGCCCCCGCCACTTCGTCCTGTTCACCGAGCCCGGACTCGACCGGCTCGGCCGCCAGGTGGGGCTCGCCAAGTCGGACAGCTACTACACCCAGGGCGCCCCGCAGTGGGCGATCAGCGTGATGGCGTGGCTCAGCGACCGCGGCTGGATCAAGGTCACCCCTCAGCGGCCCGCCTACATGAACCGGGTGTACGAGCCGCTGACCGCGCTCTTCGCCGGCGTCGACTTCCTGCGCGCCAGGTTCGCGCCCACCGCCCAGATGATGGTCAGTTTCAAACGAGCCGCCTGACGCGGGCCGCCCCAGGGCGGCGGCCGTCAGCGCCGGTCACAACCGTAGGGACAACATGAGCCGGAAACTCAACGAGCACCACACCGACTCGGCCGACGGCGTGGACCTCAGCTTCGTCATCCCCATGTACAAGGAGGAGGACATCGCCCGGGAGGCCGTGGAACGGGCGGTGCGGGTCGGCAAGAACTGGGGCCGCTCCTTCGAGGTGCTCGCCGTCGACGACGGCAGCACCGACTCCACCCCGCGCATCCTCGCCGAACTGCGGTCCACTACACCGGAGTTCCGCTGGGTCCAGCTCCGCCCCAACTGCGGCCAGCCCGCCTCCAGCAAGGCCGGCATGCTCTCCGCGCGCGGAGCGATGGTGTGCGTGCTCGACGCCGACATGCAGACCCCGCCCGAGGTGGTGCCGCAGCTCGTCGCCGCGCTGGAGCAGGAAGGGCCCGACGTCGCCGCGGTGTTCGGCGTGACCTCCACCCGCAAGCGCGACGACCCGACCCGACTGCTGGTCGGACAGGCGGTGTTCTACTTCCTGGAGACCCGCTTCGGCCGGCGCCCGATCCCGCACGGCGCCAGCTCCTTCTTCGTCATGCGCCAGGACGTGGCCCGCCGGCTGGGCGCGCTGACGTTCACCAAGGGCAACGTCGGCGCGATCATGGCCGCGCTCGGGCTCGGCATGAGCACGGTCACCTACGTGAAGCCCAAGAGCTACCGCGACGACTCCCGGCTGGGCCTGCGCGGCCATGTCGAGGAGGCGGTCGGCTCGCTCGCGCTGACCGGCGTGCTCAGCAGGTTCGGCCTGACCGGCGGGGCGCTCGCCGCGCTCGCCGGCGTCCGCTCCCGCTCCCGCGGCGGCCGCGCGGTCGCCGGGCTGGCGGCGGCGGCCTCGCTGGGGGCGGTGGCCGCCGCGGAGCGGTTCAACCGGCGCTCCCTGCGCGTAGCCGACACCGAACTGCCCATCTTCGAAGGCGAGGCGTCGACCGCGGACCGGCCCTGACCGCCGGCCCGCCCGGCGACGAACGCCGCCACCACCACGAGATCCACGACCGATTCCGATTACGACGAAAGACGAAAGGGGGGAACGTGCGAGTCGCAGCCATCGGGCAGGGTTACGTGGGTCTGCCGCTGTCCATCGCCATCGCGTCCTCGGGCCACACCCTGTACGCGGTCGAGATCGATCCGGCCCGCTACGAGTCACTGCGGGACTGCCGGTCGTACGTCGTCGACGTCACCGACGAGGAACTGCGCAGAGAGACCGGGAACAAGCGGTACGTGCCGGTGTCCGATCTGGCCGACGTGCCCGAGGTCGACGTCTACGTGATCTCCACGCCCACTCCGCTGACCGAGGACAAGCAGCCCGATCTCAGCACCCTGGACCGCGCGTTGGCGCAGGTCGCCGAGGTCGCGCGGCCGGGCGCCCTGATCGTGATCGAGTCGACGATCTTCCCCGGCGCGACCCGCCGGCACATCGCGCCGCTCTTCGAACGGCTCTCCGGCCTGACGGCGGGCGTCGACGTGTTCTTCGCCTACAGCCCCGACCGGGTCGACCCCGGCCGCGACAGCGTGCTCTGCGACGTGCCCAAGCTGGTCTCCGGCCTCGACGACCGGTCCCTGGACGCCATCCGCACCTTCTACGGCACGGTCTTCAAGGAGGTCGTGCCCGTCTCCAGCTGCGAGGTCGCCGAGTTCACCAAGCTGCTGGAGAACACCTTCCGCTACCTCAACATCGCCTTCGTCAACGAGCTGAGCAAGGCGACGTCGGAGATGAACATCAGCCTGCGCGAGGTGATCTCCGCCGCGTCGACCAAGCCGTTCGGCTACATGCCGTTCCACCACGGGCCCGGCGTCGGCGGGCACTGCCTGCCCAACAACGTGCACTACCTCAACCACGCGCTGAACTCCGCGGGCCACAAGAGCGAACTCCTCAACGCGGCGGCCGAGATCAACGACTCGATGCCGCGCCATGTGATCCAGCGGCTGGCCGCCTCGCTGGAACTGCGCGGCCGCGGCCTCCAGGGCGCCACCGTGCTCATCCTCGGCGTGGCGTTCAAGTCGGGCGTGGCGGACTCCCGCAACTCGCCCGCGCTCGCCATCGCCGCCGAACTGGTCAGCCTGGGCGCCACGGTCAAGGTCACCGACCCGTGGCTGGGCATCGACATCGTCTCCGACACGTTCACCGCCGTCGAGCTGACCGCCCAGGAGTGCGGCGGCGCCGACGCCGTCCTGCTGGTGACCGACCACGAGGAGATCGACTACGAGACGGTGCTCGCCTCCGCCGACCTGATCCTCGACTGCCGGGGCATGCTCAACGCGGCGGAGGTCGAACAGCTGTGAGCGGTGCGCGCGCCACGCTGCGGCTGACCTTCGACGGTCTGCGGCGCAGCCAGATCGACACCCGGTGGGCCCGGGAGCTCGGCGGCCTCGAGGCCTACGTCTTCGACGGCGACGACCTCGTCCACGAGGACCAGTGGCGGACGCTGGGCGACAACCTGCGGTACGCGTCCGATGTCGGCGCGAGGGCGCTGACCCTGCACTTCCCGACGGAGAACGCCGACTGGGTCGCCGACCGCGACGCCTACGACCGGCTGCGCCGCTTCTGCGACCTCGCCGCCGAGACGGGCGCCCAGGGCGTCGTGCTGCACGCCAACCAGTTCGTCTCGCTGGCCGACTGGCCCGCGTTCGACCTCGCGGGGGCCCGCGCCCGGGTCGTGGACCGGATCGCCGAACTCGACGCGCACCTCGGGGACGCGCCGATCTGGATCGGCGTCGAGAACATGCCGGTCATCGGCGCGCAGGGCATCGACTTCGACTCGGTCTTCGTGCGCCCCTCGGACTTCGCCCCGCTCGCCGCGCTCGGCTCGGACCGCGTCGGCGTCACCTGGGACGTCTGCCACTGGGCGGTGACGTACTCGACGCTGACCGCGACCGCGCGGCTGGAGCAGCGCCCGGACCCCGTGCCGCCGTTCGAACTGCCCGCGCTGCCGCTCAAGCACGTGCACTTCTCGTCCTTCTCCGGGCACGCCATGCCGACCTGGCCGGACCAGTGCCGCGAGGGCGTCCCGCCGCTGGCCGGCGACGTCCCGCCCGACCTGCTCGCGGGCATGCTCGCGGCGGCGCTCGACGCGGCGATCGGCGACGCGGAAGAGGCGGGTGCGGCGCGCGCGGTCGGCGTCGTGTTCGAGGTGCAGGAGAGCGACTACGAGAGCCGCAAGAACTGCTGGGAGACCTACGACTGGCTGGCGTCCGTCCCGGAACTGGCGGCCCGCGTCGACTGTACGAGGAGCGGCGATGCCTGAGCCCGAACTCCCCTACGCCCGCCCCCACTGGGACGCCGAGGAAGCCGCGGCCCTGATGACGACGCTGGAGTCCGGCTTCTGGACCAACGGCGCCCAGGTCCCGCGGTTCGAGGAGGAACTCCGCCGCCTGACCGGCGCGCCCACCGTCACCCTGTCGAGCGGCACCGGCGCCGTCCACGCCCTGCTGCACGCGCTCGGCCGCACCGTGTCCGGGCCGAAGCTGCTGGTGACGCCGACCCTCAACTTCGCCGCCGCCCCCGCCTCGGCGAGGCTGCTCGGCTGGGACGTCGGCCTGTGCGACGTGAGCGCCGACGACCTCACCGTGTGCCCCGCGAGCCTCGGCGAACTCCTGGACCGCGTCCACCGCGACTACGCCAGGATCGTCGTGGTGCCGGTGCACTACGCGGGCCACAGCGCCGACATGGCCGCGCTGACCGCCCTGTGCGAGCGCTACGGCGCGGACCTGGTCGAGGACGCCTGCCACGCGGCCGGCGCCACCTACGACGGCACCCGGCCGGTGGGGTCCTGGCCCGCCTCCCGCGCCGCCTACTTCAGCTTCCACCCGGCCAAGCCGATCGCCACCGGCGAGGGCGGCGCGGTGAGCACCGCTGACCCCGAACTGCTGCGCGAACTAAGGGCGTTGCGCAACCACAACATGGAGCCGGCCGGCCCGCACACCGACGACCACGGTCCCTGGCCGTACACGATCCAGGCCCCCGGACTGAACCTGCGGCTGTCGGAGTTCCACGCGGCCGTCGGGGTCGTCCAGGCGGGCCGGGCGGAGGAGTCCCGGCGCGAACGCGCCCGGCTGGCCGCGCGCTACCACGCCCTGCTGGACGGGCTGCCGTTCGTGCGCGCCGTCCCCGGGGAGCGGCGCACCGGCTCCGCGCACCATCTGTTTCCCGTCGTCTTCGACGTCGAGGGCCTCGGCATGGCCAAGAAGGACCTGCTGGCCCGCTTCCTCGACCGGCGGATCAGATGCCAGGTGCACTACACGCCGCTGCACCGGCTGCCGGCGTTCGCCGACGCCGGCCCGCGGCTCACGACGCCGTTCACCGCCATGGACGCCGCCTTCCCCGGCCTGGTCTCGCTGCCGCTGTGGCGCGGGATGACCGACGAGGACTGCGACCGAGTCGTCGACGCCGTCACCGCGATCGTGCACGGATCGACCCACGCGAGGGGGAGGGCATGAGCAAGCCGCACGACAGCGCGCCGCGCACCCTGATCACCGGCGGATTCGGCTTCCTGGCGACCTGGGTCGCCGCCGGTCTGGTCCGGTCCGGCCACCGAGTCGTCCTGGTCGACAACCGGGACCCCGAGGGCACGCCCGCCTGGCTGTCCGGGGTGCTGCACGAGGACGCCGTGGAGACCGGCCGGGCCGACGTCACCGAGCGCGGCTCGCTCGACCGGTTCGGCGAGGTCGACCACGTGATCCACGCGGCGGCGCTGCTCGGCGTCGCCAAGGTGCGCAGCGCGCCCCGCGAGACCCTGCGCGTCAACGTCGACGGCACCGCCGTCGCCCTGGACTACGCCGTCCGCAACCCCCGGCTGCGCCGCTTCCTGCTGCTCAGCACCAGCGAGGTGTACGGCAGCGACGCCAAGGGCGCGCAGGAGAACGAGTGGCTGTCGGTACGGGCCGACGACCCGCGCTGGTCCTACGCCGTCAGCAAGGTCACGGCGGAGTCGATGACCGCCGCCCGGGGCACCGAGGACGGCCTGCCCTACGCGATCGTGCGCCCCTTCAACGTCTACGGCCCGCTCAGGACCGGCGCGTACGCGGTCGGGGTCCTCGCCGCGCAGGCCGTAGCCGGACAGCCGATCACCGTCCACGGCGACGGCTCGCAGTCGCGGGCCTGGTGCCACGCCGAGGACTTCGCCGCCGGTCTGATCCGCGCCCTGCTCACCCCGGCCGCCGTCGGCGAGGCCTTCAACGTCGGCGACGACACCAACGACGTCACCGTGTCCGAACTGGCGCGACTCACGGCCGAGTTGAGCGGCACCGGCGCACCCGTCGAGCACGTCCCGCACACCGGGCCCGACATCCGGTCGCGCCGGCCCGACCTGACCAAGGCCCGCACCCTGCTCGGCTACCGGCCCAGCCGCGACTTCGAGAGCGGGCTGCGCGAGACCATCGAGTGGGTCCGCGCCGGATCCGGCGAGATGCCCCTGCGCCTGCGGCGCACCGACTGGCCGCGCCACCGCGACGAGACGGCGGGGGCCCCGCGACCGTGATCCTCGACCGGACCGAGCCGTCCGACCTCTGGTACGCGCCCCCGCCGCGCCGCCCGGTCGGCTACCTCCACCCGTCCCGCATGACGACGGGCCGCCTGGCCGCGACCGCGCTCGCCGCGGCCCGGCCCCGGCCCGCCCGTACGGAACTGGCCGCCCGGCTGCGCGAGCACTCCGGACGGACGGCGTGCGCGCTGACCGCGACCGGGCGCGCCGCGCTCGCCCTCGCGCTGCGGCGGACCGGCGCCGAGGAGGCCGTGCTGTCCACCTTCAACTGCCCCGCCGTGGCCGACGCCGTCCTCGCGGCGGGCCTGCGGCCGGTGCTGGTGGACGCGGACCCCGTCCGGGGCCCGTCGTTCGCCTCGGTGGACCTCACGGGCCGCGCGGTCGTGCTGACCAACGGGCTCGGTCTGGACGAGTGGTCCGCGCACGCCGAGCGGATCGAGGAGCGCGGCGGCACGGTGGTGCTCGACCTGGCGCAGGCCTGCGTCTCGCCGGACCTGCTCCGCCGCTTCCGCGACGCAGGCTGTCCGCTCGTGCTCAGCTTCGGCGAGGGCAAGCCGCTCGGCGGGCTCGGCGGCGGCGCGCTCCTCACCTCGGCGCCCGTCGGCGACGGGGCGCGGCTGCGGCGCGGCTTCGACCCGGGCCCGCTGCGGCGGGCGGTGGCCGCGCGGCTCGTGGCGCACGCCCCCGGCGTCGTCCGGGCCGCCGTCCGGCGCGCCGAGGCCCGGACGCCCGGCTGGTCGCACACCAAGGCCGACCATCTGCCGGCCGAGGCGGGCCGGGTGGGCCAGGACGCCCCGTCCCGCTGGGAGGTCGCTGCTGCGACCGCGCTGCTGCGGACCGCGTCCGGCGTCGCGGCCGAGGCCGCCGCCCTGCACGAACGGGTCCGCACCGCGGTGAAGACCCACCTGACGACCTGCCGGCTGATCGACGCCGACCCCGCACTCGGGCCGGGCATCGATCTGCTCTTCCAACGGCCCGGTCAGCGCTTCGCGTTCGCCCGTGCCCTGGCCGAACACGGCGTGCCCAGCACCTGGAACTACTTCCCGCTGCACGAACTCGCCCCGTACGCACGGTTCGCGGCGGGTCCGATGACCGCCGCGGATGCCCTGTGGCCGCGCGTGCTGACGGTGGCGAAGCAGCCGCAGCCGCGGCTCACGGCGACGTCGCTGGTGCGGGCGATGATCGCGGCCGACCGGTCGGTGCGGGACGAGGAGGCCGGCCGTGGCTGAACTGCGGGAGAGGGCCGCCGTGTCGGTGCTGTCGGAGTCCGCGTGGGACGTCCGGCTGACCCGAGCGCGGGCGGAACTGCCGTTCGCGCGCCGCGACTTGCTCGCCCTCGGGCTGGCCGACGCGCCGGGGCTGCGGTTCGTGCCGACGGCCGTGCGCTGGGGGCCCGGCGACGAGGTGCTGGTGCCGCTGTGCGTGTCCGGCGACCGGGGGCAGATCGGCTGCTACGGCTACGGTTCGCTGCCCGCCTCCGCCGACCTACGGGGGCGGCCGGTGGACTTCGCGGACCTCGCCGAGGCCGTGTGCCGTGACCGGGGACTGACGCAGCTGACCACGCTCCTCCCGCCGCGCGGCGCGTTCCCCGGCGTGGACCGGCGGAGCGAGCGGTGGCCGGCCCGGCCCGGCCGGGACACCTACCTCCTGCGCCTCGACGGGGACGCGGGGGCGGTGTGGACGGCGGCCAGGGGCAACTGCCGTACCGCGGTGCGGCGGGCGGGCGCGCTCGGCCTCGTCGCCACGGCCGCGACGCCCGGCCACGAGGACGACCTGCTCCGCCTGTACCGGGAGACGCTGTCCCGCCACGGCGTCGCCTCGGCGGTGACCGCGACGGACCTCGCGCCGCTGGTCGGCGGGGCCGGTGAGGTCGACGGGGCCGGCGGGGCACAGGCCGTCACCACGGTGGTCCTCGACGAGGACGGCGGCGTCCAGGCGGCGTCGGTGTTCGCGCTGGGCGAGCCGGCGGCGGGCGGGTCGGGGGCGGCGGGGGCGCAGGGCGCGTTCCACCTCATGCAGCTCACCAGCGAGCGCGGCCGGATCGCCAACGCCGGGCACCTCGCCTTCTGGTCGGCGCTCACCGAGCTGGCCGCCCGCGGCGTCGGCACCGTCGACCTCGGCGCGGCGGCCGGCGAGGGACAGGCGCGGTTCAAGACGGGCTGGGGAGCGGTGGCCGCCGCGTCACGCCTCGTCCGGTGGCGGGACGGGGAGCGCACGGCGCGGGACGGGGCGCGAGGCCGGAACGGGGCGCGAGGCCGGAACGGGGCGCGCACGGACAGGGAGGGGACCCGATGATCATCAGCGCGCACCAGCCGGCCTATCTGCCCTGGCTGGGCTACTTCGCCAAGATCGCCCGCTCGGACCTCTTCGTCCTCCACGACCGCAGCCGCATCGGCCGGCGGAACATGCTCAACCGCAACAAGATCGGCGGCCCGAACGGCGAGCAGCTCCTGACCATCCCGCTCGCCCACGAGGACCTGCGGGCCGCACGGCCGCTCGACGAGGTGCGCCTCGTCGACGACGGCTGGCGGCGCCGGCACTGGAAGGCCGTCCAGATGGCCTACCGCCGGGCCCCCTACTTCCGGCTGCACGCGGACTTCCTGGAGGCCTACTACGCCACCGGGTTCACCACCCTCGACGAGGTCTGCCTGCCGTTCATCGACTACTGCCTCGACCAGCTCAAGATCGACTGCCCCGTGCACCGGATCTCCCGGCTCGGCCTGCCGGAGTTCGACCGCCAGACGATCATCCCGCTGCTGTGCGAGCGGTTCGGCGCCGACGCGTTCATCGCCGGACCGCAGGCCGCGAACTACCTGGACCCCGCCGGCCTGGAAGGCCTGCGGATCGACTCCTTCCACTACGCGCACCCGGTCTACCCGCAGGCCGGCGACGGGTTCGTCTCGCACCTGTCGGTGCTGGACCTGTTGATGAACTGCGGGCCGGAGAGCGCCGACATCGTCAGGGGGACCCCGTCATGAGCACGGTGCTCGCCGTCGTCGCCCATCCCGACGACGAGGTGATCGGCCCGGGCGGCACGCTGGCCCGGCACGCCAGGGCAGGCGACGAGGTGCACGTCCTGATCCTCGCCGAGGGCAAGACGTCACGGGCCGGGGACCCGGACCCCGAGGGCAGCGCGGCCCTGTCGGCCGAGGAGACCGCGGCCTCCCGCGCCGCCCTGGGCGCGCGAGCGGTCCACCGGCTCGACCTCGACGACAACCGGCTCGACACCTACCCGCTGCTGACGCTGGCCCAGCAGGTCGGCGCGGTCGTCGAACGGCTCGCCCCCGAGACCGTCTACACCCACCACAGCGGCGACCTCAACGTCGACCACGAGCTGACGGCCCGCGCCTGCATGATCGCGTGCCGGCCGCACGCGAGCCCGGTGCGCTGGCTGCTGGGGTTCGCCACGCTGTCGGCCACCGACGCCGGCTACGCGGGCCGCGACCCCTTCGTACCGGCCGTCTACAGCGACATCAGCGACACGCTGGCCTGCAAGCTCGACGCGATGCGCGCCTACGCCTCGGAGCTGCGCGACTTCCCCCACCCGCGCTCGCTCAAGGCCATCGCCCTCCAGGCCGAGCTGTTCGGGGCGCACGCCGACACCGCCGCGGCGGAGGCGTTCAGCGTGCTGCGCGGCACCTGGGACCCACACAACCGTCTGTCGAAGGAGGGGTGACCGCTGTGGCCGGTCATATGGCGCCGCCGGCGCCCACGAAGGTCAAGAACCATCCGTTCATGGTGTGGGGACGGCGCGTCGAGCCCGACGCCGACGCCCGCGTGCTGGAGTTCCCGAACGGCGCGCGCACCGCGGTCCCGCGGCTGACCCCGGCCCTCGCCGAGCAGCTGCACCGCCCGCCGACCGACCTCGCCGAGACCCCGTTGCAGGAGATCGTCGCCTACCTCAACCGGATCGGTCACCTGTGGAACAACGAGGAGTACGCCCGCCGCCGGCTCTACATCCGTGAACTCAAGCGCATGCACGGCTACTCGCAGCAGATGGCCGACGCCGAGGCCGACCTGATCTCGACGACGCTGCGCGCGCACGGGCACCTGCACGACATGGTGGCCGTCGAGCTGGGCCACCGGCAGATCATGGACCGCTGGATCCCCCGCGAGGACGCCGAGGTGCGGGCCTACCCGCGCGGTCGCAGCGTGCACATCCTGCCGGGCAACGTCCCCTACTCCACCACGGTCTCGCTGGTCCGCGCGCTGCTCACCAAGAACACCTCGGTGCTCAAGTACGCCGCGGGCGAGCCCGTCACCGCGGTCGTGCTGGCGCAGAGCTTCACCGACATCGACCCCGACCACCCGGTGACCCGCTCGGTGAGCGCGGTGTTCTGGGAACGGGACAGCGAACTGGGCCGCGGACTCCTCGCGAACGCCGAGGTGATCTGCGCGTGGGGCGGCGCGGAGGCCGTCGAGGCCGCCTACCGCAACTGCTCGCCCGAGGCGGTCGTCGTCCCCTACGGCCCCCGGCGCAGCTTCACCGTCGTCGGCAAGGACGCCGACATGGCGCGGGCCGCCCGCGGCGTCGCCCACGACGCGTCGATGTACGAACAGCGCGCCTGCTTCTCCACCCACCAGGTGTTCACCGACGCCGAACCCGAGGAGTTCGCCGACCGGCTCCAGAGCGAGCTGGAGCGCTACGAGGACATGCTGCCGCGCACCTCGGTCACCGCCGACGAGGCCGCCCAGGCGTCGATGGAGGTCGCCGCCCAGCAGTTCCTCGGCGGGCGGACCCGCACCGGCTCCTGGGGATCGATCCTGATCACCGACCCGGCCACGGTCACCGAACTGCCCCCCGCCCGCACCGTGTTCGTCCATCCGGTGGCCGACCTCGCCGAGGTGGCCCAGTGGGTCGACCCGACCGTCCAGACCGTCGGCCTGGCCCCGTGGTCGCTGCACGAACGGCTGCGCGACGAGCTGGCCCGGCGCGGCGCCTGCCGGTTCGTCGAGGCCGGCCTGTCGCCGCTGTTCCGGCTCGGCGGCTCCCACGACGGCCTCCAGCCGCTCCAGTTGATGACCCGGATGGTGTCGGTCGAGGCCCCGCGCCTCGACTACGGCAAGGGGATGGTCGTCCCGATCGACCAGTCGGAGTTCCTGGAGCACCGCCGGCTGCGCGACCTGCTCATGTGACGGGCCGCACCCCAACTCCCGTCGCTCCACGGCCGATCGAGGCCGTTCCACGCACCACCGAAACAAGGAGAGAAACCATGGACATGGGCGTGATGCTGACGACGGCCCACCCCGACCACTGGACCGAGACGGAGGTCTTCGACAACTCGATCGACTTCGCCGTCGCCGCCGACGAGCTCGGCTACCAGTCGGCCTGGCTGCTCGAACACCACTTCACCCGCTACGGCCTGTGCCCCAACACGCTCACCATGGCCGGCTACGTGCTCGGCAAGACCAAGCAGATCAAGGTCGGCACGGCGGTCGTCATCCTGCCGCTGGACCACCCCATCCGGATCGCCGAGCAGACCAACATGCTCGACCAGCTCAGCCACGGCCGGTTCATCCTGGGCGTCGGCCGCGGCTACTTCCCGAAGGACTTCGAGGCCTTCGGGGTCGACCCGGCCAAGTCGCACGTCCTCCAGACCGAGTACGTCGACGTCATCCGCAGCATCTGGGAGACCGGCAGCGCCAAGTGGGAGGGCCAGGAGATCACCCTGCCCGACGTGACGCCGTTCCCCACCCAGTTCACCCGGCCCAACCCGCCGATGTACGGCGTCGGCCAGTCCCCCTCGACCATCGAGTGGGCCGCCTCCCGCGGACTCCCGCTGATCATGCCGGTCATCGGCACCCTCGAGGCGATGCGCTCGATCATCGACCTCTACAACGAGACCGCCGAGAGCCACGGCATCGACCCCACCACCGTGCCGCACGCCATGTGCACCGTCGCCCACGTCGCCAAGACCACCCAGCAGGCGCGGGACGAGATCTGGAAGCACATGTGCTGGTGGGAGCAGGAGCACGACGACGCCGCGTTCACCATGGAGCAGCTCCAGAAGCTCCCCAACTACCGCTTCCAGTACGGCGAGTGGCAGGCCGCCGCACTGCGCGGCGACCGCACCAACGCCGACTTCACCAACTACATGCTGGACAACAGCATCGTGGGCAGCGTCGAGGAGTGCGTGGACCGCATCGGCCGCACCATGGAGGCCACCGGCGTACGCAACTTCCAGCTCGGCGTGGAGGCCACCCTCCACCACGACCGGATCCTCGAGAACATGAACATGTTCGCCGAGGACGTGCTGCCCCGCGTCGGCTGGAAGCCGAACGGAGTCACCTCGTGACCGCTGCGACCGGCGCGGGGCCACGCTCGTCCGGCCCGCTCACCGGCACCGAGTTCGCCGAACTCGACCGGCTGATCTTCGAGGACGACGACTGGTGGGCGATGTCCGGCGCGGACCAGGCCGCGCTGCGCCACCGGTTCGTCGCCGCGGCGGTGGCGCACCACCTGGAACACAACGCCGACTACCGCCGGTTCGCCGAGGCGAGCGGGTTCGCGCTCGCCGAACTCGACGACCCGGCCGGTCTGCTCAGGGTGCCGCAGTTCCCGACCCGCATGTTCAAGCGGGTCGAGGTGCGCAGCGTCCCCGCGCGGGACTGCGACGTCTTCAAGTCCAGCGGCACCAGCGGCGTGCAGAGCAGGGTCTGGCGGGACGAGCCGTCCCTGGAACGGCTGGCCGGCTCGCTGCGCCCCGAGGGCGACATCTGGCGCACCCTCTACGGCGACGTCGACCTCGACGACGACGGCGAGATGGTGCACCTCGGACCGCACCGCCACGAGGCGGACGGCGTGTGGATCAGCTACCTGATGACGCTGGTCGAGATGTTCGCCGCCACCCGCTCCTACGTCCATGACGGAGTGCTGCGCCTCCAGGACGCCGTACGCGACGTGGGCTCCGCCCTCGCCGACGGACGGTTCGTGTGCGTGGCAGGACCGCCCGTGTTCGTGGCGGAACTGCTGCGCCACATGTCCGACAGCAGCCAGAAGCTGTCCGCCGGCGACCGCATGGCGGTCATCACCGGCGGCGGCTGGAAGAAGGACGAGGCGACCCGGCTGGACCCGGACGAGCTGCGCTCGCTCGCCATGGACACCTTCGGCCTGGCCTCGGCGTCCCAGGTGCGCGACGTGTTCAACCAGGTGGAGCTGAACACGGCGTTCATCGAGTGCGAGCACCACCGCAAACACGTCCCGCCGTGGGTCGAGGTGATCGTGCGCGACCCGCACGACCTGTCCCCGGTCCCGGCCGGACACACCGGCCTCATGTCCTACCTCGACCCGACGGCGCGCAGCTACCCCTGCTTCCTCCTCGCGGAGGACTTCGGCGCCGCCGAGACCGACGCCTGCCCGTGCGGGCGCCGGGGCACCACGGTCGACATCCACCGCCGGATGCGGACCTCCAGCCACCAGGGCTGCGCCCTGCGCCTCGCCGAGACCGTGCGGACCGCCTGACCGGCGGGACGGACAAGAGACACATCAACGGAGGGAAGAGCCATGCCGACCGAGTGCTTCGACGTCAGGACCAAGGAAGGCCGCACCGTCGCGGTGTGGCGGGACGGCCCGCCGGACGGGGACGCCGCCGGACCCGTCGTCGTCATGGCGCCCGGGTTCGGCCAGCGGATGCGCAGCTCCGGGGTGCTCGCCCTGATGCTGGTGTACAACGGGGCCACGGTGTACCGGTTCGACGCGCTCGACCACGTCGGGCTCAGCGACGGCGAGATCGTCGACTACTCCCTCACCCAGCTGATGGAGGCCCTCACCGCCGTCGTCGCCACCGTGCGCGAACGCGAGGGCGTCGACGCGGTCTCGATGGTCGCCACCAGCCTGTCCGCCCTGCCGGTGCTGCAACTCGCCGCGGACAAGAAGTGCGCCGACAACATCGCCCTGATGCTCGGCGTGGTCAACGGCCGGCAGACCCTCGTCGAGGTGCTCGACGTCGACTACCTGGACTGGGAGTTGGACGACCTGCCCGCCCGGGTGCAGATCGACAAGCACTCCGTGGACCCGCGCCCCATCGTCGCCGAGACCCGGGTCGTCGACTGGTGGGAGATGTCCGCCACCGTGGACGCGCTGTCGGTGCTCAACATCCCGGTGCGCAACTTCGTCGCCACCGACGACGACTGGGTCGACATCGCCGACGTCCGCGCCGCCTTCGAGGCCGCCAACCTCGACCAGCGCAACGTCATCGAGGTCGCCGTCTCCGGGCACGCCCTGCTGCGCAACCCGGTAGCGCTCAAAGCCCTGTTGACGGACGTGACCCGCAGCCTGGTCGGCGGGGAGGACGAGCCGGTCATGCCGAGCTTCGAGGAGATCGTCTCGCTGCGCGGCTCCGAACGCGAGCTGGAGCGCCGCCACTTGGCCTCCCGAGCCGACGGCAGCGTCGACAGCAGCGCCGACAGCGGCGCCGACGGCGGCGCAGAAGTCGCGGAGCAGGGCTGATGAAGGCGGACCCGGCACCCCGCGACCCCGGCGCCCCGGCGGCCGACCCGACGGCGGACTCCACGCTCATGGACGCCGCGTACAGCGGCGTCTACGGCGAGATCTACCGCACCCACTGGTGGTGGCGCGCCCGCGAGCACCAAGTGCTGCACTACGTCGGCAAACACGGCCTGTGGAACGGCCGCCGGGCGCGGATCCTCGACGTCGGCTGCGGCGACGGGTTCATCTGGCGGCGGCTGGAACCCTTCGGCGACGTCGAGGGCATCGAACCGGACCGCGTCCTCGTCGCGCCCGACTCACCGCACCGCGACCGCATCGAGGTCGCGGACTTCGCACAGGGCCGGCCACGCGCCGCCGACCACGACCTGGTGCTGATGCTCGACGTGCTGGAGCACATCGACGACCAGGGCGCGGCGCTGCGCCGCGTGGCGTCCCTGCTGGGCCCCGACGGCCGCGGCGTGATCACCGTGCCCGCGCTCATGGCCCTGTGGAGCGAGTTCGACGAACTGAGCGGCCACTTCCGGCGCTACGATCGCGCCTCCCTGCGCGCCGCCCTGGAGAACGCGGGGCTGCGGGTGCTGGAGATGCGCTACTACTACGCCTGGACCGTGCTGCCGCTCTTCCTGCGCCGGCTGCTCTTCAAGGCGGACGCCTCCGAGCACAGCCACTTCGTGAAGGCGCCCGCGCGCCCGGTCAACCAGCTGATGTACGGACTGAGCCGCGTCGACCACTGGCTCACCCGCCGCCTGCCCGCACCCGCCGGCAGCTCCCTCATCGCCGTGGTCGCCAAAGACGTCTGAGACGTCCGACCGGCGTCCGACTGCCGTCCGACTGACGAAGGAAGAGACATGTCGCAAGATCGTGCGCGGTGGCCCCGCCGCGTCCGGGCCGTCGCCGTCGCGGCCTGCACCGCGGCCCTCGCGGTGGCCCTGCCGGGCTCGGCCGGGGCGAAGGAGCCGACCGCCGCCGCCGCGCAGGAGATCGCCTGGGCCGACTGCGGCGAGGGCGCCGTGTCCGACGCCCAGTGCGCGGCGATCCAAGTGCCCCTGGACTGGCGGAAGCCCGCCGGGAAGAAGATCACCCTCGCCCTCTCCAGACTCCCCGCCCGCGACCCGGAGCACCGGATCGGCCCGCTGCTGTTCAACCCCGGCGGCCCCGGAGGCTCCGGCGCGGCCGTCGTCGCCTACAGCGACCTGCTCACCGCCGCCCCCGAGTTCGAGCCGCTGCGGGACCGGTTCGACCTGATCGGGTTCGACCCGCGCGGCGTCGGCTCCAGCACCCCGGTCACCTGCCCCGCGCCGCTGCACGACCCCGCGGTCGGCGCGTTCCCGGGCACCCCGGCCGCCTACGCGACCCTCAAGCGGTTCAACCGCGCGGCCGGGAAGGCCTGCCGCGCCGCGACCGGCCCGCTCATCGACCACGTCGACACCGCGAGCGTCGTCTCCGACGTCGAGGCGCTGCGCCGGGCCCTCGGCGCGGAGAAGATCTCCTGGCTCGGCCTGTCGTACGGCACCGAGATCGGCTCGCTGTACGCCCAGCGCCACCCGAACCGGGTCCGCACGATGGTCCTCGACGGCGTCGTCGACCACACCCTGCCCGCCCGCCGCGCCGCCGTCGACGAGGCCCGCGCCACCGAGCAGGCGCTGCTGCGCTTCGCCCGCTGGTGCCACGACGCCGAACAGTGCGCCCTGCGCGGCACGGACGCCGTCGCCGTGTACGACGCCGTCCTGGCGCGCGCCGACGCCGCCGGCATCCCCGCGGCGGGCCTCGGCCGGCACGCCACCGCGGAGGAACTCGCCAACGGCGCGTACACCTACCTCACCCAGCCCGCCACCTGGCCGCTCCTGGCCGGCGCGCTCGCCGCCGCCTCCGGACAGGCCGGCGACGCCGACGCCTCCCACCTGGTCGCCCCCGCCTCGTTCCTCCAGCCCGAGTACAAGGCGTACCGGACCGTCGGCTGCCACGACTTCGCGCCCGACACCCGCGGCTTCTCCGACCTGCGCGCCCAGGCCGCCCGCCTGCGCGCGGTCGCCCCGCACACCTGGCGCTACTCCGAGTTCTGGGACTGGACCAGCGGCTGCCTCGGCTGGCCGGTGCCCGCCGCGAACCCGCCCGCCCCGCTGAAGGTCCGCGGCGCGCCGCCCATCCTGCTCGTCAACACCCGCTTCGACCCGGCGACCCCCTACCCGTGGGCGCAGCGGCTCACGTCGAGGATCGACGGCGGCCGGCTGCTCACCGTCGAGGGCGACGGCCACACCGGCATCCTCAACTCCTCCTGCGCACGCGCCCACGAGGCCGCGTACCTGGTGACGGGGAAGACGCCCGCGCCCGGCACGACGTGCGCGGCGTCGCCGTCGGCAGCCGTGGCGGGCGCTTCGGCGGACGGCGGCGTGGTCGCCGGAGCGACGGTGGGCGGCGGCGTGGTCGCCGGAGCGACGGTGGGCGGCGGCGTGGTCGCGGGCGGCGGTCCGCGATGACCGGGGCAGCCGGCGCGCCCTCCGCCCAGGACACTGAGGACCGGCACGGCAGGGCCACGTACCACGAGTGGCTCGGCCTCGTGGTCATCGTGCTGTGCTGCGTCCTCGTCGCGATGGACATCAGCGTGCTGTTCTACGCGGTGCCCTTCGTCGCGGCCGACCTCGCCCCCACCACCTCCGAGGTGCTGTGGGTGATGGACATCTACGGCTTCCTGCTGGCGGGCCTGCTGATCACGATGGGCGCGCTGGGCGACCGGATCGGGCGGCGCAGGCTGCTCATGCTCGGCGCGGCCGGGTTCGGCGTCGCGTCGGTCCTCGCGGCCTACTCGACCAGCCCCGGGCAGCTCATCGCCAGCCGCGCCCTGCTCGGGGTCGCCGGCGCGACGCTGGCGCCGTCCACGCTGTCCCTGATCCGCAACATGTTCCACGACGAGGGACAGCGCCGCGCGGCGATCGGACTGTGGACCGCCGGGTTCGCCGCCGGCGCGATGCTCGGCCCGATCACCGCCGGCGTGCTGCTGGAGCACTTCTGGTGGGGCTCGGTGTTCCTCATCAACGTGCCGGTGATGCTGCTGGCCCTCGCGCTCGGGCCGATCCTGCTGCCGGAGTACCGCAGCCCCAGCCCGGAACGGTTCGACCTGTTCAGCGCCGCGCTGTCGCTGGCGGCGGTGCTGCCCGTGGTCTACGGGGCCAAGCGGTTCGCCGAGGGCCACTTCGACGCGAGGGCGGTGGCCTCGGTCGTCGCCGGACTCGTGATCGGCGTGCTGTTCATCCGTCGGCAGCGCCGCTCGCCCGACCCGCTCATCGACCCCAAGCTGTTCCGGGACCGGGCGTTCAGCACCGCCATCGCCACCACCACGGTGGTGCAGTTCGCGATGCTCGGCATGATGATGCTCACCTCGCAGTACGCGCTGTCGGTGCTGGGACTGCGGCCGCTCGTCGCGTCGCTGTGGCAACTCCCCGCCGTGGGCACGCTGTTCGTCGGCCTCGCGGTGGCGGGGGTGCTTGCCCAGCGGGTGCGGCCGGCGGTGGTGGTGTGCACCGGGCTCGTCCTCGCCGCCGTGGGCTTCGCCGTGATGAGCCCGGTGGGCCCGGACGACGGACTCGGCCTCATCGTGACCGGCGCGAGCGTCATGACCTTCGGCGTGGGCATGGTCGTCCTGCTGGCGACGGACATCGTGGTCGCCACCGCGCCCCGGGAGCGGGCGGGTTCGGCGTCGGCGCTGTCGGAGACCAGCAACGAGTTCGGCGGCGCCGTCGGCATCGCGATGCTCGGCAGTATCGCGCTCACCGTCTACCGCAACGAGGTGGAGGACGTCGTCCCGGCCGGTCTGCCCCCCGAGGCGGCCGAGGCCACCCGGTCCACGCTCCAGGCGGCGGTCGAGGTCGCCAAGACCCTGCCCGACCCGGTGGGTCCGGCGCTGAAGCAGGGGAGCGTCGAGGCGTTCACGGACGGGTTGCAGGTCGCGGTGCTCACCGGGTCGGCGATCCTGATGGTGGTCGCGGTGGCGGCGGCGATCGCGCTGCGACCGGTCCGTATCGGCTCGGGCGACGCGGACGGCGCGGAGGGGTCGGGGGGTGCCGTGAGCGCTCTCCCCGCCACGGCGGACGGGAAGCAGCCGTGACCGTCGACGGGACAGCCCTGCGCACCGCGCTGCGACCGTATGCCTCCGGGGTGGCGGTGCTCACCGCCATGGACTCCGCCGGCCCCGCGGGCGTGACGATCACCTCGCTGACCTCGATCAGCACGGAACCCGCGCTGATCTCCTTCGCCCTGGCCGACACCTCCTCGACCTGGGCCCGGGTCAAGGACTGCCACTGGTTCGGCGTCCACGTCCTGGCCGGGGACCAGGCGGAACTGGCCGGACGCTTCGCCGCCCGGGGCGTCGACCGCTTCGCCCCTCCCACCCGCTGGCGCACCGGCCCCCACGGCGTCCCCCTCCTCGACGACTGCCTGTCCTGGCTGGTCTGCTCCCGCTACGACCGCATCCGCCTCGGGGACCACCATCTGATCGTGGGCGCGGTGACCGACGCGGCGACGGACGGGAGCGGGAAGGGGGACAGCCTGATCCATCTCCACGGCGCTGTGCGCCCGGTCGCCTCCGCCGCGCTCACGGAGGCGACCGCGGCACCGCTGTGACTTGTCCACGGGGCGGACTTGTCCACAGAGGCGGACTTGTCCACAGGCCGAAGCGGAGGATCGCGATCCGCGAGATCGTCTCGGCATGACGAATCACAGCGAAACGACCGGAAGCTTCGACGGGCCCGCGTATGAGGGACGGGCCGCGTACGGGGGAGGGGCGGCGTACGAGGGCCATGTCCCGTCCCACGGCGGCCCGGCGGGCGACGGGGACACCGCCGCGCCCCACCAGGTGACCCTGCGCACGCCGGCCGAACTGGCCGACGCCCTCCCGTACTTGCTGGGCTACCGGCCCGAGGACAGCATCGTCCTGGTCGCCCTGCACGACCGGGGCGGCCGGGGCAGGTTCGGCGGCCGGGCCCGCCTCGGCATCCCACTGAGTCCCGACGACTGGCGCGCCGCGGCCCGGCAGTTGGCGCAGGGGCTCGTGCGCGGCAGTGAACGCCGGGGAACCAGGCCCGCACAGATGGTCGCCTACCTCTGCCAGGAGCCGGGCGGCGGCGGGACCGGGCGCGAGACCATGGAACGGCTGCGCCCGCTGGCCCAGCGGCTGCGCGAGGAGTGCGGCGACCTAGGCGTCCCCGTGATCGAGGCGCTGTGCATCTCCGACGGCCGCTTCTGGTCGTACTGCTGCAAGGGCGAGGGCTGTTGCCCGGCCGAGGGCGCCGCGATGGGACTGCCGGGCACGTCCGTGGTGGCCGCGGCGGCCACCTATGCCGGCATCCAGGTCCGGGGCACCCTGCGCGAGCTGAGGGCCCGGTTCCTTCCCCTGGAGACGGGCGTCGCGCTGGAGCAGGAGGTCGCGCTCGACACCGCGAGCATGGCGCTGGTGCCCAGGATCATCGAGGACGCGAGCCGGGCGATCGTGGCGGACGAGACGATCGAACTGGCCGACACGATCATGCGCCGCTTCGCGGCGGCTCCTCGGGCGACGGCCGTCCTGGAAGCGGACCGCAGGGACGACCGGCTGCTCTCCACCGACGAGGCGGCAGCCCTGATTCTGGGCCTCCAGGACCGTTCCACCCGGGATCGCGCCGCCCAGCGGATGGAGGGCGACGAGGCCGCCCCCGCCCTGCGGCTCTGGCGCGCCCTGGCCCGCCGCTGCGTCGGCCCCTACGGCGAACACGCGGCGGCCCCCCTCACCCTCGCCGGCTGGGTCGCCTGGTCCAGCGGCGACGAACTGGAGGCCCGCGAGGCCCTCGCGATGGCCCTCGGCGCGGACCCCGACTACCTCTTCGCCCGCCTCCTCCACCAGGCCTGCAACGAGGGCCTGAACCCCGAGTCAGTACGCCGCTGCCTACGCACCGACCGAGAGGAGCACCTGCACGGGACGGAGCGCCCGCAGGAGGCGGAACGCCCGCGCGATGCCGTGCGCCCGGAGGGCGGTAAGAGCTCGCCCGGCGGGGGGAGCCCGCTCGGTGAGGGGAGGTCGCGCGGGGCCGAGCGCCCGCGCGAGACCGACCGCCCGGAAGGCGGCGAGCCCCCGCTCGGCGAGGGGAGGCCGCGCGGGGCGGAGCGCCTGCACGGGGCCGAGCGCCCGCGCGAGACCGACCGCCCGGAAGGCGGCGAGACCTCGCTCGCCGGCGAGCCCCCGCTAGGCGAGGGGAGGCCGCGCGGGGCGGAACGCCTGCACGGGGCCGAGCGCCCGCGCGATGGCGAGCGCCCGGAGGGCGGCGAGATCCCGCTCGAAGGGGAGAACCCGCTCGGCGGGGTGACCTCGCTCAGTGAGGAGTGCCCGGAAGGCGGCCGTCGTCCCGACCGCCGGCGTCGCCCCGCCCGTCCTACGGCCCAGGGCCGGTCCGACTCCCGCTCCCGTACGCGCCCCACGGGAAAGCCCGCGCGGCGTCGCGGCCACCGGGCCGAGGACCTGGCGTCCGACGGCGACGGACTCACGGGCAGGGGGTGAGAAGGGGGGCGCACCGAGAGGGGCGGCCCCTGCCCGGCGGGGACCGAAGGTGGCCGGTGTAAGGAGTGTTTATCGTCAGGGAGACGACTATGATCGCGGCATGCCCTACGACCCGTCAGCGTATCCGCCCTTCGCCGTCACCGTGGACCTGGTCGTGCTGACCGTGCGCCGCCATGCCCTGTGCGCACTGGCGGTCCGCAGGGGCGAGCCGCCGTTCCAGGGCCGGTGGGCCCTCCCCGGCGGCTTCGTACGGGACGACGAGGACCTCTCCCAGGCCGCCGCACGCGAACTGGCCGAGGAGACCGGACTGCACGCGCACGACCCCGCAGTCCCCGTCCAGGACAACGGCGCCCATCTGGAACAGCTCGCCACCTACGGCGACCCCAAGCGCGACCCCCGGATGCGGGTCGTCAGCGTCGCCCACCTCGCGCTCGCTCCCGACCTGCCCGCCCCGAGAGCCGGCGGCGACGCCAGCAACGCGCGCTGGGCGCCGGTCGAGGAACTGCTCCAGCACGGCGGTTACGGCCGGGACGGCGAACCGGTCGCGCCGCTCGCCTTCGACCACGCCCAGATCCTCGCGGACGGAGTGGAACGCGCCCGCTCCAAGATCGAGTACTCGTCGCTCGCCACGGCGTTCTGCCCTCCCGAGTTCACGGTCGGAGAACTGCGCCGCGTCTACGAGGCGGTGTGGGGCGTGGCGCTCGACCCGCGCAACTTCCACCGCAAGGTGACCGGCACGCCCGGCTTCCTGGTTCCCACGGGCGGCACCACCACGCGGCAGGGCGGCCGTCCCGCCCAACTCTTCCGCGCCGGCGGCGCGACACTGCTCAACCCGCCGATGCTGCGCCCCGAGGTGTGAACCAGCCGCGCTATACCGGAGAAAACGGACATAGCGCGCTATCTTGCTACGGGTGATCCAGGCTTTCGGACTGACCAGCGAACAGCGCAAGGAGTTCCCGCTCGCCCTCGACGACGTGTCCTTCGAGGCACGTTCGGGGCGCGTCACCGTACTGCTCGGTGCGCCGGGCGCGGGCAAGACCACGGCGCTGAGACTCATGCTCGAACTCCAACAGGGCTGTGGCATCACCTACTTCAGAGGCCGCCCGCTGCACCGCATCGCCCATCCCTCACGTGAGGTCGGCGTCCTCCTGGGAGACGTGCCGGGGCACCCGGGCCGCACGGTCCGCGGTCATCTGCGGATGCTGTGCGCGGCGGCCGGCGTCCCGGCCCGACGGGCGGACGAAGTCCTGGAAGTGGTCGGCCTGGTCAGTCTGCGGGAGGAACGACTCGGCACCCTCGCCCGCGGCATGGACCGCCGGCTCGGTCTGGCCTGCGCCCTCCTCGCCGACCCGCACACCCTCGTGCTCGACGAGCCCGCCGACGGACTCTCCGACCGCGAAAGCCGTTGGCTGCACGGCATGCTGCGCGCCCACGCCGACCAGGGCGGCACGGTCCTGTCGACCACGGCCGACCCCAAGGAGGCCATCCGCACCGCCGACCGGGTCGTCACCCTGGACGAGGGCAGACTCGTCGCCGACCAGGAGGTGGGCGACTTCGCCCGCACCCGGCTGCGCCCACGCGTCGCCGTCCGCAGCCCGCACGCCGCCCGCCTCGCCGCCGTCCTCACCAAGGAGGCCCGCACCGGACAGCGTTCGGTCGAGGTCGTCCAGGAGGACGGCAACCGCCTGTCCGTGTACGGCAGTACCTGTGCCGCCGTCGGCGAGACCGCCTACCGCCACGGCGTCCTCGTCCACCAACTCGCGGACGAGGTGGGCGACATGGGTCCCGGCGCCGGAACGGACGATGGTGAGGCGCCCGACGCCCGAGCAGCCCGACTCGCGTCGGTCCCACCCCAGCCACCGGAACCCACCCCCGACCCCACACGCTCATCGCCCCAGCCCAACCGAACCCCACCCCAGGACGAGTCACACCCGCCCACCCGAACCACGGCCGAGCCCACCACTTCCCCCGACACACCCACCGGCACCACTGACCCGGCAACCACACATCCGTCCCACACTCCGGCCGGCACCACCGACCGCTCCACCCCAACTCCCGTCCCCACCTCAACCGCCACCGCCACCGGTCCCGCCAACTCGGCCGCCGCCTCCACCGGCACCACCGCGCCGGCCGCCGCCGACCCCGCTCACGCCCCGGGCTCCGCAGCGCTGCCCCACCTCCCGGCCGCCCCCGAGCCCACCGTCACGTCCGACACCACCGATCCGGCCACCCCGGCACAGCCCCGCACCTCAGCCACCCCCCGCGACGCTGCCGCACCCCCCACCTCGGCCGCCACCCCCGCCCCGGCCACCCCAACTCCCGTCCGCACCTCCGCCAACTCGGCCGTCGCCACCCCCACCCCAGCCCCTGCCACCCCGCCCCGCCCCCTGGACGACCTGGTCGCTCTGCCGCCGCCCATCTCCGTGCGCCCCGCCCCCAGCCCCCTCCGTCCCCTCCGCTACGAACTCCGCCGTGCCGCCGGCGTCGGCGCCGGGTTCGTCACCGCTGGGATCGTGCTGATCGTCTCCGCCGTCACCGCCGTCCTGCTGGCGCGCATGGGGCACACCTCGCAGGCGCGGCTGCTGGCCGCCTGGCCCGTCGAACTGCCGCTGCCGCCCGCCGCGCTCGGCGCGGGACTGCTCGGGGCGCTCGCCTTCGGGGACGAGTTCCGCCACCCCGCGCTGGCGGCGGACCGCGGCACCGTCCCCCGCAGGCTGGGCATGCTCACCGCGAAGCTGATCGTCGCCGCGTTCACCGCGCTGGCGCTGGCGTTCCTCACCGTGGGCTGCGACGCCGAGGTGCTCTACCTCGTCTACGGACGGGAACACGCCCAGGTTCCCGCGGACTGGCTCCAGTTGAGCGCGAGCTGGATCGGACTCGTGGTCGGCTGCGCCTGGGCCGGCGTCCTCGCGGCCGGCGTCTTCCGCTCCACCACGGCCGGACTCGCCGCCGTCGCGGCCGTGCCGGTGGTCGTCGTCCCCGTCGTACAGAAGGCCGTCGAGGGCGTGTCCGTGCGAACGGCGGCCGGATTCTCGCTGCGGCTGCGCGAGGTGTTCCTGCTCCAGTGGCCCTTCGGAGGCGAGCGCTACCTCGCCGCGGCGGTGCGCGTGATCGGCCAACCCTTCGGCAGCGCACTGGCGTTGTCGCTGACCTGTCTCCTCGGCGCGTACCTGCTCACGACCCTGCGGAGCCGCGTGCGATGAACACGCTCCGTGCTCACCTGGTCCCCGCGTGTGCGCAACTTCCCCGTAGAAAGCCCATTTCTTTCCGATAAGGCGTCAATTCCGACGGGGTGAGCGATCACCCTTTCGTGTGCTTTTCACCAAAGACCTCAAGGGAGTTGAGGGCAGCGCCGACAAAGGATCCGTGAGTACCCTTGCGCACACCATGATGACCGCCGCCCGCTCCGCCGACTCCGGTCTGGCCGGCCCGGGCGAACTCGACCGCTACCCCTACGCCGAGGCCCCCGTCGCCGAGCGCGTCGGAGCTCCCGTCTGGGACGGCGCGGACCCCGAGCTGGGCCGCGTGGGCCGGCGTGCCGCGGGCAGCCGCGGACGCGGACTGCACGGCCAACTCGTCCAGCAACTGGGTCAGATGATCGTTTCCGGCGACCTCGGCGCCGACCGCCCGCTCGTGCCGGAGGAGATCGGCCAGCGTTTCGAGGTGTCCCGCACCGTCGTCCGTGAGTCGCTCCGGGTCCTGGAGGCCAAGGGCCTGGTCAGCGCCCGGCCGAACGTCGGCACGCGCGTGCGCCCCGTGAGCGACTGGAACCTCCTCGACCCGGACATCATCGAGTGGCGGGCCTTCGGGCCGCAGCGCGACGACCAGCGGCGCGAGCTGAGCGAGCTGCGCTGGACGATCGAGCCGCTCGCCGCCCGCCTCGCCGCCGGGCACGGACGGGAGGACGTGCAGCGCCGGCTGTCCGACATGGTCGAGATCATGGGACACGCCATGGGCCAGGGCGACGCGCTCACCTACTCCCGGGCCGACGCCGAGTTCCACTCGATGCTCATCCAGATCGCGGGCAACCGCATGCTGGAGCACCTTTCCGGGATTGTCTCGGCCGCCCTCCAGGTCTCCGGCGGACCCGTCACCGGCTGTGACCGGCCGACCGACGCGTCCCTCGCGCACCACGCCCGGATCGTCGACGCGCTCTCCGCGGCCGACGGCGCCGGCGCCGAGGCCGCCATGCGTCAGCTGCTCACCGTCCACCCCGAGGTGGAGCGGGTCGTTCCGGCGCCGCGCGAGCACTGAGCACACCCCCGCGGGCGGTGCGGTCGGGACACCTCCCCTCCCGGCCCCTCCCGCCCCGTCCGGTCGCGCCGCGGCCGGCGGCCCACCGCCCCGTCCGTCGGACCCCGCAGGGCCCCGCCACGGGGCCGCGGGGTCCGACGGCGCGAGGAGGCGGGTTGGGTCGCGGTCGCGTGGGTAGACGTCGCGGGTGACCTTATGTGCCCGCGTCTGACCGTTTATGAGCGCTTACGGGGTGTGACTCGGGCCACGAAGATTAGGCGTAACGCTCATGGAAACAACGCGATGACCTAAGAGGTGACAGCCGCGGAGGGAATACGGACGCCGTACAAGGCGCTGTGCATCTTCCCGGCCCCCCGCCCGCGCCGTCGGCCCATCCCCAAGGCCGGTGGTCGGCTCCTGTCCGCAGTGGACGGGGCCGGAAGCCGTTTTCCAACGTTCCGAGAGGTTGTTCGTGTCGGCCAGCACATCCCGTACGCTCCCGCCGGAGATCGCCGAGTCCGTCTCTGTCATGGCGCTCATTGAGCGGGGAAAGGCTGAGGGGCAGATCGCCGGCGACGATGTGCGTCGGGCCTTCGAAGCTGACCAGATTCCGGCCACTCAGTGGAAGAACGTACTGCGCAGCCTCAACCAGATCCTCGAGGAAGAGGGTGTGACGCTGATGGTCAGTGCCGCGGAGCCCAAGCGCACCCGAAAGAGCGTCGCAGCGAAGAGTCCGGCCAAGCGCACCGCCACCAAGACGGTCGCCGCGAAGACCGTGACCACGAGGAAGGCCACCGCCGGCGCCACGGCCGCCCCGGCCGCGCCCGCTGTGGACGACCCCGCCGAGGAAGCCGCCCCCGCGAGGAAGGCGGCCGCCAAGAAGACCACCGCCGCCAAGAAGGCGGTCGCGAAGAAGGCCGCCCCCGCCAAGAAGACGGCGGCGAAGAAGACCGCCGCCAAGAAGGACGACGTCGAGCTCATCGAGGACGAGGTCCTCGAGGACGCCGCCGCGCCCAAGACCGGTGACGAGCCCGAGGGCACCGAGAGCGCCGGCTTCGTCCTGTCCGACGAGGACGAGGACGACGCCCCCGCGCAGCAGGTCGCCGCGGCCGGCGCCACCGCCGACCCGGTCAAGGACTACCTCAAGCAGATCGGCAAGGTCCCGCTGCTCAACGCCGAGCAGGAGGTCGAGCTCGCCAAGCGCATCGAGGCCGGCCTGTTCGCCGAGGACAAGCTGGCCAACGCCGACAAGCTCGCCCCCAAGCTCAAGCGCGAGCTGGAGATCATCGCCGAGGACGGCCGACGCGCCAAGAACCACCTCCTGGAGGCCAACCTCCGTCTGGTGGTCTCCCTGGCCAAGCGCTACACCGGCCGCGGCATGCTCTTCCTGGACCTCATCCAGGAGGGCAACCTCGGCCTGATCCGCGCGGTCGAGAAGTTCGACTACACCAAGGGCTACAAGTTCTCCACGTACGCCACCTGGTGGATCCGTCAGGCCATCACCCGCGCCATGGCCGACCAGGCCCGCACCATCCGTATCCCGGTGCACATGGTCGAGGTCATCAACAAGCTCGCGCGCGTGCAGCGCCAGATGCTCCAGGACCTGGGCCGCGAGCCCACCCCGGAGGAACTGGCCAAGGAACTCGACATGACCCCGGAGAAGGTCATCGAGGTCCAGAAGTACGGCCGCGAGCCCATCTCGCTGCACACCCCGCTGGGCGAGGACGGCGACAGCGAGTTCGGTGACCTCATCGAGGACTCCGAGGCCGTCGTCCCGGCCGACGCGGTCAGCTTCACGCTCCTCCAGGAGCAGCTGCACTCCGTCCTCGACACCCTGTCCGAGCGCGAGGCGGGCGTCGTCTCCATGCGCTTCGGTCTCACCGACGGTCAGCCGAAGACCCTCGACGAGATCGGCAAGGTCTACGGCGTCACGCGCGAGCGCATCCGCCAGATCGAGTCCAAGACGATGTCGAAGCTGCGCCACCCGTCCCGCTCGCAGGTGCTGCGCGACTACCTCGACTAGGCCGACGCCACAGCCCGACGCCACAGCCCGACGCCCAAGGCCCGGAGCCCCCTCGGGGGATGCTGTTGGTTTATTCGGGCCTGTGCGTGACGTTGGCCTTCAAGACCCGGTTGTGGTCTTGAAGGCCGACGTTGTCGTATGGGGTGGGTG
>NZ_JBIARQ010000026.1:0-89507 GCF_042890065.1 Streptomyces sp. NPDC002328 | reverse complement strand
TCTCGCCGACCCACTCACCCATCGCCACATGACGAGTCTGGCCCTGCCGCTGACGCGGCAGGGCCAGAACCCCAAGATCTTCATGAGCCTTCTAGTCCAGCGGCAGGACCCGGTAGGTCAGGCTGAAGGCGTAGTCGGTCCCGTTGACGATCTTGGCGAGGTTGGTCGTGCCGACCCGGCTGTCATTGAGCTCGAACACGCCCAGCTTGTCGTCCGGGTCGATGACGTCGGGGTCCTGCTCCCACAGTTCGAGGGGAAGGACCGTTCCGCCCTCGAAGATGAACCGCTCGGGATCCACGCCGCTGTAGTCGACCGTGCCCCGTTCACGGCAGACCGAAGTGGGGATCGCGACCCCGCCGTCGAACTTGATGTACACCTCGTCCTCGCCGCTCTCCGAGATGTTGGTGCAGCGCAGGGTCAGCAACTGGACCTTGTACAGCTCCCCGGGCACGGGCGGCTGAGCGGCGGCGGCCGCCGGAACGGTCAGAGTGAACGCGGCCGCGAGACCCACTGCCCCGGTGGCGAGGCGACGGAGCGTTGTCGATCGCATCTGGTTTTCCTTCCCCGTGGTGAATCGGTGGTCACGCCGTGGGCCGCACGGCCACTCGGCCCGCTGCCCCGACGTGGCAACACCCTCACCTGTCCGCACACCGCGGCACAGAGCAGTCGACTACTCCAACGAGGCAAGGCCGCTACTCCGTACCGGCCTGCCTTCCGGACGAACTCGCGCTCTCTTTCGGCCAACCGCGTGCCGCCCCAGCCGATTTCGACGGCCGGCGTGCCACGCTGCGGGCCGCACGCCGTGGGCGAACCATCCGGCTGGGGGGCCAGATCGCCCGGGCGCCGAGGGGGACCCATGGTGGACACGGGTTTGGGGAGCGGCCGCCTGCATTTCGCCGGCCGGGACACGGAACTGGCGGCGCTCCGCCGCGCGCTGCGCCGACCGGACTGCAAAGCAGTGGTGATCACAGGAGCGCACGGGGTGGGCAAGAGCCGCCTCGCCGAGGAGTTCTCGACCGGGGCGGGCGGTCGCGGCGGCCACCGTGTCGTACGCGTCCAGGCGACGCACAGCGCCCGGGCGCTTCCGCTGTCGGCGCTGGCGCCGCTGCTGTCCTCGGACGTGTACGCGGAGGAACCGGCGGAGTTCATCCGCCGGGTACGGCGGCGGATGGCCGCGCACCGGTCGTCCGCCACCACCCGCACCGTCCTGGTCGTCGACGACATCCAGCTGCTCGATCCCACGTCACTGGCGCTGATCGCACTGCTGCTGGCGGACTCCTCGCTCTTCCTGGCCGTGACTCTCCCCGACGGCGCCGACTGGCCCGACGTGCTGAGGTCCCTGTGGCGGGAGGACGCCTTGCGCCACATCGCACTGCCGACGCTGGGTGAGGAGGAGAGCGCCCGGCTGCTGATCGCCACGATGGGCGGGCCGGTTGCTGCACCCGCCCTGCGGGCCCTGTGGGAGGCCAGCGGCGGGAACGCGCTGTGCCTGAGGGAGCTGCTGCGAAGCGCCCTCGCCGACGGGCGGCTGAGCCCTGTGCACGGCGTGTGGTGCCTCACGCGGCCGCTCGCCGCGGTGCTGCCGGACGCCCTGCTCGACGTACGGCTCCGGGAACTGACCGGCCCGCAGCGGACCCTGATGGAACTCCTCGCGGTGTGCGGGCCGATCGGGCTGCGGGACGGCCTGACATACGTCGACGCGGACGCCCTGGCCGGACTGGAACGGCAGCAACTCGTCGAATCACACCTCGACGGGCGCCGCGAACAGCTCACCCTCGCCCACCCGATGCACGCACGGCTGCTGCGCGCCGGCATCACTCGCCTTCGGGCCCGGACCCTGCTGCTGGACCAGGTCGGCCGGGTACGCGGGCACGGCGCCCGGCGCGCCGGCGACCCCCTCGCGCTGGCGGGCTGGGAACTGGAGGCCACCGGCACCGCAGATCCCGCCCTGCTGGTGCGGGCCGCGGCGCAGGCCCTGCACGCGGATGACGTGGACACCATGTGCCGGCTGGCACGCGCCGCGCTGGTACACGGCCCCAACACCCGGGCCGGGCTGATGCTCGGCGAGGCCCTGGGACAGCGGGGCGAGTTCGGCGAAGGGATCGCCGTCCTGGAAGACGCCTTCGCCGCGGCCCGGGAGCCGGACCTTCACACCGCTGCCCTGACCCTGGCCGTCCACCACTTCTTCGGGCCCGGCAACATGACCCGCGCGCTGGCCGTCATCGACGAGGCCGGGCGCCGGGGCGGTCCGTGCGCCGAGATGGCCGCCTGGGAGGCCACCCTGCTGACCTCGGCGGGGCGCACCGCGCGGGCCCGCACCGTGCTCGACCCGTGGCTGCCGCCGTCGGACGGGGCCGAGCCGTCCGACTCCGGTGTACTGCTGCTTCAGGCCCGGCTGAGGGTGGAACTGTCCTCGGGGCGGCCCGAGGACGCTGTCCGCAGCGGCCGCGCGGCCCATGCCGCGCACCGCGTGCTGGCCGACCGGTCGGCGGTCTTCTATCCGGCGCGCAGCCTCTACCTCGTCGCGGCGGCCCTGCTGGAGGCGGGGCGGTTCGACGAGGCGGAGCGGGCCGCGTCCGAGGGGCTCGAGGGACTGCTGCGCTCACCGGTGCCCGCGCTGGTCGTCTGGTTCGGCTGGGTGCGGGGGCGGATCGCGCTCGACCGGGGGCGGTGCGCGGAGGCGGTCGCCCACTTTCGTGAGGCCCGGGCGCAGGCCCATCTGTGCGGACACAGGTTCGCCGAGCAGCGTGCGCTCGCCGGGCTGGTGCTGGCCGAGGCGTACGCCGGTCGCAGCGCCCCGGAGACGGCCGTACTCGCCTCCGGCTCCACCGATCCGCACTCCCCGCTCGCTCAGGCCGACACGCTGCGCGCCCAGGCCTGGTCGCTACGGTGCCGGGGGCGACGCCACGAGGCAGAAGCCGTCCTGCGCGCCGGGGCCGAAGCGGCGCGGGCGGGAGAGGAGTTCGCCGCCGCTTTGACGCTTGAACACGATCTGCTCCGCTGGGGCGACCGGGACGCGGCCCCTCGCGTACGCGAACTGGCCGAGGACGCCCAGGGACCGTACGCGGCGGCTCGTGCCGCCCATGCGCGTGCGGTGGCCGACCGTGACCCGGACGCGCTGGTGGCCGTGGCCGACGCATGGACGGCGATGGGCGCGCTGCTCCTCGCTGCCGAGAGCCTCGCCGAAGCTGCCGGGCTGTGGCACGCATCGGGCGGCGCGGCCCGGGAGGGGGCCGGCCGGCGCGCCACGGCCCGCGCCCACTCGTTGCGACGGCAGTGCGGGGACGCGGCGACCCCTGCGCTGGCGGACCTCTCCACGGCGGTGCAACTCAGCCCGCGCGAACGGGAGATCGCCCGACTGGCGGCCCATGGGCACACCAGCAGGGAGATCGCCGACCAGTGCAGCCTGTCCGTACGGACGGTCGACAACGCACTCGGCCGGGTCTACCGCAAGCTCGGCATCCACGACAGGGGAGGCCTGGGGCGGGCTTGGGCACTTTGACGGCGTCGGTGCCGGTGCCGGTCAGTCGGCGAGGCGGCCGAACTTCCCGGCGTGAAGGAGCAGGGCTACCGCCTGCCGGGCCTCACCGCCCTGCTCCAACTGACGTCCCTGGTCTGCCCGATGCCGTCGGCCGGGCCGGACGCCGAGGAGGACCTCTTCGCCGGGCACGAAGGCCGCCGCCCAGGTGGGCCACCTGCGGACGATCTCACCGTCCGCACCCAACGGCCAAGAGCCTGGGTGCCGTTGTTCGCCCGCCCCACGGGCTTCCTCCACGGGCTTCCTCCCTCACCCCGTACGGCCGGGGAGACGGACGGGCCGCCATTCCCCCGGCGGAGGCGGGGGCACGGGCAGGGGATAGCGTGTTGGCGTGACGTCAGCGCTGCCCAGGTTTCCGCCGTATCCGATCCGTGGCGTGTGCGTCCTGCACCAGAAGCAGAACTGCGCGCCGCACTTCGCGGAGATAGAGGTGGACTTCGAGCCCGCGGCCGAGGGCTTCGCCTTCGAGGTGGCGCAAGAGCTGACGGTGGAGTACGAACCTGCCGAGGACCTGCCACGCTTCTTCGCGGCTGCCGCCGCGGGGATCGAGGAGCAGCTGAGCCTGCCCGAGCACGCAGTCGTGATCGCCACTCGGCTGGTGCTGCGGCACGCCCGCGCCGACACGTTCGGCTCCCACGAACTGGCGTTCAAGATCGCGGGCTACCTTGCCGCCCGTAAGGCTTTGGAGCGTACGGGGCACCCGCGACTCTGAGCGCCGTCAGACCTGTGCCGCCCCATTGGGAACGTTTGACCGTCACTGTCCCGGCCAGGACCACGCGAATCAGTGGGAGGCCCCGCCGTGGTCGCGCGAGAGAAGCTGCGAGCCGCCCGGCCGAGTTCCTGCCCGCCCCCGGCCCCGCCCGTCGCCGTCGGCAAGTGATCTACGCGACCTGCACTGGGTGAGTCGTCTCTCATCGCGGCACCGTTGTTATGCAACGAGGTGCATAGCAGGATGGGGTCCATGGCGCTCGAGCACGCGATCCTCGTCTCCCTGCTGGAGAAGCCGGGCTCCGGCTACGAGCTGGCCCGGCGCTTCGAGCGGTCCATCGGGTACTTCTGGACCGCCACGCACCAGCAGATCTACCGCGTGCTCAAACGCATGGAGAGCGACGGCTGGGTCGACGTCCGGGAGATCTCGCAGTACGGGCGTCCGGACAAGAAGGAGTACTCCGTCACCGAGCCCGGACGGGACGCGCTCTCCGCGTGGCTGCACGAACCGACCGAACCCGAGAGCGTCCGGCACGACCTGGCGGTGAAGGTCCGCGGTGCGGCCTTCGACGAGCCGGCCGTCCTGATCAGTGAGGTCGAGCGGCACCGGCAGGCGCACTCGGACCGCCTCGCCCACTACCTCGCCGGCGAGACCCGTGACTTCGGGGCAGCCCGGGCGGACGGTCCCCTCGACGCCGAACGGGAGCTCCAGCACGTCGTGTTGCGGGGCGGCATCGCGTACGAGCGGATGATGATCGCCTGGCTCGACGAGGTCCTCGCCACACTCGCCGGCCTCCACACCGGTCGCTGACCGGCCGAGCAGGCCCTCCCGGGACCCGCGCCCGGACCCACCCTCACCCCTCCCAGCCGAAAGGCGGCACCATGACCGACGCGCTGCTCCTCAACCCGCGGACGTACGACCCCGCGCACTTCGACCCGGAGACCCGCAGGCTGCTGCGCGCGACCGTCGACTGGTTCGAGGAGCGGGGCAGGCGCCGGCTGATCGAGGACTACCGGACCCGCGCCTGGCTCGGCGACTTCCTCGCCTTCGCCGCCAAGGAGGGGCTCTTCGCGACGTTCCTCACCCCCTCCTCCTCCGCCGGAGAAGACGAGGGCGACAAGCGCTGGGACACCGCCCGCATCGCCGCCCTCAACGAGATACTCGGCTTCTACGGCCTCGACTACTGGTACGCCTGGCAGGTCACCATCCTCGGCCTCGGCCCCGTCTGGCAGAGCGACAACCCCGCCGCCCGCGCCCGCGCCGCCGAACTGCTGTCCCAGGGTGAGGTGTTCGCGTTCGGCCTGTCCGAGAAGGCCCACGGCGCCGACATCTACTCCACCGACATGCTCCTGGAGCCCGACGGCGAGGGGAGTTTCCGGGCCACCGGCTCCAAGTACTACATCGGCAACGGCAACGCGGCCGGGCTCGTCTCCGTCTTCGGCCGCCGCACCGACATCGAGGGCCCCGACGGCTATGTCTTCTTCGCCGCCGACAGCCGCCACCCGGCGTACCACCTGGTCAAGAACGTCGTCGACTCCTCGAAGTACGTCAGCGAGTTCCGCCTCGAGGACTACCCCGTGGCCCCGCAGGACGTCCTGCACACCGGCCGTGCCGCGTTCGACGCCGCCCTCAACACCGTCAACGTCGGCAAGTTCAACCTGTGCACCGCCTCGATCGGCATCTGCGAGCACGCGATGTACGAGGCCGTCACCCACGCGCAGAACCGCATCCTCTACGGCCGCCCCGTCACCGCCTTCCCGCACGTACGGCGGGAGTTGACCGACGCGTACGTCCGGCTCGTCGGCATGAAGCTGTTCAGCGACCGCGCCGTCGACTACTTCCGCACCGCGGGCCCCGACGACCGCCGCTACCTCCTCTTCAACCCCATGACGAAGATGAAGGTGACCACCGAGGGCGAGAAGGTCATCGACCTGATGTGGGACGTCATCGCCGCCAAGGGCTTCGAGAAGGACAACTACTTCGCCCAGGCCGCCGTCGAGATCCGCGGCCTGCCGAAGCTGGAAGGCACCGTCCACGTCAACCTGGCGCTGATCCTCAAGTTCATGCGCAACCACCTGCTCGACCCGGTCGCCTACGAGCCCGTCCCCACCCGTCTCGACGCGGCCGACGACGACTTCCTCTTCCGGCAGGGCCCGGCCCGCGGCCTCGGCTCGGTCCGCTTCCACGACTGGCGCCCGGCCTTCGACGCCTACGCCCACCTGTCCAACGTCGCCCGGTTCCGCGAACAGGCCGACGCCCTCTGCGAGTTCGTCCGCACGGCCGCGCCGGACGAGCATCAGAGCCGGGACCTCGACCTGCTCCTCGCCGTCGGCCAGCTCTTCGCACTCGTCGTCCACGGACAGCTGGTCCTCGAACAGGCCGCGCTGACGGGCCTCGACGAGGACGTCCTCGACGAGCTGTTCGCCGTCCTCGTCCGTGACTTCTCCGCCCACGCCGTCGAACTGCACGGCAAGGACTCCGCCACGGAGGAGCAGCAGCGCTGGGCACTCGGCGCGGTGCGACGCCCGATCGTCGACGGGGCACGCTCGGAGCGCGTGTGGCAGCGCGTCGAGGCCCTGTCGGGGTCGTACGAGATGACGCCCTGACCCGGCGGTGACCCGGCCTCGAACCGCCTCGCGGAGCACGCCCGCCGCCGTGCTCCGCGAGGTGTCCGCCGGCGGCGCTCAGGCAGGCCCTGAACCTGACAAATGTCATCTCTTTCTGTGACCAAGATCGTTCCATGGGTGGACGGACGACCGGGCAGTGCGCGCGGAGGATGAAGTCATCTGCCACGCCCACCTGTTGAGACGGGATCCGCCGATGCGCGACACCACCCCGACCGCCACCCCCCGCCCGCGCCCCGACCGCCGGAGAGCGCGCCTGGCCGCCGTGGCCTCGGCGGCCCTGCTGTCACTCGCAGTCGGTGCGCTACCGGCCGGGGCCACCGCTCCATCGCCGGCCTCCGTCTCCACCACCGCATCCGCCGCCTCCACCACGTTCGCCCTCGACCGAAAGGCGTTACGCGCCTCGCTCGACGCGATCCACCAGGCGGGGATGTACGGGGCCTTCTCCTCGGTCAGGGACGGCTCCGAGCGGTGGCAGGGGGCGGCAGGCGTCGCCGACATCGACACCGGACGGCCGATCCGCGCCGACTTCGAGCACCGGATCGGCAGCATCACCAAGACCTTCACCTCGGTGGCCGTCCTCCAGCAGGTGGCCAAGGGCAGGGTCGATCTGGACGCCCCGATCGGCGACTACCTCCCGGAGCTGGTGCCGGGCGAGCGGGGCCGGGAGGTGACGGTACGGATGCTGCTCAACCACACGAGCGGCATCGCGGACTACATACTGCCCGCCTTCCCCAAGCTGGTGGAGGACCCGGCACAGGCCTTGAACGAGGGCCGATTCCGCAAGCTGGCCCCCGAGGAACTGGTCCGCCTCGGCCTGGCGGCCAAGTCACCGGCGGCGCGCGGCAAGCACTCGTACGCGAACACCAACTACATCATCGCCGGGCTGCTGTTGAAGAAGGTCACGGGCCAGGACCCGGAGTCGTACATCACCAAGAACGTCATCCGCAAGGCGGGACTGCGGCACACGTACTTCCCGCGCTCGGCCCGCATCTCGGGGCCGCACGCCAAGATGTACGAGTCGTTCTACGGCGCCATCGAACCGGCGCGCGACTACAGCGTCTACGACATGTCCTGGGCCTGGACGGCCGGCGCGATGGTCTCCACGACGAACGACCTCAACCACTTCTACCGCCAACTCCTGAGCGGGAAGCTGCTCGGCCCGGCCGAGCTGCGGGAGATGAAGACGACGGTTCCCGCGTACGAGCCGGACGCGGGTCAGGAGGTGGGGTTGCGGTACGGCCTCGGCCTGTACACCCTCAAAGTGCCCAGCGGCGGCTGGTACTGGGGTCACGACGGCGGCGTCTTCGGGGCGGGGACCTGGGCGATGTCCACGGAGGACGGACGCCGCCAGGTCGCGCTCGGCTACAACCTGATGAAGTACGAACGGTTCACCGACGACGGCGAACAACTCCCGAACCCGATCGGTGAGGCGCTGTTCCGCTACATGGACGGAGCACTGAGCGGCACCCCGACCGAACGGGCGCCTGAAACATCACCGATGCCCCAGCGCCTGGGCCCCGACGGAGTCCTGACGGCCGTGACCTGGTGAGTCCTCGAAGCGGCGGCCCGGTGCCGGTGGTGGCCGGCGGTGATCTCGGCGACGCGGGGTAAGGGGACATCGATCAGACCCCGTTGAGAAGGAGCCGTGGATGACCGACGACGCCTATCTGTTCCTGCTTGACGACGCGTCCGCCGCTTCGCTCGGCGTAAGTCCCGCCGCCGTCGGGGATCTCGCGTGTCTGGAGACTCCCGCGGTACGCGCTTGGCTGGACGCTCACGGCAGCACGCCTGCCTCCCCGCACCTGCGGTTGTTGCCACCGGAGGAGACGGCGGCCATTCCCGAGGGAGCGGAGCGACTGCCCGTCCCGCTGAGCGACGAGGAACTGAGCCGTCTCCGCCACCGGATGGCACCGGAGCCGTTCGCCCGGATCGAGGGGGAGTTGCTCGCCTATCGTGACTGCGCGGGCGGCCGGGACGGGCTGATCGGACGCGCACTGGCCGCCGGCGTGCCACCGCGCCGCATCGTCGAACTGACCGGTGTGGATCCTGAGACGGTGACCGCCGCGGCGAACGGCTCCGTCGAGCGTCGGTGAGCGGCGTCGCCGGTGCGGCGGCGTGCATGACCGCGACGTGAACCGCTCGAGCCGAAGGCGCTCGTGGACTCTAGGTGATGGCCAATTCGGCCCAGATGGTCTTACCGGAGGCGGTGTACCGCGTGCCCCAGCGCTGAGACACCTGGGCCACGAGGAACAGACCGCGTCCCCCCTCGTCGTCCCGGCGCGCTCGACGCAGGTGGGGCGCGGTGTGCGCCCTGTCGGAGACCTCGCACAGCAGGCAGCGGTCCCTGATCAGCCGCAGCTCGACGGGACCGGTGGCGTATCGCAGGCCGTTGGTGACCAGCTCGCTCACCACGAGTGCGGCGGTGAACGACAGCTCGGACAGGTCCCAGGCCGCCAACTGCCGCTCGGTGTGCGTGCGGGCCTGAGCCACCATCGCCGGATCGGGCGGCAGCTCCAGATCCGCCACGCGGTCGCCGTCGAGACACCGGGTACGGACGAGCAGCAGCGTGGCGTCGTCCGCCTGAGGGCCGGGCGGCAGGGTCGACAGCGCCCGGTCGCACAGTTCCTCCACCGGGCATCGCTGCCAGGTCAGCACCTGGGCCAGGCGGTCGATCCCGCTGTCGATGTCGGTGCGCCGGTCCTCCACGACGCCGTCGGTGAAGAACGCCACCACGCTGCCGCTGGACAGGTTCAGCTCGACGTTCTCGTAGGGCAGGCCGGACAGCCCCAGGGGCGGACCCGGTGACAGCGCGGACCAGGCCACCGAGCCGCTCGCGTCCGCCACGATCGGCGGGGGATGGCCCGCGCTCGCCCAGACGCACCGGCCGCCGACCGGATCGTAGATCGCGTAGAGGCAGGTCACCCCGAGCGCCTCGTGGCTCAGCCCGTCGTTTCCGGAGGCTTCCGAGTCCTGCGCGACCAGGTCGTCGAGCCGGGTGAGCAGCTCGGCCGGATCCAGGTCCAGCAGGGCCAGAGTCCGTACGGTGGCGCGCAACCGGCCCATGGTCGCGGCGGCGTGCACGCCGTGCCCGACCACGTCGCCGACGGTCAGGCCCACTCGGGCGCCGGACAGCGGGATCACGTCGAACCAGTCGCCGCCCACGCCCACGCCGCTGTCGGCGGGCAGGTACCGGTACGCCACGTCGACCCCGCTCAGCTCGGGCAGGTGCTGCGGCAGCAGGCTCCGCTGCAACACCAGAGCGGCCTCGTGCTGGCTGGTATAGCGGCGGGCGTTGTCGATGCCGACGGCGGCTCGCTCGGCCAGTTCCACGGCGAGCGCCTGCTCCTCGGCTCCGAACGGGTCGGGATTGCTGCTGCGTCGGAAGGTGGCGAGGCCCAGGACCGCGTCGCGGTTGAGCAGCGGCACGAAGAGGCAGGAGTGCGGGGCGGCCGTGCCCGCCTCGCCGGGCGTCTCGGGCGGGGAGGCGTCGACGACGGGGCGGCTGGTGGTCAGGCTCATGGCCTGCGGTGACGACGGCGGGTAGGAGACGGGAGTGGCCCGGAACTCCTCCGGGGTCCGGCCGTGCATCCGCAGCAGGCTGTGCCCCGGCGCCGAACCCGTCGGCGGCTGCCGCCCCTCGATGACCGCCGGCGGCAGCTCCACCAGCACCTCGTCGGCCAGCTGCGGCACCGCCACGTCGGCGAGCTCCGCGGCCGTACGACGCACGTCCAGTGAGGCTCCGATGCGCTTGCCGGCCCGCACCAGCAGCGACAGCCGTTCCTGGGCGCGGTAGCGGTCGGTGATGTCCAGGGATTCCTCGAACAGCCCGAGCGGGTCTCCTCGGGCGTCCAGCAGCCGGTGGTACGAGCAGGACCAGACGTGCTCACGCACCGGATCGACGGGGGCGCGCCCGCGATAGTGCATGCCGAGGATCGGTTCCCCCGTCGACAGCACGTGCTCCATCACCTGCTCCTCGTCCGGAGGATGGTGACGGGAGACGAACTCCCCCTCGGGAAACAGGTCCGCGGCCGGTCGGCCCACGTAGTCCGCGACCCCTGCGAGCTCCAGATCGGTCGAGACGTTGCCCCAGACGACCCGCAGGTCGGTGCCGAAGATCGTCAGGCCGACGGGGGACTCGGTCGCCAGTCCCTGGAGCATCGCCAGTTGCGCCTCCCAGGCGCGTTGCGTCTCCAGGTCGGCCGCGACCACGACGGTCGCGGCGACGCCGCGGTGCGCGAGCGGGCTGAACGTCACGGCCGCGCGCAAGGTGCGTCCGTCGCGGCAGCAGAGGTCCAGGACCGCGCTGCGGGGCTTGCGCGCCTTGCACAGGCCGGACAGCCGCTGCTCCGGGGTCGCCGCGAGCAGCCTGGCGGCCGGCTGCCCCAGTACGTCCTCGGGGGAGTGCCCGAGGAGGCGCTCGGCCGAGGATCCCCACCCGGAGACACGACCTTCGTCGTCCAGCACCGCGGCAGCGGCCTTGGAGAGGTCCAAGGGACTGTGGAAGTCGACGTCGGCCCCCTTCGGAAAACGATCCATGACCACCGCTTCCCTTCGTGCCCCCTCAGGATCCCGTGCCCCACGCCCGACGACAACCGCACCACGGGCCGGCACCCGCTCGACCGGAAGACAGCGAGCGGTGGGCATCAACGTGTGCCTCGCAGTGCCTCGCACGGAAATGCGGGTCATAACCGAGAACCACCCGCACATCACGGACAGCGCCCTCAAGGTCGCGGATTCGGCCACCGTGCACATGGAGCCAGGAGCCGTCCGTAGCCGACTGGCAGCGTGTGGCCGAACTGCGGACCATGGACGGGAGTGATGAATGGGGGGCGGTATGCGCGTGTTGAAGCAGCTCACAGCGAAGGGACCCGCCGATGCAGCGAGAGGACCTGCCCGCCCCGGTCACCGGGGTGTGCCTCACCCACTTCCTGACCGTGCGGGACGTGCCCCGGTCGCGTGCCTTCTACTCGGAGGTCCTGGGCGGCAGTGTGGTGTTGGTAGAGAACCCGTGCATCATCAAGCTCGCCAACGGCTGGATCATCATGAATCCCGGCGGCGGCCCGACCCCCGACAAGCCGGACGTGACCCTGCGGCCGCCCGATGACCCCGGCACCACATCGAGCTTCCTCAACATCCGTGTGGCCGACATCGAGGCCTGCTACAGGGAGTGGAGCGCCAAGGGGGCGGATTTCCTCACTCCGCCCATCGACCGGAAAGCCGAGTTGCGCTGTTATCTCCGCGATCCCGACGGATACCTCATCGAGGTCGGCCAGGCCACCGGAATGCTCGAAGGGGTGTACGCCGACCCGCCCGCCGGAGCGAGGTGACCGGGCCGGAGCGGACCGGCACTATTTTCCCTTGGCCGACCGGCGCTTCTTCCCCCTTGTCAGAGGCAGGCCGAGCCGCTTCCGTCGGTCGGCCTGCCCGCGCGGCGACCGTTCGCCCGGCGGTCTCAGGGTTAGTGGTGAGCTTGGTGTTCGTGGCGGATCCGGTGGCGGTCCTCGGCGAAGTGGATGGTCTCGAATGCCACCAGGGCGGCCATCGCGGCGGTGAGTACCGCGAGAGTGGCCAGCGCGGGAATGTGCGGCCCGACTCCCAGCAGTGACAACAGAGCGATCGCCAGTGCCGCGTCCCGCTTGTTGACGACGCCCAGGACCCGCCAGGTGAACGCGACATGCCCCAGCAGGTACAGCGAGACGCCGCCGACCAGCGCAGCGAGCCCGACGCCCTTCAGCGGGTCGGCGAGATCGTGGTGCGCGGGGTCGCCCACGTACGCCAGGACCTTCTTCAGCCCCAGCGCGAGGAGCACCACGCCGGCGACCAGCGGCAGGTGCAGATAGCTGTAGGCGTCGCGCGCCAGCCGGGGTCTGTCGGCGTCCGGCGTGGCGGCGAACGCGCGCTCGGCCGCGAGCGCGGTGACGTCGAAGTAGGACCACCACAGCGCCGCCGACAGGACCAGTCCCAGTACCGCGGCGGCCACGATCGGCATCGAGATCGGAAGCTCGGCGATGCCTACGCCGACGGCCACGATCGACTCGCCCAGCGCGATGAGCAGGATCAGGCCGTGCCGTTCGGCGAAGTGCCCGGCCGAGGGGAGCCGCCACCCCCGCGCCCCGCCCAGGTAGTTGCCCAGGTAGTCCGCCGCGAGCGCCGCGGCCCACAGCGCCGTCTGTGTCGGCCCGTCGGTCGCGGCCGCGATCAGCAGCAGGATGGTCGCCACGAGCATCGACGGCGCGAAACGCAGCAGCTGCCCGCGCAGGCCCGCGTCACCGGCGGAGATGATCCAGAACAGCACCAGGTGCAGGGCACGGAACAGGAAGTAGCAGACGGCGACGACGACCGGGCCGTACAGCCCGCCGGGGAGGTCGTCGAACGACTCCGGGATGCTCAGGGCGAGGACGAACATCACGGCCATCGCGGCGAACAGTCCCAGTCGGCTGATCCCCTCGTCCGCGCGTGTCACGTTGCCCACCCACGAGTAGCAGACCCAGCTCCACCACAGCAGCCCGAAGATCAGCATGCCGCGCAGCATGCCGTGCCAGGTGAGATCCGCGGCCATGAACGCCGTGACCGCGGTGAGCGCGAACACGAAGACCAGGTCGAAGAACAGCTCCAACGGCGTCACCGCGCCGCCTTCGCGCTGTATTTCGGTCCGCAGCGGACCTCGGGGCCTATTCATGGCGACAGGTTGGCACACACACCCGGATCAGAAGACGTCACCCACGCCCGGCACAGCCGAGCAGCCGCCCTGGGAGCAGCCCTGGCCGTCGCACAGCAGTAGACGTGGGCCGCAGCCCACAGCCAGCACGCGGCACGGCCCACCGCTGACCGCCCCGACGGCGCGGCGTGCGTGCTCGCCTGCAAGCTGCCGGCAGCCGATCTTGTACCCGCTCGCGGTCGACTTCTTGATCGATTCGGTGATCCGAGCCCCGAAGTCGACATGCTTGCTGCCGAGGGAGGCTTCCTTGTGGGCGTCGAGCACGTCGGCAGGCAACTTGGTCAGGTGATCGACCGGACCGATGTCGGCGCCGATTGAGAACACGGCGAACAGCAGCGCGGGTACGCCCGTGATGACGCCGTTCGCGGCCCACGGCGACTCGGTACACAGGACACGGAAGGGGTGGACGCCCCTCATGACGTACGTGTCTCCCGGTTCTCCCGGTCGGTGGACGTGGAGCGTTTCGCCGGGGGATGCCAGCCGCCGGTCACTTCCCTGACAGGCTTGTGGGGGAAGCGACGCCCGGCGTACTCCTGTGCGTGGGAGCCAGGCAGGACGTACAGGGTTTCCTTCTTGTCCTGGAGCGGTCGCAGCACGGTGTCCATGAAGGTCTTGCGGTCGTCCAGGTACGGGCCCAGGACGTCCTCGCCGGCGGGGCAGACGGCAAGGCAGTAGCCGGACTTGTAGCCGGGCGGTGAGCTCAGGCTCTGCCACATGGAGGCGCTCTCGGAATCGCTGACACGGGAGCGGTAGTCGGCGGCGTCCTCGCTGTCGGCTACGGTCTGCGCCCAGTCGGTGAATCCGCTCATGAACTCGCGGTAGTTGTGTGTAGTGCAGGCCAGTGCGTCGAAGGCACCGTCCTTGGCGATGGCGCCGACCGGGCAGGCGGCGACGCACAACTTGCAGTCGATGCAGGGGTTGTAGTCGAGCTTCTGCCCGTACTCGCTGACCTCCGCGTCCACCAGGACGGTGACCAGCAGGACGAAGCTGCCGAACTTCGGGTGGATGACGTTGCGGTGCAGGCCCATCACTCCGAGTCCGGCGGCCACGGCTACCGTCTTGTGCGCCACCACCCAGATCCGCTCGCTGGGGAAGCGGTCCATCTCCTGGGGAAAGCCGACCGACGGGTTGAGGGCGCGGTAGCCGGCGTCCTGAAGCGCCTGGGTGACGCTGCGGGCGGCGTGGTTGGCCAATTCGTCGGTCTGGTGGAACTCCTGGTTGGCCACACTGCGGGCCGGGGAGCGGCAGTTGTCGCGGTTCATCCGGACCGCCATCGCGATCAGGGTGCGGGTCCCGGGCAGCGCGGCCTGTACGTGCTCGCGCTCGCCGGCCAGGTCGGGGTGATCCAGGCTGACCGGGGCGGCGTCGTCCGCGCCGGCTGCGAGGCACAGCTCGCGGAGCCATTCCGCGTCGATCACCGCCGACGGGCGCGCGATGCCGCCGGTCCTGCGCAGGGCGAGTACGGCCTGCACCGACGGGTGGGTTGCCAGCTTCGCCGGAAGCCTGGGACGAGTGGGTTGGCCCTCGGTGTCGCGCGCGGCAGTCATCCGTGCTCCTGGGGATGCGGGTTCGAGGCTTGCCATCACGGCGAGAAACCGATCAGTTTCATTACCGTAAACCGATCGGTTTCCGGGCGCAAGCCCAAGCGGTGAGCCGCTTCCTCAGGCTGTCGATCAAGTTCCTTGCGGACGTTGGTGATCGAGCGCTCATCGCCGCTCTTGCCGCTGTCGGGCCCCTTCGGGCGGCTATGGCACGAGGGTGACGCCGCGGGCGTTTTCCGGTTCGCCCGAGGTCGGCTGCGACTCGCCGGGTGCATCGGCCGCCGCGGCTACTCGTGAAGCGCGATGCGTCAGCGCATGTGCGCCGCATCGAGCAGGACCGTCACGGTGGGGGCGATGAGCCCTGCCGGCGTGTCGGCTTTGATTCCCGCGCGGGCGCTGGCGCCGTCGAAGACCAGGCTGAGCTGCCGGGCCAGCAGGTCGGGATCGCTCGCCCTGCCCTGTTCGGCCTCGGCGCGGAAGAAGGCGGTCAGGTTCGCTTTGATCCGGCGGGCCACCTGGCTCGCGGGGTGGCTCGGGTCTTTGAGCTCGATCTGCACGGCGAGGTACCGGCAGCCTTGGAAGTCGGGTGCGCCGGCCTGTGATTCCATCTGCTCGAAGATGTGCAGGATCCGCTCGCGGGGTGGACGGTTGTCGTCCGTTGCGGGAAGGAGCGTCGCCACATAGGCGGAGGCGCGTTCCTCCAGGCTCGCTGCCAGGAGTTCGTCCTTGCTCTCGAAGAGCTGGTACATGGAGCGCTTCGATACCCCCGCCGCCTTGCACAGCGCGTCGATGCCGATGTTGACGCCGTCGCGGTAAGTGAGCGTGGCCGCTGCCTCCAGTAGCCGCTCTCGGGAGCTTGATTTCGCCTCGGTGGTCATATTGCGAGGTTAACTCGATTCCAGCCCGTTGGAAACCGATCGGTTTGCAGGACTTGTCGTCGCGATCTACGGAGCTGCCCACGGCCGAGCGGGTGGATGGACACGGTGCACTCCCTGGAGGGTGTGCCGCCCCGTCACCCCGAAGCCTGGGAGTGCGGCCGCGATGAGGCCGACAGTCATCATCATCCAGTACCGGGGCAGGCCCGCCTCGTCTCGGGCGCCGCGGTAGAGGATCGAGTGGATACCGCTGGTGAGCTGTTGTGGCGGCTCGAGCACTGCGAGGAAGGGGTAGAAGCGAGGCGGCGTTTCGATGGGGGCGACTGGAGGTCGGCACCGCCACCGCGATCCCCAGTGTCGGTGCCCTCGCCGGCGAGTCCATCGGCCTCGCAGATTCAGCCCACAGGGCGGGTGCCCGCTACCGGCGATGATCGGCTCACTGGCGACGGAACGCACGGGATCGTCTCGGGGATGCCCCTGTCCTGCGCTGATCGGCGCGCCTGGAGGGCGCCGATCAGCGCAGAACATTCACCACCACGGTGAATTCGGACTCAGTGGGCGATCACAGGCTCGCCCTCCGACGGCGCCAGAGTCGAATTCGGCATCAGGAACGCCGTGAGCACCGCACCGACCACGAAGATCCCGGCGCCCCACGCCAGGGTGGCCGTGTAGCTCTCGACGCCGGCCTGCGCCACGGTCAGTGCGCCCGGCTTGTGCGAGGACAGGTAGTCGGTCGCGGCCGACGATGCCACGGTGGTCAGCAGCGCCGTACTGATCGAACCGCCCACCTGCTGGCTGGTGTTGATCAGCGCCGAGGCGACGCCCGCGTCCTCGTGGTGCACGCCTGCGGTCGCACCCTGGAACGCGGTGGTCATCACCCCACCGATACCGAGACCCAGCAGGATCATGCCCGGCATGATGTCGGCGACGTAGGCACTGTCCAGAGTGAGCCGGGTCAGCAGGGCCATACCGGATGCGGAGACCAGGAAGCTGACGCTGACCACGACCTTCGGGCCGACCTTGGGCAGCAGCAGTGAAGGCACCGTGGTCGACGAGGCGACGATGCCCCCGACCATCGGCAGGAAGGACAGACCGGCCTCGATCGGCGAGTAGCCGATGCTGGCCTCCAGGTAGTAGGTCAGGAACAGGAAGATCGAGAACATCCCCATGCCCAGGACGAACACGGCCAGGAACGAACCACCTCGGGTCCGGTCCAGCACGACGCGCAGCGGCAGCAGCGGATGCGCGACCCTGAGCTCCAGCCAGGCGAACACCGCGAGCAGCGCCACGCCGCTGATCATGGAGCCGAGGGCGACCGGGTCGGTCCAACTGGTGGATTCGACGTGCGCGAACCCGTAGACGATGCCGAACAGCGCGGCGCTCACCACGACGGTGCCAGGAATGTCGATCTTGGGCCGCTCGGTGAGCGCGGGCTTGGCCAGCAACAGCAGCGCACCGACCAGCGCGACGCCCGCGAAAATGACGTTCACGTACATCACCCAGCGCCACGACGCCCATTCGGTGAGCATGCCGCCGAGCAGGAGTCCGACCGCGGCGCCCGCACCGGACAGCGCACTGAAGATGCCAAATGCCTTCGGCCTTTCGGCCGGGTCGGTGAAGGTCACGCTGAGCAGCGAGAGCGCCGCGGGCGCGAGCAACGCGGCGAAGAGGCCCTGGGCCACGCGTGCCGCGACGAGTATCTCGAAGCTACCGGCCGCGCCGCCGACGACGGATGCGCCCGCGAAACCGATCAGGCCGGTCACGAAGGTCGTACGTCGGCCGAACAGGTCGCCGAGTCGGCCCCCGAGCAGCAGCAGGCTGCCGAACGCCAAGGCGTACCCGGTGATGACCCACTGTCGGCTGCCGTCACTGAAACCGAGATCATGCTGCGCTTCGGGCAGCGCGATGTTCACGACCGTCGCATCCAGCGTGACCATGAGCTGCGCCACGCCCAGCACGACGAGCACCCACCAGCGCACGGCATGTGAGCCGCGGCGGCCCGAGTCGGTTTTCCCGGAGGCGGGCGCCCCGCGGTCGAAGGTGGTACTCACTGTTCCCCTTTAGTCGCTGGTCATGGGCCGACACATCGATCGGAAACCGATCTGTTTCCACTCAGGAAAACAGATCGGTTTCCTCGGTGCAAGCGAACGGAGCGCTTCTGGCCTCGGAGTGACCCGTCAGAGTTGAAGCGCGAGTAGCCGATGTTGCAGCCTTGGCGGGCGACTGGTTGCTCGTCGTCGCGGCACGGCTGTTTCGTCCACGGAGCGTCCATGTCGGCGTCGGCGCCCTGTGTCGCACGGTCGAGACCGCAGGGCGCCCCGGGCGTACTCGGCCGGTGGGGTGACGGTCTACGGCGACGCCGACGATCAGGGAGCCGACCGACCCATCACCGGTCGCATCCCGCGCGTCACCTGCTTCCGGCCGTCGGACCGGCATCAGCGACGGACCGGCATCAGCGATCTCAAGGCTCCCGACGGTGCAGAACGCCGGTCGATTCGCCGCCGAGTCCTGGAACGTGAAGAGAAGCCGCCTCGGGCTGCGCGGCCTCGTCTTCGGCGGCGGGATGGTCGTGGGCACGGCCGCCGGGCCGAAGCGGGTGCCCAAGTTCTCCGTGGCGGCCGTCACGATCCGCGGCTGAAGGCGGTCGTTCCCGGGAGCCTTCGGCGCTCCGCCTCCACCTCACGCGCCCGACAGGCTTGCACTTGGAAACCGATCGGTTTACCGTGATGAAAACCGATCGGTTTCTCATTCTGTGGAGAGAGTCATGACTGCTCTTAAGGGCGCGAACGTCTTCGTCACCGGCGGCAGCCGGGGCATCGGCAAGGCCGTGGTGGAGGAGCTGTACGCGCGTGGCGCCGGCAAGGTCTACGCCACGGCCCGCGATCCGCGCAGCGTGACGCACCCGGACGCGGTCCCGTTGGCGCTGGAGGTCACCGACCCGGCGTCGGTGGCGGCGGCAGCCGCGCAGGCGCAGGACGTGACCGTGCTGATCAACAACGCCGGCGCGTCGGTCGGCGCGTCCTTCCTCGACTCCCCGGTCGACGACGTACGCCGGGAGTTCGAGACCAACTTCTACGGCCCGCTGCTGGTGGCCCGGGCCTTCGTGCCGGTCATCGAGCGCAACGGCGGCGGCCACCTCCTCAACGTGCACTCCGTGCTCTCCTGGATCGCGCTCGGCGGCTCCTACAGCGCCTCCAAGGCCGCCCTGTGGTCACAGACCAACTCCATGCGCCTGGAACTGCTGCCGCGCGGCATCGCCGTCACCGGACTGCACGTCGGCTACGTCGACACCGACCTCACGGCCGACGTCGACGCACTCAAGTCCGACCCCCGTGACGTGGCCGCGCTCGCCCTGGACGGCATCGAGTCGGGCGCTCACGAGGTGCTCGCCGACGACATCTCCCGCCAGGTCAAAGCGGGCCTCGCCGGCGACCTGGCCGGTCTGTACCCCCAACTGGCCAAGTAGCCCCCTAACTCAAGGAGTCGGCGAGATGACCGCCCCCGAGTCACGTCCCACGATCCACATTCCGGGGACCACCAGCCACACCCTCGCCCCACGCCCAGGACGCGGCGGCCGCGAGGGGGCACTGCGCTACCTCAAGGCGGGCACCGGGGCCCCGCTGGTCCTGCTGCACACCGTGCGCACCCAGGCCGAGCACTTCCGCCACCTCATCCCGCTGATCGCGGACCAGTACACCGTGTACGCGCTCGACCTGCCCGGGATGGGCTACTCCGAGATCGTGCCCGGCGCCTCCTACGACGAGCCGGCCATGCGTGCGGGCGTCGAGCGGCTCCTCGCCGAACTCGACCTCCACGACGTGACGTTGGCAGGGGAGTCCATGGGAGCGGTGCTCGCGCTGACCACTGCCGCCGATCTCCCGGAGCGGGTACGGCGCGTCGTCGCGGTCAACACCTACGACTTCCGCGGCGGCATCGCCCGCTCCAGCCTCCTCGCCCGGGTGGTGATCAGCGGTGTTCTCGCCCCGGGGGTGGGCCCGGTCATCGCCGGGGTGGAGCCCAAGCCTGCCCTCAGCAAGATCCTTCAGGGGGGCCTCGGCGACAAGACCGCGCTGCGGGAGGACTACGTGGACGAACTGCTCCGGGTGGGCGCCCGCCCGGGCTACCCGACCGTTGCCCGGGCCGTGTACCAAGCCCTGCCCAGCCTCATCGCGGCGCGCTCGCGCTATCGCGAGGTCGAGGCGCCGGTCCACTTCGTCTACGGCGAGAAGGACTGGTCCCGTCCCTCGGACCGGCAGGCCAACAAGGAGCTGCTCCCGGCTGCGGACTTCACACAGGTGCCGAAGGCGGGCCACTTCATCGCCCTGGAACGGCCCGACGTACTGGCCGACCTGCTGACCGCGACGGCCTGACCTCGCGACCCCTGACCTGACAAGACGCAGAGCATGGCAGACATCCGGATCGAGGTCGACGTCCCGGCGCGGATGCGCGATGGCACGGTGCTGCGCGCGGATGTCTACCGGCCCGGTGGCATGGGACCGTGGCCGGTGCCGCTGAGCCGACTGCCCTATGGCAGGCAGACCCCATGATGACCGTCATGCTCGGTCCGCCGGCGGCTGCCCGGCGCGGGTTCATGGTGGTCATCCAGGACACCCGCGGCCGGTTCGCCTCGGAGGGGGAGGGGGAGCCTGTGCGGGACTGAAGCCGCTTGACCGGACGGTGCCTCCGCTTTACTGTGGAATCAGTACGGAGGTAGCCTCCGTTTTATCGTGGCTACAGGATCGCGTGACCAGGAGGGCGTATGAGTGCCGGTGGGCAGCAGGGGCGCAAGCCTCGTGCGGACGTCCAGCGCAATCGTGCCGCCCTCCTGGAAGCGGCACAGCGTCACTTCCTGAGGTACGGGGTCGGTACGTCCCTGGAGGCGGTGGCCAAGGAAGCGGGCGTCGGGCCCGGCACGCTGTACCGGCACTTCCCCACCCGGGAAGCGCTGTTGGCGGCCGTCCTACAGACGCGCTCCGAGGAACTGGTGGCCCGCCAGGCGGAGATCGCGCGACTCGGCGACGCCGACAAGGCGCTGGAGCAGTGGCTGCGCGCGCTGGAGGAGTACTTCAGTGCGTTCAGCGGGCTGCCGGAGCCGCTCATGACCGCGGCCAGGGCGCAGGATCCGGACAACCCGCTCACGCTCCCCTGTGACACGGTCATCACCGCTACCGAGGAGTACGTGCGGGCCGCTCAGCGGACGGGCTGCGTGCGCAAGTCGGTGAAGGGCTACGACCTCTTCCTCGCGGCCATCTCCGTCGCCTGGCTCAAGGGCGCCGGCGCTGCCGACGAGGAGTCGCTGGACCGCGTTCGCGCGCTCATCGCCACCGGCTACCGCGCACGGAACGCCGAGGCGTAAACCTCTGGCGGGCGATCGCCGGAGTCCGGGCACCACTGGACTCCGGGCCGTCTCCCGCGCCTTCATTTCACAGCCCCGCAGTGATCACTCACATCGCGCCGCCCTGGGAGTGGTGCGCCCGTCGGAAGGACAAAACATGAAAATTACTGTTATCGGCGCTGGAGCGATCGGCGGCAATCTCGCTCGCAAGCTCGGCGAAGCCGGTCACGACGTCCAGGTGGCCGACGCCCGTGGGCCCGAGGCCGTCGACCCGGGCGTGCTGGAGACCGGCGCCCGCGCCGTGGCTCTTGAGGACGCCGTCAAGGACAGGGACGCCGTCATCCTGGCCATCCCCTTCGGAGTGGCGGGACAGCTGGCCGACCTGTTCGCCTCCGTACCCGCCACAACGGTGGTCATCGACACCTCCAACTACTACCCGCACCTCAACGGGAGGATCGAGGCCGTCGAGAACGGCGCGGTGGAGAGCGTGTACACCTCCGAGCTCCTCGGGCGCCCCGTGGTCAAGGCATGGAACGCCGCCCTGGCCGAGACCCAGCGAACGAAGGGCCTCCCGGCGGGCACCCCGGGCCGGATCGCCATCCCGGTCGCCGGCGACTCCGATGAGGCGAAGCGGGTGGCCATGCGCCTGGTGGACGACACCGGATTCGACCCCTACGACGCCGGCCCGCTGGCTGACTCCTGGCGTCAGCAGCCGATGGGCCCCGCCTACTGCACCGAGCTGACCCTGGAGGAGCTGCCGGGGGCCCTGGCCGCGGCCGATCGCGTCAAGGACGCGGCGGTCCGGGAAAGCATGGGGCAACGCTTCGCCGCCCTCGGTGCCGACCCCACCCTGGAGGACGTCGTAGAGATGAACCGCGCCGCCCACCGGTGACCACGCCTGCCGCCGCCCCGCGGCCGGGTCCTCCGGCACCGCGTTCTCCCCCCTTGCGTCCTGAGCCTCGTTTTCTCGCCTCGTTCGGAGGAGGGTCTATGACATCCCGGCAGCTGCTCTTGTGCATGGAGTTCACCAGCGGCTACGGAGCCGAGCCCGGGGCACGGCGCCTGCCTGGTGCGAACCTGTCCAGCTACACGGACATGGACCGGTTCGTGCGCTACGCGCAGGCGGCCGAGCGCGGCAAGATACAGCTGCTGTTCTTCGCAGTACGAGCGTGCGCACGAAGTCGTCCAGATCGTGCAGGCGCTATGGGGCAGTTGGGAGAAGGAAGCCTGGGTCCGTGACATCCCCGCCAGACAGCCCCCTCGAACTGCAACACCCAGCCGTGGAACGTGCACATCGTCTCCGGCGCGGCACGGGACGCCCTGAGCAATGAACTCCTCAAGGCGTACGAGGAAGACCGGACCTCACCCGACTTCACCTCCGACTACGGTGAAGGCATCTACCGGCAGCGGTCGCACCAGCACGCGGCCATCGTCCATGGGGCCCGTGGCGTGGAGCGCTCGGACCGGGAGGGCAGGAAGTAAGTCATCCGCGAGAACCTGAGGTTCTACGGAGCGCCGCACGTCGCCCTCCTCTTCATGCCCGTACGCCCAGAACTTCCTGCTCTCGCTGACCGCACGCGGATACCGGGGTATCCCGCAGGCCGTCCTCGGCGTCTACGTCGGCACTGTCCGCAGGTCCCTCGGCGTCCCCGACGAGTTCAAGCTGCTGTTCGGTATCGCCTTCGGCGTCGGCGATCAGACATCACCCATGCACGATGTCAGCATGGGACGCATCCCACTGCAGGAGAGCGTGATCCTGCGCGACACCCCCGGGCGTCCTCGACAACCCCTACCAGGTCTCTGCGGCACCAGGTGCTCTGTTCGGTTCGTAGGCATGATGTCCGCTCGCTATCAGCTAACATAGGATAATTAGATAGATGAATGGGCTAATGCTGGCGAGGAGTGGCCGTGGACTTCGGGCTGACCGACGAGCAGGACCTGTTGCGCGCGACGGCACGGCAGTTCGTCGCCGACGTGTGCCCGGCCGAGAAGGCCAAACGGTGGGACGAGGAGAGCGCCGTACCGCCCGAGCTGTTCCGCGGGATGGCCGAGCTGGGGTGGTTCTCGCTGCCGTTCAGCGAGGAGGAGGGCGGCGACGGCGGCGGACCGCTCGAGCTCGTCCTCATCGCCGAGGAGCTGGGGCGGGCGAGTTTCGATGTCGCCATGTGCTACATCGGGGTGCTCATCCCCGGGCTCACGGTGTTCCGTTGGGGCGACGAGGCGCAGCGCGACTTCATCCGGGACCACGTGATGACGGGGCGCCACCGGCTCGCCGTCGGACTCAGCGAGCCGGACAGCGGGTCCGACGCCGCCGCCCTGCGCACCACCGCCGAGGACCACGGGGACCACTTCCTCGTCCGGGGCCAGAAGGCGTGGTGCACGGGCGGCGGACTGCCGGACACGACCATCGCCACCTATGTGCGCACGGGGCCGCGCGAGCCCAAGCACGGCGGCATCAGCCTGCTGCTCGTCGACCCGTCGACGGAGGGCGTCGAGGTACGCCGGACACCGACACTGGCCCGGCACATCCTGGGCACCAACGAGGTCTTCTTCAACGACGCCCTGGTGGCGAAGGAGAACCTCGTCGGCCCGCGCGACGAGGGCTGGAAGGTGATGCTCTCCAACATCGAACTCGAGAAGGTGATCATCAGCGGCGGCTATCTGGGCGCCGCCCAGGCCACCCTCGACGAGATGCTCGAGTACTCCCGCACACGGCACGCCTTCGGCCGGCCGGTGGGCAACTTCCAGGCACTCGCCCACGCCATGGCCGACCTGCAGACCGAGATCGACTCCGCCCGCCTGCTGGCCTACCGGGCCGCCTGGCTGCTCGCCCAGGGCAAGCCGTGCACGCGCGAAGGATCGATGGCCAAGCTCAAGGGGTCGGAGACCTATGTGGCCGCCGCCCGGCTCGGGATGCAGGTCTGCGCGGGGCACGGCTTCTCGACGGAGAGCGTGATGAGCTTCCGGTACCGGGAGTCGATCGTCGCCACCATCTCCGGGGGGACCAGCCAGATCCAGCGCAACGGGATCGCCCGGAGCATGGGACTGCGTTCCTACTGACCTTCGGTGTCCCCGCCCTGTCCGGCCAGCCACTGCGCGTGCCGCGCGTAGTGGCTCTGGTCACGGGTCACCCAGATCCCGGAGGCACGGGCCAGCACGGCCCCGCCCGGCGCGAGCGTGAGCTCGCCCGCGATGTACCAGCGTGATCCCTCCCGCCGGTCGGCCCACACCCGCAGCTCCAAAGGCCGTTCCACCGGCACCGGCTTCACGAAGCTCACCGTCAGCTCGGCGGTCACGCTCATCACGCCGTGCAGCAGCGGGAGATGGCCGAGGCAGTCGTCCAGGACGGCCGCCGTCCAGCCGCCGTGCGCGACATCGGGCCCACCCTCGTGCGAGCGCGGGCAGCTCAGTTCGAACCGGGCCACGCCGTCCTCGTCGAGCCGTTCGCGCTCCACACCCAGTCGGCACGCGCCAGCGGAACGGCACCCACCGCAGAGGGTCACGCCCCCGGCCGTCCGGGGCGGCTCGGTCAGTCCCGATCCCGCCCAGTGCCCGTTCGGTGCCGTCACTTCGGTCCCGCCGGTGCCCGTCGTCGACATGATGTGCTCCTCGGTGTGTCTGTCCGTCTGTCCGTCCGTCAGGCGTCGGCGAGCAGCGGGCGCAACTTTCCCGCCATCAGCTGCACTTGGCGGACGACCATCTCCTCGGGCATACCGGCCAGGGAGGCCCACAGGAACACCCCCTCGACGGGCAGTCCGCTCACGTACTCCCTGATGGCGTCGGCGACGGTCTGCGGTGTGCCGTAGAGGAACTGGCCGACGCCGGTCGCGCTCAGTCCCGTCTCCCGCCATCTCTCGGGGTCGATCGGGCGAGGGGCGGGCTGGTCGGTCCCCTCGACCATGTACCGGCGGTAGCTGTCCCACTGGTACGCCAGGTGCTTGCGGACCACCGGCCAGTCGCCGTCGGGGTCCTCGGTGACGAACGTGGTGAACGAGCCCTGCATCCGGCCCGCCGACACGTCGTACCCGCTCTCGGCGAGCCCTTCCCGGTACGGCGTCAGCAGCGCCGGGTTGAGCGACAGCAGCCCCGTGCCGAGCCGGCCGGCCCGCCGGGCGCCCTGCGGGCCCTGGTAGCCGAGCCAGATCGGCAGCGGATCCTGGACCGGTCCGGGGGTGACCAGCGACTCGGCCCACAGGCCGCGGATCTCCCGTACCCGCTGGTCGGTCGTCGTGTAGCGCTTGCTGAGGTCGCCGCCGTACAGCCGGTACTCGGGCACCCGGTAGCCGGTGCCGAGGCCGAGGTCCAGGCGGCCGTCACTGATGATGTCGACGATCGCGGCCTGTTCGGCGATCTCGGGCGCCGCGTGCAGCGGGGCGGGGACGACAGCGGTGCCGAGTCGCACCTGGCGTGTGCGGGCCGCCGCCGCGGCCGCCATGGTGAGGGGCTGGGGGAGATAGCCGTCCTCGAAGCCGTGGTGTTCGGAGAACCACACCGAGTCGAGGCCCAGCCGGTCCGCCTCCTCGCACATCTCCAGGGCGAATCCGTACACCCGCGACCAACTCTGCCGCCAGGGCGGGGGATTGCGTAGGTCGAAGTAGATGCCGACTCTCATGAGCGGCCACCTCCCTTGGCGTTGCCGGCCAGCCGGACCGTCGCGTGGGCGACGGCCACTCCGTCCCCGGGCGGCAGCAGCCGTACCGGGCGCAGTTCCAGCGCCTCGATCTCGGGGAGGTCATCGACCATCGCCGAGATCCGCAGGACGGTCTCCTCCAGCGCCGCCAGATCCACCCCTGGGCCGCCCGCGCGGCCGTCCAGCAGCGGCGCCGCGCGCAGCGAGCGCACCATCTCCCGGGCGTCGCGGTCGCTGAGCGGGGTGACCCGGTGCGCGACGTCCGCCATGAGGTCGGCGTAGTCCCCCGTGAGCCCGAAGGCGACCACAGGGCCGAACACCGGGTCGGCGCGGACGGAGAGAAACGCGTCCGGGCCGGGGCGTGGACCGGGGTGCGGGTCGGTGTCGCGTACGGCTATTCCGTACGCGTCCAGCAATTCGGCGGCGACCGCTGCGGGAACCGGACCAGTTGCCCGGCCGGCGATCAGCGACCGGGCGCGCTCGGCGTCGACCCCCGCGAGGTCCGGAACGACGCCCGCGGGGGTGCCGCGCCAGGTCTGGTAGGCCGCCGCGTGCCCGAGCGAGACGGCCGCCGCCTCGGGGAACGTGTACGTCGGCACCACCAGGTCGCCCCGGTGCAGGAGATCGGCGACGCCCGCGCCGCCCAGGAAACTGGCCACCACCGGTTTGTCGGGCCGGGTAGCGGCAGCGTCGAGGATCGCCGACGCCACCTCGTCGGGCTTGTCGGCCAGCGGCGGCATGAACAGGACGACGGCCGCGTCGATGTCGTCGTCGGCCAGGACGGCGTCCAGGGCCTGGCGGTAGTGCGCGGCGGTGGCCGTCGGGGTCAGGTCGACCGGATTGGCGACGTCCGCGTGCGGCGCCAGGGCCGAACGGAGCGTCCGGCGCGTGCGCTGACCGAGTGCGGGAACGCACAGACCGCTCGCCGCGCACGCCCCGACCGTCAGCGCCGCCGGGCCGCCCGCATTGGTGATCACCGCGACCCGGTTGCCGGGCGGGGGCGGCTGGTGGGCGAGCAACAGGGCGACGTCGAACAGCTCTTGCAGACTGCGGGTACGGATCACCCCGGACTGGGCGAACAGCGAGCCCACCACCGAGTCCGCGTGCCCCGGATGTACCGCGACGATCGGTTTGCGCGGGGCGATCCGGCGGGCGACGCGGGCGAACCGGCGCGGATTGCCGAAGGTCTCGACGTGCAGCAGGATCACCGAGGTCCCCGGGTCCTCCTCCCACCACTGGAGCAGGTCGTTGGTGGACACGTCCACGGCGTGGCCCACCGACACGAACCCGGAGAAGCCGAGCCGCAGTCGCTTGGCGAAGTCGAGCACGGCGAGCCCCAGCGGTCCGGACTGGCTGGACATCGCGACCCGGCCGGGCGTCGGCAGGGCGGGCGAGAAGGTCGCGGCCAGCCGCGCGGCTGGCGTCGTGTTGACCACGCCCATGCAGTTCGGGCCCACCAGCCGCATCCCGGAGGCCCGGGCGAACCGGGCCAGCTCCAGCTCGGTCGCCCGCCCCTCGACCCCGGTCTCCCCGAAGCCCGTCGAGACGACGACCACCGCCTTGACACCGGCGTCCGCACAGTCCCGTACGACCTCGGGCACCGCCCCCGCCCGGACGGCCACCAGCGCCAGGTCCGGCGGCTCCGGAAGGTCCCGGACGCTCGCGTACGCCCGTACGCCCGCGATCTGTTCCGCCCGCGGGTTGACCGGGAAGACGCTGCCGCCGAAGCCGCCCCGCAGCAGGTTGGCGACGATCTCGTGGCCGATCGTCAGCGGGTCGCGGTTGGCGCCGATCACGGCGACCGACCGCGGTTCGAGCAGGGGTCTGAGCGACCGCCGTACGGCAGTGTGCTCGCGGCGCTCGGCCCGGGCCACGGCCTGGGCCTGCGGATCGACGGCGATCTCGAAGTGGATGATCTGGCCGGGCGGTCCGCTCTCGATCCGGTATCCGGAGCCGAGGAACACATTGATCATCCGGGTGTTGTCGGCGAGCACGTCGGCCTCCAGCACCCGGATGCCCCGGGCGCGGGCGGCAGCGGCGATGTGCTCCAGGAGCAGCCGGCCGAACCCCTCGCTCTGGTGATCGTCCCGGATGGTGAACGTGACCTCGGCGTGCTCCGGTTCCTCCGGATCGCGGACGTAGCGCACCAGCCCGGCGATCTCGTCACCGTCCAGGGCGACGAGCGCCAGCTCGTTGAGGTAGTCCACGTGCGCGCCGCGCCGGATGACGTCGTCGCGGGCGCGGACCACCGGGCCGAGCGAGCGGTAGGCCAGGGTGGCCCGGGACAGACCGCCGACGAACGCGACCAGACGGTCGGCGTCCTCCGGCCGGATGGGCCGGACGAAGGTCGACCGCCCGGTCCTGACGAGTCCGGGCCGTTCCAGGTCCTCGGGGTACGGGTCCCCGGCGTTCGGCCCCCCGGGGTTCGGGTCCCTGAGGTGCGGGTCCCTGGGGTGACGGTCCTCTGCATACGGGGGAGTGGTCACCGGAGTTCCGCCGTCGGCGCCGTTCAGACGGCCGCCTCCTGGGGAGTCTGCTCCGGCAGCTTGAAGAGTTCGTCGAAGGTGCCGCGCGTGACACGGTCGCGGGTCTCGTCGGACACACCGTCGAACAGATCGCGGAGCGTGGACTGGGTGTGACCGTAGGTGCCCTCCAGGTGGGGGTAGTCGTCGCCCCACATCACGTTGCGGTAGCCGGTCGCCTCGACGATCTCCACCGAGCTGCGGTCGTGCTGGAAGGACGCGTACACCTGCTGCCGGACGATCTCGCTGGGCAGCCGGCTCAGCTTCGGCCGGACGAACATGCCGTGCTGGCGGTACGCCTCGTCCATCCGGTCGCCGATGGCCGGCACCCATCCGGCGCCGCCCTCGGCGATCAGGATCCTGAGGTCGGGGTGACGGTCCAGCGCGCCGCCCGCGACCATGTGGGACACCACGCGCATCCCCGGGTAGGTCGTCTCCATGTAGTTGACGACCGCGCCGCCGGGCCCGCGGAAGACGACGTTCTGGGCGCCCGTGCCGATGTGGAAGCCGAGCACCATGCCGGCCCGCTCCGCCGCCGTCCACAGCGGCTCCCAGCGGTCGAGCGCGTACTCCTCGCCCTGGCGGGTCGAACACGGCAGGAAGACCGCCTTGAAGCCCAGCTCCGCCGCCCGCTCCAGCTCGGCGACCGCGTCACCGATGTCGGCCGTCGAGACGCAGGCGGTGGTGATGACCCGCTTGTTCTTGCTGAGGATCTCCTCGTGCGCCCAGTCGTTCCAGGCCCGTACGGTCTCCCGGGCGAGTTCACGGTCGGTGATCGAGACGAGCCAGAACCCCATGGAGGGGAAGGCCAGTTGGGACCACACACCCTCCTGGTCGAGGTCCTTGAGGCGGACCTTCAGGTCCCAGGCGCCCGGCGGACGCATCGCGTCCATGAAGTCGCCGAGCTGGCGGTCGATGCGCTCGCCGTCGATGTAGAGCATCTCGTACTTCTCGCCGCGCTCGCTGCGCGGGGCGCGGGCGCCGAGCCGTGCGGGCAGCCGCTCGGTCCACACGTCGGCGGGCTCCATCACGTGGGAGTCCCCCGAGTTGACCCAGATCTTCGACATGACGCTCCCTCGGGTCAATAGATGTAATCAGTTAGCGATTTTAGTTGTATGGGGCGCTGAAGGGAAGGTCGGAAGGGGTAAGGATCAGCTGCGGCGCCGCTCGATCTCGTCCACCAGCTGGGGCAGGACCTCGAACAGGTCCCCGACGACGCCGTGGTCGGCCAGCTCGAAGATGGGGGCGTCCGGGTCCTTGTTGACGGCGACGATGGTTCTGGACATCTGCATGCCCGCCCGGTGCTGGATGGCGCCGGAGATGCCGGCGGCGAGATAGAGCTGCGGGGAGACCTGTGTTCCCGTCTGCCCGACCTGGTGGCTGTGCGGATACCAGCCCGCGTCCACGGCGGCACGCGACGCCCCGACGGCCCCGCCCAGCGCGTCGGCGACCCGCTCGACGAGGGCGAAATTCTCGGCGCCGTTCACACCCCGGCCGCCGGAGACCACGATGTCCGCCTCGGTCAGCTCGGGTCGGTCGCCGCGCTCCCGTGGTGTGCGGGACAGGATACGGACGCCGGCGAAGGCCGGGCCGAAGGCGATGTCCTGCTTCTCGACGACGGGGTCGGCGGGGACGGGGTCGGCGGGGACGGGCTCGGGGGCGACGGCGTTCGGCTTGACCGTGATCACCGGCACGCCCCGGGTGATGTGCGCGATGACCTGGTGCGTCGCCGCGAACGCCGACTGCTCGGTCACCGGGCCGTCCGGCCCGGCGGTGACGTCGACGGCGTCGGTGATCAGCCCCGAGTGGAGCCTGAGCGCGACCCGGGCGGCGGCCTCCTTGCCGTCCGGCCCGGACGGCAGCAGGATCGCCGCCGGGCCGGTGCGCTCGGCGATCTGCGTGAGGGCGTCGACGACGGGAGTGACGAGGTACTCGTCGACCTCGGGGGCGTCCACGACGTAGATCTTCCGTGCGCCGTACCGGCCCAGAGCTTCGGTCGCGCTGTCGGCGCCCGACCCCAGGAAGACGGCCGAGGGTTCGCCCAATCGGCGGGCCAAGGTGAGCAGTTCGAGGGTCGGCTTGCGTACGACGCCGTCGGTGTGGTCGACGAGGACGAGGATTTCGGCCACGGTGATGCACTCCTCTTGCCGGAGAACGGGGCGGGGTGGGTCGGAAAACGGATCAGGGGCGGGTCAGATGAACTTCTTCGCGGTGAGGAACGCGGCCAGACCGACGCCGCCCGCGCCTTCGTCGACGACGATCTCGCCCTTGGCGCGCGGCGGGCGTCTGGTCGCGGTGTCCACGGCCGATCGTGCGCCGGCGCTGCCGACCTGCGCGGCCTCGATCCCGAGGTCGGCGAGGTCGAGGGTCTCCAGCGGCTTCTTCTTCGCGGCCATGATTCCCTTGAAGGACGGGTAACGGGCGTCCCCGGAGCGGTCGGTCACCGACACGACGGCAGGCAGGGCGCCCTTGATCCGTACGGTCGCGCCGTCGCCCTCGCGGCGGCCCGTCACCGTCGCGTTCTCGACCGCGAGCTCCTCGAGATGGGTGACGGCCCGGACGCCGAGCCGTTCGGCAAGCAGCGCCGGTACGACGCCCATCGTGCCGTCCGTCGAGGCCATCCCGCACAGCACGAGATCGAAGCCGTGCCGCTCGATCGCCCTGGCCAGGACAAGTGACGTACCGAACGCGTCACTGCCCTCGATGTCGTCGTCGTTGACGTGGATCGCCGAGTCGCCGCCCATGGCCAGCGCCTTGCGCAGGGCGTCCTTGGCATCGTCGGGGCCGACGGTGAGGTAGCTGATCTCGGTGTCGGTGTCCGACTCGGCGATCCGCAGGGCCTGTTCCACCGCGTACTCGTCGAGCTCGGACAGCACTGAGTCGACCGACGCGCGGTCGGTGGTGCCGCCCTGGGTGAAGGTGCGGTCCGCCGTGGCGTCGGGCACGTGCTTCACGCAGACAACGATCTTCACGGCGCCCTCCAGGTGGTTGAATGAGTGCTAATAGTTAACTATATAAATCGATGGATCGCGAGACCTGGCTCCGCCTGGGCCGTGAATCCGTCGAATTGGTTGACTGATTGCGCTGATAGCTGGAAGATCTGGGCACTGAGCCGCGAGGAGGCGCCATGGTCGGTGACAGGGACACCGGGGACAGGTACTTCGAGCCCCAGGTGGAGACCATGCCCCGGGAGCGACTGCGGGCGCGACAGGAGGAACGGATCCTGGAGCTCGTCGAGTACGCCTACGGCAACTCGGCCTTCTACCGCGAGCTCTGGGACGAGCACGGGGCACATCCGCGCGACATCCGGTCCCTGGAGGACTTCCGGGCGCGGGTGCCGTTCATCACCAAGGACATGGTGCGCGCCCACCGGGCCCGCACCGGCGACCCCTTCGGCGGTCTGCTCTGCGTCCCGGTCGAGGAGCTGACCTCCGTCTCCTCCAGCTCGGGCACCACCGGCGACCCGGAGTTCTTCGCCGAGATCTGGCAGGACGCCCCGCCCCTGGTGACCGCGCAGGTCCGCGACCTGTGGGAACTCGGCCTGCGGCCGGGCGACCGGGTGCTGAGCCCGCCCGGCACCTTCCGCAACCTCATGGACCCCGGATATCAGGCGCTGGGCGCGGTCGTCATCGAGGTGGACACCTGGATGGGCAAGATGCACGAGGTCGTCGAGGCCCTGCGCACCTACCGGCCCGCCTATCTGCAGATGATGTATCCGCAGATGGTCGAGTTGGAGCACCTGGCCGAGACGACGGATCTGAAGGAGGCCTTCTCCTCCCTCAAGGGCGCCTCCTGTGCCGGGCAGCCGCTCAGCCGGAAGATGCGCGAGCGCATCCGCGACGACTGGGGCATCGACGTGTACGAGTACACCAGCGCCGCCGACACCGGCACCGCCTGGGAGTGCCGCGAGCACGACGGCTTCCACCTCTGGGAGGACACCGTCTTCGCCGAGTGCGTCGAGGTCGACGAACACGGCGGATGGCAGGACACCCGGGAGGGCGACCTGGGTGAACTGGTCGCCACCGACCTGGACAACCGGGCGGCACCCCTGATCCGCTACCGCAGTGAGGACCTCGTCCGCCTCTCCCGGGACACCTGCGGCTGCGGACGTACGCACGCCCGGATGTGGGTGGCCGGAAGACGCGGCGACGAGACGCTGGTCCACGGGCGCTCGGTTGTCCTGCGCGACATCTGGCAGGCGGTCGAGGACCAGCCCGAGACGGTCGCCGGAGTCTTCCAGATAGTCCGGGACGGCCGTGAGGTCGACGAACTGCGACTGCGCGTCGGCTACGACCCCGCACTCACCGGCGACGTCGACGCCCTGGCCGGCCGGCTGAGCGAGGCCGTGCGCGAGCGGACCGGCGTCAAACCGGTGCTCGACATGCGCACTGAGGAGGACCTGTTGAAGACCATGACCAGCGTCGCCAAGTTCCCCCGGGTGGTGAAGAGCTGATGGCCCGCGCCGACACCCTGGCCCGCGCCAGGCAGCTCGACCGCCCCGAACTCGCCTACCTCGTACGCTTCCCCGCTGCCGACGGCATGACGGACATGGAGCTGACCTGGGCGGAACTCGCCCGGGACACCGAGTGGGTCACCGAACGGCTCCGCGAGCACGGCCTCGCCGCAGGACAGCGGGCACTGCTGACCACCTCCGGCTTCGAGGGCTTCTGGGGCCACGCGGTGATCGGCGCCCTGCGCACCCTGAAGGTGACGTACGGCATCGCCGAGGCGATGGGCTGGGACCACCGCCGTACCTCCGTCTTCCACCGTGAACTCACCCCGCACACGGTCATCGGCCTGTCCGCCGAGACCCTGGAGGGGCTGGCCGGCGCCGCCGACATCGGCGAACTGTTCCGGTCGACGTCCGTCGTCCTGGCCCGGCCCGCCGCCGTACCGCCGCTGCGCGGAGCGGGAGTGTCCGCCGCCCTGATCTCCGCCGTCGGACCGGCCCTCGCGCTGGAGTGCCCCGAGCGGGCCGGCGCCCACATCAACGCCGCCGAATGGCGGGTCGGCGAACGGGACGGACAGCTGACCGTCGCGGCGGGGGAGGGACGCACCTCGTCGCTGCCCGAGACACCGCTCGGCACGGCCGGCCGAGTCGTCACCGGCCGCTGCGCCTGCGGCAGCGACAGCCCGCGGGTACTGCTGGCCGAGGCGCACTGACCGTCATCATCGAGGAGCTGAGGATGTCTGAAGAAGCGGTCGACGGAGTCGTCGACGGCCGGGTCGTGGTCGTCACGGGCGCCGGCAACGGGATCGGCCGGGCGCACGCCCTGGCGTTCGCCGCGCACGGGGCGAAGGTCGTGGTCAACGACCTGGGCGGCTCGCGCGACGGGGCGGGTGCCTCGGCCGGGCCCGCCCAGAGTGTGGTGGACGAGATCGTCGCGGCCGGCGGTGAGGCCGTGGCCAACACGGACGACATCTCCACCTGGGACGGCGCGGGCCGGCTCGTCCAGCAGGCCGTGGACACCTACGCCGGCCTGGACGTGCTGGTCAACAACGCCGGCATCCTGCGCGACCGGATGATCGTGTCGATGACCGAGCAGGACTGGGACAGCGTGCTCGCCGTCCATCTCAAGGGCGGTTTCGCCACCCTGCACCATGCCGCCGCGTACTGGAGGGAGCGCGCCAAGTCCGGTCACGACAACGACGCCCGGGTCATCAACACGACCTCTCCGTCCGGCGTCTTCGGCAACCCCGGACAGTCCAACTACGGCTCCGCCAAGGCCGGCATCGCGAGCCTCACCCTCATCGCCGCCGCCGAACTCGCCCGCTACGGCGTGACGGTGAACGCCATCGCGCCGACCGCGCTCACCCGGCTGACCGAGGACATCGAGATGATGAAACGGGCCGCCGAGGACCAGGACCTCACCCCCGAGGCCATCTCACCACTCGTCGTCTGGCTCGGCTCGGCCGCCTCGCGCGAGGTCACCGGCCGGGTGTTCGGCGTCGTAGGCAACCGGATCACCGTACTGGAGGGCTGGGTCAACGGCCCCGGCGCGAGTGCCGAGTCGCGGTGGACACCGGAGGAACTGACCTCCGTCGTCCCCAACCTGGTGGCCAAGGCGGCTCCCAACGCCGATGCCCTGGGCAACCGGAACGGGGCGTGAGATGACATCGACGACGCGACGGCCGGTCGCCGAGGGCCTGTTCACCTGGCCGCCCGGTGACTCCGCGCCCCTTCGGCTGATCGGCTCCGAGTGCACGGCCTGCGGTCTGGTGAGCTTCCCGGCGGCCTCCGACTGCGTCCGGTGCGCGAGCACGGAGTCGAAGGAACGGCTGCTTGCCGACCGCGGCACGCTGTGGACGTACACGACCCAGGACTTCCGCCCGCCGTCCCCGCCGTACGACGGCCCGGCGGCCTTCGAGCCCTACTCGGTCGGCTACATCGAGCTTCCCGGCGAACTGCTGGTCGAGGCCCGCCTCACCGAGCCCGACCCGGACAGGCTCAGGATCGGGCAGGAGATGCGGCTGACGCTCGTTCCCTGCACCGTGCTCGACGACGGCACCGAGATCATGACGTTCGCGTTCACCCCGGCCGAAGAGCCCGCCCAGCCCGACGAGGAGACATCGTGACCGAGGCCGTCATCATCGGTGTGGGGCTGCACCCCTTCGGCCGGTTCCCCGGAAAGCCCGCACTCGACATGGGCGCGGACGCCGTACGGCTCGCACTCGCCGACGCGGGCGCCAACTGGCCGCAGATTCAGGGCGGTTACATCGGCAGCTACGAGGTCGCCAACCCGGACGCGATCGTCGGCAGGCTCGGCCTCACCGGCATCCCGCTGCGCGGCGTGTTCAACGGCTGCGCGACGGCCGGTACGGCCGTGGCACTGGCCGCCCGAGCCATCGAGACCGGCGAACACGACCTGACCGTCGCGATCGGCCTCGACAAGCACCCCCGCGGTGCCTTCGCCGCCGATCCGTCCGTGGCCGGCATCCCCTCCTGGTACGGGCAGACCGGGCTCTTCCTCACCACCCACTTCTTCGGCATGAAGATCAACCGCTATATGCACGACCACGGCATCTCCCACGAGACGCTCGCCCGAGTGGCCTCGAAGAACTTCCGCAACGCGGCCGGGAACGAGAAGGCCTGGCGCCGGACGTCCCTCACACCCGAGGAGGTCCTCGCCTCCCCGGTTTTGAACTACCCTCTCCGCCAGTTCATGTACTGCGGCCCGAACGAGGGCGCCGCAGCCCTGGTGCTGTGCCGGGCCGACCAGGCGCACAAGTACACGGGGAAACCGGTAAGGGTCCGCTCCACCGCCCTGCGCAGCCGCCGGCTCGGCGCCTTCGAGGTGCAGAGCCCGTCGTTCCCGGTCGGGGAGGCCGTCGAGAGCCCGACCGTGGACGCCTCCCGCGCGGCGTACGAACTCGCGGGCATCGGCCCGGAGGACATCGACGTCGCCCAGCTCCAGGACACCGACGCCGGGTCGGAGATCATCCACATGGCCGAGAACGGTCTCTGCAAGGACGGCGAGCAGGAGCGCCTCATCGCCGAAGGCGCCACCGAGATCGGCGGCCGGCTCCCGGTCAACACCGACGGCGGCCTGCTCGGCAACGGTGAGCCGATCGGCGCGTCCGGACTGCGCCAGATCCACGAGATCGTGCTCCAGTTGCGGGGCACGGCGGGCACGCGTCAGATGCCCGGCACACCCCGCGTCGGCTACACCCATCTGTACGGCGCGCCCGGCGCGTCGGCGGTGACGATCCTCTCGACCTGAGGGAACAGGCTCATGGACCAGGACATGCAGGACTTCGCCGCCGAGGTGCGCCGCTTTCTCGACGCGCACGTGGCGAAGGCCCCCGACCGCACCGCCCCGACCTGGGGCGAGGGCGACGACTCGATGGCGTACTTCAGCAGCCTTCCGCCGGAGGAGGAACGGGAGTTCGTGCGGCGGGCCAGGGAATGGCAGCGCGTCCGCCACGAGAACGGCTTCGGCTGGATCACGGGACCGGAGGAGTACGGCGGCCGGGGCCTGACCCCCGTCCACGACCTGCTCTACGACGCCATCGAGTCGGAGTACGACGTCGCCGACACCGGGGTGCTCAGCGTGATCGGCCTGGGCATGATCGGGCCGACGATCCTGGCCCACGCCCAGCCCCGCATCCGGGAACGCTGGTTGCCCGCGATGTACCGCGGGGACGCCATCGCCTGCCAGCTGTTCAGCGAGCCCGGCGCGGGGTCCGACCTGGCGAGCGTGGCGACCCGGGCTGTCCGGGAGGATGGGGGCACCTCCCGCTCGAGCGCAGCCGAGAGTGGGGGAGACTGGGTGCTCAACGGGCAGAAGGTGTGGACCTCGGTCGCCCAGCACAGCGAGATCGGCCTGGCGCTGACCCGTACCGACCCGGACGCGCCCAAGCACCGCGGCATCACGGCCTTCCTCGTTCCCATGGACGCCCCAGGAGTCGAGGTCCGGCCCCTGCGGCAGATGACCGGCGGCGCCGACTTCAACGAGGTCTTCCTCACCGACGTACGCATCCCCGACGACCACCGGCTCGGCGCGGTCGACGGCGGCTGGACCGTCGCCCTGACCACCCTGATGAACGAGCGCAACGCGGTGGCCACGGAGGGCGCCGGCCCGGTGGCGGCCGCCCTCTCTCCCGACCATCTCGCGGCGCTCATGCGCGCCACCTGGACCTGGGACGACCGCGCCCTGCGCGCCCGCCTCGCCGAACTCCTGGTGGACGCCCTGGCCACGGGCTACCTCAACGCCCGCGCTCAGCGCACCCTGCGGGCGGGCAACGCGCCCGGCCCCGAGAGGTCCGTCGCCAAGCTGATGTACGGTCAGAACCTCACCAGGGCCGCTCACTTCGTCGCGGACTGCCTCGGCCCCCGCCTGATCGCCGACACCGGCAGGTGGGGCACGTACGCCTGGTCCGAACTCCTCCTCGCCACCCCGGCGTTGCGCATCCTCGGCGGCACCGAGGAGATCATGAAGAACATCCTCGCGGAACGGGTCCTCGGTCTGCCGAAGGAGGCACGGGCGTGAGTACGCGAATCAGCGTCGACGAGAGCGGACTGAAGGAACTCCGGTCCTCCGTACGGGAGTTCCTGGAAGCCAAGTCGCCCGAGGAGGCCGTGCGCAAGCTCATGGAGAGCGAGCCGCGCTTCGACCCCGACGTCTGGTCCCAGGCCGCCGGCCAACTGCGGCTGCCGAGCCTGGTGATCCCGGAGGAGTACGGCGGCGACGGCTTCGGCCCGGTCGAACTCGGCGTCGTCCTGGAGGAGATGGGCCGCGCCCTGCTCTGCTCGCCCTTCTTCTCGACGGTCGTACTCGCCGTCCAGGCCCTGCTGGCCTCCGGCGACAAGGAGGCCTGTGCGCGTCATCTCCCCGGCGTCGCCGCCGGGCGGACCACCGCGACCCTGGCGGTCGCCGAGGACGACGGGGCCTGGGACCCCGCCCTCGTCACCGCACGCGCGGTGCCGGACGGGGACGGCGGCTGGCGGCTGAGCGGTCGCAAGTCCTTCGTGATCGACGGTACGACGGCCGATCTGGTCGTCGTGGTCGCCCGTACCGTCGCCGGTCCGTCCTTCTTCACGGTGGAGCGGAGTTCCGCCGGAGTGACGGCCGAGGCGATGGAGACCCTCGACGCCACCAGGGCCATGGCCCGGCTGACGTTCGACACCGCGCCCGCGACGCTCGTGGGCACGGACGGAGCCGGCGGGCGGATCATGGCCAAGGTCCTCGACATCGCCTCGGTGGGCCTGGCCGCCGAACAGGCGGGCGGGGCACGCCGGTGCCTTGAGATGAGCGCGGAACACGCCCGCGTCCGGCACCAGTTCGGTCGGCCGATCGGCTCCTTCCAGGCGGTCAAGCACAAGTGCGCCGACATGCTCGTCCAGGTGGAACTGGCGGAGGCCGCGTCGAGGGAGGCGGCGCTGCTGGCGGCCGAGGGCGCCGCGGACTTCCCCGTCGCCTCGGCGGTGGCGCACGCGAGCTGCTCACGGGCGTACATGTTCGCCGCCATGGAGAACATCCAGGTCCACGGCGGCATCGGCTTCACCTGGGAGCACCCGGCCCATCTGTACTTCCGCCGCGCCAAGTCCTCCCAACTGCTCTTCGGGGGCCCGGCCGTGTATCACGAGCGGCTGCTGGACCGGCTCGGTATCTGACAACTCGGTATCTGACGATCCGTGCGTGGCGAAGGGCCCCGGAGATTCTCCGGGGCCCTCATCGTCGTACTGCTCAGCCGCGCGCCGCCTCGCCCAGCAGCGCCTTCGCGATGATGACCTGCTGGATCTGGCTGGTGCCCTCGTAGATGCGGAACAGCCGGGCATCGCGGTAGAAGCGCTCGACGGCGACCCCGCGCATATAGCCCGCGCCTCCGTGGATCTGCACCGCGCGGTCCGCGACCCGCCAGACCATCTCGCTGGCGAAGTACTTGGTGCAGGACGGGCCGATCTTGGTGTCCGTACCGGCGTCGAAGGCGCGGGCGGCCTCCAGGACCGTGGCGCGGCCTGCGTAGTAGTCCGTCTGCGCATCCGCGATCAGCCCCTGGACCAGTTGGAAGGAGCCGATGAGCTTCCCGGACTGTCTGCGGGTGCTCGCATACGCCACCGACTCGTCGACCAGGCGCTCGGCCATGCCGACCATCAGCGCGGAGATGTGCACCCGGCCGTGCGCGATACAGCCCATCGCGGTGCCGAAGCCCTGGTTGAGGCCTGTCTCCTCGCCGCCGACCAGGGCCTCGGCCGGGACCCGGACGTCGTCGAAGTACACGTCCGCCGTCCACGCGCCGAACTGGCCCATCTTGTGGTCCCTGGGAGCCACGGTGAGGCCCGGGGTGCCGGCCGGGACCAGGAAGGTGGAGATGCCTCGGGTGCGCGGGGCGTCCGGGTCGGTGCGGGCGAAGACCATGAAGACGTCGGCGAGCGGGGCGTTGGTGATGTACCGCTTGGCTCCGTGAATCACCCACTCGTCCCCGTCCCGATGGGCCCGCGTCGTCAGCGTCGAGGGGTCCGAACCAGCGTCCGGCTCGGTGAGCGCGAACGACGCCAGCACCTCGCCGGAGGCGATCCGGGGCAGCCACGAGGCCTTCTGCTCCTCAGTGCCGCCGACCATGAGGACATGTCCGGCGATACCGTTGTTGGTGCCGAACATGGACCGCAGCGACGGGGTCGTGTAGCCCAGCTCGAACATCAACTGGGCCTCCTCGTACATCGACAGGCCGAGGCCGCCGTACTCCTCGGGCAGTGCGAAGCCGAAGAGGCCCATCTTCTTCGCCGTCTCGCGGATGCCGGACGGCATCTCGTCCTTCTCGTCGATCTCCGCCTCCAACGGCACGACGCGTTCCCGGACGAATCGCCGGACCTCCGACAGCACCGCTGTGAAGTCCTCCGCCTCCATGCGCTCTCCCTTGCCCATCACTCGCAGCCCGTCACTCGTCTGTCTCGTTCGGCTTCTCGTCGTCGGGCCGGTAGCACACCGCCAGCAGTGCCGCCGCGCTCGCCGTGCCGAGGCCGGCGGCCAGCAACGCGGGCCCCAGGCCCGAGCGTTGGCGTCGCGCGAGCCCGTCCAGCGAGTACCGGCCGTTTCCCAGCGCCGCCAGCGCGACAGCCGCGCCGCCCACGACGCCTGCGTACTCCCAGCCGCCCTTGAAGACGAAGAAGCCCTTGCCTCGGTGGTCGGTGCGGGCCGCCACGGCCATCAGTCCGACGGCCGCCGCAGCGGGAAGCGGGTTGGCGGCGCCGAGGGCGATTCCCACGCCCGCCGCCATCTCGGTGCCGGCCGCCATACGGGCGTGCACCTCGGCCGGTTCGAGACCGAGCGCCTCGAACCAGCCCGTCGTGCCCTTGAGTCCGCCCGGCCCGGCGACCTTGTTCCAGCCGTGCGCGAAGAGCATCGGGCCGAGCGTCGCGCGCAGCACGAGAGCGGCGGCGTCGTGGCCCTTCACTGGCCGGCTCCCGTGGCCCGGCCCGCCGGTACGGCCCCGTACAACCGCGGTACGGCGTCGACGAGTTCGTCGTACGTCAGGGCCTTGCCGGACTCGCTGGGGTGTACGCCCGCGACGGTCCAGCCCTGAAGCCGGTTCAGCCGGTTGCCCTCGATGCGCAGGACCTGGCCGGTCAGCCAGGCCGAGCTGTCGGAGGCCAGATAGACCACGACACCGGAGGCGTTGGCCGGATCACGCGGATCGAAACCGTCGACGGCCTGGAGGGACTCGCCGACGGCCAGCCCGTCCGTCATCCGGGTCGCCGCGATCGGTGAGATGGCGTTCGCGGTGACGCCGTACCGGCGCATCTCCAGCGCTGTGAGGACGGTGAGCCCCGCCGTCCCGGCCTTCGCGGCACCGTAGTTGGACTGCCCCTGGTTGCCGAACAGGCCGGTCCCGGACGTCGTGTTGATCACGCGGCCGGCGACCCGTTCACCCCGCTTGAACGCCTCGCGCCAGTACGCGCACGCGTGCCGGGTGAGCGCGAAGGTGCCTTTCAGATGCACCGCGATCACGGCGTCGAACTCGGCCTCGCTCATCGAGAACAGCATCCGGTCGCGCACGATGCCCGCGTTGTTCACGACGATGTCGAGACGCCCGAACTCCGCTACGGTGTTCGCCACCATCGCCTCGGTGGCCGTCCAGTCCGTCACCGAGGCGTGGTCGGCGACCGCCCGGCCGCCGAGCTCGGTGATCTCGGTGACCACGTCGTCGGCGGGGGAGTCGCCGGTCTGCTCGCCGTGCACGCCGGAGCCGAGGTCGTTCACGACCACGGTCGCGCCGGCCTCGGCGAGGGCCAGACAGTGCGCCCGGCCCAGCCCTCTGCCACCGCCGGTCACGATGGCGACTTTGCCGTCGAGGATGCCCACGGTCCTGCCTCCTGCTGTAAGGGGATGTCAGTGAAGTTCGCGGAGTACGTCGTCGGTGTGCTCGCCGAGTGTCGGCGCGCCGGAGCGCGGTTTGTCGTCGACTCCCCAGAAACTGACGGGAGTCGCGACGGTTCGCAGGGTCGGCGCGTCACCCATGCCGGGCTGTTCGACGAACGCCCCCACGGCCTCCGCCTGCGGATCGGCCGAGACCTCCGCCAGGGTCTGTACGGGTGCCCACCACACGCCCTCGGCGTCGAACCGCTCCGCCCACTCGTCCAGCGGCCGCTCGGCGAACTCCGCGTCGAACTCGGCGATCAGCTCGCGTACGTGCCCGCGCCGGGCCCTGCCGGTCGCGAACCGTTCGTCCGTCTCCAGGTCCGCGCGGCCGAGTGCCCTGACGACACCGGGCCAGTGCCGGTTGCCTTCCAGACCGACGAGCCAGAACCAGCGGTCGTCGGCGGCGCGGTAGCTGTTGTAGAGCGGGGACTCGTGTTCGGTGCGATGACGGGTACGGCCGCGCCTGCCGAAGAAGTTCTGCAGGGCGAGGTCGTTGCCGTTGGCGTACGTCCCGGAGCGGAGCAGCGACACATCGACGACGCCGCCCTCGCCGGTGCGTGCCCGGCGCAGCAGGGCCGCCAGCACTCCGGCCACCAGGTTGGACGCGGCCGTTCGGTCACCCAGACCGGGCCGGATGCCGGGCGGCGGCTCCCCGGCCGGGTTGAGCATCGCGGCGATGCCGGGGCGGGCCCAGAACGCGGAGACGTCGTACCCGGCCCGGTCGCGCTCGGCGCCCGTCCAGCCGTAACCGGTCAACGTGCCGACGACCAGGCGGGGATGACGGGTACGCAGCTCGTCCGGTGCCAGCCCCAGCCGCTCCAGGGCGCCGGGGCGCAGGTTGGTGACGAACACGTCGGCGCGTTCCAGCAGCCGCTCCAGGACGTCCTTGCCCTCCTCCGAGCGAAGGTCGAGGACGATCCCGCGCTTGCCGCGGTTGTCGGTCTCGAACGGGGGCGCGCTGTCGATGTCCTGACCGACGTGCCTGAGCGTGTACCGGTTGGGGTCGCCGGTCGGCGCCTCCACCTTCACCACCTCCGCGCCCCAGTCGGCGAGCATGGTGGCCGCGGCCGGTGCCGCCACCCACATGCCCAGCTCGACGACGGAAATGCCCTCCAGTGGCCGCACGGCCCACCTCCCTGTTTCGCTGCCCGGTACGCCTGCTGTGCGCCTGCTATACGCCACGGAAGTCGCCGGGGCGGCGCTCCCGGAAGGCCTTCAGCCCCTCGGCCCGGTCCTCGGTGGAGAACAGCACGGAGACGGTTTCGCGCTCGTACGAGATCGCCGCCTCCAGACCCATGTCCAGCCCGTGGTCGATCAGCCGCTTGCCGGCCGCGAGTGCCAGCGGAGCACCGGCCGTAAGCGAGGCGGCCAGCTTCTCGGCGACGCTCAACACCTCACCGGGCTCGGCCAGTTCGTTGACGAGCCCGAGCGTGTGCGCGCGTTCCGCGTCGATCGGTTCGCCGGTGAGGATCATCTGCTTCGCGACCGCCGGCGGCAGGAGACGCGGCAGCCGCTGTGTCCCGCCCGCACCCGGCAGGACGCCGAGCTTCATCTCCGGCAGCCCGAGCCGGGCGCCCCGCTCCGCCACCCGCAGATCGCAGGCGAGCGCCAGCTCCAGACCGCCGCCGAAGGCGAACCCGTGCACGGCCGCGACGGAAGGCTTGGGGAAGTCCTCCAGGAGCGCGTACGCATCCGTCAGTCGCCCCACGAAGTCACGGAACTGCCCGGGCGAGGTGAACGACTCGATCTCGCCGAGGTCGGCACCGGCCGAGAAGGCCCGGCCCGCACCGGTCACGACCAGGGCGCGTACGTCGTCGTCGTCGCGTACGTCGATCAGTGCCCGGGTGAGCCGGTCCACGGTCTCGGAGTCCACGGCATTGAGCCGCCCCGGCCGGTCGAGGGTCAACACGGCGAGTCCGTCGCGGAGTTCGACACGCAGCACGGTGCTCACCTCAGACCATCGTGAGGCCGCCGCTGACCGAGAGCGTCTGCCCGGTCAGATAGGCGGCGTCGTCGGACGCGAGGAACGCCACCACACCGGCGATCTCGCTCGGCTGCGCGACGCGGCGCAGCGGGATGGCCCGTACGGTCGCGTCGTACATCTTCTGGCTGTACTCGGCGACCTGCCCGAGCAGCGCGGTCTCGGTCGGCCCAGGGCAGACGCTGTTCACGGTGATGCCGTGCCGGGCGACCTCGCGGGCGAGTGCCTTGCCGAAGGCGATGACGCCGCCCTTGGTCGCTGAGTACACGACCTCGCCGGAGGAGCCGACCCGGCCGGCGTCCGAGGCGATGTGGACGATCCTGCCGCCGCCGCGCTCGATCATCGGGTCGAGCACGGCCCGGGTCACCGTGATCGTCCCGCGCAGGTTGACGGCGATGATCCGGTCCCAGACGTCCTCGGTGCTGTCGACGAACCGTCCGATGACATCGACGGCCGCGTTGTTGACCAGGACGTCCACGGGACCGAGTTCGGCGCTCACCCGGTCCACGGCGGCCCGTACGGCCGCGCTGTCGGAGATGTCCGTGCCGATTCCGGCGGCGCGCACTCCGTACCGCTCGGCGAGTCGGGCCGCGACCTTCCCGGCGGCCTCGGCGTCCAGGTCGCAGACCGCGACCGAGGCTCCGGCGGCGGCCAGCGCGTCGGCGATCGCCTCGCCGATGCCGCGGCCCGCTCCGGTGACGAGTGCCACCTTGTCCCGTACGCTCACGCGCCCTCCCTCGCCCAGCCCTCGATACAGCGCTATCGTATAACTACTTCAGCTAAATAAGCGAGATGCCTGAGTGGAGATGAGCATGCGCCGTACGATCTTCACCGCGGAACACGACCAGTTCCGCGAGACCGCCCGCGCCTACTACCTGCGGGAATGCGCCCCGTACGCCGAGGAGTGGGAGCGGGACGGGCAGGTGAGCCGCGCCGCCTGGGCGGCGGCGGGCAAGGCCGGGCTCATCGGCTGGCAGTTCCCCGAGGAGTACGGCGGTCAGGGGATCTGGGACTTCCGCTACAACGCGATCATGGCGGAGGAGATGGCGGCCACCGGCTCCGTCGGGATCGGACTCGGGCTGCAGAACGACGTCATACCGCCCTATCTGGCGACCCTCACCAACCCGGAGCAGAAGGCGCGCTGGCTGCCCGGAGTGGTCAGCGGCGAGACGATCTGCGCGCTCGCGCTGTCGGAGCCGTCCGCGGGGTCCGATCTCAAGGGCATCCGCACCACCGCCCGGCGGGACGGCGACGAGTGGGTGATCGACGGCTCCAAGACGTTCATCACCAACGGCATCCTGGCCGACCTGGTCATCGTCGCCTGCAAGACCGACCCGAACGCCGGCCACAGGGGCATCAGCCTGATCGTCGTCGAGCGCGGCACCGAGGGCTTCGAGCGTGGACGCAAGCTCGACAAGGTCGGGATGAAGGCCCAGGACACCGCCGAACTCTTCTTCCGCGAGGTCCGCGTCCCCGCCGAGAACCTCATCGGGCAGGAGGGGCGCGGTTTCTACCACATGATGGGCAACCTCCCGACCGAGCGCCTCGCCATCGCCGTCTCCTCGCTGGCGGCGGCCGAACGGGCCTGTGAACTGGCGCTGGAGTACGCCAGGACCCGCACGGCCTTCGGGCGGCCGATCGGGCAGTTCCAGGCCAACCGGTTCGCCCTTGCCGACAGCAAGGCGAAGCTGAGCGCCGCCCGCGTCTATGTCGACGGCTGCATCATGGCCCTGTTCCAGGGTGAGTTGACGCCGGAAGAGGCAGCGGCGGCCAAGTACTGGACCTCCGAGACCGGCTGGGAGGTCATCGACCGCTGTATGCAGCTCTTCGGTGGCTACGGCTACGTCAACGAGTACGAGATCGCGCGGATCTGGCGGGACAGCCGGGTGCAGCGGGTGTTCGGCGGGACCTCGGAGATCATGCAGGAGATCATCGGGCGGTCGCTGGGGCTGTGACAGAGGGATTGTGGGATGGGGCTGTGACCGGGGGCTGTGACCGGGGGCTGTGACAGGCATTGATTGGTTCGGCTAAATAGGTTATCTATTTAAGCTGTAAGGGTGGGATGGCAGCGGGCTCCGGGAGGCACCGTGGTCACGGTCGATGTGAAGCTGCACCAGGAAAGAGCCGAGCACGACCTTCCGCAGCCGCGGCTGGTCATCGGCGGCAAGGACGTCACCGACACGAGCGGCGGACAGTACGAGCACCGCAACCCCGCGACCGGCCTGGTCCAGGCCCACATCCCGCTCGCGGGCCCCGCCGAGGTGGACCGGGCCGTCGCCGCCGCCCGCCAGGCCTTCGAGGTGTGGGGCGCCATGCGCCCCGCCGAACGCCGCCGGCTCCTCACCCGCTTCGCAGGGCTCCTGCGCGACCACATCCCCGACTTCGCGGCGATCTGCCCGCTGGAGAACGGCGTCTGTGTCGGCGGCTGGGCGGAGAACGTCGGCCCCCACGTCGCCGAGTGGACCGAGTACTACGCCGGCTGGGCCGACAAGATCGAGGGCATGGTCGGCGCCGCCTACAGCCCCCACGAGAACGTCGAGTACACCATCGCCGAGCCCTACGGCGTCATCGGCCACATCATCACCTGGAACTCGCCCGCCCTGTCGCTGGCGATGAAGGTCCCGCCGTCCCTCGCCGCCGGGAACACCGTCGTCATCAAACCGGCCGAGTCCACACCGTTCTCCGCGCTGCTCTTCGCCGACCTGGCCCGCGAGGCAGGCATCCCCGAGGGCGTCGTCAACGTCGTCACCGGACTCGGCGACGCGGGCGCGGCCCTGGTCACCCACCCCGGCGTCGACAAGATCTCCTTCACCGGCGGTCCCGCCACCGCCCGCCGCATCATGGCCGTCGCGGCACTGCGCCTCAAGCCCGTCGTGTTCGAGCTCGGCGGCAAGTCCGCCAACCTGCTCTTCGCGGACACCGACCTGGACACCGTCGTCCCGTACTGCGCGGCCTTCGCCATGAGCAACACCGGCCAGGGCTGCGCGCTGCCCACGCGACTGCTGGTCGAGCGGCCGATCTACGACGAGGTCGTGGCCCGCGTTGCCGGAGTGGTGGCCAAGCTGCCCGTCGGTGACCCCCTCGACCCGACGACGTACATCGGACCCGTCATCGACAAGGCCGCCCGCGACCGCGTCCAGGGCGTGATCGACAAGGCGGTCGAAGGGGATGCGGGACGACTCGTGTACGGCGGTGAACGCATCGACTCCGACGGCTGGTTCGTTTCCCCGACCGTCTTCGCGGACGTCGACAACCGCAGCGACCTCGCCCAGCAGGAGATCTTCGGCCCGGTCCTGGCCATCACCCCGTTCGACACGGAGGACGAGGCCGTCGCCCTCGCCAACGACACCGAGTACGGCCTGTCCGCCTACGTCCAGTCCCGTGACATCGCGCGCGTCAACCGGCTCGTGCCGCGTCTGAAGGCCGGCACGGTCTACGTCAACCCGGGCCCGAACCCGATCACTTCACCCGCCACGCCCTTCGGCGGGGTCGGTATCAGCGGGTTCGGCCGGGAGGGCGGCAAGGCCGGACTGGACGAGTTCATCAACGTCAAGGGTGTCGGGATCGGTCGCGTCTGACCCCCACCTTCCGAAGTCCTCCCGAAGACCTGCTGAAGCCTTCCGAAGCGTTTGGAGCCAAGAGCATGCATCCCGCCCGCCGCCTGACGTTCGGCGACGTCATCCGTGAGCACCGAAGGTCCTTCCCCACCGGAGTCGCCCTCGTCGACGGCGAAGTCCGCCTGACCTGGCCCCAGTTGGACGAGCGCACCAACCGACTCGCACACGCCCTCGCAGACGCGGGCGTGGGCGTCGGTGACCGCGTCCTGTGGCTCGGCCAGAACTCCTTCCGGATCTGGGAGCTGCTCGGCGCCGCCGCGAAGATCGGTGCCATGGTCTGCCCCGGCTACTGGCGCTGGGCCGCCCCGGAGATGGCCTTCGCGGTCGAGGACTTCGACCCCGAGGTCGTCGTCTGGCAGGACGAGGAGATCGGCGACACGGTCGCCAAGGCCCGAGCCGAACTGGGCAGCGACCACCGGGCGTTGTGGCTCCGGCATGACGTCGAGAGCACTGCCGGTCCGGACTCCTACGAAGCCTTTCTGGCGTCCGGCGCGCCCGAGGACCCGGCCGTCGCCGACGTCGACCCGGACTCGGCTCTCCTCGTCATCTACACCGCCGCGATCACCGGGCGGCAGTCCGGCTCGATGCTGTCCCACCGCAACCTGCTCGCCATGGGCGCGAGCGCCGCCTGGATGGGCGACATCGGCACGGAGACCGCCTTCCTGGGCGCCGGGCCGATGTTCCACATCGGCAACTACCAGTTCTGGGGCGTCCCCGCCTTCGTCCACGGCGGCAAGAACGTGATCGTCCGCCGCGTGGTCGCCGAGGAACTGCTCCCGCTGCTCGCGGCGGAACAGTGCACCCACGCCTATCTGATGCCGCCGACCATCGCCCAACTCGTCGCCCTCAACAGCGACGCGGGCCACGACCTCTCCCATCTGCGGGCCTGCGTCGCCGCCCCGCTGTGGCAGGGCACCGTCCCCACCGACACCAGCCGCTTCACCCGCAACGGAGGCGGCGAGGGCCGCGGCTACGGCCAGACCGAGGTGACCGGCTTCGCCGTGACCGGCGCCTACGGCGGCACGGGCGCCGGCAACGCGGGACGCCCCGGCCCCTTCACCGCCGTACGCATCCTGAACGGCGCCGGTGAGGAGTGCGCTGTCGGCGAGGCCGGCGAGATCTGCGTCCGCGGCGACCTCGTGCACCTCGGCTACTGGAACCGGCCCGAGACCAACGAGGAGCGCTTCCGCTTCGGCTGGTGGCACACCACCGACCTCGGGCGGCGCGAGAGCGACGGCACGATCAGCTTCCTCGGGACGACGACCCGCATGCTCAAGTCCGCCGCCGAGAACATCTTCCCGGCCGAGGTGGAGAACTGCATCGAGTCGCACCCCGCGGTGAAGGAGGCCGCCGTGATCGGCGTACCCAACGAGCGCTGGGCCCAGGACGTCAAGGCCGTCGTGGTGCTCCACCCGGACACCGCCGGAATCACGGCGGCGGACGTCATCGAGCACTGCCGGACGCGGATCGCTTCGTACAAGAAGCCGAAGACGGTGGAGTTCGTCGCATCCCTGCCGCGTACGAAGGACTTCGCCAAGGACTATGGGGCGCTCGACGAGCGCTTCGGCGGTGGCGGCTACCCCGGCGGCGACACACTGGGCGCCGGACGGTGACGTCGTGAATCCCCGCCGGCCCGTGATCGTCGGCGTCCACGCCACCGAACAGGCGCTGACGCTCCCCGACCGCGACGCCATGGACCTCGCCCTCGAAGCGGTGACCGGGGCGATCACCGACGCCGGACTCGCCCCGGCGGACGTCGACGGCGCCCAGGTCGACTGGCCCGGCCCCGGCGGCGTACCCGGCGAAGGCAGCTCCTGGGCCCGCATGCTCGGCCGGGACCTGCGCTGGACCAGCGATTCGATGCTCGACAACGCGGGCTCCCGGGGACTGCTGAAGGCGGCTGCCGCGATCGGCGCCGGATACGCGGACACCGTCGTCGTCGGCGGCTGCAAACTGGTCTCGCGCGGGGCCGGTCCGGTCGGGGCCGGGGTGCCGCTGGAGTTCGCCGATGTGTGGGGCAGCTATGTCGTCGCCCAGTTCGCGCTGGTGGCGGCCCGGCACATGCACGAGTACGGGACGACCTCCCGCCAGCTCGCCGAGGTCGCCGCCACCATCCGCAACAACGGCACCACCAACCCCGAGGCGATGATGTACGGCCGCGGCCCGTACACCGCCGACGACGTCCTGGCCTCCCGGATGGTGGCCACGCCGTTCCACCTGCTGGACTGCTGCATCGTCGGCGAGGGCGGCGCGGCCCTCGTGGTGACGACCGCCGAACGCGCCCGCGACCTGCCCCACCCGCCCGTCGCCGTGCTGGGCGGCGGCATGGAGTACCACCAGGCCGCGTACGCCAACCCCGCGCTGTACCGCGAGGTCGGGCAACTCGGTCGGGACGCGGCGACCCGCGCCTACGCCATGGCCGGCGTCAGCCCTCACGACGTGGACGTCTTCTCCCTCTACGACCCCAACTCCTTCGAGATCATCCGGCAGCTGGAGATCCTCGGTCTGTGCGGGGAAGGGGAGGGCGGACCGCTGGCGGCCGGCGGCGCCATCGGCGTCGACGGCAAGCACCCCGTCAATCCGGACGGCGGCTGTCTGGCGTACTCCTGGAACGGCACCCAGCAGATGACCCTCAAAGTCGTTGAAGCGGTACGGCAGTTGCGGGGCACCGCGGTGCACCAGGTCGAGGGCGCGGAGGTGGCCGTGGTCGGCAACGCAGGATCCGGGGCGCAGCACTACGAGATGAGCGTGCTCGGGAGGACGCGATGAACCGGCCCGTACCCGTCCCCACCGAGCTGTCCCGGCCGTTCTGGGACGCGGCCCGGCGCGGCGACCTGGTCGTCCCGTACTGCCCGGCGTGCGGCCTGCGCTTCTTCGTTCCCGAGCCCGCGTGCCCCGGCTGCCTGGCACGGGACTGGAAGTACCTGCCGAGCGCGGGCCGGGGGACCGTCTACTCGGTGACCGTGGTGCACCGCGCGCCGGGACCCGGGTTCGACGCGCCCTTCGCGCTGGCGGTGATCGACCTGGACGACGGCGGCACCCTGCTGTCCCATGTCGACGCGGGCGAGCCGGACGGTGTGGCCGTCGGTCTGCGCGTCCGAGTGGACTTCCGGGCGCTCACCGACGAGATCACACTGCCGTACTTCGTGCCGGACGCGGTCGACTGAAGGAGATGGGCGCTGTGGCGAACACGCCGGTACGGGTTCCCAAGATGGCCGAGCTGGTGGCGGCACAGCTGCGCCGCAAGATCGTGCGCGGGGAGCTGACGGAGGGCGAGGCGCTGCCTGCCGAGACCGAGCTGATGGCGGAGTTCGCCGTCTCCCGGCCGACGCTGCGCGAGGCGTTCCGGGTGCTGGAGTCGGAGTCGCTGATCAGCGTGCGCAGGGGCGCCCGGGGCGGGGCACGGGTACAGACCCCGGAAGGCACGGTCGCCGCCCGCTACGCCGGAGTGGTCCTCGAACACCGGGGCACGACCCTCAAGGACGTGTACGACGCCCGTACGGTGATCGAGGCCCCGTGCGCAGGTCTGCTGGCCGAGCGGTGCACCGACGAGGATCTGGAGCGGCTGAGGGCCGCCGTCGCCGAGGCCGAGGCGCTCATGGACGACCCGTCGGCGTTCATCCGCGCCCACATGGAGTTCCACGCCCTCGTCGTCGAACTGGCGGGCAACGAGACGCTGGGCGTCCTCAACGGCATGGTCAGGCACATCATCGACGAGGCCAACTGGTCCCACGTCGACCTCGACGCCGGCAGCCCCGAGAACATCCGCGCCAACCGCCGGGGCTTCCGCGCCCACGGAGCGCTCGTCGACCTGGTGGCCGCACGCCGAGCGGAGGCCGCCGAGGAACTGTGGCGCGTGCACCTCCAGGAGGCCGAGGACTACCTGCTCCAGAACAGGTCCATGACCACCGTCCTGGACCTGCTCGGCTGAGCCGGCCCCGCCCCGCGGCTCCCGGTCAGGAACTCCGCGTCCGGGCACGGAGCATGCGGCCGACCGGAGTCCTGGGCGGGGCGCCAGAAGGCCGCCGCCGCCTTGCCGACCGAGCCGACGGGGACGGCGCGGTCCCCGGCCGGCTTCTGCCAGGCCTCCGCCTCCGCCGCGGCATCGGGCACGGCGGCTCGTACGGTGAGGACAAGGCTGCATGAGGACGGAGGAGGATGTACGCGGATTCAGCCGTCGCGCAGCTCCCGCACGATCGGCTCCCACACCCCGGCGTCGATCTCGTACGCGGTGTAGAAGGAGACGCGGTCGACCAGCGACCCGTACCTGCGCCGTATCTCGCCCGCGACCCGCTCCGGCTCCGCCACCACTGCGAAGGTGTGCAGCACCTCGTCGTCGACGAGCCCGCTCATCGCCTCCCACCTGTCCTCGCGCCGGGACGTCGACAACGCGTGCAGCTCGTCGCCGAGTTCGCCCCATCCATGCAGCTCCAGCACCCCTCGATAGGCGGGCGTGCTGCCGTAGAAGGCGATCTGGGCTCGGGTGCCGTCGATCGCGCGGGCCAGCTCCTCCTCCGTCCGGCCGGTCGCGGTCAGGAGCAGATGGGAGACGGAGAAGTCGTCCCGCGTACGGCCCGACCTGGCCAGCCCAGCCTCGACGGTCGGCAGGGTCACCTCCCGCAGATAGCGCTCGGTGGTGAAGCCGTGGGCCAGGAGTCCGTCGGCGACCTCACCCGCCACCCGGGTCATCGCCTCGCCGACCGCGGCCACGAACACCCTGGGCGGGCCGCCGGGTGCGGGCGGGGGAGAGAAGAAGGGGGACATCAGCGTGTGCGAGTAGAAGTCGCCGCGGAAGTCGAGCCTCTCGCCCTCGTTCCAGGCGGCCCAGACGGCGTGCAGCGCGCTCACGTACTCCCGCATACGGGCCGCGGGCCGGCTCCACGGCATGTCGAAGCGCCGCTCGATGTGCGGTTTGATCTGGCTGCCGAGGCCGAGCGAGAACCGTCCGCCGGCGTAGGTCTGCAAGTCGTGTGCGGTGTACGCGAGTTGCATGGGGGAGCGGGCGAAGGCCACCGCGATGGCCGTGCCGACTTCCAGCCGGTCGGTGTGTTCGGCCGCGAGCATCAGCGGCAAGAAGGGGTCGTGCTTGGACTCCGACGCCCACAGGCCGTCGTAGCCGGCCTTCTCGTGGTGCCGGGCCTCCTCGACCACCTCGGCGGTGCCCCAGACATTGAGCTTGCCGTCGACCTTCATGCCGCTCCCTCTTCGGTTCCTGTTCCTGTTGCTCATGCGCTCATGCGCTCATGCCGATGCGTCGCGCCAGCAGCTCCCGGTGGTACGCGGGATCGCCGAACAGCAACTGCGATGTCTTGGCCCGCTTCAGATACAGGTGGGCCGGGTGCTCCCAGGTGAAGCCGATACCGCCGTGGACCTGTATGTTCTCGGCCGCAGCCTGCAGACAGGCGTCGGAGCAGAACGCCTTGGCCAGGCTCGCCACGGCGGGCAGCTCCGGGTCCTCGTTCTCGGCGGCGAGCAGCGCGTAGTGCGCGGCGGCGCGCGCCGACTCCACCTCCAGGAGGACGTCGGCCAGCAGGTGCTTAACGGCCTGGAACGACCCGATGGGCCGTCCGAACTGGTGCCGCACCTTGGCGTACTCGACCGCCATGTCGAGCGCGCGGGAGGCCACACCGACCTGCTCGGCGGCCAGTGCCACCGCGGCCCGGTCGAGCACCTCGGCCACCAGGTCCCAGCCGTCGCCGCGCGTACGCAGCCGGGTCGCCGGTACGTCGTGATAGTCGAGGCGCGCCTGTCTGCGGGTCGGGTCCATCGTGGGCAGCGGCTCACGTGACAGGCCGACCGCGTCGCCGTCCACCACGAAGACGCCGATGCCGTCGTCGGCACGGGCGACGGTGAGGACGACATCGGCGATGGCGCCGTCGAGGACGAACATCTTCTTCCCGGTCAGCAGCCAACTCCCGTTGCCCTCCCGGGCGGTGAGCCGGATCCCCTGCGCGTCCCAGCGGGCGGAGTCCTCGGTCAGGGCCAGGGTCCCGACGAGTTCGCCGGAGGCCAGGCCAGGAAGCAGACGCGTGCGGGCGTCCTCGTCGGCGCAGCGCAGCAGCGTGGTCGTCGCGAGCACGGCCGAGGCCAGGAACGGCGCGCACAGCAGCGCACGGCCCGCCTCCTCCATGACCACGCCCACCTCGACCGGCCCGCAACCGGCACCGCCGTACTCCTCCGGGACGGCCAGCCCCTGAAGCCCCAGCTCGGAACCCATCCGGCGCCACAGCGACCGGTCGAAGCCCTCCGGGGTCTCCATCAGCCGCCGCACCTCGGTCTCCGGCGAGGTGTCCGCCAGGAACGCCCGTACCGTGCGCCCCAGTTCCTCCTGCTCCTCACTGAACGCGAAGTCCATGCCTCAGCCCTCCCCGCCGGCCCGGCGACTGACGCGGGACGCGATGATCTGCTCGACGACGGCTATGTGGTCCGCCGAGTGCATGCTGTCCCGCTCGGCGAGCAGTGCCGGTTCCAGTACCGTCGCCAGCGCCTGCTCCAGATGCAGGTTCACCGCGCGCTTGGTCTCGCGCAGCGCCTGTACGGGCAGGGCGGCCAGCCGCCCGGCGAGGTCCATCGCCTCGTCCAGGAGCTTGTCCCTCGGTACGGCACGGTTGGCGATGCCGAGGCGGACCGCGTCCTCGGCGCTCACCCGGTCGCCGAGGAACAGCAGCTCCTTCGCCCGGGTCAGCCCGACCAGCAGGGGCAGGACGAGCGCCCCGCCGTCACCCGCGACGAGTCCGACCTGAACATGCGGATCGGCCACATAGGCGTCGTCGGCGATGAGTACCAGGTCGCTGAGCAGGGCCAGACTGCAACCGAGGCCGACGGCAGGCCCGTTGACCGCCGCGATCACCGGCAGCGGGCAGCGGACCATGCCGGTGATGATCCGCCGGGCCTCCTCGACGTTCCGCTCCCGGAAGGCACGGTCGCGCTGGACCCGCGTCATGATGCCGAAGTCGCCCCCTGCGCTGAAGGCCCGGCCGCGCCCGGTGAGCACGATGACCCGTGCCCCGGGATCGTCGGCGACGGCCTCCCAGACCGACGCGAGACCCGAGTGCAGCTCCTCGCTCATCGAGTTGAGCTGCTCCGGCCGGTTCAGCTCGATCAGCCGGACCGGCCCATGGGACGTCACCACCAGATCCGCCATGTCCACACCCACCGCCGCAATCCATGAATGAGTCAGTAGAGTTGAATGGTATAACTAATTAAGCTTACAGGGAACCGGTCCCGGAAGTGACGAGGCTGACGGAGGGGCACGTATGCCGGAGCAGGAGTACGAGACCGTGCGGGCCGAGGTGGCGGACCGGATCCTCACCGTCACACTGAACCGCCCCGAGAAGCTGAACGCCTTCAACCCCCGGATGATGGCCGACCTGCTCGACGTCCTGGACGCGGCCGACGCCGACGACGACGTACGGGTGGTCGTGGTGACCGGCGCCGGGCGCGGGTTCTGCGCGGGTGCCGACGTCAGCTCCGGCGGCTCGTCCTTCGACCACCGCAAGGCCGGCGCGTGGCACCGCGACACCGGCGGCCGGGTCGCGCTGCGGATCTTCTCCAGTGCCAAACCGGTCATCGCGGCGATCAACGGCCCGGCGGCGGGTGTCGGGGCCAGCATGACCCTGCCCATGGACATCCGGCTGGCGTCGACCTCTGCGAGGTTCGGCTTCGTCTTCGCGCGCCGCGGCATCGTGCCGGAGTCGGCGGCGAGCTGGTTCCTGCCCAGGGCCGTCGGCATGCAGCGGGCCATGGAGTGGGTCGCCACCGGCCGCGTCTTCGGCCCCGACGAGGCACTGGCGGCCGGGCTGGTCCGCTCCGTCCACCCGCCGGAGGAGTTGCTGCCGGCGGCGTACGAACTCGCCCGGGAGATCGCCGAGAACACCTCCGCGATCTCGGTCGCCCTCTCGCGCCAGATGATGTGGCGGATGCTCGGCGAGCCCCACCCGATGGCCGCGCACCGGCTCGACTCACGGATCATGAGCCAGATCGGCGGCGGTCCCGACCCCGTCGAGGGCGTCGAGTCGTTCCTCGCCAAGCGACCGCCCGCGTTCCCTGGCCGGGTCAGCAAGGACATGCCGCCCGTCTTCCCCTGGTGGCAGGAGGAGGAGTTCAGGCCCCTCGAGTCGTAGATGATGAGATCTGGCCGAAACATTGTCGTGGTTTCCGTGAAGTGTTAGCGTCCGCCCGGCGGGCATTCAGTTGAATGCGCTGAACCATTCACCGCTGGACGGTAACCATGAGCGATGGTTTCCTGCACGAATCCCTCCGCGGCGTCGACTGGGGCGTCGCCACCGCGGACACGATCGCGGCCCCACTGCCGCACCCGGCCGAGCGGGGCGGGCACTTCCGCCAGTGGACCGACGACCTCCGGGAGCTGACCGGCGTCACCGCCGACACGCACCGTATGGTCGCCGGCTGGCCGCAGCTCCAGCCCGACGGCCCCGGCAGCTGGGACCGGGCCGCCCTGGACCGCTGCGACCGCGCGCTCGACTCCCTGCTCGCGCACGGAAAGCGCCCGAGCCTCACGCTGTTCGACCGCTCGTTGCCGCCATGGCTGGATGCGGCGGGCGGCTGGCTCGCCCGCGACACCGCCGAGCACTTCGCCGAGTACGCCGCCGCACTGGGCCGGCGCTTCGGCGACCGGGTGGAACGCTGGGTCACCTCCACCGACCTGGCCGGGCCCACCCTCGCCGACCATGTGGCCGGAATGTACGCGCCGGGCCGGGGCGTCGGCCGCGCGGGTCTGCCCACCGTCCACCACATCCTCCTCGCCAACGCATTCGCCACCCAGGCACTCAGGGCCGCCGGCGCGAGCGGCGGGATCGGCACCACGGTCACCCTCGTCGGCGGCTACGCGGCCACCGAAGACCCCTACGACCGCCTCGCCCTGGAACGCCTGGAGAGCTGGACCAACCGTCTCTTCCTCGACCCCCTGCTGCTCGGCGAGCACATGGTGACCGAGGACGACGTCTCACCGGTGGCGGCCACCGGCTGTGTACGCTCCGGCGACCTGGAGGTGATCGCCATCGCACAGGATCTGCTGTGTCTGTCCTGGCACACCCCGTTCCGTGTCACGGCACCGGAGAACCTGCCCCGCGTGCTGCCGACCGCGCACTGCCGGAGCGCCCTCAACGAGGTGAACCGCCTGCTCGTGGACCTCGGCTTCGCCATCGTCCCCTTCGAGGACGTGGAGACCACCGCCTACGGCTGGCCGATCATCCCCGAAGGGCTCGCCGACGCCGTCGCCGGCCTGTACGAGCTGTACGGCGACCTGCTGCCGCCGCTCTCCGTCGTCGACAACGGCATGGCCGACCTGGACCTGGTCGACGGCGCCGGACACAGCGACGACACCCGGCGCCGGGCCCTGCTGGGCGCCCGGCTCTCCTGGCTGGCGGGACTCGTCGCGGCCGGCGTGGACGTGTGCGGCTACGAGTACTGGTCGGTCCTCGACAACCTGGAGGCCAAGTTCCGCTACACCCGCCTGTACGCGATGGCGGTCCCCGACCACGAGCCCGCGCCGCACCCGCCGATCCCCGCCGACTGGCTGCACCGCGGCGCCTTCGCCGACCCGGCCGGATCCGGAGCCGACCGCAAGGCCGGTCTGCGTCTGGTGCCGGCCGAGCCCCGGGCTCAGGGCGCCGGCGCCTCGTAGTCCCTGCCGCGGATCAGCCGCACCGGGGTGTAGACGAGAACCTCCTCGTCCCGCTGGTTGCGCACGGTGATCCGGCTGGTCACCACGCCCCGGCCGGGTTTGCTGGAGGGCCGGCAGCCCGTGGTCTCGACGACGGCGTACAGGGTGTCGCCGACGTACACCGGCCCCCGGACCGTGAGTTCCATCTGTAGGAAGGCGAGCCCTGTGCCGTGCAGCACGTTCGTCTGCAGGACGAGCCCTTCGGCGATGCAGTACGTCAGTCCCCCGGGGACCAGCCGCCCGGTGTAGCCGCCGTCGGCGGCGTGCGAGGCGTCCCAGAAGAGGGGTTCGGTGAAGCCGCCCCAGGTGACGAAGTTGACGAGATCGGTCTCGGTGATCGTGCGGCGGGCGGTCCGGAAGACCTGGCCCACCGGCATCTCCTCGTAGGTCAACCCCCTTACCAGAGGGGGCACTTCGGTGGTCGTCGTCTGCTCCGGCGGCATGGTCGGTTCCTCTCGTGCGGTGGTCACAGGTGGTCACAGATCGAGGGGGTGCTTGCCGGCCACGCCCTCGAAGTCCGGGATCCGCTTGTCGCGGTGAGCGGCCAGCCCCTCGACGACCTCGTGGCCCGCGAACCCGAAGAACTCCAGCCCGAGGGAGGCCTCGAAGATCGGCTGGGCGGTGCGGTACCAGTGGTTGAGGGACCGCTTGGTCCAGCTGATGGCACTGGCGGGCCCGGCGGCCAGGGCGGTTGCCACCCGCAGGCCCTCCGCGTGCACGTCCTCGTCGTCCACGCACTTCGACACCAGCCCGATCCGCTCGGCCTCCTCGCCGGTGAGCGTCTCGCAGGTCAGCAGGTAGTACTTGGCCTTGGCCATGCCGCACAGCAACGGCCAGCAGATGGCGGCATGGTCACCGGCCGCGACCCCGAGACGTGTGTGCCCGTCGACGATCTTCGCCGTACGGGCCACGACGGAGACATCCGCCAGCATGCCGATGACCAGCCCCGCACCGACCGCCGGACCGTGGATCGCGGAGACCACCGGCTTGGAACAGTTGACCACCCCGTAGACCATGTCCCGGGCCTCGCGCATCACCCGCGCGCGCACCGCGTACTCCTCGGTCATGGCCTCGATGGAGTCGAAGGTGCCGCCCGCCGAGAACGCCCGGCCCGCCCCCTGGACCAGCACCGCCCGGGTCTGCTCGTCCCGGTCGACGACAGGCCAGATGTCGGCCAGCTCGCCGTGCATCCGCGGATCCACGGCATTGAGGTTCGGGGCGTCGAGCACGATACGGAGCACACCGGGCGCGGGCCGCTCGAAGGTCAGGCTCGTGAACGGGGCGTAGAGATCGGTCACGTCGCGCTCCTGGTGTATTCAGTGCGGATACTATAATTATCTAACTGTATCGAGGAGTGGGCGGCAAGCAGGCCGCACGTGACGTTGCACCGAGGACATCGCGGCGAGGACGGGAAGCCCGGCATGGATCTCACGTTCACCGAGGAACAGGACGAACTGCGCAAGGTCGTGCGCTCGTTCCTCGCCAAGCACTCCGACGAGGCCGAGGTGCGCCGCCTGGCCGCCGACCCGCGCGGCCACGACCCCGCCCTCTGGCGGCGCACGGCGGGCGAACTCGGCCTGCAAAGCCTCGCCGTACCGGAGGAGTACGGCGGCTCGGGCTTCGGCTACGTCGACCTCGGCATCGTGTTCGAGGAGGCGGGCCGTGCGCTGCTGTCCGGGCCGTACTTCGCCACCGTGGCCCTGGCCGCCGAGGCACTGCTGCGCTGCGACGACGAGCAGGCACGCCATGACCTCCTGCCGGGCATCGTGTCCGGCGACACGGTGGCCACGCTCGCGTTCACCGAGGAGAGCGGCCGCTGGGACGAGTCCGGCATCGGCCTCACCGCAGCGAACACGTCGGCGGGATGGCGCCTGACCGGCACGAAGACGTACGTCCCCGACGGACACCTCGCCGACCTGCTCCTGGTCGCCGCCCGCACCGCAGCGGGCATCAGCCTCTTCGCGGTGGAGGCCGCCGACGCACAGGGCCTGACCCTCACCCCCCTCCCCACCCTCGACCAGACCCGCAGACAGGCCAGGTCGACGTTCACGGACACCCCGGCCCGGCTGCTCGGCACTGAGGGCGCGGCATGGCCGGTCCTCGAACGTACCCTCGCCACGGCTTCTGTCCTGCTGGCCGCGGAACAGGTCGGGGGAGCGTCGGCCGCCCTCGACGCGGCCGTGGAGTACGCGAAGATCCGCGAGCAGTACGGTCGGCCCATCGGTTCCTTCCAGGGGATCAAGCACAAGTGCGCCGACATGCTCATGGAGATCGAGTCCGCCCGCTCGGCGGCGTACGCCGGCTTGTGGGCGCTGGACGCCGGCGACGAGAGGGAGATCGGGATCGCCGCTGCCCTGGCCCGGACCGTCTGCTCGGAGGTGTTCACCCGGGTGGCCGGTGCCAACATCCAGGTCCACGGCGGAATCGGCTTCACCTGGGAGCACCCCGCGCACCTCTACCTCAAGCGGGCCAAGAGCAGCGAGGTACTGCTCGGACCACCGTCGTACCACCGGGAACTGCTGGCCGCGCGGCTGGGCATCTGAGCGCCAGGAAGGAAGCAGCTATGGAACTGGACTTCGGGCCGGCGGTGCGGGACTTCCGCGACGAACTGCGGGACTGGCTGGCCGAACACCTGGTGGGGGAGTTCGCCGAGCACCGGGGCGTGGGCGGCCCCACCGACGGAGAGGCCTGGGCGGTCCGCCTCGCCTGGGACCGCGAACTGTCCGCAGGGGGATGGCTGGGTGTCGGCTGGCCGCAGGAGTACGGGGGCAGAGGCCTCGGACTCCTGGAGGAGATCGTCTTCGAGTACGAGTACGCCCGAGCGAACGCCCCCTACCGTGCCACGGTCAATGCCCTCGATCTGCTGGGCCCGATGCTGCTCAGAATGGGCAGCGAAGCACAGCGGAGACGCTTCCTGCCGCCGATCCTCGCCGTGGAGGAACTGTGGGGCCAGGGCTTCAGCGAGCCCGGCGCCGGCTCCGACCTCGCGTCGGTCCGCACGCGGGCGGAACGCGACGGCGACGAGTGGGTGGTCAGCGGACAGAAGGTGTGGACGTCGTTCGGCGTCCACGCGGACTGGCTCTACGTCCTCACCCGCACCGACCCGCAGTCCGCGCGCCACAGGGGCCTGACCCTGCTGCTCCTGCCCACGGACCAGCCGGGCGTGGAGATACGCCCCATCCGTAACCTCGCCGGCCAGGACGAGTTCGCCGAGGTGTTCCTCTCGGACGCGCGTACCGGCGCGGACATGGTCGTGGGGGAGGTGGGCCAGGGCTGGCGCACGGCGATGGCCACCCTCGGCATCGAACGAGGCACCACGCTCCTGCCCCAGCAGCTCACGTTCGAGCGGGAGGCCGAGGCGCTGATCGACCTGGCCCGCGACCGGGGCGCGCTCGACGACCCCATGCTGCGCCGCAGGATCGTGGACGCCTGGATCTCCGTACGCATCATGCGCACCACCAACCTCCGCACCATCGCCGAACTGACCGCGGGCCGTACCCCGGGCGCACAGGCCACGACCGCCAAGCTGTACGCCTCGACCCGGCACCAGCAACTGGGCCACCTGGCCATGGAGTTGGCGGGCCCGGCGGGCCAGATCGTAGGCGAGGACTACGCCCTGGACACGCGGCAACGCTCCTTCCTCCTCTCCCTGGCGGAGACGATCTACGGCGGGTCGAGCGAGATCCAGCGCAACATCATCGGCGAGCAGCTCCTGGGCCTGCCGAAGGAGCCCAGACCATGACCATCACCTCCATCGAGGACCGACTCGACCGCATCGAGTCACAGCTGGCGATCCAGCAACTGCCCATCCGCTACGCCCTCGCCGTCGACGCCCGGGACCTCGACGCCTGGGTCGACTGCTTCCGGCCCGACGTGGACATGGGGCGCCACGGTCGCGGAAGGCAGGCCCTGCGCCGGCACATCGACCCCCTCCTGAGCGGCTTCCGCCGTTCCGTCCACCAGATCTGCGGCCACCGCATCGAGTTCACCGGCCGCGACACGGCGACCGGTGCCGTCTACTGCAGGGCCGAGCACGAGGTGGGAGACCGGTGGATCGTGATGGCGATCTGCTATCGGGACGACTACGCGCGGGTGGACGGCGAGTGGTACTTCTCCCGGCGCCGTGAGCAGCACTGGTACGCGACGGACGTGACGGAGCGCCCCCAGGCGGTGGGATTCAACGGCTGGGAGGGAGCCGGAGAACCGGCGTTGCCCGAGGCGTTCCCGTCCTGGTCGCCCTTTTGGGCGGATCGGAAGGAGACGTGATGGCACAGCTGTTGGGAAAGACGGCGCTGATCACCGGCGGTGGACAAGGGGTGGGCCGCGGCATCGCACTCGCACTGGCCGCGGCGGGCGCGTCGGTGGTGATCACCGGCCGCACGGAGAGCAAGCTGAAGGACACGGCGGCCGAGATCGCCCGACGCGGCGGACGGGCGCACACGGTGGTGGGCGACGTGGGGGAGCGGGACGACGTGGGCCGCATGGTGGCGGAGACGGTAAGGGCGTTCGGCGGCCTGGACGTACTGGTCAACAACGCCCAGTCCTCGGTCCGGCGCCGACTGGACGACACGTCGTACGACGAGGTGGAACTCGCCTACCGCAGCGGCCCGTTGGCCACGTTCCACGCGATGCAGGCGGCCCTGCCGTACCTGAAGGCGAGTCGGGGCAGTGTCGTGAACCTCGGTTCGTCGGCCGCGGTGCAGGGCGAGGCGACCTTCGCTGCGTACGCGATGGCCAAGGAGGCGGTCCGGGGCCTGACGAGGGTGGCCGCGCGGGAGTGGGGGGCGTACGGGATCCGCGTGAACGTCGTCTGCCCGGCGGCGCTGAGCCCGGCGGCGGAGGCGTACTTCGCGGATCACCCGGAGAAGGCCACGAGCGTGGTCGCGGGCATCCCGCTGGGGCGGATGGGCGACCCGGAGACGGACATAGGCCGTGCGGTGGCGGCGCTGGTCAGCGACGACATGGCGTATCTGACGGGCGCGACCCTGATGCTGGAGGGCGGCCGAACCCTGCTCGGCTGAGGGACCTCTTCCGTTCGCCCCCGCCGCCCCTGCCCGTCCCACGCCGGCGGGGCTGAACTGCTCAGCCCGCCCTCAAGACCCGCACTTCCCCCTCATACGACCCCCCGCCTCCGCAACCCCGACAACTCCCCCTCCGTGACCCCCACCAGCCGCCCCAACACCTCGGCCGTATGCTCACCCAACCCCGGCGGCGCCACATACCCCTCAACAGGCGTAGCCGTGAACCGAATCGGATTCGCCAGCATCGGCACCCGCCCCGACACCGGATCCTCGACCTCGACCAGCATCCCCCGATGCCGTATCTGCGGATCGGCGAACACCTCAGGCATCTCGTTGAACGGCCCCGCAGGGACACCGTGTTCGTCCAGCACGGCAAGCCACTCGTCCCGCGTCCGCCCCCGCAGAACCCCCGCCAGCACCGGCAGTATCTCCTCACGATGCCTGATCCGCGCGGAGGTCGTGGCGAACCGCGGATCCCCCAGCAGATCGGCACGTCCTGCCGCGGCGCAGAACGCAGCGAACTGCTTGTCGTTGCCCGCGACAAGGAAGATCGGCTTGTCCGCGCACTGGAACGCCTGGGACGGAATCCCGCCGTACCCCCCGTTGCCCCGCCGCTCCGGAACCTCCCCGGAGACCAGGTAGTTCATCGCGAAGTGCGACAGCGACGCCAGCCCGCAGTCCAGCAGGGACAGATCGATGTACTGGCCCTCACCGGTGACGTCCCGGTGCCGCAGCGCCGCGAGCACCGCCGTGGAGGCGTACAGCCCCGTGAGGATGTCGACCATGCTGACCCCGACCTTCATCGGTTCCTCGGGGTGCCCGGAGACGCTCATCATCCCGGACATGGCCTGGAAGACACCGTCGTAGCCCGGGCGCCCGGCGTACGGCCCGGTCTGGCCGAAGCCGGTCACCGACAGATACACCAGCCGCGGGTTGAGCTCCCGCAGGCTCTCCTGGTCGAGTCCGTACTTCGTCAGCGTCCCCGCCCGGAAGTTCTCGACCAGCACGTCCGACCGGGCGGCGAGAGCACGGATCAGAGCCTGCCCCTCGGCGGTGGCGTGGTTGACGGTGACCGACCGCTTGTTGCGGTTGCAGGCGAGGTAGAAGGCGGCGGTGTCCGTCCGGTCGCCCTCGGGCCCGGGCGCGAAGGGCGGACCGTACGTCCGTGAGTCGTCCCCGGTTCCGGGCCGCTCGACCTTGATCACCTCGGCGCCCAGATCGGCCAGCAGTTGGGTGGCCAGCGGCGCGGCGAGGATACGGGACAGATCGAGGACACGGATCCCGGCCAGTGCGGTCGACGGCATGGCGGCCCCTCCCGGTGCAGTTAACAGTAGAATAAGTTAGATAAATAATACGTCAACCATCCCCACTCGGCCCTATGATTGCCTCAACTAGCTGATTCATGTAACTATATCGATCGGCTGACAGGCCGAGACCGGAGGGCGTGCTGATGACCGTCGCGGCGAGGACCCTCACCGACCAGGAGCAGCGCGAACGCCGGACATGGTTCCGGACCCGCTGGGAGCGCGGGGTCGCTTTCAACCGCCTCTGCCGCATCCGCGTCACCCGCTGGGACCCGGACGCCGTCGAGATCGTGCTCCCCTACGCCGAGCCGCTCTCCGCCCACGAGGGCGTCTTCCACGGCGGAGTCGTCTCGGCACTCATCGACACCGCGGGCGCCGGAGCCGTCATCGCCGGGCACGACTTCGGCAAGGGGAGTCTGCTCAGTACCGTCTCGATGTCGGTGCAGTACCTCGCGCCCGCCCGGGGCAGGGAGGCCGTAGCCTACGCGCGCTGCGTACGGCGCGGCGGCAGGCTGCACTTCGCCGATGTCGACGTGATGACCGACGGCCGCATCTGTGCGCGGGGCCAGGTGGTGGTGACCATCTCCGGGGAACGGCCGGGCGTCGGCGACCCCATCGAACCGCTGGACGAGGACTGAGGAGCCACGAGATGCCCGAGAAGCCCACGGCAGCCTCGCCACACGACCCCGACCTGGTGCTGTACGAGGTCGACGAGGACGGCGTCGCCACCCTCACCCTCAACCGGCCTGAGCGCAGGAACGCGTGGAGCATCCCCATGGAGAACCGCTTCTTCGCGCTCCTCGACCGGGCCGCGCACGATCCGGCCGTACGCGTGGTGATCGTCACGGGCGCGGGCAGGGCCTTCTGTCCCGGGATGGACGTCCAGCGATTGGAGCAGAACGCCCAGCCGGGCCAGTCCCTCAACCTCCAGGCCCGCGTGCCCATGTACAGCAGGCGCGACCTGCCCAAACCGCTCATCGCCGCGGTCAACGGCGCCTGCGCGGGCATCGGCCTCGTCCAGGCGCTCATCTGCGACGTCCGCTTCGCCGCCCGTGGCGCCCGCTTCACCACCGCCTTCACTCGCCGCGGCCTGGCCGGCGAGTACAACCTCCCGTACGTCCTCCCGCGCGTCGTCGGCCTGGAGAACGCGCTCGACCTGCTGCTGTCCGGCCGCGTCTTCGACGCCGACGAGGCCAAGGACCTCGGCCTCGTCAGCCGCGTCGTCGAACCCGAGGACCTGCTCGACGCCGCCCGCGCCTACGCCCGGGACATCGCCCGCAACTGCTCTCCGCGCGCCATGGCTGTCGTACGCCACCAGGTGTACGGCGATCTCGACCGCACCTTCACCGACGCCCTCGCCCGCTCGTACTCCGCGATGGAGTTCTTCGCGGGCTCCCCGGACTTCCGTGAGGGTGTGGCGAGCTTCGTGGAGAAGCGGGAGCCGAAGTTCGAGGGACTCCCGCCGGACTTCGACCCGGACGAGGCCACCCGCGACGCGTTCCTGCCGTACTGACCGTACCGACCGAGGAGCACACGAACATGACAGGGCAGCCGTTCCCCGTGGAGGCCGGGCACATCATGATGTTCGCCCGCGCCATCGGCGACGAGAACCCGGCGTACGAGGGCGACTTCGCGCTCGCGCCGCCCACCTTCACCATGGCGAGCGCCCACTACGACCCCGACTACCACCTGCGGCCCAAGCCCGGCGAGGAGTGGTTCGGCTCCGGCGCCGGCCCCGGGGTGATGGCCGAGGGCGGCGGCGGACTGCACGCAGAACAGCACTTCGAGTACCACCGCCCCGTCCGCGCCGGCGAGACCCTCTACGCGCACACCGTTCCCGGACGCAGCTGGGAGAAGAAGGGCCGCAGCGGCCGTCTCCTCTTCAGTGAGCGCATCACCGAGTACCGGGACGCGGACGGCGAGCCGGTCGTCAGCGCCAAGACGGTCGCCGTCGTGCCCGAGGGCCCCGCGACCCGCAAGGAGGTCGCCCGATGAGCCTGACCCAGGACGACGTCAAGGTCGGCGAGACGCGCGAGAGCGTCCTCGTCGACGACCTCAAGCGCACCCGGATCGTGCAGTACGCGGGCGCGTCCGGAGACTTCAACCCCCTGCACACCGACGAGCGGTTCGCCGTCGAGGCCGCCGGATACCCCGGGGTCTTCGCCCACGGCATGCTGACGATGGGCATGACCGGCCGGGTCCTCACCGACTGGGTCGGCGCGGAGTCGCTGCTGCGCTTCGGCGTGCGCTTCAAGGCCCAGGTCCGGCCGGGCGACACCCTCACCGCGACGGCCGCCGTCGAGTCGATCGAGGAGACACCGGCCGGCCCGGTCGCCCACTTCTCCCTGCGCACCCTCAACCAGGACGGCGTCGAGGTGGTCAGCGGCACCGCGGCGGCCCGCCTGGAGCCCTGAGCCGATGGGCGCCGCACAGGAGGCCCCGACAGCCACCTGGACCGCCATGGTGAGCCGCGCCTACGACCATGGCCGCCCCGCTGTCCGGTTCGGCGACCTGACCTGGACCGGACGCGAGCTTCTCGACCGGGCCGCCGGCGCGGCCGACTGGCTGGACACGCTCGGGCTCGAACCCGGCGCACCCGTACCGGCGTTGGCCGCCACCTCGGCCGACGCGCTCGGGCTGGTGATCGGCGGCGCCGGGTCCGGGCATCCGCTCGCGCCGCTCGGCGTCCGGATGACCGCCTACGAGCTGGCGGCGGTCGTCAAGACGATCGACTCCCACGTGCTGCTGGTGCAGCCCGAGTTCGCCGCCCTCGGCGGACAAGTCGCCGAACTGTCCGGCCGGCGGGTCGCCCTCGTCCCCGAACTGCGCAACAGTGCACGGGAGTTGTCTGCCGCGCCCGAGGAACTCGCTGCGGTACTCCACACCTCCGGAACCACCGGCCTGCCCAAACCCGTCCCCATGACCCAACGACGCCTGGCCGCCCGAGCCCGCGTCAACGGACGGCTCTGCGCGCTCGACCCCGACAGCTTCTACGGCGGCAGCGCACCCTTCCACCACATCGCCGGCCTCGGCAACATCGCCGTCGCCCTCGCCGCGGGGGCCATGATCACCGGCCTGCCCCGCTTCACCGTCGAGGGCTGGACCCAGCTCCGGGACCTCGGCACCACGCACACCAGCATGGTCCCGGCGATGCTGGAGACCCTGCTGGCGGCGGGCGAGGCACGCCACGAGACACTGCGGACCCTCCAGTACGGCGGCGCGCCCGTCCGCCCCGACACCCTGCGCCGGACGTACGAGGCGATGCCCGGCGTCCGCATGCTCAACATGTTCGGGCAGACCGAGGGCTCACCGATCAGTGTGCTCACCCCGGAAGACCACCGGGAGGCGGTCGCCGGACGCACCGAGCTGCTGGAGTCGGTGGGTCGGCCGGCCCCCGGCGTCGAGGTCAGGGTCCACCAGGCCGGCCCGGACGGCATCGGCGAGATCCACGCCCGCGCCGACCATTTCTTCAGCGTCGACGCCGAAGGCTGGCTGCACAGCGGCGACCTGGGGCGGGTGGCGCGGGACGGCTACCTCTACCTCCTCGGCCGAGGCACCGACATGATCATCCGCGGCGGTGAGAACGTCCACCCCCTGGAGGTCGAGACCCTCCTCGCGGCCCACCCGGGCGTGGCGGACGTGGCGGTCACCGGCGCGCCCGACGAGCGGCTCGGCCAGACCGTCGTCGCCTTCGTCGTCCCGGCCGACCCCGAGGCCCCGCCCCGGCCGGAGGAGCTCCAGCACCACACCCGCGCCCGGCTGTGCGGGTTCAAGGTCCCCGTCCGTTGGTGGTTCGTGGCGGACCTGCCGCGCAACGCCAACGGCAAGGTCGTCCGCCGCCGGCTCCGGGAGCCACACGAAGGAGGCACAGGTGCCTGACCACGTCGATGAGTTGGGCGAGTTGGACGAGTTGGAGGAGTTGGACGAGTTGGACCCACAGCGACTCGACACACTGCTGAGCCGGATCCGCCGGGAGGTCGAACACGGCCCCCTGCCGTCCGCGCAGGTCGCCGTCGCCAGAGGCGGCCGTCTCCTGGCCTTCGAGACCTACGGCGACGCCGGCCCCGGCACCCGGTACGTGCTCCAGTCCGTCGGACGGTCGATCGTCGCGGGCGTGGTGTGGAAGCTGATCGGCGAGGGGCTCCTGGACATCGGCGAGCAAGTCGCCGCGATCATCCCGGAGTTCGCGCCGAACGGGAAGGAGACGGTGACGGTCGAGCAGGTGCTCACCCACACCGCCGGCTTTCCCTTCGCGCCCCTCGGGTACCCCAAGATGCTCGACCGCGAGCAGCGCCTCGCCGCCTTCGGCCGCTGGCGCCTCGACCACCCGCCGGGAAGCCGTTTCCAGTACCACCTCACCTCGGCCGCCTGGCTGATCGCCGAGATCGTCGAGCGGCGCACGGGCCTGCCCTTCGCCGACTATCTGCACCAGCAGGTCGCGGGGCCGCTGGGACTGTCGTCGATCGAACTCGGGGTCCCGGTGGACCGTCAGCCGGACACCGTGGCCCCGATGCTCGCCGTCGACCGCACCGGCGAGGAGCAGGAACCCGACCCGTGGGGGCCGTGGTACCTGTCCGATCCGAGGGTCCTGGCGGCCGGTGAGCCCAGCCATGCCCTGGTCGCCACCGCCGCCGACGTCGCCCTGTACTTCCAGGCGCTGGAGCACTCGGGCCTGTGGAAGCCGGGAGCGGTGGCCGAGGGCACCCGGATCCGGTTCACGGAGCACCCGTACGGCGAGCAGATCTACGGGGGCGGCGGCAACCGCCGTACCAGCATGGGGCTGTTCGTCACCGTGGCAGGGCCCGACGCGGGCAGCGACCTGCCGTCCACCGGTTCGCCCGCGCTCTTCGGCAGCGCCGGAGCCGCCTACCAACTGGGCTTCATGGACCCGGAGTCGGGCCTGTCCTTCGCCTGTCTGAGCAACGGCTATCCGCTCGCCGGCTACGACCGCTCTCCGCGCGGGACCGCCCTGCTCGCGGACATCGCAGACCTGGCGGCGGGCCTGGCCCGATAGAGCCGGACCGGGCCCGCCGCCAGGCGGGGTGCTGCTCCTGCGACGCTCAGCGGCTGATCAGCTGCTGAGCGTTGTTGAACATGATGTCGTCCTGGACGGACTCGTCCAGCTCCGAGATGAGCTTGCGGAAGTCGGCGGGGTTGGCCAGGCCCTCCGCGTGCGGGAAGTCGGAGCCCATCACGATGGACTCGTGGTAGCCGAGGCGCTTGACCAGGGCCACCGTGTCGTCCTCGGGGTAGGGCACCACCCGGATGTGCTTGCGGAAGATCTGGCTGGGGCGCTCGTCCAACTGCCCTCCGATCCAGGGGCCGTTGCGGCCCATGCCCCGGCTCTTGTCCATGTGGCGCACGAAGTGCGGCACCCACTCGGCGCCGAACTCGGACACCAGGACGTTGATGTCGGGGAACCGGCCGAAGAGGTTGTCGAAGATCAGCGCGGACAGCGTCTCCTCGATGGGACGCTGGCCGTAGGTGTTCTGCCACTGCCAGGCCGACATCCGGAAGTGGATGGGGTGGGGGTCGAAACCCCATGAGGGCGCCACCTGCGAGTTGTAGTAGAACTCGCTGATGTGGTAGCAGACGCTCGCCTTGGCCTCGTTGACCAGTTTCCAGAACGGGTCGAAGTACGGATCGCCCGGCGAGCGGCCGTACACCGGCCCGGTGGGCAGCAGGATGAAGCGGGCGCCCTGCTCCAGGACGTACTCCAACTCCTTGACAGCGCTGGGCAGATCGCGGAGCGAGAGCAGGGCCGGGGCGTAGATGCGGCCCTGATGATCGAAGCCCCACACCTCGTTCATATAGCGGTTGAACGAGTGGTAGTTGGCGTAGAGCGGCTCGACGCCCTTGACGTACTCCTCGGCGACCAGCGCCCAGCCGCCCGGATACATGATCGTCTGGTCCAGGCCCTGCTCGTCCATGACCCGCAGCCGTGCCTCGCGGTTCTGGTACGACTCGTGCATCGGCTCGAACCGGTACGTCTCCTCCGGATTGCCCGAGGCCATCGCCTTGAGCATCTCCTTCAGCGAACCGGGGCGGTAGACCTGTCCGAACTCCGGCTCCAGGCATACGACGATCCGGTCCCCGGCGAGGATCACCTCCCGGCCGTCGGGCAGGGTCACCGGTGCGACCGCCGCACCGAGGAACTCCTTCGGGAGGTAGCGGGTGAAGGAGTCCCGCTCCTCGTACATGTGCTGGTCGCAGTCGAAGATGCGCTTGCGCTGTTCGGCCATGGCCGTCGCCTCCGGACCCCAGGGTCTATTCAGTACGCCTTCTATAATTATCTAACTGTTTATGGAGCGCAAGGGGTCGGTGAGGGCCGGTCCGCGGTGGGGAAGTCCGGTCAGTCCAGGAGCTCGAGCACCGTCTTGGGTCCGGCCGCGTTCACGACGTCGTCGGCGCTGGAGATGTGCCGCTGCCAGAGCTTCTCGGCCTCCTCCGCCTTGCCGGACTCGATCAGGCCGACCAGTCGCGCATGTGCCCGATGGCCCTTGACCGCCTGGGTCTTCTGGGTATCGGCGTCGGTGGCGGCGGCGGTGTACGAGGCGTTGGCCCGGTCGATGATGTTGCGCAGCATGCCGCACAGCAGGATCAGGGTCTGGTTGCCGGTGAGTTCGACCAGCAGGGCGTGGAAGGCGTCCTGCGCCTCGACCAGGGCGAGCGGGTCGTCAAGGGCGGCCTTCTCGACCGCCACCGCCTCGCGCAGCCGCCTGATGTCGTCCGCGGTGTGCTTGGCGGCCAGCTGGCGGGCGCAGGGCGGCTCGATGAGGGCCGCCGCACGGTAGATGTCGCCCAGGGTGGCCCCCCGGTACTCCAGGATCAGGCCGGCGTAGCGGGCGGCCACGTCCGAGTCCGGCGCGCTCACCCGGGCGCCGCCGTGGGCGCCGCGGCGCACCGTGATCAGGGACTCCGACTCCAGCACGCGGAATGCCTCTCGCAGGGTCGGCCGGGAGATGCCGAACTGCTCCATCAGTCCCGACTCCGGCGGCAGCGCGTCGCCGGGGTTCAGCTCGCCCCGGACGATCTGGCGGCGCAGATGCGCGGCGACCAGTTCGGCGGTCTTCGGTACCCGCACCTGGCGTCCGACGCGGGTGCGGGACGGGGCGGGCACGGCCGCCGTTTCTGCTGCGCGGGATGCCTCGGCCACGGTGGGGGCTCCTTGCTCGGGATACAGCAAAATAAATCGTCTTAGTGCATCGAGGGTACCAGGTCAAGGGTTGGGCGATCTTCCCTTGGTGGCAGCCGATCTGGTGCCAGGGTCGCTGTTGGTATATAGATGATTCATCTATCTATAAAACGCGGGAGGGGCCTCGATGACCGAGCATCCGACCCCGGTGGTCCTCACCGAGCTCACCGACGACGGAGTCATGCTCCTCACCCTGAACCGGCCCGAGCGGCACAACGCCTGGACGCTGGAGATGGAGCTGCTCTACAACGAGCTGTTCGACCGGGCGGAGAAGGATCCAGGGGTCCGGGCCGTGGTGCTCACCGGCGCCGGGCGCAGCTTCTGCCCGGGAATGGACATGAGCGTGCTCGACGGTGCGTCGTCCGGCGCCCGCCCGTGGCCGACGGACCAGTTGCCGCCGCGCACCCGCCCCATGTCCTTCCCGAAGCCCGTCGTGGCGGCCGTCAACGGCGCCTGCGCGGGCATCGGGTTCAACCAGGCGCTGATGTGCGACGTCCGCTTCGCCGTCCCGGGTGCCAAGTTCGCCGCCGCCTTCAGCGCGCGCGGCCTGGTGGCCGAGGACGGCGTGTCCTGGCTCCTGCCCCGGCTGGTCGGCTACGGCAACGCCGCCGATCTGCTGCTGTCCTCGCGCCGGATCACCGGCACGGAGGCCCAGGCGATGGGCCTGGTCAACCGCCTGGCCGAGCCGGCCGACCTCCTCCCGGCGGCGCTCGCGTACGCGACCGAACTGGCCCGCACGGCAAGCCCGTACGCCATGTCCCTCATCAAACGGCAGCTCGCCGACGACCAGGCCAGGACCTTCACCGGCAGCCGTGATCACGCCGCCGCCCTCCTGGCCACGGCCAAGCGCGCCCCGGACTACCGCGAGGGCGTGCTCAGCTTCATCGAGCGCCGGCAGCCGGAGTTCGCGGGGCTGGGCGAGGACGTGCCGGAGCCGGCGGAGACCCCGTCATGACCCGCGCCGAACTCCCGCTGCACCGCCGTACCGTCGCCGTCACCGCCTGTGCGCAGGAGGGCGGCGACGAGATCTCGGTCGAGGCGGAACTGCGCGACGAGCGGCCGTGGGCCGAGCCGTCGGCCTCCGTCGTGCACCGGATGGTGCTCGTGGTGCGCGTCCGCCTCGCCGACATGGTGATCGTGGCCGCCGAGGCGGACATGGGGAACTTTCCGCACACCGAGTGCCCGTTGGTCACACCTGTCTTCGACGGTCTCGTCGGGCTCGGTGTCGCCGCCGGGTACAACCGGGCGATCCAGGAGCGGTTCCGGGGTGTCTCCGGGTGCACACACCTGTACGAACTGGCTCGTGTGCTCGGCCCCGCCGTCGTTCAGGCGTCATTCTCCGCCTACGCACGACGCCGTGACGGCGGTGACCCCTCCGCCGGCCCGAGCCCGACCGCCGGGTTGCTCAACAGCTGCCACATCTGGGCCCCGGACGGAGTGGGCCTGCGCAAGCTCGACGCGGGCTGGCGGCCGGGGAGCGGGCCGCGTCCGGTCCCGCCGTTGGAGACCTTCGAGGGCCGGCGGCCCAGGTAGGCCGGCTCGGGAAAGTGCCCCTGGTACGCGGGTGGTCGGGCTCACCGGCGACCAGGACCAGGCAAGTGGCGGGTGGCGGGTGGCGGGTCTGCGCGGCGGGCCGTCAAACCTGGGCGGCTCCTTCCTGGCCGTGCCCGCGACCTCCGGCAACCCCGAGCCGGCGTTCCAGATCATCACCTGGATCCTGGGTGCTCAGGCTCGCGGCTCGCGCGGCAGTCCCAGCACCTTCTCCGCGAGGATGTTCCGCTGCACCTGGGAGGTCCCCGCGTAGATCGTGCCCGAGCGGGCGATGAGATACGTCGTCGACCAGGACGCCGAGGAGTTCGCGGCGCCCGGGTCGTCGGCGCGGTAGGTGCGCAGGGGCTGCCGGCCCACCGGTACCTGGCCGTGCAGGCCCATGATGTCCATCGCCAGGTCGGTGACCTCGGTGTGGTACTCGCTCCAGTACAGCTTGGCGATCGACGACTCCGGGCCGGCCTCGGCGCCCTTGAGCCAGCCGGTGAGGATCCGGTAGCCGAGGTAGCGCATGATCTCGACCTTGGACCAGCACCAGGCGATCCGCTGCCGTACCACGGGGTCCTGGTCCTTGCCGTACATGCGGGCCAGCTCGACGAGCCGTTCGACCTCCGCCCTGAAGAGGAGGGGATTCGTCGCCGCCTCCTCGCCGCGCTCCACGCCCAGCAGGCTCTGGGCGACCGTCCACCCGTTGTCGACACCGCCCACGACGAGGTCGGCGCGGGTGCGGGCGCCGTTGAAGAACACCTCGTTGAAGTGCAGCTGCCCGCTCATCATGCGGAACGGCCGCACCTCGACGCCGGGCTGGTCGAGCGGTACGAGAAGGAAGGAGATACCGCGGTGCCGGGACGCGTCCCGGTTCGTGCGGGCCAGGACGAAGATCCAGTCGCTGTGGTGGGCGCCTGACGTCCACACCTTCTGGCCGTCGATCACCCACTCGTCGCCGTGCCTCGCCGCGCGCGTCTTCAAGGAGGCCAGGTCCGAACCCGCGTCCGGCTCCGAGTACCCCTGGCACCAGGTGTCCTCGCCGCTGAGGATGCGGGGGAGGAAGCGGGTCTTCTGCTCCTCCGTCCCCCAGCGCAGCAGTGTGTTCGCCAGCATCTTCACGCCGAACGTGTCCTGCGGCAGTCCGAACGGCACCCCAGCCAGGGCGAGTTCCTCCATGAGGACGACCTGGTGGAGCTTGGACAGGCCGCGTCCGCCGTACTCCTCGGGCCAGGCGAGGGAGAGGTACCCGTGCTTGGCGAGCAGTCGGCGCCAGTCCCGGGCGAAGGCCCAGGCGGACTCTTCGTCGAGGGCGCCGATGCCTTTCCAGCCCGGCGGCAGTGACTCGGCGAGGAACGCCCTGACCTCGGTGCGGAACGCCTCGGTCTCCGGGGGATAGCTGATGTCCACCTGGCTTCTCTCCTAGTCCGGCCCTGCTCGCCCAGCCCATCGCTGTATTGATTGTTTCAGCATAATAGGTTATCTATTTAAGAGGAATAGCGTCGAGTCGGAGGCGGGCTGACATGGGACTGCTGGACGGCCGGCACGCGGTGATCACCGGCGGCGCACAGGGCATCGGCTTCACGATCGCCGAAGTCCTCGGCGGAGAGGGCGCGTCCGTCGTCCTCGGCGACATCAACGCGGACGCCGCCGCCCAGGCCGCCGAACGCCTGGCCGAAAACGGCGTCCCCGCCACATCGCTGCGCTGCGACGTCACCGACGAGGACGAGGTCGCCGCCCTGGTCGCCCACTGCGCCGACACCTTCGGGCCGGTCGGCGTCATGGTCAACAACGCCGGGATCACCCGGGACGCGACCCTGCGCAAGATGGCCGTCACCGACTTCCGTGCCGTCGTCGACGTCCATCTCACCGGCGCGTGGAACGGCACCCGCTTCGCCGCCGAGGCGATGCGCGCGCACGGACACGGCGGCAGCATCGTCAACATCTCCTCCATCGCCGGCAAGGTCGGCAACTTCGGCCAGACGAACTACAGCGCCGCCAAGGCCGGCCTCGTCGGCCTCACCAAGGCGTCCGCCAAGGAACTGGCGAAGGCGGGCATCCGCGTCAACGCCGTACAGCCCGGCCTGATCCGCACCGCCATGACCGAGGCGATGCCCCCGGCCGCCTGGGACGCCAAGCTCGCGGAGATCCCCATGGGCCGCGCGGGCGAACCCGCCGAGGTCGCCGATGTCGTTCTCTTCCTCGCCTCCGACCTGGCCGGCTACGTCACCGGAGCCGTGGTCGAGGTGACCGGCGGCCGGTACATGTGACCCCTCCCGAAAGGCATGCCTGATGCCCGCCCTTCTGCGTGACGCGGTGATCTGCGAACCCGTGCGTACACCTGTCGGTGGCTACGGAGGCGTCTTCCGTGATGTGTCGGCGAGCGAGCTGGCCGCCACGGTCGTGCGCGCCGTACTGGACCGCACCGGAATACCGTCCGCCGCAGTCGACGACATCCTCCTGGGCCAGTGCTATCCCAACGGCGAGGCCCCCGCCATCGGCCGCGTCGCCGCCCTGGACGCCGGACTGCCCGTGGAGGTGCCGGGACTCCAGATCGACCGCCGCTGCGGCTCCGGACTCCAGGCGATCATCACCGCGGCGATGCAGGTGCAGACCGGCGCGAGCGACCTCGTCCTGGCCGGGGGCGTCGAGTCCATGAGCCAGGCCGAGTTCTACACGACCGACGTGCGCTGGGGCGTACGAGGCGTCGGCACCACCCTGCACGACCGGCTGGCGCGCGGCCGGGTCACCTCCGGCGGCGTCAACCACCCGGTCCCCGGAGGCATGTTGGAGACCGCCGAGAACCTGCGACGCGAGTACGCCATCCCCCGCGAGGAACAGGACCGACTCGCCCTGCGCTCGCACGAGAAGGCCCTCGCGGCCCAGCGGGAGGGCCGGTTCGCCGACGAGATCGTGCCCGTCACCGTACGCACCCGCAAGGGCGACACGGTCGTCGGCACCGACGAACACCCGCGCCCTGACTCCTCGTTGGAGAAGCTCGGGAAGCTGCGCCCCGTTCTCGGCCGCCAGGACCCGGACGCCACCGTCACCGCCGGCAACGCCAGCGGACAGAACGACGGCGCCGCCCTGTGCGTCGTGACCCATCCCGAGCGCGCCGCCGAACTCGGCCTGCGCCCGCTGGGCCGCCTGGTCTCCTGGGCCGTCGTCGGCGTACCGCCCGAGACCATGGGCATCGGCCCGGTGCCCGCCACGGCCAGGGCCCTGGAGCGGGCCGGGCTGAAGCTCGCCGACCTCGACCTGATCGAACTCAACGAGGCCTTCGCCGCCCAGGTACTGGCCTGTACCCGCGAATGGGGCCTGACCGAGGCCGACTTCGAGCGGTTCAACGTCAACGGCTCCGGCATCTCACTGGGCCACCCCGTCGGGGCCACCGGCGGCCGCATCCTCGCCACCCTGCTGCGCGAACTGGACCGCCGCCAGGCCCGCTACGGCCTGGAAACCATGTGCCTCGGCGGCGGCCAGGGCCTGGCCGCGGTCTTCGAAAGGCCCCGCAACGACACCCCTGGAGGACGCTGACATGGCCGGACTGATCGCCTACGGCGCCTATGTGCCGTACCACCGCCTCGCCCGCGCGGACGTGGCCGCCGTACTCGGCACCGGAGGGGGCAAGGGAACCCGCGCCGTCGCGGGCTATGACGAGGACACCACATCCCTGGCCGTCGAGGCGTCCCGAACAGCCCTGGCCCGCGACGGCCTGCGCCCCCGCATCGGCCAGCTCTTCCTCGCCACCGCCGCGCCCGCCTACCTCGACAAGACGAACGCGACCGCCGTCCACGCCGCGCTGGGCCTCGACGAACACGTCCTCGCCACCGACATGGCAGGCTCGGTCCGCTCCGGCCTCGGCGCGCTGGTCACCGCCGCCCGCTCCCCGGTCCCGACCCTCACCGTCCTGTCCGACCTGCGCACCGGCCTCCCCGGCGGTGCCGACGAGACCGCGGCCGGCGACGGCGCGGCGGCGTTCGTCTTCGGGGGCCACCGCAACGGCGCCCCGATCATCGCCGAACTGCTCGCCCACGACACGGTCAGCGACGAACTCCTCGACCGCTGGCGCCTGCCGGGCGCACCCACCTCCCGCGTCTGGGAGGAGCGCTTCGCCGAGGAGATCTACGTCTCCCTGGCCGACAAGGCACTCACCGCGGCCCTCGACCACGCGGCCCTCGACATCGGATCGATCGACCACTTCGTGGTCGCGGGCCTGCACGCGCGCGCGTGCGCGGCGGTACGGCGTACAGCGGGCGTACGTCCCGAGGCGGCGACCCCGGACCTCACCGCGGCGATCGGCAACGCCGGCACCGCCCAGCCCGGACTGCTCCTCGCCGACGTCCTCGACCGCGCCCGCCCCGGCGAGACCATCGCGCTCGTCGTGCTCGGCGACGGCGCCGGCGTCCTCCTGCTCCGCGCCACCGACGCACTCCCGGCCCACCGCAGCCCCCGCCCGGTCGCCGCGCAGATCGCGGCGGGCAGCACGCCGATCCCGTACGTTACCTACCTCACCTGGCGCGGACTCCTCGACCGCGAACCACCCCGCCGCCCGGACCCCGAGCCGCCCTACGCCCCGCCCGCCCACCGCCGCACCGCCTGGAAGTACGGCTTCGTCGCCTCCCGTTGCGAGAAGTGCGGCACCCGGCATCTGCCGCCGGACCGGGTGTGCACCTCCTGCCGGAGCGTCGACGCCATGACCGACGAGCCGATGGAACACGTGCGCGGCACGGTCGCCACGTACACAGTCGACCGGCTGGCCCACACACCGAGCCCGCCGATGCTCGTCGTGGTCGTCGACTACGACGGCGGCGGCCGGTTCCGCTGCCAGCTCACCGACGCCACCGAGGCCGACGCCGTCATCGGCGCCCGGGTGGAGATGACGTTCCGGCGCACGGTCACGGCGTCCGGCGTCCACAACTACTTCTGGAAGGCCCGCCCCGTGCGGACCGACGACGAGGAGACAGGCAGATGAGCTCGCACGGAATCCGGGACCGGGTCGCGATCGTCGGCATGGGCTGCACGCCCTTCGGCGAGCACTGGACCCGCTCGGCGGACGACCTCCTGATCGACGCTGTCGGTGACGCGGTCACCTCGGCCGGCATTAACCTCGACGACATCGACGCGTTCTGGTTCGGCACCCAGGCCTCCGGCGTGTCCGGGCTGACCCTGAGCCGCGCTCTCCATCTGCCCGACAAGCCGGTCACGCGTGTCGAGAACATGTGCGCGACCGGCTCCGAGGCCCTGCGCAACGCCTGCTACGCGGTGGCCTCCGGCGCTTACGACGTGGCGATGGCGGTAGGCGTGGAGAAACTCAAGGACTCCGGCATGTCCGGACTCTCCGGCACCGCCATCCCCGGCGCGGGCGACGACAGCCGCGGCGAGATCACCGCCCCAGCCAACTTCTCCCTCCTCGCCCCCGCCTACGCCGCCAAGTACGGCCTGTCGGACGACGAGATGAAGGACGTCATCACCCGCATCGCCTGGAAGAACCACGTCAACGGGGCCCGCAACCCCCGCGCCCAGTTCCGCAAGGAGGTGCCGCCGGAGCGCATCCGGTCCGCCCCGATCGTCGCGGGCATGCTCGGCGTGTTCGACTGTTCCGGTGTCTCGGACGGTTCGGCGGCGGCGATCGTCGTCCGCGCCGAGGACGCCTACAAGTACACGGACAAGCCGATCTTCGTGAAGGCGCTCTCCTTCGTCGCCGGCCCGGCGGACGGGCTCATGGACCCGGAGTACGACTTCACCACCTTCCCCGAGGTGGTCGCCTCCGCCCAGGAGGCCTACCGCCAGGCGGGCATCACCGATCCGCGCGCCGAACTCGCCCTCGCCGAGGTCCACGACTGCTTCACGCCCACCGAGTTGGTGCTGATGGAGGACCTGGGCTTCGCCGAGCGCGGTCAGGCGTGGAAGGACGTCACCAGCGGGGCGTTCGACCTGGACGGCTCGCTGCCGGTCAACCCGGACGGCGGCCTGAAGGCCTTCGGCCACCCCATCGGCGCCTCCGGCCTGCGCATGATGTTCGAGGCCTGGCTCCAACTGCGTGGCGAGGCACCGCCCGAGCGGACGGTGAAGTCCGTGACCGACGGACGCTCGCTCGCGCTCACGCACAACCTCGGCGGCGGCCCCGGCGAATGCGTCTCCTTCGTGTCGGTCGTCGGCAGCCGACTCACGTCATAGGAAAGGCGGTTCGGCACCATGGGACGACTCGAAGACAAGATCGCGATCGTCACCGGGGCGGCGTCCGGCATCGGCTCGGCCACCGCACGACGCCTGGCGGCCGAGGGCGCGCACACGGTGGTCGCCGACCTGAACCTCGACGGCGCCAAGGAAGTGGTGGAGGGGATCCGCGCCGCCGGCGGCTCCGCGACCGCGGTTCCCGTCGACCTGGGAGACGTGGAGAGCGTACGGGCCATGGTGGCGTCGGCGGTCGACACGTACGGCGGCCTCGACGTCCTGCACAACAACGCGGCGGCCACCCACCTCGCCGCCCGCCAGGACCTCGCCGTCGTGAACGCCGACCCGGCGGTCTGGGACGACACGATGCGGATCAACCTGCGCGGAACGATGGTCGCCATCCAGTCCGCCGTCCCGCACATGATCGCGCGGGGAGGCGGCTCGGTGATCAACACCTCGTCCGGGGCCGGCCTCGCGGGCGATCTGCGCAACCCGGCGTACGGAGCTTCCAAGGCCGCCCTCATCAACCTCACGCAGTACGTCGCCACCCAGCACGGCAAACAGGGCGTGCGCTGCAACGCCGTCGCGCCGGGGTTCATCGTCACGCCGGCCAGCTCCGGCTCGGCGCACGGGGCGATCAGGGAGGCGATGCTGCGCCACCACCTCACCCCGCGCCTGGGGCTCCCGGAGGACGTCGCGTCGGCGGTCGTCTTCCTCGCCTCCGACGAGTCCGCCTTCATCACCGGCCACACCCTGCGCGTGGACGGCGGGCTGCTGTCCCATCAGCCGTACGTCGCGGACCTGCGGGACGCCTGAAGCGAGGGCGTGGACCGGAGGCGCTTCCCGGGGCGACGGGGAAGCGCCTCCGACCCGTCTCAGGCCAGTGTCTCCGGCTCCATGTCGCCCAGGTAGGCCGCCCGTACCGCCGGATCGCGGCGCACCTCCTCCGGCGTACCGGCGCAGATCCGGCGTCCGAAGTCCAGCACCACGACTCGGTCGCAGACGCTCATGACCATGTCGACGTCGTGCTCGACGAGCAGCACCCCCATGCCCCAGTCCTCGGCGAGCCGCCGCACCAGCTGGGCCAGCTCCCGGGTCTCGTCGTCCGACAGCCCCGCCGCCGGTTCGTCGAGGAGCAGCACGGACGGCGAGGCGGCCACCGCCCGGGCGATGGCCAGCAGCCGTCGCTCCCCGTACGACAGGTCGCCCACCGGCCGGTCCAGGCTGTCCTGGAGACCGAACTCCCTTACGGCGACCAGCACATGGGCGGGCAGCGGACGGCTGCCGGGGCGGACCAGGTCCGTGAGGAACGTCCAGCGGCCGGGCCGGTCGCAGGCCGCGTACAGGTTGTCCAGAACGGTCATGTCCTCGAACAGCTCCAGCGACTGGAAGGACCGGCTGAGCCCGGCGGCGGCCCGCCGGTGGACCGCCAGCCGGGTCGCGTCCCGGTCGCCTAGGCGTACGGTGCCGGACGCGGCCTTGGTGAAGCCGGTGACGGCGTCGATCGCGGAGGTCTTGCCGGCGCCGTTGGGCCCGATGAGACCCACGACCCCGCCCGGCTCGACGTCCAGCGAGAGCCCGTCGACGGCGACGACACCGCCGTAACGCACGGTCAGATCCCGTACGCGCAAGGGGAGAGGCGCGGCGCGGGGCACCGTGTCCACCGCCTCCTCGCGCGCGGTCTCGGGCACGATCGCACCGCGCCGTGGAGGCCGTGGAGACAGCCTGCGCCGCGCGCCCGCTGCCTGTCGGCCGAAGCCCTTGCCGATGCCGTCCTGGTTGCCCACCAGCGTCAGCACCAGGATGATCCCGCCGATCAGCGGCATCCACTCGCTCAGCCCGGGCAGCACCAGGTCCCCGAAGCGGGCGCCCACGGTGCCCGCCGCGAAGGTCGCACCGAACAGCGGGCCGACGAGGAAGCCCACACCGCCGATGACGGCGAGCCCGAGCGCGGTGATGGATTCGAAGCTCGCGAAGTCGGAGAAGACCACCGAGATCGAGCGGAAGCCGGTGAGGACCCCGGCGAGCGCGGCGATGGCCGCGGAGAGGCCGAAGGCGTAGAGCTTGGCGGCGCGGACGTCGATGCCGAGGGCGGCGGCGGCCCGCTCGTTGGCCCGAACGGCGATGAGTCGGCGGCCGGTCCGGCTGCGCCGCACGTTGGCGACCACGAGGGTGGCGGCGACGAACAGCACGAGCACCACGGCGGCGTACCGCTGCGGATGGTCGACTCCGGAGATGCCGATGCCGAAGAGGGTCTGCTTGCCCACGGCGATGCCGTCGCTGCCGGGCGTCGTCGCGAGGTCGGTGTTCCGGAAGACCATCGCCTCCAGCGTGGTGCCGAGGCCCAGGGTGATGATGGCGAGGTTGACGCCACGGGTACGGACCGCCGGGAGCGCGAACAGCAGACCGATCGGAACCGTGCCCAACACTCCTGCCAGCAGGGCGAGTTCGAACGGCCAACCCCAGTCGGCCGCCGCGTGCCCGGCGATGAAGGCACCGGCCCCCGCGAGGGCGTAGGCCGCCAGGGAGACCTGCCCCGCGTAACCGGTGACCACGACGATCGACAGGATGATCAACGACATCACGAGGGTGGTGGTGATCGCGTCGGCCCACAGCGGAGTCGACAGGCTCACCAGCAGCAGCCCCGCCACGACGGCGAGAGCCAGCGGCACTGGTCGTACCCTGCCGGTGCCCAGGGCGGGCAGCCGGTCGAGGAACGTGCCGCGCAGCGGCAGCGCCCGGCCGCGGGCGACCAGCACCAGCGCGATGAAGAGGAACGGCACCGACGAGGCGAGCCCGGTGACGTCGGAGCCGAACCGGGTCAGCTCGGACTGGACGACACCGATGACGAGACCGCCCGCCAGGGTGACGGGGAACGAGGAGAACCTGCCGACCAGGGCGGCGGCCAGTGCGCTCAGCAGAAGGGTGGTCAGCCCGGTCACCGACAGACCGATGACCGGCACGATCAGGATGCCGGTCAGGCCCGCGAGCGCCGAGCCCAGCGCCCAGTTGCCGGTGGCGATCAGGTCCGGGGACCAGCCGAGCGAGGCGGCGGCGCCCTCGTTCTCGGCGACGGCGGTGGTGCCCAGCCCGAACAGGGTGCGTTTGTAGAGGAGATGGAGGAGCGCGGTCACGACGACGGCGATGGCGAGCAGCCAGACGCGGTCCTCGGTCACGGTGGCCCCTGCGATCGTCAGCAGCCGGGTGGGCAGCTTGCCCGGCACCAGTTGGAGGCTGTCGCCGTAGCGCTTGACGGCGATCGCGGTGAGCGCGATGAACACCGCCAGGGTGCCGACCAGCCGGGCGAGCGAGGAGGCCCGGCGCAGCGGGCGGAGCACCAGGAGATGGGTGAGCACTCCCAGCAGCGCGGAGCTGAGCACCCCGCAGGCGACGGCCGGCCAGTACGGCACGCCGTGCCGCACAGCCAGCTCCCACTGGACATAGGCGCCGGCCATCCCGATCGCGCCGTGCGCGAAGTTCAGGACGCCGGAGCCGCGGTAGACCAGCACGATGCCGTGCGCGGTGAGTGCGTAGAGCGCGCCCAGACCCAGGCCGAGCAGCGCGAACCTGAGGATGTCGTCCATCGGATGAACCTCCCGGGGGCAGGACGAGAGTGGAGCGAGACAGCACATTCAGTTAAATAATTGTGCCGAGAGTACTTCACTAACTCGAAAACGCACCCCATGCTGTTCGCATCTCGACGACGAGCCCGCGGAGGAACCATGAACGACTCACGCCGACGCAGAACGACCGCAGCGAGCTGTCTCGCGGTGACCGGAGTTCTGCTCGCCGCAGGGTGCGGGGCAGAGGAAACCGGCAACTCGACGGCGGCGAAGGGCTCCCTCAGCGGCACACCGGTCAAGGTGATGGTCTGGACTCCGGAGGACACCCAGGGCAGCGCCCAGCCCGGGGTCAGGCTCACCGCCCAGGCCTACGAGAAGTGGATCAACGCCAACGGCGGCATCAAGGGCAGCCCGTTGAAGGTGCTGACCTGCAACGAGAAGAACGACCCCGACGAGGCCGAGAAGTGCGCCCAGCAGGCGGTCGCCGAGAAGGTGGTCGCGGTCGTCGGCTCGTACAGCCTCGCCGGCGACCGCTACATGCCCATCCTGGAGAAGGCCGGCATCCCCTACCTCGGCGGGACCGGCGTCTCGGCCGCGGAGTTCTCCAACCCGCTGTCGTTCCCGGTCAACGGCGGTACGCCGGTCGTGTTCGCGGCACACGGGCAGCAACTGGTGGAGGAGGGCTGCAAGAAGATCTCCGGCGTGCGGTACGACGTCGCCGCCGCCGAGACGGTCGCGAAGTTCCTCACCGTCGGTGTGCTCTCCGCCGGAGGGACGGCCCCCAAGGACCTCAAGGTGCCGGTCACCGCCACCGACCTCGCCCCGCAGGTCGCCGCGGCGACTCGGGACAGCGACTGCGTGGACGTCATCCTGGGCACCCACTCCGACTTGTTCGTGACGTCGTACGTCCAGTCCGGCGCGAAGACGAAGCTCGGCAGCGTCGTCGGCAACCTCACCCCGCAACTGGCCGAGAGCACCGGCGGTGCCGGCAGCCCCCTCGAAGGCTCCGCCGTCACCGGCTACTACCCGCCGACCTCCGACGCCGCCTGGAAGGACTTCCTAGAAGCCGCCAAGGGCAACAAGGACATCGACACCACCAACGGCGCCAACGGCACGACCTGGGTGGCGTTCAAGGTCTTCACCGAGGCGGTCAAGAAGCTGCCGGCCATCTCCTCCCAGGCCCTGGTGCAGGAGCTCGACACCACCTCGGGCATCGACACCGGCGGCCTGACCCCGCCGCTGACCTGGAACGAGTCGACCGCCCTGCCGATCAAGGGCCTCGACCGCATCCACAACACCACCGCCACCGAACTGACCATCCGCGACGGGAAGATCGAGTGGGCCAAGTCCGGCTCGACCTTCGTCGACGTCCGCAAGGTACTGACCGCCATGTCGTCCGGCTGACCCGGTCGATCCGCTAGATCCGGTAGATCCGGTAGATCCGGTAGATCCGGCTGATCCGGCTGAGGAGCGAGCACGTGCACGACATCGACACGCCCCTGATCGAGACCCGCGCCCTGTCCGCCGGATACGGCACACGGCCCGTCGTACGGGACCTCGACATCCAGGTCCGTCCCGGTGAGGTCGTCGCCCTGCTGGGCCCCAACGGCGCGGGCAAGACCACGACCCTCAGGGCGCTCTCCGGCGACCTCGCCCCGATGAGCGGCGAGGTGAGCTGGCTGGGCACCACCGGTCACGCACCCCTCCACCGGCGCGCCCGTGAGGGCCTCGCATACGTCGGTGAACGGGCGGTCTTCACCCGGCTCGACACCACCGACAACCTGCGGGTCGGCCGGGTGACACCGGACCGGGCCGTCGCACTCTTCCCGGAACTCGAGAAACGCCTGAAGATCGGCGCGGGCATGCTGTCCGGCGGCGAGCAGCAGATGCTGTCGCTGGCCCGCGCCCTGTGCCGTACCCCCAGACTGCTCCTCGCGGACGAACTGTCGCTCGGCCTCGCCCCGCTCGTGGTCGACCGCCTCCTGCGCGCCGTACGCGAGGCGGCGGACGGGGGCCTGGGCGCGCTGCTGGTCGAACAGCACGTGCGCAAGGTGCTGGACATCGCGGACCGCGTGTACGTCCTGCACCGCGGCCGGATCACGATGACCGGCACCCCGGAGGAACTGCGCGGGAACCTGGACGCGATCGAGTCCTCGTACCTCGCGAAGAACGCGACCCCCTGACAAATCGAGGTGATGGCCGTGTGCGGCGCACGCGAGCAGATCCGAACACTGGTCCTGTCCGGCGACCCTTTCGACCAACCAGCGGAAGCCGTGAGGGAGTTGCAACTGGAAGCCGCACGGGAGGCCTTCACCGCCCAGCGTGAGCGGATCCCGCTGCTGCACACCCGGGCGGAGGAGACCGGCGTACACGAGATCACGGCTCCCGACGACCTCGTACCCCTGCTGTTCTCCCACACCAGCTACAAGTCGTACCCCGTCTCCCTCATCACCGCCGGCCGCTGGGACCGGCTCCTGCGCTGGTACACGACGGTGTCGGTGGTCGAACCGACCGACGTCGACGTGGAAGGCGTGCGGGACGTCGACGAGTGGACCGACCGCATCACCGCCGCCGGCCACCGCCCGTACATCACCAGCGGCACCTCCGGGAAGGTCTCCTTCCTCAACTGCGACGCGAGCGACCTGAGTTTCCTGCACGACATCCTCGAACACCTCACCTGCTGGCCGGACCCGCTCCCACCGAAGCCGACCCGTCGCGGCTACCTGCTCGCACCGGCGAGCGGCCCGATGCGCTCCATCGACGGCTTCCGATGGCACGCGGAGGTCTTCGCGAGCCCCGGCGAGACCCGACTGCTGACCGAGGACCCCATGAAGGTGTCCGAGCTGATGAGCAGCGCCCTGTTGCGCCGCCGGATGACGGAGGGCACCGCCACTCCACAGGAGATCAGCTCCTTCGAGACGGCGTCGGAGACCCGCGAGCGGGAACTCGCCGCGGCCATGGACCGGATCGTCGACGACATCGCCGCCCACCGCGACGAGCCGCTGCTGATCGCGGGCATGAACAACCAGCAGTTCACGCTGATCCAATCCCTGCGCGCCCGAGGCGTCCCCGACGGCAGCCTCCACCCGGACACGCTGGTGCTCAGCGGCGGCGGCAACAAGGGCCGCGCGCTGCCCGACGACTACCAGCAACAGTTCGCCGCCTTCTACGACGGCGTACGACGCGTACGCAGCTACGGCATGACGGAACTCCAGGGCTCCTGCCTCGCCTGCGAGAAGGGCGACTACCACGTGCCGCCATGGGTGATCCCGCTGGTGCTGGACGAGGCGGGGGAGAAGCTGCTGAACGCCGAACACGGCGTCGTGGAGGGCCGGTTCGCGTTCCTGGACGTCTCCCTCTCGGGCCGCTGGGGCGGGCTGATCAGCGGCGACCGGGTCTCCGTGAACTTCTCGCCGTGTGCCTGCGGCCGATCGGGCCCGAGCGTCCTGCCGGACATCCGACGCTACGGCGACCTGGGCGGCGACGACAAGATCACCTGCGCCGCGACCCTCGACTCGTATGTGCGGGGGATGATCCACGGATGAGCGGCACCGCGTCGGATTCCGTGGCTGTCGTACACATGATCCGCGGAGAGGTCGACGAGGGACCGCGCGTCGACATCGGCCGCTTCACCGCACCGGCACTCGACCTGGACCGCCTCGTGTGGCCCCGCACCGAACCCGGCCCCGCCTTCCACGTACCTGTCGCAGAGACGGTCGACCTCCTGGTGGAGACGGGCGAGGCCCTCAGAACGGACCGCGAGGGCCTGCTCGCCGAAGCCCTGGACCGCATGCTGCGGGTCAGCCCGCTCCCCGCCGAAGTCCTCGAACGCGCCTACGCCGTACTGTGGCGCAGCTTCCAACGCCCCAGCCTGTACGCCCAGATCGACCACGAACTCGGCGGGGCGGACGTGCTCGACGGCTGGCGCGAGGTACGGCTGCCCGGCGACCGGATCGCGGCCACCCGCGCCTTCCCGCCGCGCCTGGTGCACATCATCGCCGGCAACGCACCGGGCGTCGCGGCCATGTCCGTCGTACGCGGCGCCCTCACCAAGGGCGTCAACCTGCTGAAGCTGCCGTCGAACGACCTGTTCACGGCGACCGCGATCCTGCGCACGATGGCCGCGGTGGCACCCGGCCACCCGGTCGTACGCTCGTTCTCCGCTGCGTACTGGCGCGGCGGAGACGAGACGGTGGAGAGCGTGCTCTTCCGCCCGCAGTTCTTCGACAAACTGGTCGCCTGGGGCGGCGAGGCCACGATCCGGGGCGCGCTGCGGTATGTGGGCCCGGGCTTCGAACTCGTCTCCTTCGACCCCAAGACCTCCATCTCCCTGATCGGCCGCGAAGCCTTCGAGTCCCCCGAGTCATTGGCCCGGGCGGCCGAAGCGGGCGCTGCCGACGCCACGTTCTTCAACCAGCAGGCGTGTGTGGCGAGCCGCTTCCAGTTCGTCGAGGGCTCCTGGGCCGACGCCGACCGTTACGCCGAGCTGCTGTGCGAACGCCTCGGGGTGGCGAGGGAGTTCAGCTCGGCAGGCGGCCCGCGGGTCGCCGGTGAACTCCGTGAGGAGATCGACGTACTGCGTGCCATGACGCCCGAGTACCGGGTGTGGGGCGGCTACGACGGCCGGGGCCTGGTCATCCGTTCCCCGGAACCGGTGGACTTCCACCCCGACGGAAAGATCGTCGACGTCGTCCCGGTGTCCGAGCTGTCGGAGTCGGTGAGGTATGCCGGGGTCGCCACGCAAACGGTCGGCGTGTATCCGGACACCCGCAAGCTGGAGCTGCGCGATGCCCTGGCCTGCGCCGGAGTCCAGCGGGTGGTCTCCCTCGGCGGCGCGGGCGGCATGCCACCCGGCCTGTCCCATGACGGCTTCTACCCGCTCCAACGGCTCATGCGGTGGGTGAACGACGAGTGATGCCGAGCCACGCGCGCACGGGCCCCGGACCCGGGATTCATGCCGCCGGCCGTGCTCGCGCCTTGCTCGGTGACCCGTGTGCGAGGGTCTGTCGCACTCCGGCAGGGACGGTAGCGGGGCCCGCCCCCCGCTGTGTCATCGACGGTGTGGTCCGGCGGGCGTTGGCGGCCGAGACGCCGAGGGCCGGCGGCAGTTTGTTCGCGTCCTCGCCTCGTCACGGCGTGCTGGTGAAGGAGCGGCGGTAGGAGCGGGGCGGTACTCCCCGGCGGCGTACGAACTGCTCGCGCAGGACGGCCGCGCTTCCGTAGCCGACGCGGTGGGCTATCTCCTCGACCGGCAGGTCGGTGGTCTCCAGGAGCTCCTCGGCGCTGCTCAGCCGCAGGTTGCGCAGCCAGGTGTGCGGGGTGGTGCCGGTCGCGGCGGTGAAGCGGCGGGCGAAGGAGCGTTTGCTCATCAGGGCGCGCCGGGCCAACTCCGCGACGGGGAGCGGTTCGTGGAGGTTCTCGCGGGCCCATGCGAGGACCTCGGCGAGACGCTCGTCGCGGCAGTCTTCGGGGACGGGGGCGGCCAGGTACTGCGCCTGCCCGCCGTCGCGGTGAGAGGGCAACACCATGTCCCGGGCGACCGCGTTGGCCATCGCGGCTCCGTGCTCCCGCCTCAGCAGGTGCAGGCAGAGATCGAAGCCCGCGGCGGCTCCCGCGCCCGTGATGATGCGTCCTTCGTCGATGTAGAGGGCGTCGGGTTCGACGGTGATCTCGGGATGGCGGCGGGCGAGCAGTTCCGCGAACCGCCAGTGCGTGGTGGCCCGTTGGCCCTCGAGCAGTCCGGCCGCGGCGAGCGCGAAGGCGCCGACGCAGTGCGCCGCGACCAGTGAGCCGCGCGCGTGTGCGGCCGACAGCGCGTCGAGCACGGCGGGCGCGGGAGGTGTGCGGAAGCCGGCCCACGGCAGGGCGATCACCAGATCGGCCGAGGCGAGCCGGTCCAGGCCGTGCGTGATGGTGAGCGGCACCCCGAGGTCGGTGGGGACCGGCCCGGGGCGGTCGGTGCACAGGGCGAAGTCGAAGCCGGGCACTGCCTCGCCGTGCGGGCCGAAGACCTCGGCGACGATGCCGACGGCGAGCATGCCGACTCCGGGTGGGGCGTATGCGGCGACGGTCACGAAGGGAGGCACGGGTGCAGTGTGGCACGTCGTGGCACTGATCCTGCGATCACCGGCAGATGTGCCACTCGTGAACGGCCCGCCAGCCCGCGAGCATTGAGCCCATGACAGACGCACCGCTCGGCCGCAGCGCCGTGTACACGATCCTGACCACCGGCTACGTCGGCTCCACCGGTCCCGGAGTCGCCGCCACCGTCTCCTATGTCTCCGACGCCGGCCGACATGTGATCTTCGACCCGGGCATGGTGGCGAGCCGCGACCAAATCCTCGTCCCGCTCAGGGAGTTGGGGCTCGGCCCCGACGACATCACCGACGTCGTACTCAGCCATCACCACCCGGACAACACGATGAACGTGGGCCTGTTCGCGCAGGCCCGGGTGCACGACCACAAGGTGGAGTACTTCGACGATCAGTGGAGAAACCGGGACGCGGAGGGCTACGAACTCGCCCCGTCGCTACGGCTGATCCGCACCCCGGGTCACAGCGCCGAGGACATCACCCTGCTGGCGGGCACGGGGTCCGGCGTGGTCGCCTTCGCCGGTGACCTGTGGTGGCACGCGGACGGCCCGGCGGACGACCCCGTGGCCCCCGACCGTGAGGTGCTGCGCGCCTCCCGGCTCCGGGTCCTGACCGCCGCGAACCTGATCGTGCCCGGTCACGGCGCCCCGTTCAGGGCCGGCGGGAGCACGCCCCGCTGAGCGAGCAAGCCGTAAACACTGTGGGTGGTGATCAGGGTGAGAGTGTGGGGGTGGGGATGGGCAGGCCGCAGTGGGTTGCGAGGTGGGTGGCGCGTTGGTGGAAGGCTGTGGCGGTGGGGTCGTTGGTGGTGTGGAGGGTGTGGGCGTAGGTGGTCATGATGCGGGCGAGTTCGACGTGGTCGTGGCAGCGCCGCGTTTCGTTGAGGGCCTGGGTGAGGGTGTGGAGGCGTTGGTGGGGGGCGTGGGTGGTGGCGAGGAGATGGAGGGCGGTGGCTCGGTGGCGGGGGCCTGCGGTGGAGGTGCCCAGCTCCTGGGTGAGGAGGGTGCGGGCTTGGTGGGTGTGGCCGTAGTGGAGGAGCGTTTCGGCGATGTCGGTGCGCCAGGGGAGGTGCGGGAGGCGGCCGGTGCTGTGTCGTCGGGCGAGACGGGCCGTGGTGGTGAAGGTGCGGAGGGCTTGTCGGTGGCGGTGGGTGGCCAGGTGGAGGCGGCCGTGTGCGCGTAGCCAGGGGAGGGCGGACCAGGTGTGTGCCGGGGGTGGGGGACGGTCGAGTTGGGTGGCGGCTTCTTCGTAGCGGCCCTGGGTGATGAGGATTTCTGCGTGCACGGCGGTGGGCCACAGGTTCAGGGGAGTGGGGCGGGTCGTGGTGGCGTCCTGGGCCGCGGCTGCCTCGTGTCCGGCGGCGGCGAGGTCGCCGAGTTGCAGCAGGGCTTCGGAGCGCAGGGTGCGGAAGGCGGCTGCCCAGGACGGGGTACGGGCCTGGGGGTGGAGTTTCGCGCACCAGGTGGCGGTGCGGTGAGGGGCGCCGTGGTGAAGCAGCACGCGGGCTGCGTGGAGGAGGAGGGGGTAGGTGGCGGGGGCCGCGGTGGTGGTGCGCAGGAGTCGTTCGGCTGTGCGGGCGGCGCCGGGGCGGAGGGCAGGGTGGCAGGTGTGCCAGTGGGGAGGTTCGGTGCGGTCGCGGGGCAGGGGGCCGGCAGCGGGGGGAGTACGGCTTCCAGGACTGGCGGACGGCGGCTGTGGCGTGGGGGCGCGTCGGGTCGTCGAGGTGTGCTCCATCGGGTCAGTGAAGCGGAGTGTGGGGGTGGGGGCCAGGCGTCTTGGGTGGGTCTTGAGTGGTTTTGGGGTGGGGCTGGATTGGGTGGTGGCGTCTGACGCCGTCTCCCCCCTTCGCCTGGGCCCTTCTTGACGCCGTGCCCCCGATGTCGTGTCCCTGTTGTGGTGGTGGGTTGTTAGAGGTGGGTGCCGCCGGAGGCGTCGATGGTTTGGCCGGTGATCCAGCGGGCGTGGTGGGAGGCGAGGAAGGCGA
>NZ_JBIARQ010000025.1:0-102095 GCF_042890065.1 Streptomyces sp. NPDC002328 | reverse complement strand
ACCCGCACCAGCCCCCTGACAGCACTCCGCCCCGCCGCACAGCGACGGGGCGAAGCAACCAGGCCCGAATAAACCAACAGCATCCCCCTCGGGGGGCCGGGCCTCGGCGTGTGCGTGGGCCTCGGCTGTCGGTGGCGTTTGGTAAGAATGCAAGCGTGAGCAGCGAGAACGAGCAGGGGGACGGCGGCGGGGCCGGGGAGGCCGCGCCGCCGGAGCAGCTCGCGCTGATCCGGGAGAGCGTGCGCGCGGCGAAGGTCCCGCGGGCGAAGCCGCGCACCTGGCGGGGGGCCGCCCTGGCCGGGGAGCTGCCGGTCGCGCGGGTGCTCGTCGACAAGGGCGTGCTGCATCTCGACCGGTACTTCGACTACGCGGTGCCGGCCGAGCTGGACGCCGAGGCGCAGCCGGGCGTGCGGGTGCGGGTGCGGTTCGGCGCCGGGCGCGGGCGGGTGCGTGAGGGCCGGCGTGAGGGCGGAGGGCTCATCGACGGTTTCCTCGTCGAGCGGCTCGCCGAGTCCGACTACTCAGGTCCGCTGGCCGCCCTCGCCCAGGTGGTGTCGCCCGAGCCGGTGCTGAGCCCGGAGCTGCTGGGACTGGCGCGGGCCGTCGCCGACCGCTACGCGGGAAGCCTCGCCGATGTGCTGCAACTGGCCGTGCCGCCGCGCAGCGCCCGCGCCGAGCAGCGGCCCTCGCCCGAGCCGCTGCCGCCGCCCGCGCCGCCCACGGCCGGTTCCTGGGCGCGCTACGAGCACGGGCCCGCCTTCCTGGAGGCGCTGGCCTCGGGCGCGTCCCCGCGTGCCGTGTGGAACGCGCTGCCCGGCCCCGAGTGGAGCGAGGAGCTCGCGCGGGCCGTCGCCGCGACGCTGGCCTCGGGGCGCGGCGCGCTCGTCGTCGTACCGGACGGGCGGGCCGCCGCGCGGGTGGACGCCGCGCTGACCGTCGTGCTGGGGGAGGGGCGGCACGCTCTGCTGACCGCCGACGCCGGGCCGGAGAAGCGCTACCGGGAGTGGCTCGCCGTGCGGCGGGGGGCCGTACGGGCCGTCGTCGGGACGCGGGCCGCCATGTTCGCCCCGGTGCGCGACCTCGGGCTGGTGGCGGTCTGGGACGACGGCGACGACAGCCACAGCGAGCAGCACGCTCCGCAGCCCCACGCGCGCGATGTGCTGCTGCTGCGGGCCGCGCAGGACAAGTGCGGCTTTCTGATGGGGGGTTGGAGCTGCACGGTGGAGGGCGCCCAGCTCGTCGAGAGCGGGTGGGCGCGGCCCGTTGCCGCCGGGCGGGAGCAGGTGCGGCGTGCGGCTCCGCTGGTGCGGACGGTGGGCGACCAGGATCTCGCGCGGGACGAGGCCGCGCGGGCCGCCCGGCTGCCGACGCTCGCCTGGCAGGCGGTACGGGAGGGGCTGCGGCTCGGGCCGGTGCTGGTGCAGGTGCCGCGCCGGGGGTACGTGCCGCGCATGGCGTGCGCCGCCTGCCGGGCGCCGGCCCGCTGCCGGCACTGCTCGGGGCCGTTGGAGGCGCGGGACGGCGGTGCGCCGGTGTGCGGCTGGTGCGGGCGCGAGGAGGGCGCGTGGCACTGCCCGGAGTGCGGGGGCTTCCGGCTGCGGGCGCAGGTCGTGGGCGCGCGGCGGACCGCCGAGGAGCTGGGGCGGGCGTTTCCGGCCGTGCCGGTGCGCACCTCGGGGCGGGAGCATGTGCTGGACACCGTGCCGGGGACGCCCGCGCTCGTGGTGAGCACGCCGGGCGCCGAGCCCGTCGCCGAGGGCGGGTACGCGGCGGCGCTGCTGCTGGACGGCTGGGCCATGCTCGGCCGGCCCGATCTGCGGGCCGGGGAGGACGCGCTGCGGCGATGGATCGCGGCGGCCTCGCTGGTACGGCCGCAGGGGGACGGGGGGAGCGTGGTCGTCGTCGCCGAGCCGACCCTGCGGCCCGTGCAGGCCCTGGTCCGCTGGGATCCCGCCGGACACGCCGTACGGGAGCTGGCCGAGCGGGCCGAGCTGGGCTTCCCGCCGGTGTCGCGGATGGCGGCGGTGACGGGGCCGGAGGAGGCGGTGGCGGCGTTCCTGAGGGCCGTGGAGCTGCCTTTGGAGGCCGAGGTGCTGGGCCCCGTGCCGGTGGCTCCGACCCCGGCGGGACGGCCGCGGCGGCCCGGGTCGCCCCCGCCCGGCGAACACTGGGAGCGGGCGCTGATCCGGGTCCCGCCGGGCCGGGGCGCCGCACTGGCCCTTGCCCTGAAGACCGCGCAGGCGGCCCGGATGGCACGCGGCGGGGGAGGCGGCGGGAACGGGGGCGGGGCCGCCGGGGGCGGGGGCGGCTCGCCGGTCTGGGTGCGGATCGATCCGCCGGACATCGGCTGAGGGGCCCGACGGGGTAGTCCCGCGGAGGGGGAGCGGGTCAGCCGTTCCGGGGGCCGGGGAAGGCTGTCGGTCTTGCCTCGTCGCGCAGGGACGGGCTGCCCGCCGTCGGCTGGGTCGGCATGGAGCGGGCCGCCGGGACCGTCGGGATCGGGACCGCGGGGATGCCGGCGCCCACGCTGAGCGTGCGGGCGACCGACGGATCCGCCGCCCTCTCGGGCTCAGCGGTGGCGGTGGCGGTGGCCGTCGCGGTGGCGGCGGCAGTGGCGGTGGCCGTCTGGGCGGCGGCGCGGCGGGCGCCGTAGCGGCGGTGCACCGCCTGCTTGGTGACGCCGAGCGCGGAGCCGACCGCGTCCCACGAGAAGCCGAGCGAGCGGTCGAAGTCCACCGCCGCGGTCACCAGGGTCTCCACGCTGTCCCGCAACTCCTGGGCGAGGCGGACCGTGGGGGCGGGGGCGCGTCCGTAGACGACGAAGCCCGTGGACGGGCCGGAGCGGCGGGGGCGGTAGACGTTGCCGAGCTGGGCGGTGAGGGTGCGGAGGGCGTCCACCTGGCGGCGGACCCGCTCGATGTCCCGCACCAGCAAGTGCAGGCTGGCCCGGGCCTGGGCGTCGTGGGTTGCGTGGTCGGCCATGAACAAGCCTCTCGAACCGGCGTTGGGGTCAACTCTTTCTTGACCAACGCGGGTTTGCTCCGCTGGTCACGGTGTGGGGGCGTATGGGCATATGCGTACGCCCCCTGGGGAGGGGTGTGCGCGGCTCGGCCTTCGGCCGTCGCCCTGTTCGTCTCCCACCCGCGCACCGCTCGTGGCGGTTGGTTGAAGGGGGAACGTTTCCTGTGGGGGCTGAGCGCCGTCGGCGGCCTTTCCCATGTGGGCCAATAAACTTGTGCGTTGCCCGTCGTTCGATCCCTCCGAGAGGCCCGTCCCACCTATGAAGCTCGTCTTCGCCGGCACCCCCGAGGTCGCCGTTCCCGCTCTGGACGCCCTGATCGCCTCCGGGCGGCACGAGGTGGCCGCCGTCGTCACGCGGCCCGACGCTCCGGCGGGGCGGGGACGGCGGCTCGTCGCGTCCCCCGTGGCCCAGCGTGCCGAGGAGTCCGGCATCGAGGTGCTGAAGCCGGTCCGGCCGCGGGAGCCGGAGTTCCTGGAGCGGCTCAAGGAGATCGCGCCGGACTGCTGTCCCGTCGTCGCCTACGGCGCCCTGCTGCCCAAGGCGGCCCTCGACATCCCGGCGCGCGGCTGGGTCAACCTGCACTTCTCGCTGCTGCCCGCCTGGCGCGGGGCCGCGCCCGTGCAGCACGCCCTCATGGCGGGCGACCAGATCACCGGGGCCTCCACCTTCCTCATCGAGGAGGGGCTCGACTCCGGGCCCGTCTACGGGACGGTGACGGAGGAGGTCCGCGCCACCGACACCAGCGGTGACCTGCTGACCCGGCTCGCCTTCGCGGGCTCCGGGCTGCTCGCGGCGACCATGGACGGCATCGAGGACGGCACGCTGAAGGCCGTACCGCAGCCCCAGGACGGCATCACCCTCGCCCCGAAGATCACCGCCGAGGACGCCCGGGTCGACTGGGCCGCGCCGGCGCTGCGCGTCGACCGGGTCGTACGGGGGTGCACGCCCGCGCCCGGCGCCTGGACCGTCTTCCGGGGCGAGCGGCTCAAGCTGATCCAGGTGCGGCCGGTCCCGGGACACGACGACCTCGCCCCGGGCGCGCTCGCCGTCGGCAAGAACAGCGTGCACGTCGGCACCGGTTCGTACGCCGTCGAGCTGCTGTGGGTGCAGGCCCAGGGCAAGAAGCCGATGCGCGCGGCGGACTGGGCGCGGGGCGCGCGCATCGGCGAGGGGGAGCGCGTCGGGGAATGAGCCGGAGCGCGGTGGGGGAGTGAGCCGGGGCGCGGGGCAGGGGAGCGGGGCGGGGGAGTGAGGGGGCGCGTTCGTGCCGCGTAGGCTGGACGCGAATGTCTACCCGTGATCCGGAGCACCTTTTTCGTGAGTGAACAGCCTCGCCGTCCCCGTCCCGGCGGCAAGCCCTACCGTCGTCCCAAGAAGGATCCCGTCCGCATGCTCGCCTTCGAGGCGCTGCGGGCCGTGGACGAGCGGGACGCGTACGCCAACCTCGTGCTGCCGCCGCTGCTGCGCAAGGCGCGCGAGGGCGGGGACTTCGACGGGCGGGACGCCGCGCTGGCCACCGAGCTGGTGTACGGGACGCTGCGGCGGCAGGGGACGTACGACGCCGTCATCGCGGCCTGCGTCGACCGGCCGCTCCGGGAGGTCGACCCGCCGGTGCTGGACGTGCTCAGCCTTGGTGCGCACCAGCTGCTCGGGACGCGGATCCCGACCCACGCCGCCGTGTCCGCCTCCGTCGAGCTGGCCCGGGTCGTGCTCGGCGACGGGCGGGCCAAGTTCGTCAACGCCGTGCTGCGCAAGGTCGCCCAGCACGACCTCGACACCTGGGTCGAGCAGATCGCGCCGCCCTACGACGAGGATCCCGAGGACCACCTCGCCGTCGTCCACTCGCACCCCCGGTGGGTCGTCTCCGCGCTGTGGGACTCCCTCGGCGGCGGCCGCAACGGCATCGAGGACCTGCTGGAGGCCGACAACGAGCGGCCCGAGGTGACCCTCGTCGCCCGGCCGGGGCGCGCCACCGTCGACGAGCTGCTGCGCGAGGAGGCCGCCGAGCCGGGGCGCTGGTCGCCGTACGCCGTGCGGCTCACCGAGGGCGGCGAGCCCGGGGCCGTCGACGCCGTACGCGAGCAGCGGGCCGGCGTGCAGGACGAGGGGAGCCAGCTGGTGGCGCTCGCGCTCGCCGCCGCGCCCCTCGACGGGCCCGACGAGCGCTGGCTCGACGGATGCGCCGGGCCCGGCGGCAAGGCCGCGCTGCTGGCCGCCCTCGCGGCCGAGCGGGGCGCGACGCTGCTCGCCTCCGAGAAGCAGCCGCACCGCGCCGGCCTGGTCGCGAAGGCCCTGGCCGGCAACCCCGGGCCCTACCAGGTGATCGCCGCCGACGGGACGCGCCCGCCGTGGCGGCCCGGCTCCTTCGACCGCGTCCTGATGGACGTGCCCTGCACCGGCCTCGGCGCGCTGCGCCGCCGCCCCGAGGCGCGCTGGCGCCGCCGTCCCGAGGATCTGGACGGCTTCGCGCCCCTCCAGCGCGGGCTGCTGCGCACCGCGCTGGAAGCCGTGCGCGTCGGCGGCGTCGTCGGCTACGCCACCTGCTCGCCGCACCTCGCCGAGACCCGCGCCGTCGTCGCCGACATCCTCAAGCAGCACCCCGAGGCCGAGCTGATCGACGCCCGCCCGCTGCTGCCGGGCGTGCCGGCCCTCGGCGACGGCCCGGACATCCAGCTCTGGCCCCACATGCACGGCACCGACGCGATGTACCTGGCCCTCCTCCGCCGCACCGCCTGACGCCGGAGGGCAGCGGTGCCCTGAAGGGGCGCGGGCCCCCCGGGGTCCGGAACGCTAACCGGAACCGGACCGATGCCGCCAACCCCCGGAGGGCATGGCAGGCTTGGGTCATGGCCGCGCAGATCAACCCCAGCATCCTGTCCGCCGACTTCGCCCGCCTCTCGGACGAGGCCCAGGCGGTCGCCGGAGCCGACTGGCTCCACGTCGACGTGATGGACAACCATTTCGTCCCGAACCTCACGCTCGGCGTGCCGGTGGTGGAGTCGCTGGCCCGCGCGACGGACACCCCGCTGGACTGCCATCTGATGATCGAGGAGCCCGACCGCTGGGCCCCGCAGTACGTCGAGGCGGGCGCTTCTTCCGTCACCTTCCACGTGGAGGCGGCCGCCGCGCCTGTGCGTCTCGCCCGGGAGATCCGGGCCAAGGGCGCCCGGGCCTCCATGGCGCTGCGGCCCGCGACGCCGATCGAGCCGTACGAGGATCTGCTGCCCGAGCTGGACATGCTGCTGATCATGACGGTGGAGCCGGGCTTCGGGGGGCAGGCGTTCCTCGACATCATGCTCCCCAAGATCCGCCGCACCAGGGAGCTGATCGGCAAGCACGGCCTTCAGCTGTGGCTCCAGGTCGACGGCGGGGTCTCGGCCGCCACGATCGAGCGGTGCGCGGACGCCGGCGCGGACGTCTTCGTGGCAGGGTCGGCGGTGTACGGGGCCGAGGACCCCGCCGAAGCGGTACGTGCACTACGCACGCAGGCGGACGCGGCCACCGCCAAGGCCTCGTGGGCGTGCGACCACTGAGCCACAGCTACATGAACGGCTCCCATCAGGACTGATCAAGTGCGCCGGATCTGCAAGGATGAACGGCGAATCCAAGTGTGAACAGCAGTGAGGAGATCGCCGTGTCGGGTATGTCGGCGGGCCGGTCAGCCATGCGGATGGGACCCGCTGAGCTGGTGCAGGCGGCGGCCATGGCCCGCCGCTTCTACCTCGAGGGCAAGTCCAAGATCCAGATCGCGGAGGAGTTCGGCGTCAGCCGCTTCAAGGTGGCCCGGGTCCTGGAAACCGCTCTCGAACGGGATCTCGTGCGCATCGAGATCCGCGTGCCGGCCGAGCTGGACGCCGAGCGCTCCGACGCGCTCCGCGCCCGCTACGGCCTCAGGCACGCAGTGGTGGTCGAGTCCCCGGCCGACGTCGAGGAGTCGCCCGACCCCGAGAACCTGGGGGAAGTGGCCGCCGACCTGCTCGGCGAACTGGTGAACGAGGGGGACGTCCTGGGCCTGGCCTGGGGCCGCTCCACCATCCACATGGCGGCGGCGCTGGACCGGCTGCCGCCCTGCACGGTGGTGCAGCTGACGGGCGTGTACGACGCCGGGACCGCCGAGCGCGGCTCGGTCGAGGCCGTCCGCCGCGCCGCCCAGGTGTCCGGCGGCGACGCGCACCCCATCTACGCGCCGATGCTGCTGCCGGACGCGGCCACCGCGGAGGCGCTGCGCCACCAGACCGGGATCGCCCGGGCCTTCGAGTACTTCGACAAGGTCACGGTCGCCTGCGTCTCCATCGGCTCCTGGGAGCCGGGCATCTCCACGGTGCACGACATGCTCAGCGACGAGGAACGCGGCCACTACGCCTCGTTCGGCGTCGCCGCCGAGATGTCCGCGCACCTCTTCGACACCGACGGCCGCCGGGTCGGGCGCGACCTCGGCGAGCGGTGCATCACGGTCAAGGCCGACCAGCTGCGCCGGGTGCCCGAGGTCGTCGCTATAGCGGGCGGGCAGCGCAAGGCGGCGGCGATCGACGCGGTGCTGCGGTCCGGGCTCGTCACCAGCCTGGTGACGGACACCGCGGCCGCGGACTACCTGATGACCGCCGGACCGACCCCGAAGCCGGCCCTCAACCGGGCCGACCCGGACGGGAACTGACGTAACGTCAGAAGGGAGGGGACGGCCGCACGGGCCGTCCCCGGAGCCGGAACCACGACTCGTGCAGGGCGGTGGCTGGATGACGGATCACGTGCTCACGCTGGACCTCGACGGCGTCCAGGACAAGGCGGACCTGATGGACCGCTGCGTCCGGGACCTGGAGCTGTCCGACCGGTTCGGGCGCAACTGGGACGCCCTCTCCGACAGCCTCGCCGGCCTCCCCGACCGGCCCGACGTCGAGGGCCTGCTCGTCGTCGTACGGAACTGGCAGGCGTACGCGAAGGCGCGGCCGGAGGAGTGGGAGATCGCGCAGGAGGTGTTCTCCTCGGCCGTGGACCACGTGCCCGCGCTCTCCGTGGTGCTGGCCCTCGGACGATCCTCCTAGGCGCCCGCGGTCCTCCTGGAGGATCCGACCGGGCACCGCATTCCGGGCCGCGTGGGAGAATGAAGTACGTGCTTCTCCCCCTGGCTGACCTGCCCGGGGGTCACCTCTGAACGACTGGGATGTGCAGCACGTGCGTTTCCTCAACGACATCCAGCCCGCCCACGACCTGACCTACGACGACGTCTTCATGGTGCCGAGCCGCAGCGCCGTGGGATCGCGGCAGGCCGTGGACCTCAGCTCCCCGGACGGCACGGGCACCACGATCCCGCTGGTCGTCGCCAACATGACCGCCGTCGCCGGCCGCCGGATGGCCGAGACCGTGGCCCGGCGCGGTGGGCTCGTCGTCATACCGCAGGACATCCCCATCGACGTCGTCACCGACGTCATCTCCTGGGTGAAGAGCCGCCATCTGGTCCTCGACACCCCGATCGTCCTCGCCCCGCACCAGACCGTCGCCGACGCGCTGGCCCTGCTGCCCAAGCGGGCGCACGACGCGGGCGTCGTCGTGGACGAGGACGGCCGCCCGGTCGGCGTCGTCACCGACGCGGACCTCACCGGCGTGGACCGCTTCACCCAGCTCAGCGAGGTCATGTCCCGGGATCTGCTGCTCCTGGACGCCGACATCGACCCGCGCGAGGCCTTCCACACCCTCGACCACCACAACCGGCGCTACGCCCCCGCCGTCGACTCCGAGGGCAAGCTCGCCGGCATCCTCTCCCGCCGGGGCGCGCTGCGCGCCACGCTGTACACGCCGGCCACCGACGCCGAGGGCCGGCTGCGGATCGCCGCCGCCGTCGGGATCAACGGCGACTTCGCCGAGAAGGCCAAGCTGCTGCTGGACGCTGGCGTGGACACCCTCGTCATCGACACGGCCCACGGCCACCAGGAGTCGATGATCAATGCCATCCGGCTGGTGCGCGACCTGGACCCGCGGGTGCCGATCGTCGCGGGCAACATCGTCTCCGCCGAGGGCGTCAAGGACCTGATCGAGGCCGGTGCCGACATCATCAAGGTCGGCGTCGGACCGGGCGCCATGTGCACCACGCGCATGATGACCGGCGTGGGCCGGCCTCAGTTCTCGGCGGTCCTGGAGTGCGCCGCCGAAGCGCGCAGGCACGGCAAGCACGTGTGGGCCGACGGCGGCGTCCGCCACCCGCGCGACGTGGCGATGGCCCTCGCGGCCGGCGCGTCCAACGTGATGATCGGCTCCTGGTTCGCGGGCACCTACGAGTCCCCCGGCGACCTCCAGCACGACGCGAACGGCCGTGCCTACAAGGAGTCCTTCGGCATGGCCTCCGCGCGCGCGGTGCGCAACCGCACCGCCGAGGAGTCGTCCTACGACCGCGCCCGCAAGGCGCTCTTCGAGGAGGGCATCTCCACCTCCCGCATGTTCCTCGACCCGGCCCGCCCGGGCGTCGAGGACCTGATCGACTCGATCATCGCGGGCGTCCGCTCCTCCTGCACCTACGCCGGCGCGGGCTCCCTGGAGGAGTTCGCGGAGAAGGCCGTCATCGGCGTTCAGAGCGCGGCGGGTTACGCGGAGGGCAAGCCGCTGCACGCCAGCTGGTAGCTCTGCTGGTAAGGCCGGATTTCGGGTGCGGGGCGGCTGTGGCGGGTCGCGCCCACGCGGCGGAGCCGCACATTGATACGGCCCCGCGCCCCTTCGGCGCGGGCCGCTCGGACGCCCCGCAATGAATGTGCGACCTCGTCGCCATGAACGCAACGATTTTGCGTGTGTGCGCATGGTTGCTGCATTACACCTGCGACGTCCCTGCTCATAGGGTCGTGCGCTGTACGTGGCGTGGCGGGGACCCCGCTCGGTGGGTTCCTGTGTGCGCAGGCATGTCCGCCGGTCCCCCTCGCGTCGAGAGGCACCGACGAAGGAGTCAGCGCGTGCTCGACCAAGGCGCACCCTTGAAGGACCGCCCCCAGGCCGTCCCGCCGTCCGCGGGGCCGGTCGCCCGGCTGATGCGGCGCAAACCCGTGGAACGCCTGGTCGCCGAGGGCGGGCAGGGCGAGGGAGGGGCTCTGCGGCGCTCCCTCGGGCTCTGGCAGCTCACCATGATCAGCATCGGTGCGACGCTCGGCACCGGCATCTTCGTCGTCCTCGGCGAGGCGGTGCCGAAGGCCGGTCCCGCCGTCACCCTCTCCTTCGTGATCGCCGGACTCACGGCGCTCTTCTCGGCCCTGTCCTACGCCGAGCTGGCGGGCGCGATCCCGGTCGCCGGGTCCTCGTACTCGTACGCGTACGCAACGATGGGCGAGCTGATCGCCTGGATCTGCGGCTGGTGCCTGGTCCTGGAGTACGGGGTGTCGGTGGCCGCCGTCGCCGTCGGCTGGGGCGAGTACCTCAACGAACTGCTCGACGGGACCCTCGGCGTGACCATCCCGGCCGCGCTGTCCGCCCCGCCCGGCGACGGGGGAGTGTTCAACCTGCCCGCCCTGATCGTCGTCCTGCTCGCCATGGCGTTCCTGCTCGGCGGGGCCCGGGAGTCCGCCCGCGCCAACACCGTCATGGTCGTCGTGAAGATCGGCGCGCTGGTGCTGTTCTGCGCGATCGGGATCCAGGGCTTCCGCTCCGGCAACTACGAGAACTTCATGCCGCTCGGCATGGCGGGCGTCAGCGCGGCCGGGGCGACGCTCTTCTTCTCGTACATCGGCTTCGACGCCGCCTCCACCGCCGGTGAGGAGGCGAAGAACGCGCAGCGCGACCTGCCCCGCGCGATCATGCTCTCGCTGGTCATCGTGACGGCGCTGTACGTCCTCGTCGCCGCCGTCGCCGTGGGCGCCCGCCCCTGGCAGGGCTTCAACGACTCCGAGGCCGCGCTCGCCCAGATCATGCGCGACGTCACCGGACAGACCTTCTGGGGCACCCTGCTGGCGTTCTGCGCCGTCGTCGCCATCGCCAGCGTCGTCCTGACCGTGCTCTACGGCCAGACCCGCGTCCTGTTCGCGATGTCCCGCGACGGACTTGTGCCCAAGGTGTTCTCCCGTGTCCACCCCAAGACCGGCACGCCCCGCGCCAACACGCTGATCGTCTCCCTGTTCTGCGGCGTCCTGGCCGCGGCCGTCCCGCTCGGCCAGCTCGCCGACGCCACCAGCATCGGCACCCTCTTCGCCTTCGCGCTGGTCAACGTCGCCGTCGTGGTGCTGCGCCGGACGCGCCCGGAGATGCCCCGCACCTTCCGCGTGCCGCTGTCGCCGCTGCTGCCCGCGCTGGGCTTCGCCTTCTGCGTCTGGATGATGGGCAGCCTGTCCACGGTCACCTGGGCGGTCTTCGGAGTCTGGATGGCCGTCGGGCTCGTGTTCTACTTCGTGTACGGCTACCGCCGCTCCCGTCTCGCACCGCCAGCAGCGTCTGCTGCGTCAGAAGTGAAGTGAACCAACCGCCGTGCTGAACGATCTCGACGAACGCATCGTGCACGCCCTCGCCGAGGACGCCCGCCGCTCCTTCGCGGACATCGGGCAACTGGTCGGCCTCTCCGCCCCCGCCGTGAAGCGGCGCGTGGACCGGCTGCGCGCCACCGGGGCGATCACGGGCTTCACCGTCCGCGTCGACCCGGCGGCCCTCGGCTGGAAGACCGAGGGGTTCGTCGAGATCCACTGCCGCCGCAACACCTCCCCGGAGACCATCCAGCGGGGCCTCGAGCGCTACCAGGAGGTCGTCGCCGCCTCCACCGTCACCGGGGAAGCGGACGCGATCGCCCAGGTCTTCGCCGCCGACATGCGCCACTTCGAGCGGGTGCTGGAGCGGATCGCGGGGGAGCCGTTCGTCGAGCGGACCAAGTCCGTGCTGGTGCTGTCGCCGCTGCTGAGGCGGTTCTCGTCGGGGTCGCCCACCTGACGCTGCCCCCGCTTTCTCGCTGGGCAGCGGGGCGGGAGCTGTCTACCATCGGTGCCATGACCTGGCGACATTGATCCACCCGCCGTGCCTCCCGAGGGCCGCCTCGGACGCCGTACATCCGACGTCCGAACCGCGCCCCTTACGGGAAGGCCCCATGACACTCACTCCCGCACGTGTGCCCGTCGCCGGCGTCCGGCGCCTGACGGCCACGCTGTACGGTTACGCGTTCCTCGACGAGTTCGTCCTGCTCTACCCGGTGTACGCGCTGCTGTTCGCCGACACCGGGCTGTCCGTCTGGCAGATGTCCTCGCTGTTCGTCCTGTGGTCGGCGACCGGCGTGCTGCTGGAGGTCCCCTCCGGCGCGTGGGCGGACGCCGTCTCCCGCCGCGCGTTGCTGTGGCTCGGCCCGCTGCTCGGCGCGGCCGGCTTCGCGCTGTGGGTACTCGTCCCGTCCTACTGGGCCTTCGCCCTCGGCTTCGTCCTGTGGGGAGCGCGCGGCGCGCTGGCCTCCGGGGCGCTGGAGGCCCTGGTCTACGAGGAGTTGGAACGACTCGGCGCGGCGTCCCGCTACGCCCGGATCATGGGCCGCGCCCACGCGGCCGGCCAGGCCGCTGCGATGACGGCGATGGCCCTGTCCGGCCCGGTCTTCGCGGCATACGGCTACCCGGCGGTCGGCGCAGCCAGCGTCCTGGCCTGCCTGCTGTGCGCCGGGGTGGCGACGAGGTTTCCGGAACATCGGGGGGTGGGGCCGGGTGCAGCAGTGGCTGTGGGGGGTGGTGGTGGCGATGGCGGTGGCCGGGGTGGTGGCTGCGACGGTGGCGACCAGGAGGGTAGCGGTGGCGGTGGCCGCGGGCGGGGCCGGGGTGGTGGCGACCTTGGCGGTAGCGGCAGGGGCAGCGGTGACGGTGAGGGCGGTGGTCATGGCTCTGGCGCTCACGGGGTCGGCCGAGGGGATGGCGATGCCGGCGGGCCCTCCGGTGGCGGAGATGTAGGCAACGGCCTCGGCTGGGTTGCCGTTCTGCGGGCCGGGGTCGGTGAGGCACGACGTGATCGCTCCGTGCGCGGAGCCCTGTTGCTCGTCCCGGCCGTCGCGGCGGTCTGGGGCGCGCTCGACGAGTACACCCCGCTGCTGGCCCGGGACACCGGGGTGGCGGACGCGACCGTCCCCTACCTGCTGGTGCTGATCTGGGCCGGGGTCACGGCCGGCAGCCTGCTCGCCGGTCCCGCCGAACGCCTGGGCCGGAAGGGGCTCGCGGCCCTGCTCACGGCGTCCGCGCTCGCCCTGGCCGTCGGCGCGGGAGCCGGGACACCGGCCGGCATCGCGCTGGTGGCCGTCGCCTTCGGCGGCTTCCAGCTGGCGACCGTGCTGGCCGACGTGCGACTCCAGCAACGTATCGAGGGCACCGGCCGAGCCACCCTCACCTCGCTCGCGGGCCTGGCCACCGACCTGACCACCATCACCGTCTACGCCACCTACGCGACCGCCCTCACCCCCACCGACACCCACGCGGGCGCGTTCGTGCTGTACACGGTGCCGTACCTCGTGACGGCGGGGGTGCTGGCGCTGCGCCGGTTACGCCCCTAGGGCGGCGGGGGAGCGGTCGGGCGTGCAACGAATCGTCGTTCAGGCCGGGATCGACGCAACGAACCGCTCGGCAGCGCGCAACAGCTGCTTCTTGTTCCGTCCCGGGCGGCGACCGTACCTTCTACGTGGCCCCCACAACCACCCTCCGTCCCGGTGAGGATCACGCATGCGCACCGCCCTGCTCCAGAGCTCCGGCCGTCCCGGCTCGGTCGCCGAGAACCTCAAGGTGCTCGACGAGGCCGCGGCGCGGGCCGCCGCCGCGGGCGCGGAGCTGCTCGTCGCGCCGGAGATGTTCCTCACCGGGTACGCGATCGGCGACGACATCGCCCGCCTCGCCGAGCCCGCCGACGGCGACTCGGCCGACGCGATCGCCGAGACGGCCGGCCGGCACGGGCTCGCGGTGGCGTACGGCTACCCGGAGCGCGAGGGCGACACGGTGTACAACTCCGTCCAGCTGATCTCCGCCGACGGCGTCCGTCTCGCCGGCTACCGCAAGACCCACCTCTTCGGCTGCTTCGAGCGCGACCACTTCACCCCCGGTGAGCGCCAGGTCGTCCAGGCCGAGCTGAACGGCCTCACCGTGGGCCTGCTGATCTGCTACGACGTCGAGTTCCCGGAGAACGTCCGCGCCCATGCCCTGGCCGGCACCGACCTCCTGCTGGTGCCGACGGCGCAGATGCACCCCTTCCAGTTCGTCGCCGAGTCGATGATCCCGGTGCGCGCCTTCGAGAACCAGATGTACGTCGCGTACGTCAACCGGGTCGGCACGGAAGGGGAGTTCGAGTTCGTCGGGCTCTCCACGCTGGCCGGCCCCGACGGCGTAGCCCGCACCCGCGCCGGCCGCGACGAACAGCTGGTGTTCGCCGACGTCGACCCCGTCTTCCTGGCCGCCTCCCGCGAGGCGAACCCCTATCTCCAGGACCGCCGCCCCGGCCTCTACGGGTCACTGGTCTGATCCGCGCCCTTCCGCCGCCCCTCCGCTTCCCCACCGCTTCACCTTTGTCGCAAGGAGTCCGCACCCCATGACGTCCACGGTGCCCAACGCCGTCGAGCACACCGACGAGCAGCAGCCGCCGATCACCATGTTCGGCCCGGACTTCCCGTACGCGTACGACGACTTCCTCGCCCATCCGGCGGGGCTCGGCCAGATCCCGGCGACCGAGCACGGCGCCGAGGTCGCGGTCATCGGCGGCGGGCTGTCCGGCATCGTGGCCGCGTACGAGCTGATGAAGATGGGCCTCAAGCCGGTCGTCTACGAGGCCGACCGCATCGGCGGCCGGCTGCGCACCGTCGGCTTCGAGGGCTGCGACCCGTCGCTCACCGCCGAGATGGGCGCGATGCGCTTCCCGCCGTCCTCCACCGCCCTCCAGCACTACATCGACCTGGTGGGCCTGGAGACCCGGCCGTTCCCCAACCCCCTTGCCGAGACCACGCCTTCGACCGTCGTCGACCTCAAGGGCGAGTCCCACTACGCCGAGACGATCGACGACCTCCCGCAGGTCTACCGGGACGTCGCCGCGGCCTGGGCGAAGTGCCTCGAAGAGGGCGCCGACTTCACCGACATGAACCGCGCCCTGCGGGAGCGGGACGTGCCGCGCATCCGCGAGATCTGGGCGAAGCTCGTCGAGAAGCTCGACAACCAGACCTTCTACGGCTTCCTCTGCGACTCCGAGGCGTTCCGGTCGTTCCGCCACCGCGAGATCTTCGGCCAGGTCGGCTTCGGCACCGGCGGCTGGGACACCGACTTCCCCAACTCCATCCTGGAGATCCTGCGCGTCGTCTACACCGAGGCCGACGACCACCACCGCGGCATCGTCGGCGGCAGCCAGCAGCTCCCGCTGCGGCTGTGGGAGCGCGAGCCGGAGAAGATCGTCCACTGGCCGTACGGCACCTCGCTGGCGAGCCTGCACGAGGGCGGCGAGCCCCGCCCCGCCGTGACCCGGCTGCACCGCACCGCCGGCAACCGGATCACGGTGACGGACGCGAACGGCGACATCCGCACCTACCGGGCGGCGATCTTCACCGCGCAGTCCTGGATGCTGCTGTCGAAGATCGCCTGCGACGACTCGCTCTTCCCGATCGACCACTGGACGGCGATCGAGCGCACCCACTACATGGAGTCCAGCAAGCTCTTCGTCCCGGTGGACCGGCCCTTCTGGCTGGACAAGGCCGTCGACGACAGGGGAAACCCCACGGGCCGGGACGTCATGTCGATGACGCTCACCGACCGTATGACGCGCGGGACTTACCTCCTCGACGACGGTCCGGACAAGCCCGCCGTGATCTGCCTGTCCTACACCTGGTGCGACGACAGCCTGAAGTGGCTGCCGCTGTCCGCGAACGAGCGGATGGAGGTCATGCTGAAGTCGCTCGGCGAGATCTATCCGAACGTCGACATCCGGTCGCACGTCATCGGCAACCCGGTGACGGTCTCCTGGGAGAACGAGCCCTACTTCATGGGCGCGTTCAAGGCCAACCTGCCCGGCCACTACCGCTACCAGCGGCGCCTGTTCACCCACTTCATGCAGGACCGGCTCCCCGAGGACAAGCGCGGCATCTTCCTCGCCGGCGACGACATCTCCTGGACCGCCGGCTGGGCCGAGGGCGCCGTGCAGACCGCGCTGAACGCGGTGTGGGGCGTCATGCACCACTTCGACGGGTCGACGGACGCCGCCAACCCGGGCCCGGGCGACCTGTACGACGAGATCGCCCCGGTCGAGCTGCCCGAGGACTGAGAGGCACGGACGCTAACGGCCCCACGCGGGCAGCGGCGTCAGCAGCATGCGGCCCGCGAAGCCGACCGCCGCGTCCAGGCGGTCGGTGAACTCCTCGGCGACGTCCGGGAGTCCGCGCAGGGCCCACAGCGCGCGGGCCGCCGACCAGGTGGCCTCGCGGGCGCGCTCCAGGCTCCAGGCGCCGAGGAGATGGGTGAGCGGATCGGCGATCTGGAGGAGATCGGGACCCGGCATCAGCTCTTCGCGGATGCGCTCCTCCAGCGCGCCGAGGAGATCGCCCACGCGGTCGAACTCGTCCTCCAGGTCAGCCGGTTCGCAGCCGAGGCTACGGCAGGCGTCCACGACGGCGAGCGCGAGGTCGTGCCCGATGTGCGCGTTGATGCCCGAGAGCGCGAACTGAAGCGGACGTACGCCGGGATGGCGGCGCAACTGGAACAGCGGGCGCCAGCAGGCCGGCGGACGGCGGTCGAGAGCGGCCGCGTCGACCGCCGCGAGGTAGCGCTCCGCGAACCGTACGTCCAGCGTGACGGCGGCGACGGGGTCGGTGAAGCGGCCCGCGTCGACCCGCCGGTCGACCTCCTCCGTCACGGCGAGGTAGACGCGGTTGAACACCGCGACCCCGTCCCCCTGTGGCAGGGCCGCGTCAAGGTCGCGCATTCGGGCGAGGACCCCGTCGAGGGCGGCGGAGGCGGCAGGGACGGGTGGGACGAACTGCTCCAAGTGCGGCATGGGGGAAGGGTCCCAGCCCTAGGCTGACTCGGGCGTCGGCGGGCCCGGTGCTTCCCCGGAACGGGGGACGTGTCCGTCGCGCGGGAGGGGGAGCAGCGCAGTGCGAGTACCGCGAGAGCGGCGGGGCGTCCGGCGGGGCGTGCTGATCGCCGTCGCCTCGGGCGCCGTCGCCCTGGCCGCCGCGGCCGGGCTGGTGTCGGCGACGGGCGACGGGAGCGGGACGGACGACGGCCGCCGGGGGCGGGCGGGCGAGCGGGTCCGGCAGGAGGCGAGCGGCGTCCCGGCGTCCGCCTCGGCTTCCGCTTCCGCGTCCCCGACGGCGTCGGTGTCGCCGTCCGCCGTGAGCGGGAGTCCCACGGCCGGCCCGACCGCCACGCCCACGCCGACCGTGCCGCCCGGCCGGAGCGAGCGGCGGGCCGCCGCGTCGGCCGCCGGGCTCTACCGCCATCCTCAGTCCCAGGTCCTGGACTGGGTGCGGGCCAATCCCCGGGACGCGCGCCGCGCGGTCATCGAGTCCCGGATCGCGAGTCGGCCGGCCGCGGTGTGGTTCGCCGACTTCACGCCGGCCACGATCACCTCCCGGGTCCGCGCGGTCACCGCGGGGGCCGCCGCGCGGGGCCGGGTGCCGGTCCTCGTGCCGTACGCGATCCCCGACCGCGACTGCGGCGGGGCCTCCGGGGGCGGCGCGCCCGACCTGGGCTCCTACGACGCCTGGATCGACCGGTTCGCCGCCGGCCTCGGCTCGGGGGAGGTCGTCGTCATCCTGGAGCCGGACGCGATCGCCTACGCCGACTGCCTCTCGGCGGGGCGACGGGCAGACCGGTTCGCCTCGCTGGCCCGCGCGGGCCGCGTCCTGACGGCGGCGAACCCCCGGGCGCGCGTCTACTACGACGCCGGCCACTCGCACTGGAACGCGCCGGCGAAGCAGGCGGCGCTGCTCAGGCAGGCGGGCGCGGCCTCCGCCTCCTCCGCCGGGATCTTCAGCAACGTCTCCAACTTCCAGCGCACCGCCGACGAGGTCGCCTACGACCGGAGGGTGCTCGCCGCGCTCGGCGGCCCGCCGGGCCTCGGCGCGGTCGTCGACACCAGCCGCAACGGCAACGGCGCGCCCGCCGACGGCCAGTGGTGCGACCCGGACGGCCGCACGGTCGGCCGCGCCCCCACCCTCGCCACCGGCCAGGACCGCGTCGACGCCTACCTGTGGGTGAAGCTGCCGGGCGAGTCCGACGGCTGCAAGGGGACGGCGGGCGCCTTCAGCCCGTCGTACGCCTACGAGTTGGCGCGCTGACCGTCGTCGTAGGAACTGGCGCCCTCGTCCAGCAGGGGCTGCCCGGTCGTGAGATGGGCGGGGGCGAAGGCGCGCAGCGCGTGGTAGCCGACGATGACGACGAGGGTGCCGAGGGCGATGCCGCTGAGGGAGAAGGTGTCGCCGAACGTCATCGTGACGTCGCCGATGCCGATGATGATGCCCGCGGCGGCCGGGACCAGGTTCAGCGGGTTGCGCAGGTCGACCTTCGCGTTGATCCAGATCTGGGCGCCCAGCAGGCCGATCATGCCGTACAGGATGACGGTGATCCCGCCGAGGACCCCGCCCGGGATCGCGGCCACCACCGCGCCGAACTTGGGGCACAGGCCGAAGAGCAGCGCGAAGCCGGCGGCGGCCCAGTAGGCGGCGGTCGAGTAGACGCGGGTCGCGGCCATCACGCCGATGTTCTCGGAGTACGTGGTGTTGGGCGGGCCGCCGACGGCGGTGGACAGCACCGAGCCGAGTCCGTCGGCGGAGATCGCCGTGCCGAGCTTGTCGTCGAGCGGGTCGCCGGTCATCTCGCCGACCGCCTTGACGTGCCCGGCGTTCTCCGCGACCAGGGCGATGACGACGGGGAGCGCGACGAGGATCGCCGACCACTCGAAGCTCGGCCCGTGGAAGGCGGGCAGGCCGATCCAGTCGGCCTGGCCGACCGCGGAGAGGTCCAGCCGCCAGTGGTCGGTGACCTTGCCGCTGGCGTCCGCCGAGTGGATCATGCCGAAGATCCGGTCGAACGCCCAGGAGACGCCGTATCCGAACACCAGGCCGAGGAAGATCGCGATACGGGACCAGAAGCCGCGCAGACAGACGACGGCCAGCGCGGTGAACGACATCACCAGCAGGGCCGTCCACTGGTCCTGCGGCCAGTAGGTGGACGCGGTCACCGGGGCGAGGTTGAAGCCGATCAGCATCACGACCGCGCCGGTCACGATCGGCGGCATCGCGGCGTGGATGATCCGCGCGCCGAAGCGCTGCACGGCCAGCCCCACCAGGAACAGCGCCACGCCCACCACGAGCACCGCCCCGGTGACGGTGGCGCTGGTGCCGCCCTGGGCGCGGATGACGGCCGCCACGCCCACGAACGACAGCGAACAGCCGAGGTAGCTGGGCACCCGGCCGCGGGTGGCGAGCAGGAAGATCACGGTGGCGACGCCCGACATCATGATCGCGAGGTTCGGGTCGAGCCCCATCAGGACGGGCGCGACGAACGACGCGCCGAACATGGCGACCACGTGCTGCGCGCCCAGCCCGACCGTGCGGGGCCAGGAGAGCCGCTCGTCGGGGCGGACCACCGCGCCGGGCGCGGGACTCCGGCCGTCGCCGTGCAGTTTCCAGCCGACGCCAAGATCCATGGTGCGGTTCGCTTTCGTGCGGGTGCGGATGTCCGGCCCATTCTCACGTGAAAACGGAACCTGCCCGACCGCTTGCCGCCGGGACGGCCGCCAGGCGATCGTCCGCAGCCCCCGGCGAGGCCGTCAGGACGACCCCCGCAGCCCCCGGCGAGACCGTCAGGACGACCCCCGCAGCCCCCGGCGAGACCGTCAGACGCCCGCTCGCAGCCCCCGGCGAGGCCGTACCGCGACCGCCCGCAGCCCCGGCGAGACCCTCAGGAGCGCGGGCCGGGCACCGTCTCGCTCCGCGCGGCGGACTGCGCGGGCGTCCGCTCGCCCCCGCGCAGCACGCCCGCGAACCCCACGAGCGCGAAGGCCAGCACGGTCACCACGCCGAACGACACCACCAGGCTCGACAGCTGCGCCACCCCGCCGATCAGACTCGGCGCGATCAGACCGGAGGTGTACGTGATGGTCGCGACGCCCGCGATGGCCTGGCTGGGGTTGGGCCCGCTGCGCCCGGCCGCCGCGAAGCAGAGCGGGACCACGACGGCGATGCCGAGGCCCATCAGCCCGAACCCGCCCGTGACCACCGCCGGGTGGCCGCCGAACACGATCAGCAGCCCGCCCAGCGTGGCCAGCACACCGCCCGCCCGGACCGTGCGCACCGCGCCGAACCGGTTCACCACCGCGTCGCCCGCGATCCGGGCCACCGCCATGGTGAGCATGAAGCCCGTCGTGCAGGCCGCGGCGACGGCGGCCGAGGAGGCGAGCTGGTCGCGCAGATAGACCGCCGACCAGTCCAGGGCGGCGCCCTCCGCGAACACCGCGCAGAACCCGACCGCGCCGATCAGCAGCGCCGAACGCGGCGGCAGCGCGAACCGCGGCGGCGGCTCCTCGTCCTCCGTGGGCCGCAGGTCGAACACCCAGCGGCAGGCCACCAGGCCGAGCACGGTGAGGACGGCCGCCGCCAGCGCGTGATGCACGCGCGCGTCCGCGCCGAGATGGGCCGCGAGCGTTCCGCCCGCCGAGCCGATCAGCGCGCCCGCGCTCCACATGCCGTGCAGCCCGGACATGATCGACTTGTCGAGCAGCCGCTCGACCTCCACGCCCAGGGCGTTCATGGCGACGTCGGCCATGCCGGCGCTGGCCCCGTAGACGAACATCGCCAGGCAGAGCGTGAGCAGGTTCGGCGCGAGCGCGGGCAGCACCAGCGACAGCGTCCACATGGCCATCAGGCCGCGCAGGGCGGCGCGGCTGCCGAAGGTGTGGCTGATCCGGCCGGCCAGCGGCATGGAGCAGGAGGCGCCGAACGCCGTGAAGGCCAGCGCGAAGCCGAGCTGTCCGGCGCTCACCGAGGAGTGGTCCTGGATCCAGGGCACCCGGGTGGCGAAGGAGCCGGTGACCGCGCCGTGCACGGCGAAGACGGCGGCCACGGCGTACCGGGCCCGCCGCACTTCCGCGGGTGCGTAGGTCACTTCGCTCATGCTCGCCGTCCCCTCTCCGTTCGGACTCCCGATCGGTGCCGCCGTAAACTATCAGGAAGCCTGCCTGATAAATAGAGCGCCATTCGGACTCAAGCCTCGGCTCCCCGTGGGAGGATCCCCGCATGCCCGCATCCCCGAGCACCGCCCGGGCCATCAACGACCGGCTCGCACTGCGGCTGCTTCAGGACGAAGGCCCGCTGACGGCGGGGCAGTTGAAGGAGCTCACCGGACTGTCCCGGCCGACGGTCGCCGACCTCGTCGAACGCCTCGCCGCCTCCGGCCTGATCGAGGTCGTCGGCGAGACCGGCGCGCAGCGGCGCGGCCCCAACGCCAAGCTGTACGGCATCGTCGCCGACCGTGCGCAGCTCGCGGCGCTGGACGTGCGCACGGAGGGCGTCACGGTGGTCGTGTCCGACCTGCTCGGCCGGGTCCTCGCCGAGGCGTCCGCGCCGATCGGGGACGACGCCGGCACGGGGCCCGCCGTGGAGCAGGCGGTGGCGTTGGTCGAGCGGGCGGTGAAGGAGGCCGGCGCCGACCGGCTGCACACCGTCGGCATCGGCGCGCCCGGTCTGATCGACCCCGCGAGCGGCGAACTGCGGGACTCCTCCGGCCTGCCCGCCTGGCACCGCCGGCTGGTCGCCGCCCTCCAGGAACGGCTTCCGCAGGCCCGCGTCAGCGTCGAGAACGAGACCAACCTCGCCGCCCTGGCCGAGCGGCACGCGGGCGCGGCCCGGGACCGCGACACCTTCGTCCTGCTCTGGCTGGGCCACGGCACCGGCGCGGCCGTCGTGCTGGACGGCGTCCTGTGCAGGGGCGCCTCCGGCGGCGCCGGCGAGATCGGCTTCCTCCCGGTCCCCGGCACCCGCGCCCTCCCGTCGGCGACGGACTGCGAGGGCGGCTTCCACAGCCTGGCGGGCTCGGCGGCGATCGTGGCGCTGGCGGGGGAGCACGGGCTGGAGGCGTCCGACGCGCGGGCGCGGGCTTCGGGCGGTCGGCTGTCCGGTGAGCCCGAGGCCGCCGGATTCGTGCGGGCGGCGGTCGCGGACGGAGCCGGTGAAGGCGCGGCCCGTTTCCTCGACGTCCTCGCCGAGCGGCTCGCCATCGGCGTCGCCTCGGTCGTCGCCGTGCTCGATCCGGGGTGTGTCGTCCTCGGCGGCGAGGTCGGGCAGGCGGGCGGAGAGGTGCTCGCCGCCCGGGTGGCGGAGCGGCTGCGGCGGATGGCGCCGCCGCCCACCGAGGTGCGGCCCGGCGCCCTGGGCGGTGGCGCGGTGCTGCACGGCGCGCTGCTCACGGCACGTCAGTCCGCCCAGAGCGAGTTGTTCGGCACCCCCGACGCGCGCTGAACGACCCGTCCGAGGCCGCGCTCCAGGGGCCCCGACGGCGGGCAAGGGCCGTCGTCACCGCCGCCGGGACCGTACCCGCCGACCCTAAGAGGACTAGACCAGTGCGTCAACAGGTACGGACCAATCCCTGTGAGGCACCCCACATTCTTCACCCGTATGGACGCCGATCAGGCGTGGCACACTGACCCTGTACCTAAAGCAGCGCACTCCGGGGTCGGTGAAAGTCCGAACCGGCGGTTACAGTCCGCGACCCGGTCGCTTCCAGCGGCCGGTTGACCAGGTGGAATTCCTGGACCGACGGTTAAAGTCCGGATGGGAGGCAGTGCGCGGCGGGCGGGCATTCGTGCGCGCCGCCGTATACGTACTCGTCCGCGGACGAGTCTGTCCGGCGTCGCCCCCGGTGTCCTCGCCCGTACTTTCTGTCGTCCTCGACAGGCCCCGGAGTCCGTGCCCGAATGAGGCAGGAGGACCCGGGAAGTGTTCACCGGAATCGTCGAAGAGCTGGGTGAGGTCACCGCCGTCGAGAACCTCGGCGACGCCTCCCGCTTCCGGCTGCGCGGCCCCGTCGTCACCGACGGCGCGAAGCACGGCGACTCCATCGCCGTGAACGGGGTCTGTCTCACCGTCGTCGAACACGAGGGCGACGAGTTCACCGCCGACGTCATGGCGGAGACCCTCACCCGCTCCAGCCTCGGCGCCCTCGCCGTCGGCTCCCGGGTCAACCTCGAACGCCCCACCGCCGTGGGCGCGCGCCTCGGCGGGCACATCGTGCAGGGCCATGTCGACGGCACCGGCGAGGTGCTGGAGCGCAAGCCGTCCGAGCACTGGGAGATCGTCAAGGTCTCGCTCCCCGCCGGCCTCTCGCGGTACGTCGTCGAGAAGGGCTCCATCACCGTCGACGGCATCAGCCTCACCGTCGTCGACGCCGGCGACGACTACTTCACCGTCAGCCTCATCCCCACCACCCTCGCCCTGACCACGCTCGGCGCCAAGCAGCCCGGCGACCCGGTCAACCTCGAAGTGGACATCGTCGCCAAGTACGTCGAGCGGCTGATGTCCGGTCAGGGCGGTCAGGGCGGTCAGGCAGGACAGGGGGCCACCCGGTGAACTGGCTCAACTCCGAGGCCTTCACCCTCCTCGACCAGCACATCCTCTGGTCGGACATGATCGGCAACATCTTCGGTCTGGCCGCCCTCGCCCTCGGCTGGCGCCGCTCCCTGTGGACCTGGCCCGTCCAGTTCCTCTCCGGCCTGATCCTGTTCGGCGCCTTCTTCGGCCACCTCACCGGCAGCGCCGGCAAGCAGGCCGTCGTCATGGCCGTCGCCCTGTACGGCTGGTGGCAGTGGAACCGCGACAAGGGCCGCAGCGAGGACGGCCACATCGCCCCCCGCTTCGCCACCTGGACCGAGCGCGCCGCCATGGTCGCCGCCGCGGCCGCCGGCACCGTCGCCGTCGCCCTCCTCTTCAAGGCCTACCCGACCCTGTCCTGGGACCCCTGGCCCGACGCCTACATCTTCGTCGGCACCATCGTCGCCATGTACGCCCAGGCCCGCGGCATGGTCGAGTTCTGGTTCGCCTGGCTCCTCGTCGACCTCGTCGGCGTCCCCCTCAACTTCGCCAACGGCTACGCCTTCTCCGGCTTCGTCTACGTCATCTACGGCGCGCTCGTCCTGTGGGGCATGCGCGACTGGTGGCTGCGCTCCCGCAAGGGACCGCGGCCCGCTCTGGAAGGAGCGCCGGCATGAGTACGGCACCGATCCTGTACACCGCCGACGGCGTCGAGGACTTCACGCTCGACCCGATCGAGCAGGCCGTCGCCGACATCGCGGCCGGCCGCCCCGTCGTCGTCGTCGACGACGAGGACCGGGAGAACGAGGGCGACCTCGTCATCGCCGCCGAGAAGGCCACCCCCGAGATCGTCGCCTTCATGATGAGCGAGTGCCGCGGCCTGATCTGCGCCCCCATGGAGGGCGACGAACTCGACCGCCTCCAGCTCCCGCAGATGGTCGCCGACAACACCGAGTCGATGAAGACCGCCTTCACCGTCTCCGTCGACGCCTCCGCCGCGCACGGCGTGACCACCGGCATCTCCGCCTCCGACCGCGCCACCACCCTCCAGCTCCTCGCGAGCGGCGCCGCCGAACCGGCCGACCTCGTCCGCCCCGGCCATGTCTTCCCGCTGCGCGCCAAGCCCGGCGGGGTCCTGGTCCGCGACGGCCACACCGAGGCCGCCGTCGACCTCGCCCGGCTCGCCGGACTGCGCCCGGCCGGCGCGATCGTCGAGATCGCCGGCGAGGACGGCCGGATGCTGCGGCTGCCCGAACTGATCCCCTTCGCCCGCAAGCACGGCCTGACGATCATCTCCATCGAGGACCTGATCGCCTACCGCCGCAGCGCCGAGCCCACCGTCCGCCGCGAGGCCGAGACCCGACTGCCCACCGTGCACGGCACGTTCACCGCGTACGGCTACCGCTCCACCGTCGACGGCGTCGAGCACGTCGCCCTCGTCCACGGCGACATCGGCGACGGCGAGGACGTCCTCGTCCGCGTCCACTCCGAATGCCTCACCGGGGACGTCTTCGGCTCCGCCCGCTGCGACTGCGGCCCCCAGCTCGACGCCTCGCTGGAGCGCATCCAGGCCGAGGGCCGGGGAGCCGTCGTCTACCTGCGCGGGCACGAGGGCCGCGGCATCGGCCTGCTGTCCAAGCTGCGGGCCTACGAACTCCAGGAACAGGGCCACGACACCCTCGACGCCAACCTGGAACTCGGCCTGCCCGCCGACGCCCGGGACTACGCGGCCGGCGCGCAGATCCTGGAGGACCTCGGGGTGCGCAGCGTCCGCCTGATGACCAACAACCCCGAGAAGACCGACGCGCTCGTCCGGCACGGCCTCGAGGTGAGCGCGCGCGAGCCGATGCCCGTGCAGGCGGGCGAGCACAACATCCGCTACCTGCGCACCAAGCGCGACCGGATGGGACACGACCTGCCCTGGCTGGACACGGCCCCCGTGTCCCCCTGCGGCAACCAGTAAGACGAACACCTAGGAGACACGAGAACGTGAGCGGCAAGGGCGCACCCGAACTGTCCGTACGCAATGTGGGCGACCTCAGGGTCGCCGTCATCGCGGCCCAGTGGCACGAGAAGGTGATGGACGGACTGGTCGACGGCGCCCTGCGCGCCCTGCACGACCTGGGCATCGACGAGCCGACCCTGCTGCGGGTCCCCGGCAGCTGGGAGCTCCCGGTCGTCGCCAAGGTCCTCGCCGGCCGCGGCTACGACGCGATCGTCGCCCTCGGCGTCGTCATCCGCGGCGGCACCCCCCACTTCGAGTACGTGTGCCAGGGCGTCACCCAGGGCCTCACCCAGGTCTCCGTCGAGACCGGCGTCCCCGTCGGCTTCGGCGTCCTCACCTGCGACACCGAGGAGCAGGCCCTGGACCGGGCCGGCATCGAGGGCTCCCACGAGGACAAGGGCCACGAGGCGGTGACGGCGGCGGTGGCGACCGCGGCCACCCTGCGCTCAGTATCCGAACCCTGGCGATAGGGCCGACGGCATTACGGCTAGGGTGGGCAGCACCATGTCCAAGAAGACGTTCGAGGAGCTCTTCGTCGAGCTCCAGCAGAAGGCCGCCACCGGCGACCCCGCCACTTCCCGCACCGCCGAACTGGTCGAGAAGGGCGTCCATGCCATCGGCAAGAAGGTCGTCGAAGAGGCCGCCGAGGTCTGGATGGCCGCCGAGTACGAGGGCAAGGACGCGGCCGCCGAGGAGATCTCGCAACTGCTGTACCACGTCCAGGTGATGATGGTCGCCCGCGGGATCTCCCTCGACGACGTCTACGCCCACCTCTGAGCCGTACCCCCACCTGTCTCCCCGACGAAGACGAACCGAAGGAAGCTCGCCTCATGCTGCGCATCGCCATCCCCAACAAGGGTTCCCTGTCCGGCCCTGCGGGGGAGATGCTGCATGAGGCCGGCTACCAGCAGCGCCGCGAGTCCAAGGAACTGCGGATCGTCGACCCGGGCAACGAGGTCGAGTTCTTCTACCTCCGCCCCCGCGACATCGCGATCTACGTCTCCTCCGGCCGCCTCGACATCGGCATCACCGGCCGCGACCTGCTCATCGACTCCGGCGCCGACGCCGAGGAGATCCTCCCCCTCGGCTTCGCCCGCTCCACCTTCCGCTACGCCACCAAGCCCGGCACCGCGAAGGGCGTCGAGGACCTCGCCGGCATGACGGTCGCCACCTCCTACGAGGGCATCGTCGCCGGGCACCTCGCCGACAGCGGCATCGACGCCTCCGTCGTCCACCTCGACGGCGCCGTCGAGACCGCCATCGAACTCGGCGTCGCCGAGGTCATCGCGGACGTCGTCGAGACCGGCACCTCGCTGCGCAACGCCGGCCTGGAGGTCATCGGCGAGCCCATCATGAAGTCCGAGGCCGTCGTCATCCGCCGCACCGGCGCCGACGCCGACGACCCCAAGGTGCAGCAGTTCCTGCGCCGCCTCCAGGGCGTCCTGGTCGCCCGGACGTACGTGATGATGGACTACGACTGCCGCGTCGAGCAGTTGGAGAAGGCCGTCGCGCTGACCCCGGGCCTGGAGTCGCCGACCGTCTCCCCGCTGCACAACGAGGGCTGGGTCGCCGTCCGCGCCATGGTCCCCGCCAAGGAGGCGCAGCGCATCATGGACGACCTGTACGAGATCGGCGCCCGCGCCATCCTCACCACGGCCATCCACGCCTGCCGTCTCTGACCCGAGGGACCCGAGGGATACGCAGCGATGTCCGACCAGCCCGCCCTCCCCGTCACCTTCCGGCCCGGCCGCACCCGTGTGGTGCTGCTCACGGCCGGCGTGACGATCTTCGTCGTGATCTCCGCGATCGCGCTGCTCCTGGAGCAGCTCGGCCCCGGCGAGCGGCTCAGTTTCGTCGTCACCGGAGCGCTCATCTTCTGGGTGCTGGCTCAGCTCGCCCGGGTGCGCGTCGTCGCCGACGACTCCGGCGTCACCGTGGTGAACATCGCGAGCCGCAGGCGTCTGGCCTGGGCGGAGATCGTCCAGGTGAACCTCCGTCCGGGCGATCCCTGGGTGTTCCTGAACCTCAGCGACGGCACCAGCCTGCCCGCGCTCGGCATCCAGCCGGGCATCGCCAAGCAGCAGGCCATCGCCGACGCGCGCGCCCTGCGGGCCCTCGTGGAGCACCGCTCCGTGCGCGACCCCGAGCGGGGCTCCGGGCAGGATCAGGGCTGACTCGGGGCCGTCCGCCCTGCCGCAAAACCGCCTGTCTTGATTAATCTGGTGACGGAGGCGTTCCCCTTTCGCCTCCGCCCCTGGGGTGCCCGGCCGGGCGCACAGGGGTTCCTGCTACCCGAGGAGTGACCCTCTCCGGCGATGGACGGTTCGTCCTGTAGTACCTGCGCCGCCCCCTCCGACGTGGAGGCGGCGGCATCATGACCACCCCCCTGCTGCTCCTGGCAGCCGCGTTCCTGCTCATCCTCGCCAACGGATTCTTCGTGGCCGCCGAGTTCGGCCTCGTGACCGTGGAGCGCCCGGACGCCGAGAAGGCCGCCGCCGAGGGCGACCGACGGGCCCGTACCGTCGTCGAGTCGCTCAAGGAGCTGTCCTTCCAGCTCTCCGGCACCCAGCTCGGCATCACCATCACCTCGCTGGTCGTCGGCATGCTCGCCGAACCCGCGCTCGCCGAGCTGCTCGACGGGCCCGTCACCGCGATCGGCGTCCCCGACGGGGCCGTCTCCGGCGTCGCCGTCGCCGTCGGCATGCTGCTGGCGTCCGCCGTGCAGATGGTGATCGGCGAACTCGTGCCGAAGAACTGGGCGGTGTCCAAGCCGATGCAGGTCGCGCGCTTCGTCGCCGGCCCGCAGCATGTGTTCGCCCGGCTGTTCCGGCCGGTCATCGCCGGCCTCAACGCCGTCGCCAACCGGCTCGTGCGCGCCCTGGGCGTCGAGCCCGCCGAGGAACTGGCCTCCGCCCGCACCCCCGGTGAGCTCGTCTCCCTGGCCCGCCACTCCGCCCGGGCCGGCGCCCTGGAACAGGACACGGCCGACCTCTTCGTACGGACCCTGTCCCTGGCCGAGCTGACCGCGCAGCACGTCATGACCCCGCGGGTGAAGGTCAGCGCCCTCCAGGCGTCGGCCACCGCCGAGGACGTGGTCAACCTGACCCGCGCCACCGGCCTCTCCCGCTTCCCCGTCTACCGCGAGAAGATCGACGAGGTCGTCGGCATGGTCCATCTCAAGGACGCCCTGGCCGTCCCCGTCCATGACCGGCTGCGCACCCCGGCCGGCCGGATCGCCCGCCCGGCGCTGCTCGTCCCCGAGACCCTGCCCGTCCAGCCGCTGCTGGCCCGGCTGCGCAGCGAGCAGCCCATCGCCGTCGTCGTCGACGAGTACGGCGGCACGGCCGGCGTGGTCACCCTGGAGGACATCGTCGAGGAGATCGTCGGCGAGGTCCGCGACGAGCACGACGGGCTGGACACGCCCGAACTCGCCGCCGCCCCGCCCGAGGACGGCAGGCCCGCCTGGGACGCCGACGGCAGCTGCCGCGTCGACATCCTCCGGCGCATAGGCCTGGAAGTGCCCGAGGGACCGTACGAGACGGTCGCCGGGCTCGTCGCCGACCTGCTCGGCCGGATCCCCGCCGTCGGCGACCGCACCGAGCTGCCCGGCTGGCGGCTGTCGGTGCGCCGCGTCGGCCACTACCGGGCCGAACGGGTCCGGCTGGTGCGCACCGGCGTGGTCGTGGAGGTCGCCCGATGAGCGTCCTCCAACTCGCCTTCGCGGGCCTTCTCGTGCTCGCGAACGGCTTCTTCGTCGGCGCCGAGTTCGCGCTCGTCTCGGTCCGCCGCAGCCAGATCGAACCCCTCGGCACCGCGCGGGCCCGCCAGGTCCTCTACGGCCTGGAGCGCCTGCCGCAGATGATGGCCGCGGCCCAGTTCGGCATCACCGTCTGCTCCCTCACCCTGGGCGCGGTCGCCGAGCCGACGGTGGCGCATCTGCTGGAGCCCGTCTTCGAGTGGGTCCAGCTGCCGCACGGCGTGATCCACCCGCTGACCTACGTCATCGCCCTCGCGGCGGTGGTCTTCTTCCATCTCGTCATCGGCGAGATGCTCCCGAAGAACCTCGCCATGGCGGCCCCCGAGAAGGTCGCGCTGTGGCTCAGCCCCGGCCTGGTCTGGTTCGCACGTCTGTGCCGGCCGATCACCGTCGCCCTCGGCGCCTGCGCCCAGGCCATCCTGCGGCTCTTCCGCGTCGAGCCGAAGGACGAGGTCGAGGCCGTCTTCACCAGCGAGCAGCTCAACCGGCTGGTGGAGGACGCCGGCCAGGCCGGTCTGCTCGACCCGGAGGAGCAGGAGCGGCTGGAGGACGCGCTCGAACTGGGCTCCCGCCCGGTGACGGACGTGCTCCTGAAGCGGGAGTCCCTGGTGACGGTCAGCCCGTCGGTCACCCCCGGCGAGATCGTCCGGCTGACCGCCCGCACCGGCTACTCCCGCTTCCCCGTCGCCGCGGAGACCGGCGCCTTCATGGGCTATCTGCATGTGAAGGACGTCCTCGACCTGGAGGAGTCGGACCGGGCCGTGCCCCAGCAGGTGTGGCGCCCGATGACGAAACTCCGCTCGGACCTGCCGCTCGACGACGCGCTGACCGTCATGCGCCGGGCGGCCACCCACCTCGCCCAGGTGGCGGACGGCTCGGGCCGGGTGCTGGGGCTGGCGGCCCTGGAGGACGTGCTGGAGTTGCTGGTGGGCGAGGTCACCGACCCGGCGCACCGGGCGGCGCCGGAGGTCGAGGCCGAGATCAGGGTGACGGACCCGCAGCCGCAGCTGACCGGCGAGCCGGCGCAGGCGCTGGCCACGTAGCCGACCGCCCGCAGGCCCGGAGGGGCGCTACATCCCCGAAGGGTCCTGCGGGCTCCGGCCCGAGAGCACCTCTCCGTACGCCTGCATCAGATCCGGCAGCCGCAAAGTCGACAAGTCGTCCCGCGACAGCATTCCCGGGTAGGTCGACAACCGCAGATCCCGGTAGGCGCAGCTCTTCTCGTACAGCGTGCGCAGGAACCGCCCGTTGCCCAGCTCGTCGATCCACCCCTGGTCGACGACGTGCCCCGCGATGGAGCGCAGCTCGTCCAGCGCCTCCTCGTCCCACACGTCCCCGTTCTCCGCCGCGAGCACCTCGCCGATCGAGGTCAGCTCCAGCGGACGGTAGGACGGGAAGTCGACCCGGGTCGTGAAGCGGGACGACAGCCCCGGGTTCGCGGTCAGCAGCCGGTCCATCCCCTCCGGATAGCCGGCCAGGATCACCACCAGATGGTCCCGGTTGTCCTCGGCCCGCTTCAGCAGCACCTGGAGGGCCTCGTCCCCGTACGCGTCGCCCTTGCCGTAACCGGAGTTGGACAGGGAGTACGCCTCGTCGACGAAGAGCACGCCCCCGAGCGCGGAGTCGATCAGCTCGTTGGCCTTCACGGCGGTCTGACCGAGGTACTCGCCGACCAGATCGGCCCGCTGGGCCTCCACGAGGTGGTCGCCGCCCAGCAGACCGAGGGCGTAGAAGACCCGGCCGAGGATGCGGGCCACCGTGGTCTTGCCGGTGCCGGACGGACCGGAGAAGACGAAGTGCCGTTTCGGCGGCTGCACCGGAAGCCCCTGCCCGGCCCGCAGCCGCGCCATGTTGAGCTGCGCCGACAACGCCTTGACCTGCCGTTTCACCGGCTCCAAGCCCACCATGCGCTCCAGTTCGGCGAGCGCCTCCTCCAGCAGCACCGGGTCGGTGGGGCCGGCGGGCAGCGTCGGGGCGCCGATCGTCCGGGCGCGCACCGCCGGATCGGTCACCGACGGCAGCGGGCCGACGGGCGGCAGGTCGGCGGGCTCCGGGAGCCTCAGGTCCCGGCCCTCCGTGCCGAACAGCGGATCCAGGCCGTCCGGTCCGTCCCCGGCGTCCTGCCCGATACCGGTCAGCGTGATCGCGGCGAGGTCGGCGGGATCGTCGTAGCCGTCGCCCTCGGCGATCGCGGCGAGACGGGCGGAGGTGTCCATGAACGCCGGGTCCACGCGGTGCACGGCCCGGTAGAGGGGGAGGGCCGCCGCGGAGCGGCCGGTGCCCTCGTGGGCGCGGGCCAGCCAGTACCGCAGCTCCTTGCGCTGCGGCTGTTCGCTGCGACAGCGCATCAGCGCCGCCGACAGCAGCGGTTCGGCCTGCCCGTACATCTCCAGCCGGACCCGGGCCATCCCGCCGAACAGGCCGGCCTCGATGCCGAGCAGCGGATCGTCCAGCAGCGGGTCGGTGTGCCGGACGAGCTGCTCCCAGTCCTTGACCAGGTAGGCGCGGCAGGCGTGCAGAAAGCGGACCTGGTGGTCGGTGTCGACGGGCGGGAGCCCGGCGAGCGCCCGGTCCAGCTCGGGCACATGGCGGCCGTCCAGCCAGTGCGAGGCGTGCGCGAGCAGTAGATCGCGGGGGCTCTCCAGCACCGGTTGCACCCACCAGCCCAGCCAGTACCAGGAGTTGAGGGTGCGGCGGTGCCGGGTGCGCTGCTCGCCGAAGCGATCCCGGTGGCGGAACATGCGCAACAGCGCGGTCGTCGTGTCGACGCGCAGCGCGTGCAGTCCCAGCCAGCCGTCGGCCATGCCGGGGTCGATCCGCACGGCGGTCCGGAACTCCTCCTCCGCCTGCGGATACGCGCCCATGGTGTAGGCGTCCACGCCGCGCAGCCAGGCCAGGTCGGCCGGGGCCTCGGGGCCCTGCGTGCCGAAGTCCATCACGTCCCCCACAGACCGTGCCCCCGTCGGTGTGCCGCCGGACCGTCGCCCGCCGGCTGCCATGGTCGAACCGCTGTGCCGCGGACCGGAGTTGCCAGGTGCGCACAGCAGTTGCCCCAGGTCGCACCGAGGGCATCGTACCTGCGCGGGCGTCGCCCGCCGTAGGGTGCCGCACGGGCCGTCGGGCGAGGCGGAAGCAGAGGGGGCGCATGACGGCACGGTGACCCTGAGTGAGGGCATTGCGTCACATCGCGTTCAAACGACGCCGCCGAAGCGGCTTTTGAGCAGAACGAAGCCCCCGATCACGGGGGAACAACCGGGGGCTTCGCGTCTGCGGGGCGGCTTCGATTGCCGCACATTCAGAACGTAAGTCCTGCCCCGGCCGCCGGTCAAGCCGCGTCGGAGCACTTGGCGAAGTTCGGACGCAAGGACCTTCACAGGTTCACCACATCGCAGGCGGGCCCTCACGGTGCGTGACGTCGCGGTCCGGACCAAGTCGTCCCGACGGCCCCGGCAGCACCTCGTATCCCTGCCCCAACTGCCGTACCAGCAAGTCGGCATGGGGCCGCGAAGGATCCTCGGCGACATGACGGAGTTCGGCGTCGACCCATCCGTCCCAGAACTCGCGCTGTTCCTCCCCGTCCCGTGAGCGGCCCCGGGCCCAGGCCTCCTCGCGCGGCACCTCCATCCACAGCAGCTGCGCCAGATACGGCCGCAGCGCGCGGCGGCCCGCGCCGACGCCCTCGATCAGGACCACGGGGGCCGGCGGCAGCGGGCGGGGCGAGGCGAAGCCGCGGGCGCGCCAGTCGTAGGGGGAGTAGTGCGCCGTCTCGCCCCGGCCGAGCGGCTCGATCACCTCGGTCAGCAGACGCGCGGTCCACGAGAACAGCTCGTCGTGGCTGGCGATGTCGTCGAGGTGCAGGACCGGCGCGCCGCCGAGGGCATCGGCCAGCCGTCCGGCGAAGGTGGACTTCCCCGAACCGGCGTGCCCGTCCACGCCGACGAGACGGACGGGGCCGCAGGACGGCGGAAGGCGGCGGAGCCGGGCGGCGAGCTGGTCGATGACGGGCTCCTGGGAGGGGTGTGCGGTGGCCACGCGAGGGGATGTCGGGTGGCCCTGCGAGGAGATGTCCGGTGGCCCCGCGAGGGCATGTCCGGTGGTCACACGAGTCTAGGCGGGCGTCCTTCGCGCATCGGTGGGCGTGGCACGGGCGCGGGTGCTGGCAGCCCCGGCCGCCCGCGTCCATAGTGGGCGCACTACCGTCGCACCGGACCAGTCCCGCCCCGGACCCTTGGGAGACTTCCGTCCATGAGCCAAGCCGAACAGCCGTTCAGCGGAGCCGAGCAGGGCTCCGGCGGAACCGACCAGCTCTCCCGGACCGCCGACCCGCGAACGCCCGCCGCCGACCGTCCCTCGCGCCGGTCCGTCCTCGCCGCCGCGGTCGTCGCCGCCGTGGCGGGCGGCACCGGCTCGGCGGCGGCCGTCGACCCGGCCGGCCCGGTCCTCGACCCGGCCCTCGACCCGGACGTCGAGCCGGTCGACGTCACGGACACCACGGCCGCCGGAGCGCCCGGCGCGGGGGCGGCCCCGGCCCGCACCGTCGACTACCGCGCCTGGACCACGTACGACGACTGGCGGGCCGGCGCCGCCCAGGGCGTCCGGGCCGTCGCGGGCGTCCGGCCGGGACTCGTCGTCGACAGCCCGCTCGGCGTCGTCGACCACACCGACCCGCACACCGGGACCACCGCCCGCTGGGAGTACGCGACCTGGACGTCCCCGGTCCACCGGCTCACCGTCCCCGCGACCGAGGCGATCGCCTCCTGGAACGCGAGCACCCCCGCGGGCACCTGGCTCGCGGTCGAGTTCCAGGGCGTTTACTCCGACGGCGCCGAGACCCCCTGGTACGTGCTCGGCAGGTGGGCCTCCGGCGACCAGGACATCAAGCGCGCCTCGGTCGACGGCCAGGGCGACGGCCGGAGCACCGTCTGGACGGACACCGTCGCCATCGACGACGCCTCCACCGGCCTGCGCCTCGTCTCCTACCGGCTGCGGCTGACCCTCTACCGGCGGCCCGGCACCAAGGCCACCCCCACCGTGTGGCGGCTCGGCGCGATGGGCTCCGACGTCCCCGACCGCTTCACCGTCCCCGCCACCGCGCCCGGCCCCGCACACGAGCTGAAGGTCCCTCGCTACTCGCAGGAGACGCACAAGGGCCAGTACCCGGAGTACGACAACGGCGGCGAGGCCTGGTGCAGCCCCACCTCCTCGCAGATGATCGTCGAGTACTGGGGCGGCCGGCTCACCGCCGGCCAACTCGCCTGGGTCGACCCCTCCTACGCGGACCCCCAGGTCTGCCACGCCGCCCGGCACACGTTCGACCACGAGTACGCCGGCTGCGGCAACTGGCCGTTCAACGCCGCCTACGCGGCCACCTTCAAGGACCTCCAGGGCGTGGTGACCCGGCTCACCTCCCTCACAGACCTGGAGACCCTGATCGCGGCCGGCATCCCGGCCATGACCTCGCAGTCCTTCCTCAAGGAGGAGCTGACGGGCGCGGGATACGGCACCGCCGGCCATCTGATGACCGTGATCGGCTTCACCGTCGACGGTGACGTGATCGCCAACGACCCGGCCTCGCCGAGCAACGCGGCGGTGCGACGCGTCTACCGGCGGCGGGAGTTCGAGAACGTCTGGCTGCGGACGAAGCGGCACAACGCGAGCGGCAAGGTCGTCTCCGGCACCGGGGGCGTCTGCTACCTCTACTTCCCGGCCCGGCCGACGGCGCGCCAGCGCACGGCGCTCGCGTCGGTGGGGGTGCGCTGAGCCGCGCGCCGGGGTGAGCGCCGGGTGCGTGTGCCGGGGCGGCCGTGTGCCGGGCAGCCGTGTGCCGTGTGAGCAAGCTCTCGGCCGCAAAAGCCCTGACCGGTGGCAAGGTGGACAGACCGGACCTGTACCCCCGACCTCAGAGAGACACCATGAGCGCACACGCGGCGACCGCCGCCCGCACCCGCACCGGCGGCCCCCAGGACGACGGCCCGAAGATCGTCGAGCACGTCATGGGCTGGGTGCTCGTCGCGGTCGTGGCGATGCTCGTGACCCAGCTCGGACTGCTCTGACCGGGTGGCCGCGATCTCCCGGACGCTGTGACCTGACGCACCTTTCGGCCTGACATACTGACGTCGTCCCGCCGACCGTTGGAGACCAGGGTCGAAATTGAATATCAGTCAACAGCGTGACGCCGCCCGTCCCCGGGCGCGCGGCACCGAGCGCTCACTCGCGCGGCGCGCCGAACTCATCGCCATCGGGCGGAAGCTGTTCGCCGACACGTCCTACGACGCACTCTCGATGGACGACATCGCCCGGCAGGCGCACGTCGCCAAGGGGCTGATCTACTACTACTTCCAGTCCAAGCGCGGCTACTACCTGGCGATCATCCAGGACTCCGTCGCCGACCTGGTCTCCTTCGCCGCGAGCGGCCTGGAGCTGCCCCAGGTGGACCGGGTCCACCGCACGATCGACAGCTACCTGAGCTTCGCCGAGCACCACCAGGCCGCCTACCGCACGATCGTGAGCGGCGGCGTGGGCTTCGACGCCGAGGTGCACGGCATCCGGGACGGCGTGCGCGAGGCGATGGTGGCCACCATCGCCGAGGGCGCCTACGGCCGCAGCGACATCCCGGCGCTGCCCCGAATGGGCCTGCTCTCGTGGGTGTGCAGCGTGGAGGGGGCCACCCTCGACTGGATCGACCGCCCCGAGGAGCTGTCCCGCGCCACCATGCGCGAACTCCTGGTGCGGACCCTGGGCGGCGCGCTGCGCGCCATCGAGGAACTCGACCCCGCCTTCCCCGCCCCCGAGCCGGCCCGTAGGGGAGACGCCTGACGCCTGAAGGCTGACGTATGACGTATGACGTGCGAGGGGCGGAGAATTACGGCGATCCTCCGCCCCTCGTGCGGCAGGGCCCTCCCGCGGGCATACGGGTACACCGCCGACTTCCCCGTCGAACGCTGTCTGCGCGAGGCGAAGGCCCTACAGATCGTCGAGGGCGTCAACCGGATCCAGCGGATGGTCATCGCCCGTCACCCAGTGGGTCCGGAGATCCGCTGAACTGCCCCGGCCGCACCAGCGGGGCCACCAGCCGTACCCACTCCGGGTCGTGCCGCCCGGGCAGGGTGCGGCCCCGGTCGGCCCATACCCGCATCAGCTCACGGTAGATCGGCGGGTCCTGCTGGGCCGGCGGGGCCGGCGGGACCGAACCCGTCGGCGCGGGGACGAACAGCTGGCGGTGCCGCCCGGGTGCCGCCGTGTAGCTGGGGGTCATACCAGGGCAACGCACACCGGCGGCCTCAGGTCACGGCCCCCGTTCCGCGCCGTCCCGCCCCTGGCCGCCGCCCCCTGTCTGACGTACCGTCAAATCCCTTGCCAGGGAGGTGCGCTCATGGCCGACGACCGTCCCGTGCCGCTCGACGAGTACCCCGTCCACCAGGTGCCCCTGTCGATGAAGCACGTCGCGACGGGAGACCGCAACGCCTACGACCGCTGCATCTTCCACGTCCTCGACCACCACGGCCGCGCCCTGCTGATCGCCGGTCTCGGGGTCTACCCCAACCTCGGGGTGATCGACGCCTTCGCCACCCTGCGCCTCGGCGGCACCCTGCACGCCGTCCGCGCTTCCGACGCCCTCGGCGACGACCGCACCCGCCTGGAGGTCGGCCCCCTGCGCATCGCCGTGGAGCGCCCCCTGCGCGACTTCGTGCTGAGCTGCGCCGCGGACCCGGCCGACCCGGACGGGCTGTCGTACGACATCCACTGGTCGGCGGACTTCCCGGCCCTGTGGGAGCCGCACCACCAGCAACGCAGGGGCGGCAGGCTGACGTTGGAGGGGAAGCGGTTCGTGCAGGCCGGGCGGTGCGTGGGCAGGATACGGGCGGGCGGCGAGGAGATCCGGCTGACTGCCGGCGCCTGGACCGGTACCCGAGACCGCAGTTGGGGTGTGCGGCCCGTCCCCGGCGAGGACGGCGGCCGGCTCGCCCACGACCACCCCACCGAGGGGTTCCACTGGATCTGGTGCCCGGTCCGCTTCGATGACCGTTTCCTGATGGTCGTCATCCAGGAGGACGCCGACGGCCACCGCTCCCTCAACGACGCCACCCTCGTCCGCCCCGGCCGCCGCGACCGTCAACTCGGCTGGCCCCAGGCCGAGATCACCTACCGTCCGGGCACCCGCCACCCCGAGCGCGCCCTCGTCCACCTCGGCGACGTCCGTCGGCCGCTGAAGCTGGAGGCGGAGATCCTCACCTCCTCCCCGCTCGCCGTCGGCGCCGGCTACCCGCCCGCCGAGGACTGGCAGCACGGCGTCTGGAACGGCCCCAACTGGACCGACCGCCGCACCTACGACCTGACCCGGCCGCACGCCCGCGCCGCCTACGGCGTCACCGACCACGCGGCCCGCTTCCGCCTCGACGGCCAGGTCGGCCACGGCGTCTTCGAGCACGGCTCGTTCGGCCGGCACGACCCGAGCGGATTCACCGGCTTCGACTCCGTCGCGCCGTGAGGGCGGCGACCGCATGACACCCCGGCCCCGCACCACCACCCGCGACCCGGAGGAGCTGGCCCGCCGGCTCACCGACTGGCTCGGCGCCCGGCTGCCCGGCGCCGAGGCCGTCGCCGTCACGGTGCCCGCGTCCAACGGCATGTCCAGCGAGACCCTGCTCTTCGACATCGAGCACCCGCAACCACCGGTGCGCGCCTGCGCGTTGAGGCTCGCGGCGGACCCGTCGGCGTACACGGTCTTCCCGGTGTACGACATGGCCCGCCAGTACCGCACCATGCGACTGGTGGCCGAGCGCACGGACCTGCCCGTGCCGAGGGTCCTGTGGCTGGAGGAGGACCCCGCGCCGCTCGGCGCGCCGTTCTTCGTCATGGAACGGGTCGCGGGCCGCGTCCCTCCGGACGTCATGCCCTACACCTACGAGGGCAACTGGCTGCACGCGGCGAGCGACGCCGAGCGGGAGCGCCTGGAGGCCTCCACCATCAGCCTCTTGGCCCGGCTGCACGACCAAGTCCCGTCGCAGGAGACCGAGTTCCTCGCACCGCCCGGCGAGGGCGACACCCTGCGCCGGCATGTGGCCGCCCAACGCGCCTACTACGACTGGGTGGTGGACGGCGTCGCGCGCTCACCGCTCATCGAGGACGCCTTCGACCGGCTCGCGGACCTCTGGCCGCGCGACCCCGGCCCGACCGTGCTGAGTTGGGGCGACGCCCGCATCGGAAACGTGATCTACGACGGGTTCGAGCCCGCCGCCGTGCTCGACTGGGAGATGGCCGCGCCGGCCCCGCGCGAGGTGGACCTCGCCTGGACGATCTACCTGCACCGCTTCTTCCAGGACCTCACCGTCGCCTCCGGCGGACGCGGACTGCCCGGCTTCCTGCGCCGCGCACGCGTTGAGGAGCGGTACGCGCGGCTCACCGGCCACACCCCCCGCGACATGGACTTCCACACGCTGTACGCCGCGCTGCGGCAGGCGATCGTCATGCTGCGGGTCGCCTACCGGCGGGTCCACTTCGGCGAGGCCGCCGTGCCGGCCGACCCGGACACGCTGATCCTGCACCACGGCAGTCTGCGGGCCATGGTGCAGGGCGACTACGGGAGTTGAGCCGGCCGAAGGACGAAGAAGCTCAGGCCGCCTGGCGGCGCAGCACCTGCACACGCATCGGGCGCGAGCCCGGCCCGCCGACGTGCGAGAACGGCTGCGTACGCCAGTCGAGCCCCTGAGGGAGCGTCAACAGCAGCGCGGTGTCCTGCTCCTGGGGCTCGGCGGACTCGTCCGCGGCGCGGGCCTCGGCCGCCGCGCGTCCCGTGCCGGCACAGACCGTGAGCCCGAACGGGTTCCACGGCGAGGCGCACAGCGCGTGCTCCGGCAGGACTTCCTCGTCCGCCAGCAGCGCGATGGGCTGCGCGCAGTCCGGGCAGATCACCCGGTACATCTCGAAGGTGTCGTACGCGTCGAACTCGTCGGTGAGGTCGTCGGGTTCGACGCCCTCCGGCTCGGGTTCGACGGCGACCGGCTGGAGCCGCTTGGGCACGGTGCGACCAGGGCGCTTAAGACTCTGCATGGGATTCTCCCCCTCGGGCTGGGCCGTGAAGGCACTGCGGCCTCGACCACAGCAAGCACTTCCCTGCGCGTCTGCGCGGTAATCACGAGACCGTCACGAAGCCTTGACCTACGCTGTGGTGTTCGTCACATGCCAAACGCAGATGCCCGCCCCCTCATCCTCCCACCCTTCCCCCTCGGCGCCCTCCGGCACATCACAAACCGGCTATGACCTGGGCTGTATAGGTATACGAGGGGTTCGGGCGCACTGTAGGTTCTTGCGCCATGGAGGAGCTGGACCGACAAATCGTGCAGCTGCTCGTCAAGGACGGGCGGATGAGTTACACCGATCTGGGCAAGGCCACGGGCCTGTCCACGTCGGCCGTGCACCAGCGGGTGCGCCGGCTGGAACAGCGCGGCGTCATCCGGGGCTACGCGGCCGTGGTGGACCCGGAGGCGATCGGGCTGCCCCTGACCGCCTTCATCTCGGTGAAACCGTTCGATCCCAGCGCCCCCGACGACATCGCCGACCGCCTCGCCGGCGTGCCGGAGATCGAGGCCTGCCACAGCGTGGCCGGGGACGAGAACTACATCCTCAAGGTGCGGGTGGCCACTCCGCACGAACTGGAGGAGCTGCTGAGCCGGCTCCGCGCGCTCGCGGGCGTCTCGACCCGGACGACGGTCGCCCTGTCCACGCCGTACGAGGCCCGGCCGCCCCGGATCTGACGGCGGCGGGGCGACCGGCCGGGCGGTGCCGGGGGCCCAGCGGTGAGCGGGCTGCGTGCCGGGCGGCGAGCGGGCGCGAGGGGTCCGCGTGCCGGGCGGGTGTGGGGAGGCGCGAGACTGTCCCCCATGAGTGAGCGCACGCCCGAGCCGCAGACCGTCCTGCTCCGCCGCGGAGAGGTCCACAGCCCCGCCGACCCGTTCGCGACCGCGATGGTCGTCGAGCACGGCCAGGTCGCCTGGGTCGGCTCCGAGGGCGCGGCCGACGCCTTCGCGGACGGCGTCGACGAGGTGGTCGACCTGGACGGCGCCCTCGTCACCCCCGCCTTCACCGACGCCCATGTGCACACCACCGCCACGGGCCTCGCCCTGACAGGACTCGACCTGTCGACCGCCCCCGACCTGGCGGCGGCCCTCGCCCGGGTACGGGAGTTCGCCGCGGCCCGCCCGCAGGACAAGGTCCTGCTCGGCCACGGCTGGGACGCCTCCCGCTGGCCCGGCGGCCGCCCCCCGACGCGCGCGGAGCTGGACGAGGCGACCGGCGGCCGTCCCCTGTACCTGTCCCGGATCGACGTCCACTCGGCGGTCGTCACCACGGCCCTGCTGGACCTGACCCCCGGTGCGGCCGCCGGCCCGCAGGACGGCCCGCTCACCGCCGACGCCCACCACGCCGTACGCGCCGCCGCGTTCGCGGCCGTGACGGCCGGGCAGCGCACCGAGGCACAGCGCACCGCCCTCGCCCACGCCGCCTCCCTCGGCATCGGCTCGGTCCACGAGTGCGCCGGCCCGGAGATCTCCTCCGAGGACGACTTCACCGGCCTGCTGCGGCTCGCCGCCGGGGAGCCCGGCCCCCGGGTCGTCGGCTACTGGGCCGAACAGGGCGAGGCGGGCGTGGCCAAGGCACGCGGACTCGGCGCGCTCGGCGCGGCCGGCGACCTCTTCGTCGACGGCGCCCTCGGCTCCCACACCGCCTGTCTGCACGGGCCCTACACCGACGCCGCCCACACCGGCACCGCCTACCTGGACGCCGCCGACGTCGCCGCGCACGTCGTCGCCTGCACCGAGGCCGGCCTCCAGGCGGGCTTCCACGCCATCGGCGACGCCGCCGTCACCGCCGTCGTCGACGGGGTGCGCGCCGCCGCCGAGAAGGCCGGCCTCGCCCGGGTCCGCGCCGCCCGCCACCGCGTCGAGCACGCCGAGATGCTCACCCCGGAGACCATCGCCGCGTTCGCCGAACTCGGCCTCACCGCCTCCGTCCAGCCCGCCTTCGACGCCCTGTGGGGCGGCGAGGACGGCATGTACGCCCAGCGCCTCGGCGTCGAACGGGCCCGCACCCTCAACCCCTTCGCCGCCCTGCTGCGCGCCGGGGTGCCGCTCGCCCTCGGCTCCGACAGCCCCGTCACCCCGCTCGACCCCTGGGGCACGGTCCGCGCCGCCGCGTTCCACCGCACCCCCGAGCACCGGATCTCCGTCCGCGCCGCGTTCACCGCGCACACGCGGGGCGGCTGGCGGGCCGTCGGGCGCGACGACGCCGGCGTCCTGGTGCCGGGCGCGCCCGCGGACTACGCGGTGTGGCGCACGGACCGGCTGGTCGTGCAGGCCCCCGACGACCGGGTCGCCCGCTGGTCCACCGACCCCCGCTCCGGCACCCCGGGCCTGCCCGACCTGACACCCGGCGCCGACCTGCCCGTATGCCTGCGCACGGTGGTCGCGGGTCGGACGGTGTTCGTACGGCCGGGCGAGTGATCCGGACGGGCGGAGCGGGGAAGATCACCCGTCCGGCGCGCCGCCGCACGAGCCGTTCCGCCTCCGCGCTGACCAGGGCTTTGATCGGAGACCCGCAGGTGGAACGGCTGTTGACAGCCGACGGCGGGGGGCCGGTAGGTTCGGCCGGGTCCACCACCGGACGCCCCGCCGGCGAACGTTCGCGCACTCGCCGCGGCGCCGCTGGGTCAGGGACGGTGCGCCCCGCCGGGTCGCCGTCACTGGGAGCCAGGCACAGCGCCCGCGCCGCGCGCGAGGGAACGCTCCGGCCGGTCGGGGAGGTGTGACCCGGGTGGGGCCCGGGCGCTCAGTAGACAACGGCTTTCGGTCGACCCGCAGCCAGCGGGCCCCAGGTCGGCCCGAAGGGCGCCGGGCCCCCATCCGCAGCACACCGCGGACTCACCCGTACGCAGTACGCTCGTCGTACGGGCTCCGGGAGATGTGCCGAAAAGCGCGTACTTACCCCGATCTTCGGAAAACGACACCACCATATGAACGTCCCGTCGCGTCATCGCAGGCGGCGGCCACTATGGTGGTCCCCTGCGTACGGACTCGAAGGGGCAGCAGTGAACGACGGCGACGGGACTCTCGCGGCACGGGACCGGGGGAGGCAGTTCGGCCCGCTCGGCACGGCCTTGGTGATCATTCCGACCTACAACGAGGCGGAGAACATCAAGGCCATCGTCGGCCGGGTGCGCAAGGCCGTCCCCGAGGCCCACGTCCTCGTGGCCGACGACAACAGCCCCGACGGCACCGGCAAGCTCGCCGACGAGCTGGCCGCCCAGGACGACCAGGTCCAGGTCCTGCACCGCAGGGGCAAGGAGGGCCTCGGGGCCGCCTACCTCGCGGGCTTCCGCTGGGGCCTGGAGAACGGTTACGGCGTGCTGATCGAGATGGACGCCGACGGCTCCCACCAGCCCGAGGAACTGCCCCGTCTGCTGACCGCGCTCAAGGGCGCCGACCTGGTCCTGGGCTCCCGCTGGGTGCCGGGCGGCCGGGTCGTGAACTGGCCGAAGTCCCGCGAGATGATCTCCCGCGGCGGCAGTCTCTACTCCCGGCTGGCCCTGGACCTTCCGCTGCGCGACATCACCGGCGGCTACCGCGCCTTCCGCCGCGAGACCCTGGAGGGCCTCGGCCTCGCGGAGGTCGCCTCCCAGGGGTACTGCTTCCAGGTCGACCTCGCCCGGCGCGCGGTCAGGGCCGGGTTCCATGTCGTCGAGGTGCCCATCACGTTCGTCGAGCGCGAACACGGCGACTCGAAGATGAGCCGGGACATCCTGGTGGAGGCGCTGTGGCGGGTCACGGCGTGGGGCGTGGGGGAGCGCGTCGGCAAACTCGCGGGCAGGCCGAACAAGCTGGAGCAGCCCCAGACTTCGGCGGAGTCCTCGGACGAGTCACGGCCCCCGCACAAGAACGGCTGATCGTCCGCTTACGCCGCTCTGAGCCGGGTCCATGCACACTGGGACCATGACGACTGGCGCTCCGACCCCCGCGTACCCCGTACAGCAGCCCCGCCCCCGGCGCTCCCGCCTGCGGACGTTCCTGCCACTGGGCTTCGCCGCGTGGCTCGTGCTGGAGATCTGGCTGCTGACCGTGGTCGCGGGCGCGGCCGGCGGGTACGCGGTCTTCCTGCTGCTCGTGACGGGGCTCGTCCTCGGCACGGTGGTCATCAAGCGGGCCGGCCGACGCGCCTTCCAGAACCTGAACGAGGCGATCCAGCGGGGCACGGCTCCGTCCCGGGGCGGCGGCAACGGTCTGATGATGCTCGGCGGTCTGCTGCTGATGATCCCGGGCCTGATCTCCGACGCCGTCGGGCTGCTCCTGCTGCTCCCGCCCGTGCAGAAGTCCCTCAGCCGCTACGCGGAACGCACCGTGGACCGCAAGCTCCGCGAGGCCGGTTCGGGCGTCCTGGGCGACGCCTTCCAGCAGGCCCAGCAGGCCCGCATCCACCGCCCCGACGGCAAGGTGGTCCAGGGCGAGGTCATCAGGGACGAGAACCCCTGAGCGGGCCCCGCCCGGGCGCGTACACACAACGACCGCGGGCGCCGTACGTCAGTCAGACGTGCGGCGCCCGCGGTCATTGCCGTGCGCTGTAATCCGTGCCCTAGCCCCGCAGGGTCACGCGGACTTGCGGCTGTCGCGGGGATGCACCGCCAGGTTCATCGCCCCGGACCGCAGAACGGCCAGCCGCTCCTCGAGGACCTCTTCGAGTTCCTCACGGGTCCGCCGCTCCATCAGCATGTCCCAATGCGTACGCGCGGGCTTGGCCTTCTTCTCCTCTGGGCCGTCGCCGTCCACGAGGAGTGCAGGGGCACCGCAGACCTTGCACTCCCACTCCGGCGGGATCTCCGCCTCGACCGAGAAGGGCATCTCGAAGCGGTGCCCCTTCTCGCATGCGTACTCCACGGCCTGGCGCGGGGCCAGGTCGATGCCGCGGTCCGTCTCGTAGCTGGTCACCACGAGGCGCGTGCCGCGAAGAGCTCGCTCACTCATGAATCGTGCCTCCCGGGCTTGTCGCCCACAGGACAGGTGTCGCTGTCGTCGTCATCCGGTCAACGTCCGGTCGGCGGTAAAGATTCCCGTTCCGTGTCCCGTTCCGGGTCATGTGTCGCCGTCATGGCCGCAGCCTTGTCAACCAGTGCAGTACCCACCAGCGCCCGGTTTGTCACATCTGCAAGGAGATGTCACCCAGCGTTTCGGCATCTTTGACGCGCAGTAACGGTACGCCTGGCAGGCCAAACGCGTACACTACCGCCCTTTCGCCTTGAACGCTAAATCTTCTCGGGTACCGGATTCCCCGCCTCGGCGATCGCACGCCGCACCGGCACGCGCGCGAGCAGCAGGAAGCCGAGCGCGAAGAAGGCCACCAGCGAGATGATCGCGTCCCGGTAGCTCCCGGTCAGCTGGTAGGTGAGCCCGAACAGCAGCGGCCCGAGCCAGCTCATCCCGCGGTCGCTCACCTCGTACGCGGAGAAGTACTCGGCCTCCTTGCCGGGCGGCACCAGATGGGAGAACAGGGAGCGGGACAGGGCCTGGCTGCCGCCCAGCACGAGCCCGATCGCGGCCGCCAGCACGAAGAAGCCCACCGGGGCCCCGGCCGGCAGGAAGTACCCGATGCCGAGGGTGAGCGTCCAGGCGACCAGCGAACCGAGGATCGTGCGCTTGGCGCCGTATCTGCGGGCCAGACGCCCCATCGTGAGCGCCCCGGCCACGGCCAGCACCTGCACCAGCAGGACGGCCCCGATGAGCGTGGACTGCCCGAGGCCGAGTTCCTCCGAGCCGTAGATCGACGCCTGGGAGATCACCGTCTGGATGCCGTCGTTGTAGACGAGGTAGGCCAGGAGGAAGCCGAGGGTGAGCGGATGGCGGCGCATGTCGCGGATCGTCGCCGCGAGCTGGCGCAGTCCGGGTGTGGTCCCCGCGGTGGCCGCCCCCTCGGCCCGCGCCGCCGTGGGGCGGTCGCGCAGCCGGAGCAGCGGGATCAGCGCGAAGCCGCCCCACCACAGGCCGGCCCCCGCCAGGCAGATGCGCACGGCCGTCGACTCCGAGACGCCGAAGGATTCGTGCGCGAGATAGAGGACCAGGTTCACGACCAGGACCAGCGAGCCCGCCGCGTATCCGAAGGCCCAGCCGCGCGAGGAGACCGCGTCGCGTTCCTCGGGCGGGGCGATCTGCGGCAGATAGGAGTTGTAGAGCATCATCGCCACGGACTGGGCCGCGTTCGCCACCACGAGCAGCACGCCGCCCAGCAGATAGCGGTCGCCGCCGAGGAGGAACATGCAGGTCGTGGCGGCTGCCCCGGTGTAGGCCGCCGCGGCCAGCAGGGGCTTCTTGCGCCCGCTGCGGTCGGCGGCTGCGCCCACCAGCGGCATCACCAGCACGGCCACGATCACCGACAGGGACACCGAGTACGCGAAGAAGGAGCCCGCGCGGACCGGGATGCCCAGCGGGTGGACGTATCCCTCGGCGTCCGCCGCGTTCTTGGCGACCGAGGTCAGGTACGGCCCCAGGAACACGGTGAGCACGCTCGTCGAGTAGACCGAGCACGCCCAGTCGTAGAAATACCAGCCGCGCTGCTCGCGCCGCCGTCCGGCCGCGTCGTCCGACGCAGCCGACCGCACGGTGTCGGTGCCCACCCGTGCCCTCGCTTCCCCGCAGAAGATGCCGCGCCGCGCGAGGTGCCCCGGACCGCCGGACCGCCGGACTGCCGGGCTGCCGGACCGCCGGAGTGCCTGACTTCGGCGGCCGATCCGGGCTCGCCGGGGTCAGACCCAGACGCCCCGTTCCTCCATGACCTCGCGCAACGTGTCGATGTGATCGGTCATGATGCCATCGACCCCCAGGTCCAGGAGCCGGTGCATCCGATCCGGTTCGTTGATCGTCCACACGTGCACCTGCAACCCGCGCGCGTGGGCGGCGCGCACGAAGCGGCGGTCCACTACCTGGATGCCCGACTGCGTCTCCGGCACCTGCGCCGCGACCGCCGACCGGCGCAGCGCCGCGGGCACGCCCCAGGACCGCAGCCGCAGGTTGAGCACCCCCCGGGTGCCGTACGACGTGGCGAGGCGCGGTCCGGCCAGCCGCCGCGCGCGCACGACCCGCGCCTCGGAGAAGGAGCCGACGCAGACGCGGTCCCAGGCGTCCGCGCTTCCGATGAGATCGAGGAAGGGGAGCAGCGTGGGCTCCGCCTTGAGGTCGACGTTCCACCGCACCTCGGGGAAGGTCTCCAGCAGCTCCTCGAAGAGAGGAACCGGTTCCTCGCCCCGTACGCGCGCCTGCCGCACGTCCGCCCACGGCAGATCGGCGATGCGGCCGGCCCCGTCGGTCACCCGGTCCAGCGTCGAGTCGTGGAAGGCGACGAGCCTGCCGTCCCGCGTGGTGTGGACGTCGGTCTCGATGTAGCGGTAGCCCGCGTCGACCGCGCGCCGGAACTGCGCCACGGTGTTCTCCAGGCCGTCGGCGGCCCCGCCGCGGTGCGCGAACGGGATGGGCCCCGGATGGTCGAGGTACGGGTGGCGTATGAGGACGGTCACGGACGAAGTATCGCTCCCTGGGATGACCCCGTGGCAACGACCGTGCTGCCGCCGGATGCCGTGGGCACGGCGAACGCCCGCAGGAAGAACTGGGCGAGCGGTCCGATCGACACCGCGTACAGCAGGGTGCCGACGCCGATGGTGCCGCCCAGGGCGAAGCCCGTCGCCACCACGGTGATCTCGACGGCCGTCCGGATCAGCCGGATCGAGCGGCCGGTCCGCCGGTGCAGCCCCGTCATCAGCCCGTCGCGCGGCCCCGGTCCGAACCGCGCCGCGATGTAGAGGCCGGTGGCCGCGCCGTTGAGGACGACGCCGACCACGAGCAGGGGCACCTGCACCGCCAGGGTGTGCGCCTCGGGGAGGACGGCGAGCGAGCCGTCCATGACGATCCCGATGACCACGACGTTGGAGACGGTGCCGAGGCCCGGCCGCTGCCGCAGCGGGATCCACAGCAGCAGCACGACCGCCCCCAGGATGATCAGCACGACGCCGATCGACAGACCGGTGAGTTCGGCGAGGCCCTGGTGGAGCACGTTCCACGGCTCCAGCCCCAGACCGGCCCGGACGAGCACGGCCGAGCTGAAGCCGTAGAGGGCGAGGCCGGCGTAGAGCTGGAACAGTCGTCGTACGAGTCCGTTGGTGAGCAAGTGGTCCCCCAGTGGTGGTAGTGGCCTGACTCATGACACTCTGTGGCGTGGAAGGAATCGCCATCCATGGCCAATTCGGGGAAGGTGGACTGGTATCCATGGCGCAGTGGACCTCAGCGGTGGGGGCCGCGCAGCTCGCGCGGCTGCTCAACTCCCAGCAGGACCGTCCGGCGGGACCGGGCACGCGCCGCCCGCCCGCCTACCGCGCCCTCGCCGACGGCGTCCGGCTGCTCGTCCTGGAGGGCCGCGTCCCCGTGGCGGCCCGGCTGCCCGCCGAGCGGGAACTCGCCCTGGCGCTGTCCGTGAGCCGTACGACCGTCGCCGCCGCCTACGAGGCGCTGCGCGCGGAAGGGTTCCTGGAGTCCCGCCGCGGCGCGGGCAGCTGGACGTCCGTCCCGGCGGGCAACCCCGTCCCCGCGCGCGGGCTCGAACCGCTGCCGCCGGAGACCCTCGGCTCGATGATCGACCTGGGCTGCGCGGCCCTCCCGGCCCCCGAGCCCTGGCTCACCCGCGCCGTGCAGGGCGCGCTGGAGGAGCTGCCCCCCTACGCCCACACGCACGGCGACTACCCGGCGGGACTGCCCGCCCTGCGCGCGATGATCGCCGAGCGTTACACCGCGCGCGGGATCCCGACCATGCCCGAGCAGATCATGGTGACGACCGGCGCCATGGGCGCGATCGACGCCATCTGCCATCTGTTCGGCGGGCGGGGCGAACGCATCGCCGTCGAGTCGCCCTCGTACGCCAACATCCTCCAGCTGATGCGGGAGGCGGGGGCCCGGCTGGTCCCGGTCGCCATGGCGGAGGGGCTCACCGGGTGGGACGTGGACCGCTGGCGGCAGGTGCTGCGCGAGGCCGCGCCGCGCATCGCGTACGTCGTCGCCGACTTCCACAACCCGACCGGCGCGCTCGCCGACGAGGACCAGCGGCGGCGGCTCGTGGAGGCGGCCCGCTCGGCCGGGACGGTGCTGGTCGCCGACGAGACGATGAGCGAGCTGTGGCTCGACGAGGACGTGGCCGGCGCGATGCCGCGTCCGGTGTGCGGGTTCGACCCCGCCGGGTCCACGGTGATCACCGTCGGCTCGGCCAGCAAGGCCTTCTGGGCCGGGATGCGCATCGGCTGGGTGCGGGCGGCCCCCGACGTCATCCGCAGCCTGGTCGCCGCGCGCGCCTACGCCGACCTGGGCACCCCGGTGCTGGAGCAGCTCGCGGTGAACTGGCTTTTCAGTACCGGGGGTTGGGAGCAGGCCGTGGAGCTGCGGCGCCGCCAGGCCCGGGAGAACCGGGACGCGCTGGTCGCCGCAGTGCGGCGGGAGCTGCCGGAGTGGGAGTTCGAGGTGCCCCGGGGCGGGCTGACCCTGTGGGTGCGGGCCGGCGGGCTGTCCGGCTCGCGGCTCGCCGAGGCGGGCGAACGGGTCGGGGTGCGGGTGCCGTCGGGGCCGCGCTTCGGCGTGGACGGGGCCTTCGAGGGGTATGTGCGCCTGCCGTTCACCGTGGGCGGAGCGGTGGCGGACGAGGCGGCGGCACGGCTGGCCGCGGCGGCGCGGATCGTCGAGAGCGGGGGGACCGCGGGCGGCGAGGGTCCGCGCACGTTCGTCGCGTAGGAGGCTCCTGGGCCGACGAGGGCCGACGAGGGCCGGTGCGGACAGGGAGGGCGGATCATCCGCGCTCTCCCGTCCGCACCGGCCCTCGCACTGTTCTGCCCTGCGGTCTACGAGCTCTCCAGCGCCACCGCCTCCGCCGGGGCCGGCACGGTCTCGCCGTCCGCCGGTGTCGTGCGCGGCGGCAGGAGGTCGAGGACCGCCTGACGGTGGGCGTCGCTCGTCGCGTCGTCATAGGGGTCCGCGGTCGCCGGCACCTGGAGCCGGTGCACGGGGCCGGTGCCCAGCCGCGCGTACCCGCGCCCCGGCGGGACGTGGTCGAGGGGGGTGGTGTGCGCGGGCGCGCCGAGGAGCGCCTCCAGCTGCCGGGCCGAGGCCGGGCCCAGCACCACGCGCGCGCGTGTGTGCTGTCGTACCGCGTCGCCGAGGTCGTCGAGATGGTCGAACTGCTCGGCCACGACCACCGTCACCGAGGCCGCGCGGCCGTGGCGCAGGGGGACCTGGAGGAGCGACTGCGGGTCCTTGTGGCCGTCCGCCTCCGCGAGGTGGGTGAACGCGGTGGGGCGGTCGAGGAGGATCCACAGGGGACGCCGGGTGTCGTCCGGCGGCGGGTGCCCCTCCTGGCGGGCCCGGTTCGCTTCGATCAGTCGGCGCTCCGTCTCGTGGGCGGCCCACTCCAGGCTGGCCAGCGCCCCGGCGAGCCCCACCTCGACGCCCAGGACGCCGTCCCGGCCGGTGAGGCAGGCGTACTCGCCGGTGCCGCCGCCGTCGACGACGAGGACGTCGCCGTACTGGAGTGCCTGGAGGGCGAGGGAGCGCAGCAGGGTGGAGGTGCCGCTGCCGGGCTGGCCGACGGCCAGGAGGTGCGGCTCGGTGGAGCGGACGCCGGTGCGCCAGACGACCGGCGGGACGTCCCGCTGTCGCTCGCCGTGGGTGAGGGGCAGCGTGCGCAGGACGTGGGAGGGGTCGGTGAAGCCCAGGACCGTCTCGCCGGGGGCGGTGACGAAGCGCTGGGCGGCGATGTCGGTGGGGAGCGGGGCGAGGACGCGCAGGGTGAGCTCGTTGCCCTCCTCGTCCCACTCGAAGAGGTACTCGCGGCCACGGCCCGACTTGGAGGCGAGGAGATGCTGCACCCGCGCGCGGGGCTCGGCCTCTCCGTCCGGGAAGTACGCCGGGTAGCGGACCGCGAGGTGCGCGATGCGGCCCGAGCCGTCGAACTCGTACGCCGGGAAGGCCTTCTCCCAGTCGCCGCCGAGGGCGTACAGGGGAGAGGGGTCCTCGTCGGTGGTCGAGAAGTGCGGGACGAGGGCCTCGTACAGCGCCTGGAGCCGCTGGGTCTGCGACTCGTCGGGGCCTTCCGGGACCGGTGGGGTGCGGTCCCGGCCCTGCCAGGCTGCCGCCGCCATCAGGGTGATGACGGCGAGCAGCGGGCCGTACGGAACGAGCGCCACCACCAGGACCACCGAGGCCGCCAGGAACAGCAGCGGGCCGCGCCGGTCCTTGGGGGTCTCGGCCCACTTGAGCCGGCCGGCCGCGGCCAGCCGGCCGAGACCACGGGTGAGCGTGATCAGCGGGTGGAGGACGTCGGTGGCGCTGTCGGCCGCCGTCCGGGCCAGTTCCCGGCTCCGGGCGATCTGTGCGCTGCCTGTGCTCAGGATGCGGGGGAGGGGGCGCCTGGCCACTGCGGTCTCCTGGAGGTGCGTACGGACGGGGACGGACGGCGGGAACGGGACGGACGGCGGTGACGGGCGGCGTCAGAACTTGATGCCGCCCAGGAGGCTCGCCAGGCTCTCACCGCCGGCCTTGATGCTGGGGGCGATGGCCGTACTGGCCAGGTAGAAGCCGAAGAGGGCCGCCACCAGGGCGTGCGACGCCTTGAGCCCGTCCTTGCGGAAGAACAGGAAGACGATGATGCCGAGCAGGACCACACCTGAGATGGACAGGATCATTGGGGTTCTCCTGGTTCGTGGGGACAGTCACCATGAGTACTTCCAGGATCACAGCATGTATCTATACGATTAAAGGTGCAACTGGGTGAAATTCGGGAGATTTCCCCCGGTTGGCGGAAGCCCTGACGGGGTGCCTGAGCAGCGGAGTTGCGTCGAACGGGTCCCGCGGTGATCTTTGCCTCCGACGGATCCCGTCATGTGCCGGGCGAGCCAGTACCCTGGCGATTCACCTGAATGGTTGTGACGAGAGGCGGTCCGACGATGACCGAAGCCCCCGACCCCGAGGTCGTGGAGCTGGCGAGCAAGATCTTCGAGCTGGCCCGCCAGGGCCGGACCGAGCCGCTCGTGGCGTACGTCGACGCGGGCGTTCCGGCCAACCTCACCAACGACCGCGGCGACTCCCTGGTGATGCTCGCCGCGTACCACGGCCACGCCGAGGCGGTACGGGCCCTGCTGGGCCGCGGAGCCGAGGCCGACCGGATCAACGACCGGGGCCAGACCCCGCTCGCCGGAGCCGTCTTCAAGGGGGAGACGGAGGTCGTCAAGGCCCTCGTCGAGGCCGGCGCCGACCCGTCCGCGGGGACCCCCTCGGCCGTCGACACGGCCAGGATGTTCGGCCGGCTGGAGCTGCTCGAACTGTTCGGGGCGTACTGAACCGACCGCTCCTGAGCAGTCGGAACGAAGCTCCTGACCAGGTAGGACGACGAACACGGGGGAGGCGGTACGGGGCCGCCGGATATTTCGGTCGCGGCAGGAAGAACAGCCGGGTCATCATGACGTCGTGATTCACGGACGCGATGGCTGGGCAGGTGTTGCCGCACCGCGCGGGCCGTGATGCGGTCCGCATGGGCCACCGACGAGAGGCAGAGAGAGATGGTCTACAACAAGCAAGAGACGGCGGGCGCCCCGACGTGTTGTCACGTGGCCTGGTAACGCGTGTTCCCCGGTTGCGTCGACGCTTGATGTGAGGCTGTTTCCCATGTTCGATCCGGTCATAGCGCCCAGCGGCACGTTGCTCGGCCTGCTTCAGCGGGGCCGCGGCGACGGCACACTGCACGCGCTCACCGCACCCCGCCGAGAGGCGCTCGCGGCCCTCAACCACTGTGTGCTGCGCGATCCCCGCCACGACTGGCAGGTGGAGAACCGCTCCCTCTACTACGCCCGGCTCTTCCTCGACCTGGGCGGCGAACTCGACGAGATCGAGGCGCACCTCTTCGACGTCGAGGACGCCTTCGACACCGAGGAGTCCCGCACCGGACTCGCCCTGGCCGTCCTCGGCCATCTCGCCTCCTACGGCAGGCGGGACGCCCTGGAACTGCTGCGCCGGTACGCGGCCTCGGGCGCCAACTGGGCCTGGGCCCTCGACGAGCTCGCCCTGCGCGACGACGACGCCGGGCTGCGCGCCCTCGCCGCCCCGGTGCTCGCGCGGTTCGCCACCGACGCCGAGGGTGAGGCCGAGCTGGCCGCCGTCGTGCGGGACTCCTTCGAGCCACGGCCCTGGCGGCTGTGGGCGGAGGACCCGCGCGAGTACGTCTCCACGCGGGTGCGTGCCGCCCAGGAAGCCGGCTGCTTCGACCGCTGGCAGCGGCAGATGAACCCCACCGGGCCCCGCCCCGGCTGGAGCGTCCAGGCCGTCTTCGACTGGGCCCAGCAAGGCCTCGAACGAGGCGCCGCGCTCCATGTCCCGGCCGCCCGATGTCTGGCCGCCGTGGCCGGTCCCGAGGACCGGCCGGAGATCGTGCGGGCGGCGCAGGACGGCACCGACGGCGCCCGGTGCACCGCCCTGCGCTATCTTGCCGACAGCGACGACCCCGACGCCCTCGACCTGGTCGAACGGGCCGTCGTCACCGGCTCGACCGCCGTGGTGGAGGCGGCCGTCGACGCCTTCGAACGCATGCGCGGTCCGGCCGCCGTCGACCGCGCCCGGGGCTGGGCCCACCGGCCCGACGCCCTCGGCGCCGCCGCCGGCCGCATGCTCGCCTGCCGGGGCGGCACCCGCGACAGCGACCTCGTCCTCGGCGCGCTGCGCGAGGCCGTACGCGGCGAGGGCTGCGACGCGCCGACCCTGTGGACCCTGGTCGACGGCGCGGGACGGCTCGGCATCGCGTGCGCGGCCCCCGTGCTGCGCCATATCTACCGCGAGACCGCCTCGTCCCATCTGCGCGGGCGCTGCGCCCGCGCACTGGCCGCCACCGATCCCTCCTTCGCCACCGGCTTCGCCGTCGAGTGCCTGTGGGACTGCGAGGAGACCACCCGCGAGATCGCCGCCCGGCACGCCGAGACCGGTGACGCCCGGGTCGTCGAACGGCTGCGCCGGCTCGCCGCCGACCCGGCCGAGGAGGCGGAGGTCCAGACGGCGGTGCGCAGCCGCATCGGACCGGACGCGGCCTCCACCATGTGATCGGGCCGGACGCGGCCTCGGCCATGTGACGGCGCCCGCGGCGGCGGATCCGCAGGGCCGAGGTCCGCCCGCCGGGTGAACCCCGGGTGACCCGCAGGTCGGACCGGCATGGACGCCGTCTGACCTGCTCGGGTGCGCGGGGCAACGCTCACAGGACGTTTGTCGTCCGGAAAGATCCACGTTGACGCGGCCACGTCCAGCGCGGCGACAACACCGGTATGCGTGTCGTCATCGTGACCGAATCCTTTCCCCCCGACGTGAACGGCGTGGCCCACTGCGCGCTCCAGACCGCCCGGCACCTCGTAGATCGCGGTCACCGCCCGCTCGTCGTCGCGCCGGCCACCGCCGCCGGCCCCGGACCCGACGCCGGCGCCCCGTGCCCCGTCGTCCGCGTCCCCTCCCTCCCGCTCCCCGGCTACCCCCAGGTCCGCGTCGCCCTCCCCAGCCGGCGCGTCGCCTCGGCCATCGTCGAACACGGCGCCGACCTGGTCCATCTCGCCAGCCCCTTCGTCCTGGGCGTGCGGGGCATGGCCGCCGCCGCCCGCCTCGGCGTCCCCGCCGTCGCCGTCTACCAGACCGACCTGGCCGGCTACGCCCGCACCTACGTCCACGCGGGCGAGGCGGCCGCCTGGCGGCGCATCCGCTCCGTGCACGCCGCCGCCGACCTCACCCTCGCCCCCTCCACCGCGGCCCTCGGCGACCTGGAGGCGCACGACGTGCCCCGGGTCAAGCTGTGGCCGCGCGGCGTGGACACCGTCCGCTTCCGCCCCGACCTGCGCGACGACGCGCTGCGGCGCGAACTCGCCCCGAACGGCGAGGTGATCGTCGGCTACGTCGGGCGGCTCGCCCCCGAGAAGCAGGTCGAACTCCTCTCCGGGGTGTGCGGCCTGCCGGGCGTGCGGGTCGTCGTGGTGGGCGACGGGCCCAGCCGGCCGGGCCTGGCCGAGGCGCTGCCCGGCGCGGTCTTCCTGGGCCGCCGCACCGGCGACGAACTCGCCCGGGTCTTCGCCTCGCTCGACGTCTTCGCGCACACCGGCCCCTTCGAGACGTTCTGCCAGACCGTGCAGGAGGCCATGGCGAGCGGTGTGCCGGTCGTCGCGCCCGCCGCCGGCGGTCCCCTCGACCTCGTCGCCCACGGGCGCACCGGGCTGCTCGTGCCCCCGCGCGACGCCGCCGCCGTGCGGGACGCCGTGGGGTCGCTGGTCGCCGACCCCCTGCGCCGGGCCGCCTACGGGGCCGCCGGACGGGCCATGGTCGAGGGGCGCACCTGGGCCGCCGTCGGCGACCAGCTGATCGGCCACTACGCGGACGTGCTCACCGGACGCCGACTGGTGGTGGCGGCATGAGCGCCGCGCCGCGCGGGCCGCTGCGCATCGTCCGCCTCGCCAATTTCGTCGCCCCCGCCTCGGGCGGACTGCGCACGGCCCTGCGCGAACTGGGCAAGGGCTACCGCGCCGCCGGCCACGAGCCGGTCCTGATCGTGCCCGGCGAGCGGGCGAGCGACCGGGACACCGAGCAGGGCCGGGTGATCACCCTGCCCGGACCGCTGCTGCCAGGCACCGGCGGCTACCGCGTCCTCACCGACAAGCGGCGCGTCGCCCGCCTGCTGGAGGAGCTCGCGCCCGACCGCCTGGAGGTCTCCGACCGCACGACGTTGCGGTGGACCGGCAAGTGGGCGCGGCGCGCCCGCGTCCCCGCCGTCATGGTCTCCCACGAGACCGCCGACGGCGTGCTGCGCACCTGGGGAGTGCCGGAAGGGGCCGCGCGGCGGGCCGCCGACACGCTCAACCTCCGTACGGCGCACACCTACGCGCGCGTGGTGTGCACCACCGAGTTCGCCGAGCGGGAGTTCGTGCGCGTCGGGGCCCGCAACGTGGTGCGGGCCCCGCTCGGCGTCGACCTCGTCGAACGGAGCCCCGCGCTGCGCGACGCGGCACTGCGCGCTCGCTACGCGCGCGAGGACGAGGCGCTGCTCGTGACCTGCACGCGACTGTCGGTGGAGAAACGGCCCGGCACGGCGCTGGACGCGCTGGAGGCCCTGGTGCGGCGCGGCCGGCGCGCGGTGCTGGTGGTCGCCGGGGACGGGCCGCTGCGCGGCCGGCTCGAACAGCGGGCGCGGGAGCGCGGGCTCCCGGTCGTCTTCCTGGGGCACGTCCTCGACCGCGGTGCGCTGGGCGCCCTCCAGGCCTCGGCGGACGTGTGCCTGGCCCCGGGGCCTGCTGAAACGTTTGGCCTCGCGGCGTTGGAGGCGATGGCGTGCGGGACCCCGGTCGTGGTGAGCGCCTCGTCGGCGCTGCCCGAGGTGATCGGCTCCGCCGGGGCCGTCGCGGCCGACCGGGGGCCCGCCTTCGCGGACGCCGTGCGCACGCTCCTGGACCGGCCGGTGGCGGAGCGGCGGGAGGCGGCACGCGCGCGTGCCGAGTGCTTCGGGTGGGCGGCGTCGGTGGAGGCGTTCCTCGCGGCGCACGACGCGGCGGTGCGGGTCGCGACGGTGCACGACGCGACGTTGGTGGACGAGCCCCGCGTCTCCGGAGGCTCCGTTTCTGAAACGTCCGTCTCCGGAGGGCTGGGATGAGACCCGTCCGCTTCGTGGCCCTCGGGGACTCCCTCACCGAGGGCGTCGGGGACCCCGTGGGCGGCGGGTGGCGCGGCTGGGCCGCGCTGCTCGTGGCCGGCCTCGGCGAGGGACCGGTGGAGTTCACCAACCTCGCGGTCAGCGGGTCCCAGACACGGGACGTGCTGGAAGGCCAGCTCCCGGCCGGGCTGGCGCTGCGGCCCGACCTCGTCTCCGTCGTCGTCGGCGTCAACGACACCCTGCGCTGCACCTTTGACATCCACGCCGTCGCCGCCCGGCTCGACACGGTGTACGGCGCGCTGACCGGGCAGGGCGCGGTCCTGCTCACCGCGTGCCTGCCCGACCCGGGGGCGATGCTGGGTCTGCCCGGCGCGCTCGCCCGCCCCCTCGCCCGACGGCAGCGCGCGGTCAACGCCGTCGTCCACGCGCTGTCCGACCGGTACGGGGCCGTCCACCTGCACGCGTGCGAGGGCGCGTGGCTGACGGACCGCGCGATGTGGAGCGCGGACCGGCTCCACCCCGGCGAGCGGGGGCACCGGCAGCTCGCCGTGCGCTTCCACGCGCTGCTCGCGGAGGCCGGCCTCGCGACGGGCCCCGCGCCCTCGCCCGAGCCGGCGTCCCCGGCGCCGACCACCACGGCCGGCCTGTGGTGGCTGGCCACCGCGGGCACCGGCTGGGTGGCCCGGCGGTGCGCCGACCTGCTGCCGCAGCTGCTCGCGCTGGCCGCCGACGAGCTGCGGCACCGCGCGCGCGGCACGAGCGCCCGCCTCGATCTGCGGGCCTCCGCGGCGGTGTCGGCCGCCCTGGCCTCACTGTCGGTGGCGGAACGGCGACCGGACGCCGCGTAGCGGCCCCGTCCGTCGGGGGCGCGGCCCGCGTCAGCGACGGCGTGCCGCCGTGAAGCGCGGCCGTACCGCCAGGAAGCGGATCGGCGTTCCCGGGACCGCCTGGGCGGCGGCGGGAAGGTCGGACCGGTCGACGACGCCGATCACCGGATAGCCCCCGGTGGTCGGATGGTCGGCCAGGAAGACCACGGGCCGGCCGTCCGGGGGCACCTGGACCGCGCCCAGCACCATGCCCTCGCTGGGGAGTTCGCCGGGCCGGGCGCGTTCAAGGGCGGGGCCCTCCGTGCGCAGCCCGATGCGGTTGCTCGACGTCGACACGCGGTACGCGCGCGTGGTGAACGCGCGCATCGCCCGCGGTGTGAACCAGTCGTCGCGCGGGCCCGGCGTCACCCGCAGGACGAGTTCGGCCGGCGGCGCGGGCTGCGGGGCGACGTCCACGCGTGTGTGCGGCGCGGGCGGTGGCCCCAGGGGGAGGACCGTGCCGTCCGTGAGGGGTGCCGGGCCCAGGCCCGACAGCAGGTCCGTCGAGCGGCTGCCCAGGACGCGTTCGACGGTGATCCCGCCGGCCACGGCCACATAGCTGCGCACCCCGGCCAGCGCCGGTCCGGCCTCCAGCAGCGCACCGGACGGCACGTGCACCGGGGCGCCCCAGGCGACGGGCCGGCCGTCGAGCGTGACGGGGCAGGGCGCGCCGCCGACGGCCACGGTGACCGGGCAACGCGGGCGCACGGCGCAGCCGTTGAGCGTCGTCTCCAGGACCGCCGCGTCCGGCGCATTGCCGACCAGCCGGTTGACGAGCGCCGCCGCGGGCGCGTCCAGCGCGCCGGACAGGGGCACGCCGAGGTGCGCGTGACCGGGGCGGCCACGGTCCTGGACGGTGGTGAGCGCCCCGGCGCGGACGACGGCCAGCGCACGGTCGGTCATCCGGCGGCCCCCTCTCCCGCGCCCCGGGCCCCGGCCGTCCCCGTCGCCCCGGCCGCTCCCGTCGCCCCCGTCGGGACGAAGCGCACGCGCGTGCCCGGTGTCAGCAGGGCCGCGGGCACGCGCGTGTGGTCCCACAGCACCGCGTCCGTGGTGCCGATCAGCTGCCAGCCGCCCGGAGACGCGCGCGGGTACACGCCCGTGTACGGGCCGGCCAGTGCCACCGAGCCCGCCGGGACGGCCGTACGCGGAGTGGCCCGGCGCGGGACGTCGTAGCGCGGCGGCAGACCGGTCAGATAGCCGAAGCCGGGTGCGAAGCCGCAGAACGCGACATGGAACTCGGTGGCCGCGTGGACGCGCGCCACCTCGTGCTCCGGGACGCCCCAGTGGGCGGCCACGTCGGCGAGATCGGGGCCGTCGTAGCGCACCGGCAGGTCGATCACCGCGCCCGAGGGCGGGGGAGCGGGCGGGACGGCGGCGGAGGACAGTTCGGCGGCCCAGCGGACCGGGTCGGCCAGGCCGTCGAGGAGGACCGTGCGGGCCGCGGGGACGATCTCGCGGACGGCGAGCGAGCCCTCCGCGCGGCGTCGCAGCAGCTCCGCGTGCAGGGCCTCGGCCTCCTCGCCCGAGCTCACCTCGACGAGCAGGGCGTCCGTGCCGACGGGCAGCGCCCTCACGCGAACGCCTCCACCCGTACCCCCGACTCCTCCAGCCGCCGCCGGACCCGGCGGGCCAGCTCCACCGCGCCGGGCGTGTCGCCGTGCACGCACAGGGAACGCGCGCGTACGTCGATGCGCGTCCCCGTCAGGGAGGCGACCGTGCCGGACCGGGCCAGCTCCACCGACCGTTCCACGACGGCGTCCGGGTCGGCGACCACGGCCCCCGCCCGGCCGCGCGGCACGAGCGTGCCCTCGTCGGTGTACGCGCGGTCCGCGAACGCCTCCGGGACGGCCGCCAGGCCCGCCTCCGCGGCCAGCCGGAGCAGACGCGAGCCGGGCAGCCCCAGCACGGGCAGCCCCGGCACGGGCGGCGCGGAGCCGGCGAGGAGCACGCCGGCGACCACGGCCGCGGCCTGCTCCTCGTCGTGGACGACCCGGTTGTAGAGCGCGCCGTGCGGCTTGACGTACGCCACGCGCGCGCCCGCCGCTCGCGCGAAGACCTCCAGGGCGCCGATCTGGTAGGCCACCTCGGCGGTCAGTTCGGCGGGCGGCACGTCCATCGCGCGCCGCCCGAATCCGGCGAGGTCCCGGTAGGAGACCTGAGCGCCGATGGTCACGCCCCGCTCGGCCGCCAGCTCGCACACCCGCCGCATCGTGGGCGCGTCCCCGGCGTGGAAGCCGCAGGCCACGTTGGCGCTGGTGACGACGGACAGCAGGCGCTCGTCGTCGGTCAGCTCCCAGCGGCCGAAGCCCTCGCCGAGGTCGGCGTTCAGATCGATCACGGTCATGGATCTCTCGGGTCTCCTTCTCAGGCTACGCGGTACTGCTCGTCACGGGCGTCGGTGAGGAACATCTGCCCCGGGGCGTGGGTGAGGGCGAACGGCGGGCGCGAGGCCGTCACCGCGGCCTGCGGGGTCACTCCGCAGGCCCAGAACACCGGGATGTCGTCCGGCTCGACGTCCACCGAATCCCCGAAGTCGGGGCGGCCGAGGTCCTCGATGCCGAGCGCCGACGGATCGCCGCAGTGCACGGGGCCGCCGTGCACCGCCGGGAGCAGACTGCTCTCCCGGATCGCCGCCGCCAGGCGCTCCGGCGGCACCGGGCGCATGGACACCACCATCGGCCCGTGCAGCCGCCCCGCCGGACGGCACTGACGGTCCGTCACGTACATCGGGACGTTGCGCCCCTGCTCGACGTGCCGGATCGGGACGCCCGCCCGCGACAGCGCCCACTCGAAGGTGAAGCTGCACCCGAGGAGGAACGTCACCAGGTCGTCCCGCCAGTACGCGCGCACGTCCGTCGGCTCGTCCGTCAACTCGCCGTCCCGCCACACCCGGTAGCGCGGCAGGTCGGTGCGCAGGTCCGCGCCCTCCGCCAGCACGGTCCGCCAGGACCCGGCGTCGGTGACGTCCAGCACGGGACAGGGCTTCGGGTTGCGCTGGCAGAACAGCAGCATGTCGTACGCCCAGTCCGCGGGCACCGAGATCAGGTTGACCTGGGTGTGACCGGCCGCGACGCCCGCCGTGGGGCCCGTGAGGCCGTCCCGGAAGCGGGCCCGGGCGGTTCGCGGGCTCCACGCGTGCGCGTGCTCGTCGACGAGGGTCAGCGGGCGGTCCTCGGCGAAGGTCCGACGGTTCACTCCAACTCCTTCCCGCGCGTCTCCGGCAGCCCCAGCAGCGCCAGGGCCGCGATGCCGTAGCCGATCGCGCCGAAGACCAGCGCGCCGCCCACACCCCAACTGTCGGCGAGGAAGCCGACGGTGGTGGGGAAGACGGCGCCGACGGCGCGCCCGGTGTTGTACGTGAAGCCCTGCCCCGTGCCGCGCACGGCCGTCGGGTACAGCTCGCTCAGGAAGGACCCGAAGCCGCTGAAGATCGCCGACATGCAGAACCCGAGCGGGAAGCCCAGCACGAGCAGCAGGGTGTCGGCGCCGCTCGGGATGTTCGCGTACGCCAGGATGCAGACCGCCGACAGCAGGGCGAACAGCCAGATGTTGCGGCGCCGGCCCAGCCGGTCGGTGAGATGGCCTCCGGTGAGGTAGCCGAGGAAGGCGCCGGAGATCAGCAGCGTCAGATAGCCGCCCGTGTTGACCACCGACAGGCCGCGCTCGGTCTTCAGATACGTCGGCACCCAGGTCGCCAGCGTGTAGTAGCCGCCTTGGACGCCGGTGGACAGCAGGACCGCGAAGACCGTGGTGCGCAGCAGAGGGCCCTTGAAGATGGCCGGGAAGGAGCCCCTGTCGGCGCTCTTCTCGCGGGCGGCGGCGGCCTGCGGGGCGTCCTGCACCCGGCGCCGCATCCACACCACCAGCACGGCGGGCAGCGCGCCGGTCCAGAACATCACCCGCCAGGCCATGTCGTCGCCGACGAACGAGAAGACCAGCGTGTACACGATCGCGGCCAGGCCCCAGCCGACGGCCCACGAGCTCTGGACGACGCCGAGGGTGCGGCCGCGGTGCCGGGCGCTCGCGTACTCGGCGACGAGGATCGCGCCGACCGCCCACTCGCCGCCGAAGCCGAGCCCCTGGAGGGCGCGGAAGACGAGCAGCGTCTCGTAGGTGGGCGCGAAGCCGCACGCGACGGTGAACACGGCGTAGGTGATCACCGTGATCATCAGGGCCCTGACCCGGCCGATCCGGTCGGCGAGCACGCCCGCGAGGGCGCCGCCGACCGCCGAGGCGATCAGGGTGACGGTGGTGAACAGGCCGGTCTGGCCGCTGTCCAGGCCGAAGTACGCCGCCAGCGCGACCATGCTCAGCGGCAGCGTGAAGTAGTCGTAGGAGTCGAGGGCGTAGCCGCCGAACGCGCCGGCGAAGGCGCGTCGGCCGCGCGGGCCGAGGGCGCGCAGCCAGCCGAACGCGCCGTCCTCGGCGGTCGGGCCGGCCTGCGCGGGGCGGGGGCCGGTGGGCGGGGCCTGCGGTGGAGGGGTCGTGCTCAAGGGGCACCTCGCAGAAGGGGGGAGGGTGCTGGATGTGAGCCGTGCCGTGCGCGAATCCCGGGCGCCGCGGTGGGGACGGGGCGGTACCGGTGTCAGCAAGGTAGAGGATCGTTGAACGATCCTTCAATACCCCTGTTGTTTCGTTCTCCTCCCTGCGATTGAATTCCGGGCATGGCAGAGCAGCTTGCGGGACTGGCCGACGACCGGGCCCTCCTGGGCCGCACCAGCACGGCCGAGCGGGTCTCGGACATCCTCAGGAGCCGTATCGCCGAGGGCTACTTCCCGCCCGGCACACGGCTGTCGGAGGACAGCATCGGCGGGGCGCTCGGCGTCTCCCGCAACACGCTCCGCGAGGCGTTCCGCCTGCTCACCCATGAACGACTCCTCGTCCACGAACTCAACCGGGGCGTCTTCGTCCGCGTCCTGACCGTCGAGGACGTGGAGGACATCTACCGCACGCGCGCCCTCGTCGAGTGCGCCGTCGTCCGCGGGCTGGGGGAGCCCCCGTACGGGCTGGACCGGCTGCGGGCGGCCGTCACCGAGGGCCACGTCGCGGCCGCCGGGAACGACTGGAAAGGGCTGGGCACCGCCAACATCCACTTCCACCGGGAACTGGTGGCGCTCGCGGGCAGCGCTCGCACCGACGAGCTGATGCGCAGCGTCTTCGCCGAACTGCGGCTCGCCTTCCACGTCGTCGACGACCCCCGACGGCTGCACGAGCCGTACCTCGCGCGCAACCGCCGGATCCTCCACGCGCTGGAGTCCGGCGACAAGGCCGCCGCGGAGGACCTGCTCGCGGTCTACCTCCGGGATTCGCTGGAGCGGATCGTCGAGGTGTACCGGCGCAGGGTGGGCGACGAGGGACGGGCCGCCGGCGTCTGACACTTCGGCGTCCGAGACTTCGGCGTCCGAGGCCCGGCGTCAGAGGCCCGCGTCCGAGGCCCGGCGGCTCGGGCCCCGCCGCCTGGGGCTCCGGCGTCGTTTGGGTCGTTGTCAGACCGAGGACCTAGTCTGTGCACCGTGACTTCGCCTGCATCGACGGACCGTGCTTCCGACGCTCCGCCCCAGCTCAGCGCGGGACCGCGCCCGGCGCCGGGCCCGGCCGCCGACGAGGGGCTGGCGCGGCGGCTGCGCGCGCTCGCCTGCACGGCGCCGATCCACGACCTCGACGCGCGCAAGGCCAACCTCGCCGGTGAGTACTCGGTGTACGGCATGGCGGAGATCGCCCTCGCCGCCATCGACCTCGTCACACTCAACATGGACTTCGACACCGGCGCCGACCACGACCAGATCGTCGCCCGCCTCGTCCCGCGCATCGCCGCACAGGCCCCGCGGCGGCCCGGCGAGGAACACGAGCGCGTGGCCCGCTGGGTCCTGGAGAACCTGATCAACGTCGGCAGCGTCGACCGGGGCTTCCGCGCCGTCTACGGCACCTTCGCGTCCGACGGCAGCTACGTCCGCCGCGACTACGACTTCAAGCTGATCGAGGAGGTCCCCGGCTACGGCGGCGCGGTCTACCTCCGCACCACGGACGAGGCCGTCAACGTCCTCGTCGGCGCCCTCGACACCGACGTCACCAGCGCGCAGATCGCCGCCGAGGTCAAGCTGGAGGTCCTCATCCGGCGCGGGCGTCTCGCCGACGCCCAACTCGCTGCCGAACAGGCCCGCTACCGCACCGTGCAGTACTCCGAGACGCTGCGGCGCGCCCTGGAGGCGACCCGGCGCAACGTGCGCGCGGTGGACTGGCTCAACGCCGTGCCCGACATGATCGCCGAGGCCCTCGAACACGTCGCCGACCGCTACCGCCACGAGAACGCGATCCTCACCAACATCCGCAAGGCCCGCGACGAGATCGAGGACGCGGAGAACAAGCGGCGGGCCGCCGAACTCGTCGACATCGTCAAGGACTGCATCCGCCGGCACACCCAGCTCCAGTCCCGGCTGCTGGAAGCCGGCCCCCTGTTCCGCGCCGAGCAGGACCGGCAGGCCTTCGCCACCCCGCTGACCTCCTCCGGCATAGACCTCTACGGGCATCTCGTCGCCCCCGTGCTGCCGCTGCCCCTGGAGCAGGCCGTCCGGGTCACCGACGCGTTCTTCGCGCGCGGCACCGGACTGCGCACGCCCGCCTCCGTGCGCGTCGGCGACCTCGTCGACCTGCTGCTGACGCCCCCCGTGGAGCGGGAGCACCTGGGCGCGGAGATGCCGGAGCCCGACCTCATCGCCACCCCGGACGACAGCCGGTTCAGCGAGGAACAGCTCGCCGCCGCCAAGGAGTTGCTCGACCTGCCCGCCGACGCGCCGCGCCGGCTCTCGGGACTGCTCGCCGAGGCGCGGCGCACCGGCGACCACGATCTGCCGTACCTGGTGGCGCTGTTGGCGGTGCACGCGGCGAGCCCCGCGGTCGGCACCGCCTACCGGCAGGGCGAGCAGAAGCTGCTGTTCGCCGTGGACGACGGCACGGAGCTGGACGATCCCGAGTTCGGCGGCGCCGACCTGATAGTGGGGACGGCGCTGCTGGACGCGGCCGGCATGGCCGCCGACCGGACGGAGGCCGCGTGACGCCCCACGGCGACCGCGTGCCGCGCCCGCCCCGGCACCGCGCCCCCGCAGCCCCTCAGCCAGTCCCACGCACCCCTGTTCCCGAGACCGAGGAGTTCTCGCCGTGACCGAGCACGTCGACCGGAGTGAGCCGGAGGCCGCCGCGCCGGTGTCCGCCGCCGTCACCCCCGCCGACGCCGCCGACGCCGCCCGGCTCGTCGCCTTCGGGCTCCAGCCCAAGACGCAGCCCGCGCGGGACCAGGAGTACACGGAGCTGCTGCGGCGCTACCGGGAGGACCCGGCGTTCGCGCGGCTCGCCGACGCCGTGGCCACCGGCCTCGGGCTGGTGGTCCTGGAGGTGTCCCCGCGCGCGGGAATGGCCGTGACCGCCGCCGAGGACTCGGTGTTCGCCGTGCGGATGGGCGACTACGCGCGCCGGACGTCCGCCGACGGCGGCGACCGCTTCCTGCACGGGCTCGCGCATCTCGCCGTCGCCGCCATGGCGTTCCCGCGGCCCGAGGACCTCGCCGACGACGGCTACATCGGCCGGGTCAGCGTCAACGGCGTCGACGCCTTCGTACGGCAGGCCTGCCGCCGGCTGGAGGAACGGGCGCAGGAGCAGGGCGAGAACACCGACCCGGCCACCGACGCGCCCGGCCTGGAGACCGCCTGGCGGATCTGGGTGCGGCGCAGCGCCACCGGAGCCACCAAGGACGCGCGCCGGCTGGCGGGTTCGACGACCGGGATCGTCGGCAAGGCCGTCGCCTTCCTCACCGACTCCGGCTTCCTCCAGCGCACCGGCGACGACAACGGCGGCACCTACCGCACGACCGCCCGCTACCAGCTCCAGGTGCGGGACATGGCCGGCGGCGCCGCCATGGCCGAACTGCTGGAACTGGGCGTCGTCCCGATCACCGACGGCACGCCGACGCTGATGCCCGCCGAGGAGAGCGACGACCTGGAACTGGTGGCCGACGCCGGACTGCCGTTCCACTCCTGAACAGCCCACGCCGCCACCGCTCCACCCACCGCCCCCGAACCGCCGCCCCACGATCCGCCACCACCCCCGATCCGCAGCCCCACCGATCCGCCGAAGACCTACGAGAGTCCGCCATGTACGAGCTGTCCCGCGTCCGCCTCTACTCCATCGGGCCCGCCGGCGCGCGCTACGCCGACACCGTGCTCGACCTGCGGGGCGTGGGCGGCGTCGTGCCCGACCCCGCCCCGACGCAGGCGGAGTTCTTCGAGGAGGAGCCCGTCGGCCCGCCCCGCCGGCCCGCGCCCGCCGGCGTGCTCTTCCTGGAGAACGGCGGCGGCAAGTCCGTCCTGCTCAAGCTGATCTTCTCGGTGATGCTGCCCGGCCACCGCAACACCCTCGGCGGCGCCAGCTCCGGCGTGCTGCGCAAGTTCCTCCTCGCCGACGACTGCGGGCACGTCGCCCTGGAATGGCAGCACGTGCTGACCGGCGAGTGCGTCGTCGTCGGCAAGGTCAGCGAATGGCGCGGCCGCCAGGTGTCCAACGACCCGCGCAAGTTCGCCGAGGCCTGGTACTCGTTCCGGCCCGGCCCCGGACTCACCCTCGACAACCTGCCCGTCGCCGAGTCCACCGCCGTACGGCCGTCCGTCGAGGGCCAGTCGGGGGCGCAGGGACGGCGGCGCACCATGAAGGGCTTCCGCGACGCCCTCACCGAGGCCGGCAAGGCCTACCCGCATCTGGAGGTGCACTGGGAGGAGATCCACGACCGGTGGATCGAGCACCTCGGCGACCTCGGCCTCGACCCCGAACTCTTCCGCTACCAGCGGGAGATGAACGCCGACGAGGGCGAGGCCGCCGGCCTGTTCGCGGTCAAGAAGGACTCCGACTTCACCGACCTGCTGCTGCGGGCGGTCACCGACACCCGCGACACCGACGGCCTCGCCGACCTCGTCAGCGGCTTCGGCAACAAGCTGGGACGGCGCGCCGAGCTGATCGCCGAACGGGAGTTCACCGCCGGCTCGGTCGACCTGCTCGGGCGGATCGTCGAGGCCGCCGACGCGCGGGCACGCGCGCGTGACGTCCACACCGGCGCCGAGCGGCGCACCCGCACCCTCGCGCGACGGCTGTCCGCGCGGGGCGTACGGGAGCGGACGCGCGCCGCGGACCTCGCCCAGCGGGTCACGGCCGCCGCCTACGCCGTCACGCACTCCGAGGGCGCCCGCGAGCGCAGCGCGCTGATCGCCGCCGAACTCGCCTACCGGCACGCCTCCCTGGCGCTCGCCGGCGCCGAGAAGTCCGCCGCCGCGCAGAAACGCGAACTCGCCGACGCGCGCACCCTGCACTCCGCCTGGCAGGCCGCCGAGGCCGTCCTGCGCCACCGTGCCGCCGCCGACCGCGTCGCGCGGGTGTCCGCCGCGATCCAGGAGGCCGAACGGGACGCCGCCCCCGCCCTCGCCGCCCGCGCCAAGGCCGCCGTCGACCTCGTCCGGGCCCTGCACGCGGCGGCCGAGAGCGCCGAGGCCCTCGCCGACGAGGAGGAGGAGCGCTCCGCCGGGCTCCAGGAGGCCGGCGAGACCGCGTACCGGGACTCCACCTCCGCCGCCACCGAGGCCCAGCGCGCCCGCAGCGAGATCGGCCATCTGCGCCAGCGCCTCACGGAGGTCGAGCAGGAGACCGCCGAAGCCGTGCGCGCGGGCTGGCTGGACGACAGCGCGCCCGACGCCGACCCCGCCCGCGCCGCCCTCGCCGCCAGCGACGCCGAGAAGACCACCGTCGCCGCCTGGGACACCGCGCGGGAGGAGGCCCGCCGGGCGTCCGAGCACGCGCGCGAGGCCGCCTCCGCCGAGTCCCGCGCCGAGCTGACCGCGGCCCGCGCCGCGGACGCCGCCACCGGCTCCCAGCGCTCGTACGAGGCCGAGAGCCGGCTCGCCGAGGCCCTGGCCGCCGAGGAGCGCCTCGCGGAACTGCTGGGCGTCACCGGCGGCACCGCCCGCCGCGTCATCCCGCAGCCCCGCTCGGGCGACGAGAGCGCCGACACCGGCCTCGCCCCCGAGGACCTCGACCGATGCGCCGACGAACTGCGCGAACTCCTCGACGACGCCGTCTCCTCCGCCGAACGCCAGCTCTTCGAGCTGCGCACCGCCGCCGCCGACGACTCCCGCATCCTCGGCGCGCTCGGCGACGGCGGACTCCTGCCGCCCGGCCCGGACGTCCTGGCCACCGTGGAGTTCCTCGGCGAGCACGGCATCCCCGCCCTGCCCGGCTGGCGCTACCTCGCCCAGGCAGTCGCCCCCGCCGACCACGCCCGCGTGCTCGCCGCCCGGCCCGAACTCGTCGACGGCGTGATCATCACCGATCCCGCGTCGCACGCACGCGCGCGTGAGGCGCTCAGCGACGCCGCCCTGCTGCCCCGCTCCGCCGTGGCCGTCGGCACCGCCGCCGCCCTCCTCGCCCCCACCCCGCCGCCCGACGCCGACCCCGCCCGGCAGCAGGACGTGTTCCTCGTGCCGCCGAACCCGGCCATGCACGACGAGCACGCCGCCGACGAGGAGCGGCAGACGCTGCGCGCCCGGGCCACCGAGCGAGACGAGGAGATCCGCCGCCTCGCGGCCCGGCTCGGCAAGGACCGCGAGCTCGCCGCACGTCTCACCTCCTGGCGCACCGGCTGCCCGGCCGGACGGCTCACCGAACTGGCGCAAGCCGCGGCGCAGACCCGCGCGTTCGCCGAGGAGTCCGAAGCCGAGCTGGCCGAGGCGCGGACCGTCCGCGCGGAGGCCGACGAGGCCGCCGCCGAGGCCGCGCAGGTCCGCGACGAACGCCAGGAGGCCGCGCAGCGGGCCCGGCGCGCCGCCGACGCCCTCGCCGGACTCGCCTTCCGGCTCCGCGAACGCGCCGGCTGGCAGGTCAAACTGCGCGAACTCGCCGACGAGGCCGCCGAGTCCGAGGCCCGCGCCCAGACCTGCCTGGAGCGGGCCCGCGCCGCCGACGAGGACCGCCGCGCCGCCCAGCGCGCCGCCGACGACGCCCGCCGCACCGCGCGTGCGCTGCGCGCCGAACGCGCCGAGATCGCCGGCGCCCCCGACGACGTCCCCGCGGACGACACCGACGCGCCCAGGGCGTCCCTGCCCGCCCTGCGCGAGGCCTACCGGGCCGCCTCCCAGCTGTACGAGAAGGTCGGCGTCGGCGCCGACCTGCGCGCCGAGCAGGCCCGCGCCGAGAGCGACGAGAGCGCGGCCCGCGCCGAACTCGACCGGCTCAGCAACAAGGTCCGCACGCGCGCGGAGCAACTGCTCCAGTCGCCCGACGGCTCCGACGGGCCGTCGAGGCAGGCCGCCGCCGCCCGCGCCGAGGAGCTGGTGCAGCTCCTGGAGACCCGGATGTCCACCGCGAGCGAGCAGCTCGGCCGGCTGCGCGGCGAGGCCGAACGGCTCGCACCCGAGGACGGCGAGACCCACACCGAGCTGTCCGAGGAGCTCCAGCCACGCGACGCCGAGCACGCGCAGGCCCTGCTGCGCACCGCCACCGGCGAACTCTCCTCCCGCGTCGAGGCGTTGAACCAGGCCCGCGAGGCGCACGCCGAACTGCTGGCGGCCCACCGGGCCGCCGAGGACGCGGCCGGCGGCTTCGACGAGATCGCCGCGATGCTCCGCGACCTGCTGCGCGAGCACACCCCCGAGGACGACCAGGAGACGCCGGAGCCCTACCCCGGCACCCTGGAGGAGGCCCGCCACTCGGCCGCCGAGACCCGCCGCTCCCTGCGCGGCTGCGCCGCCGACCTGTCGGCCGCCGAGTCCGCCGTCCGCGAGGCGAGCGACGTCCTCGTCCGGCACGCCAACTCCACGCGCTACGAGCAGGTCCGCACCCCCGCCCGGCAGCAGATCCGCGAACTGCCCGCCTCCGCGCTGCCCGACCACGCGAAGAAGTGGGCCGACGCCTTCGCGCCCCGACTGCGGGTCCTCACCGACGAGTTGGAGCAGCTGGAACGCAACCGCGACTCGATCGTGGACCGCCTGCGGGGCCTGGTCGAGTCGGCCCTCGCCACGCTGCGCTCCGCCCAGCGGCTGTCCCGGCTGCCCGAAGGGCTCGGCGAGTGGTCCGGGCAGGAGTTCCTGCGCATCCGCTTCGACGAGCCCGACCAGGCCACCCTCATCGAGCGGCTCGGCGAGGTCGTCGACGAGGCGACCCGGGCCGCCGTCAAGAAGAACTCCGACCTGCGGCGCGACGGCATGTCCCTGCTGCTGCGCGGAGTCGGCGCCGCTCTCCAGCCCAAGGGCGTCGCCGTCGAGATCCTCAAGCCCGACGCCGTGCTGCGCGCCGAGCGGGTGCCCGTCGGCCAGATGGGCGATGTGTTCTCCGGCGGCCAGCTGCTCACCGCGGCCATCGCCCTGTACTGCACGATGGCCGCGCTCAGGTCGAACGACCGGGGCCGCGACAAGCACCGGCACGCCGGCACGCTGTTCCTCGACAACCCCATCGGTCGCGCCAACGCGACCTATCTGCTGGAGCTCCAGCGAGCCGTCTCGGACGCGCTGGGCGTCCAACTCCTGTACACCACGGGCCTCTTCGACACGACGGCGCTGGCGGAGTTCCCCCTCGTCATCCGCCTGCGCAACGACGCCGACCTCAGGGCGGGCCTGAAGTACATCAGCGTCGAGGAACACCTCCGCCCGGGACTGCCCCAGCAGCCCCAGGCGGGGGAGGCGGTACGCAGCGAGATCACGGCGACACGGATGTACAAGCGCCCGGCGCCGAGCGCGCCCTAGGGGTTTTTACGCGTCCTCTCGCACGAGGTCGGCGCACTTCTCGCCGATCATCATCGTCGTGATGCACGGGTTCACCGCGATCAGCTCCGGCATCACCGAGCCGTCCGCGACCCGCAGCCCCTCGACCCCCTTGACCCGCAGCCGCGCGTCCAGCGGGGCCGAGGGGTCGTCGTCCGCGCCCATCTTCACGGTGCAGGACGGGTGGTAGACGGTGTTGTGGGTCTTGCGGATGTAGTCGAGCAGCTCCTCGTCCGAGCGGACGTCGGGCCCGGGGGCCAGCTCCGCCCCCGCCCAGTCGCTCAGCGCGGGCTGCGCGGCGATACGGCGGGCCAGCCGCAGCCCGTACGTCATCACCCGTACGTCGTGCTCATGGGTGAAGTACCGGGGATCGACGCGGGGTTTGTCCCGGTAGTCCCGTGTCCGCAGCCGCACCGTCCCCCGTGACCTCGCCTTCGTCACGTTGGGGGTGAGGCAGAACGCGTTCTCGGAGGTGGGGTAGCCGTGCCGGGCGGTGTTCATGTCGAACGGCACCGACCCGTAGTGGAACATCAGGTCCGGCCGGTCGAGGCCCGGCTCGGTGTCGTAGAAGACGCCCGCCTCCCACCACTGGGAGGAGGCCGTGGGCATGGGCTGCCGGGCCTCCCACATGATCACGCCCTCGGGATGGTCCTGGAGGTTCTCCCCGACGCCCGCGGAGTCGACCACGACCTCCACACCGACCTCGCGCAGCTGCGCGGCCGGTCCGATGCCCGACAGCATCAGCAGCTTCGGCGAGTCGATCGACCCGCACGAGACGATCACCTCGCGCCGGGCCCGTACCGTCCGGGTGTGGACCAGGCCGGGGTCCAGGTACGCTGCGCCCACGCAGCGCCGCCCCTCCAGCACCAGCCTCTTGGCGCGGACGCCGGTGCGGACGTCCAGGTTGGGCCGCTTGCCCAGGACCGGGTGGAGGTAGGCCACGGACGACGACTGACGGACGTTGTTCTCGTCGGAGTTGATCTGGAACCAGTTGGCGCCCCGCACGACCGTCCGGCCGGTGTTGAAGCCGACCGTCGGTATCCCGGCCTGCGCGCACGCCTCCAGCAGGGCGGTCCCGCACGGGTCCTCGCCCTTCAGCGTGCGCAGTCGCACCGGGCCGGTGCGTCCGTGGTGGCCGCCGGGGGCGTCGTTGTTCTCCAGCCGCCGGAACAGCGGGAAGAGGTCGGCCGCGCTCCAGCCCGCGCAGCCGGCCGCCGCCCAGTCGTCGAGATCCTCGGCCGGCGCCCAGAAGGCGATGCAGGAGTTGTGCGACGAGCAGCCGCCCAGCACCTTCGCGCGCGCGTGCCGCAGGTAGTCGTTGCCGCAGGCCTGCGGCTCCACCGGGTAGTCCCAGTCGTAGCCGGACTCCAGCAGGCCCATCCAGCGCTCCAGCCGCAGGACGTCGTCGTCGCCGACGTCGCTCGGGCCCGCCTCCAGCACGCACACCGTCACCGATGGGTCCTCGGAGAGCCGGGCCGCGACCACGTTGCCGGCCGTGCCGCCGCCGACCACGACGTAGTCGAACACGTCGGCGTCGATGAGATCGCGGTCCATGAGATGGCTGTCCATGAGCCGGCCCCCTCAGTCGCCCGCCGGAGCGGTGTGCGGAGCGGACGGTGCGGACGGTGCGGCGGGGTCCGCGAGGCGGTGCTCGGCGAGGACGCCGGTGCGGTGCCGCTGGACGAACCAGTAGTAGGCGAAGCCGCCGCCCGCGATGACGGCGACGAACAGGACGGCTCCCCACTGGAGATACCAGTGGAAGGGCGCGGTCGCGTTGTAGACCGAGGCCCGCGGCCAGATCAGGTTGACCGTCATCACCGTGCCCCAGAGCACCGCGACGATGTTGACGGGCAGCCCCCAGCGGCCGAGCGAGAACTTCCCGTCGCCCGCGGGCTGCCACCGGCCGCGCAGTCGCGCCACCAGCATCGGAGCCGTCACGCCCAGATAGGCGAGGTAGATCATGATGATGCCGATGCTGGTCACGACGGTGAAGATCTGCGGCTGGCGGATGTTGACCACGAGGATCGACAGCGCCAGCACACCGATGATCACCGTGGGCAGCACGGGCGTCTGGAAACGGGGGTGGCAGCGGGCCAGCCGTGCGGACCCGGGCAGGTTGTTGTCCCGCGCCATCGCGAACGCCAGCCGCACCGCCGCCGTGTGCACGGCCAGCGCGCACACCGTGACCGCGATCAGCACGCACCACAGCATCGCCTTGCCGGCCGTCGGACCGAGCACGTCGAGCACGATGTACTGGAGGCCGTCCGTGGACAGCTGCTCGCCCTTCAGACTGGACACGCTCATCAGCGCGAGCAGCAGGATCAGCCCGCCCAGCACGAACGAGGCGACGATCGCCCGGATGATGGCGCGAGGCGCGTTGCGGGACGGGTCGAGGGACTCCTCGCCCAGCGAGGCGGCCGTGTCGAAGCCGTACATGACGTACGCCGACGCCAGCGAGGCCACCAGGAAAGCGCCGAGATACCCGGCCCCGTAGCCGGCCCCGGTGCCGTTGGTCTCCAGCACGACCTGCGGGCCGCGGGTGATGTGCACGGCGAGCAGGACGATCAGCACGACGGTGGCGATCAACTCGATGAAGACGCCCGCCGTGTTGATCCGCGCCATCAGCTTGACGCCGAAGGCGTTCACCAGGGTGGTGAACAGGATCAGCACCGCGGCCAGGATCACCGCGTTGGTCGCCACGTCGTAGGTGCCGGAGCCGTCGCCGACGAACTGGAAGAACGACGAGATCTGCGGCAGCGTCAGCTGGTAGGCGAGCGCCACCGCCGAGATCGACACGATCGAGGCGATCAGCATCATCCAGCCGGCCAGCCAGCCCAGATGCGGATTGCCTATCTTCTTCGACCAGTTGTAGACCGAGCCCGCGACCGGGTACCGGGCGGCCAGCTCGGCGAAGCACAGGGCGACCATGAACTGGCCGACGAAGACCATCGGCCACGACCACCAGTATGCGGGGCCGCCGCTGCCGTAGCCGAAGTAGAACAGCTGGAAGGTGCCGGTCAGGATGGAGATGTAGCTGATGCCGGCGGCGAAGGTGTGGAAGTTGCCCAGTGTGCGCTTGAGTTCGGGTCTGTAGCCGAACTCGGCGAGCTCGGCGTCGTCCTGGCCGTCCGGGCCGTGCTGACCGGACGGTTGCGCGGTTGTCGTCATTGAGCGGACTCCTCGTGGGCCGGGGAAGGGGAGGGAGCGGCTCTGCGGGTGCCGTGGACGGTGGGGCAGGTGGGGCGGGAGGGGGGCAGGAGGGGCGCTAGTCGAACCACCCCTGCGGGGACGGGGCGGTGTTGCGCCAGACGTGCTTCGTCTCGCGGTACTCGGCGAGTCCCGAGGGCCCGAGTTCGCGGCCGAAGCCGGACTGCTTGTAGCCGCCCCACTCGGCCTGCGGGACGTAGGGGTGGTAGTCGTTGATCCAGACCGTGCCGAGGCGCAGCCGGGCGGCGACCCGCGCCGCCTTCGCCCCGTCGGTCGTCCACACGGCCCCGGCGAGGCCGTAGACGGTGTCGTTCGCGAGCCGGACCGCCTCCTCCTCGTCGGTGAACCGCTCGACGGTCAGCACGGGACCGAAGGACTCCTCCCGCACCACCGACATCCCCGCGGCGCACTCGTCGAGCACCGTGGGCGGGTAGTAGAAGCCCCCGTCGAGACCCGCGCCGGACGGGCGCTCTCCGCCGCAGCGCAGCACGGCGCCTTCCGCCACGCCCCGGGCCACATACGCCTCGACCTTCGCGCGATGGGCCGCGGAGATCAGCGGCCCGGTCTGCGCCCGCTCGTCGAACGGCCCGCCGAGCCGGATCTCCGCCGCCCGCCGCACGACCTCGTCGACGAACCGGTCGTGCAGTGAGTCCTCGACCAGGAGCCGCGCCCCCGCCGAGCACACCTGACCGGAGTGCAGGAACACCGCGGTCAGCGCCATGTCGACGGCGGTGTCGAAGTCGGCGTCGGCGAAGACGACGTTGGGGTTCTTGCCGCCGAGTTCGAGGGCGACCTTCTTCACCGTCCCGGCCGCCGCCGCCATCAGCCGCCGTCCGGTCTGGAGCCCGCCCGTGAACGAGACCAGGTCCACGTCCGGATGGTCGCCCAGCGGGGCCCCCGCCTCCGGGCCCGCGCCCAGGACCAGGTTGGCCGCGCCCGGCGGCAGCCCGGCCTCGTCCAGCAGCCGGGTCAGACGGATCGCGGTGTGCGGGGTCAGCTCGCTCGGTTTCAGCACGAAGGTGTTCCCGGCCGCCAGCGCCGGTGCCACCTTCCACGCGGTCTGGAGCAGCGGGTAGTTCCACGGCGTGATGAGCGCGCACACGCCCACCGGCTCGTGCACCACCCGGCTCTCGACGTCGTCCCGGCCCGTGTCGACGACCCGGTCCGCCTCCTGTGCCGCGAGCCGCCCGAACCAGCGGAAGCAGGCGACCACGTCATCGACGTCGTACGCGCTCTCCACCAGCCGTTTCCCCGTGTCCAGCGACTCGGTGCGGGCCAGTGCGTCCTTGTCGCGGACGAGGAGGTCCGCCACCCGCAGCAGCAGGTCGCCGCGCTCGGCCGCCGGGGTGCGCGGCCACGGGCCGGTGTCGAAGGCGCGCCGGGCGGCCGCGATCGCCTCGACGGTGTCCTTGCCGCCCGCCTCGTCGACCACCCCCACCAGGGAGCCGTCGGCGGGACAGCGGATCTCCCGGGTGCGCCCGTCGAGAGCGCCCCGCCACCCGCCGTCGATGAACAGGTCAGGCATGGCCGCCTCCGAGTCTCTCCACGAGCCACTCGTGGAAGATCTGGATGTGGTGCTCGTTGGGCACCAGCACACCACCCCCGCGGTACGCCCGCGAGGACATCGCCGGCTGCGTCCGTTCACAGGCCTCGAAGTCCTGGACGTTCACCCTGTGAAACAGCTCCACCGACTTCGACACGTCCGCCCCGGACCCGACGACCTCCGGCGCGTACAGCCAGTCGCACTCGACGACCGTGCGGTCCTCGGCGAGCGGGAACATGCGGTGCAGGATCACATGGTCCGGGACGAGGTTGACGAACACCGTCGGCTTGACGGTGATCGCGTAGTAGCGGCGGTCCTGGTCGGCGGAGACCTCCGGGAGCTTCGCGAAGCCCTCGCTGCCGTCGACCGTGAAGCCCCGGACCTCCTCACCGAACTCGGCACCGTGCCCCACGTAGTACTGGGCCGCGTAACCGTCCGCGAACTCCGGTAGCACGTCGGTGAGTTCGGGATGGATCGTCGCGCAGTGGTAGCACTCCATGAAGTTCTCGACGATGAGCTTCCAGTTGGCCTTCACGTCATAGGTGATGCGTTTGCCGAGCGCGAGGTTCTCCGCGCCGTAGTGCTCGATCGCCGCCGGGTCGCCGAGCCGTTCCACGGCCGCGGACACGACGGTGTCCTCGAAGGAGGGCGGTTCGTCGGCCAGACACACCCAGGCGTAGCCGAGCCACTCCCGCAGCGCCACCTTGACCAGCCCGTACGCGACCCGGTCGACGTCGGGCATCTTGATCAGGTTCGGCGCGGCGATCAGCCGGCCGTCCAGGTCGTACGTCCAGGCGTGGTACAGGCATTGCAGGGTGCGCCGGATCTCGCCGGACTCCTGCGTGCACAGCCGGGCCCCGCGGTGGCGGCAGACGTTGAGGAAGGCGCGCAGCTCCCCCGTGCGGGTCCGGGTGATGATGACGTTCTCGCGGCCCACCTGGACCGTGCGGAAGGCGCCGGGCCGGTCGAGGTCGGCGCATCGGACGGCGCAGAACCACATCGACTCGAAGACGTGCTCCTGCTCCTGCCGGAAGATCTCCGGGTCGGTGTAGTAGCTGCCCGGCAGGGTCGCGATGAGGCTGGGGGAGAGAGGGGTCGTCGTCACGTGCGTGCTCCTCAGGCGGGCGCGGCGGCGAGGCGGGCGGGGTCGAACAGGCCGATGGGGTGCGCGGTGGCCCCGGTCAGGGCCAGGTCGGCGAGGATCTCGCCGACGACGGGCACGAACTTGAAGCCGTGCCCCGAGAACCCGCAGGCCACGGTGACCGACTCCGGATGCGCGGGATGCCGGGCGATGACGAAGTGCTCGTCCGGGGTGTTGGAGTACATGCAGGTCGCGGCCTTGAGGAAGGCGCCGGGCAGGTCGGGGACACAGCCCGACATGTGCTCGGCCATCGCCCGGACCTCGTCCTCGTGGACCGTGCGGTCGATGGTCTCCGGGGTGGTGACCTGCCCCTTCCTGAAGAAGGCCACCTTGGCGCCGCGGCCGGGCCCGTCGATGGCGGGGAAGCCGTAGACCTGCACGTTCCGCGCGTTCTCCCAGATGTAGATCGGGTGGCGCGCGGGCAGGAAGGGCTCGACGCCACCCGTCGGCTCGAACCAGTACATGACCTGCCGCTCGATCGTGAACGGCACCCCGAGGTCCGCGAGCAGTTCCGGCGCCCACGCCCCCGGGCAGATCACCAGCCGGCCGGCCGTGTAGGTGTTCTCCGCGGTGTGGACCCGGACGCCGTCCCGGTACGGCTCCCAGCGGGTCATCGGCTCGTCGAAGTGCAGCTCCGCGCCCTGTCGGGTGGCGAGCTGGAGATGCGCGGCCACCGTGTTCTCCGGGCGGAGCAGGCCGGCCTTCTTCTCGTACAGGGCCACCTCGTCGTCCTGCGGCGCGAGCGTCGGGAAGCGGCGGCGGATCTCGCGCGCGTCCAGCATCTCGTGCGGCAGGTCCCACTGCCGCGCCGAGAGCAGCGAACCGGAGACGGTCCGCGAGTCGGGCGGGCCGACCATGACCCCGCCGCTGAGGATCGCGATCTCCCGGCCGGTCGCCCGCTCCAGGTCCTCGTACAGCTCGTAGGCGCGCAGCAGCAGCGGCACATACGCCGGGTCCTCGAAGTAGGACTGCCGGGTGATCCGTGAACCGCCGTGGCTGGAGCCCCGGTTGTGCACCGGCCCGAACTTCTCCAGGCCGAGCACCCGGGCGCCGCGGGCGGACAGATGACAGGCGGCGGCGCTGCCCATGCCGCCGAGACCGATGACGACGACGTCGTACGTGGGGGACATCAGGGGCCTCCTGAGGCCGGCCGGCGCGGGTCAGCGACGGATGCGGGTCAGTGACGGTTGGGGGTCTCAGCGACGGATGCGGGTCTCAGCGACGGATGCGGGTCATCTTCGGGTCGAACAGCGGCTCTTCGGCGACGGTCGCGGGCACCTTCTCGCCGAAGTACTCGATGTGCACGGGCGCGCCCGTCGGGAGCGTCGGCAGCCAGGCGTACGCGACGCACCGGCCCAGCGTGTAGCCGTACGACGCGCTGGTCACGTAACCGGCCGGCGCGCCGTCGACGTGGACGGGCTCCTTGCCGAGGACGACCGCGGCGGGGTCGTCCAGGAGCAGCGGCGTGAGCCGGCGGCTCGGCTCGGGGCGGTTCTCCAGCGCCTCCTGTCCGACGAAGCCGTCCTTGTCCATCCGCACCGCGAAGCCGACGCCCGCCTCGAACGGGTCGTGCTCGTCGGTCATGTCGACGCCCCAGGCCCGGTAACCCTTCTCCAGCCGCAGCGAGTTGAAGGCGGAACGCCCGGCCGCGACCACACCGAGGTCCCGGCCCGCCTCCCACAGCGTGTCCCAGAGCCGCAGGCCCAGATCGGCGGTGGTGTACAGCTCCCAGCCCAGCTCGCCGACGTACGACAGCCGCATCGCGGTGACCGGGACGTGCCCGACGTACGTCTCCTTCGCGCGGAAGTAGCCGAACCCCTCGTGCGAGAAGTCGTCGTGGGTCAGCGGCTGGACCAGGTCGCGGGCGAGCGGGCCCCACACGCCGACGCAGCAGGTGCCGGAGGTGACGTCCCTGATGTGCACGTCGGCCGGCGCGTGGCGCAGCAGCCAGTCGAGGTCGGCGGGCGAGTTGGCGCCGACCTGGAAGCGGTCGGGGGCCAGACGGGCGACGGTGAGGTCGGAGCGGATGCCGCCGGTCTCGTCCAGGAGCAGCGTGTAGGTGACCGCGCCCGGCTTCTTGCGCAGGTTGTTGCTGGTCATACGGTCGAGGAAGGCGAGCGCGCCGGGGCCGGCGACCTCCAGCCGGCGCAGCGGCGTCATGTCGTACAGGGCGACCCTCTCGCGGGTCGCCCGCGCCTCCGCCGCCGCGATCGGCGACCAGTAGCGGGCGGACCAGGCGTCCCGCTCCGGGAGGCGGATCCCGTCGGCTAGCGGGGCGTTCGCCTCGTACCAGTGGGGGCGCTCCCAGCCGCCGCCCTCCAGGAAGAACGCGCCGAGCTGCTGCTGACGGGCGTGGAAGGGGCTGACGCGCAGCGGACGCGGCTGTTCCATCGGCTGGAGCGGATGCAGCACGTCGTACACCTCGACGAACTGTCGCGCGCCGCGCTCGCGGACGTACGCCGGGGAGCGCTGCGCCGCCTCGAAGCGGGTGAGGTCGCATTCGTGCAGGTCGAGGGAGGGCCGTCCGTCCACCATCCACTCGGCGACGGCCTTGGCGACGCCCGCCGAGTGCGTCACCCAGACCGCCTCGGCCAGCCAGAAGCCCCTGAGCCGGAGCGACTCGCCGAGAACCGGCATGCCGTCGGGGGTGAAGGAGAAGACGCCGTTGAAGCCCTCCTCCGTTTCTGAGCGGCGCAGCGCGGGGATCAGCCGGCGGCAGTCGTCCCAGCTCGGGGCCCAGTCCTCCGGCGTGAAGCGATACGAGGACGGCATGTCCATGTGCCGCGCGCGGGACTCGTTGTAGGGCAGGACGGAGAACGGGTCGACGGGCAGGGGCCGGTGGGCGTAGGAGCCGATGCCGAGACGGTCGGCGTGCTCGCGGAAGTACAGGTCGCGGTCCTGGAAGCGGAGGATGGGCCGCCGGGCCTCCGCGGTGGCCCCGGCCAGCTCGGGCAGGGGCGCGGTCCTGGCGTACTGGTGGGCGAGCGGCTGGAGCGGTACGTCGACGCCGGCCATGCGGCCGATCACCGGGCCCCAGAATCCGGCGGCGGAGACGATGTGGTCGGCGGGGAAGGTGCCCCGGTCGGTGACCACGGCGGTGACGCGGCCGTCGTCCTGTTCGATCCCGGTGACCGTGTGGCGGTCCAGGAAGCGGGCGCCCCGCTCGGTGGCCCGCCGCAGCTGGGCGCGGGCCGCGAGGAGGGCGCGGGCCAGGCCGTCGTCGGGGGTGTGGAAGCCGCCGAGGACGAGCGACCCGTCGAGCAGCGGCCACAGCTCCTTGCAGCGGGCGGCGCCGACGATCTCGCCGCGCACGCCCCAGGCGGCGGCGTAGCCGGCCCTGCGGTGCAGCTCGGCGAGGCGCTCGGGTGTGGTCGCCAGCTCCAGCCCGCCGACCGGGTGGAAGCAGGAGACGCCGTCGACCTCCAGCGAGCCGAACTTCTCCACCGTGTACTTGGCGAACTCGGTGAGCGTCCTGGACGGGTTGGTCTGGAAGACGAGGCCCGGCGCGTGCGAGGTGGAGCCGCCGGGGGCGGGCAGAGGGCCCTGTTCGAGGACGGTGACGTCGGTCCAGCCGCGTGCGGTCAGCTCGTCGGCGAGGGAGCAGCCGACGATGCCGGCGCCGATGACGACGACTCGGGGGACGGCGGCGGAGGTCCTGCCGGCTCCGGCGCTCGCCGTGCTCGCGGTGCTCACAGCGCTCGCGGTGTTCACGGTGTTCACGGTGTTCACAGGACCACCACCGAGCGCAGGACCTCGCCGCGGTGCATCTTGCCGAACGCCGCCTCCACCTGGTCCAGCGCGATGGTCTCGGAGACGAACGCGTTCAGGTCGAGCAGCCCGTACAGGTACTGGTCGATCAGATAGGGGAAGTCGCGGCTCGGCAGACAGTCCCCGTACCAGGAGGACTTGATCGCGCCGCCCCGCGAGAACACGTCGATCAGCGGCAGCTCGATCCTCATCTCGGGGGAGGGGACGCCCACTTGGACGAGCAGACCGGCGTGGTCGCGCATGTAGAACGCCTGCGTGAACGTCTCCGGGCGGCCCACCGCGTCGATCGCGATGTCGACGCCGAAGCCGTCGGTGAGCGCGCGCACCGCCTCGACCGGGTCGGTGCCACGGGAGTTGACGGTGTGCGTCGCGCCGAACTTCTCCGCCCGGTCGAGCTTGCGGTCGTCGACGTCGACGGCGATGACCTTCATCGCGCCGTTGAGACACGCGCCAGCGATCGCCGCGTTGCCGACGCCGCCGCAGCCGATGACGGCCACCGAGTCGCCCCGGCCGACGCCGCCGGTGTTCACCGCCGCACCGTAGCCGGCCATCACCCCGCAGCCGATGAGACCGGCCGCCTCGGGGCGGGCGGCCGGGTCGACCTTCACCGCCTGGCCGGCCGCGACGAGCGTCTTCTCGGCGAACGCGCCGATGCCGAGGGCGCTGGAGAGCGGCGTGCCGTCCAGGAGCGTCATCGGGCGGGCCGCGTTGCGGGAGTCGAAGCAGTACCAGGGCCGGCCGCGGCGACAGGAGCGACAGCTCCCGCAGGGCGCGCGCCAGGCCAGCACCACGTAGTCGCCGGGTTCGAGGTCGGTGACGCCCTCGCCCACCGCGTCGATCGTCCCCGCCGCCTCGTGCCCCAGCAGGAACGGGAAGTCGTCCGTGATCGCACCGTCCCGGTAATGCAGATCCGTGTGGCAGACCCCGCAGGCCTGAACCGAGACGAGGACCTCTCCCGGTCCGGGGTCGGGGACGACGATCGTCTGCACCTCGACGGGTGCGCCCTTCTCGACAGCGACTACGGCACGGACCTGGTGGGGCACGACACCCTCCTCAGCTGTTGCGCAGTGCACGATGGGTTGCGCGATGGGGAACATACTGAGAACGGCATCGAGCGGCCGTCAAGAGGCGCGGGTTAACCTCTCGCAAAAGGCGCGGGAGGGCCGAAACGCGCCGGACACACGACGGGTCGCGGGGGGCGGGACGCGCGGTGAGATCCGGGTGTGACCCGGGCGGGATCCGGGTGGGACCGGGTCGGGATCCGGGTGGGGCCGGGGTGGTGCGCGTGGTGACAGACGACGGCGCGGGGCCCGAACTCCCGGACCCCGCGCCGCTGTTGCACGGACCTGCGCGGGCCTCGGTCAGAAGCCCCGCCTCGGAGACACCGCTCAGAAGCCGTACCCCATCCGGCGGGACAGCTCCGCCCCCGCCGCCACCGTCCGCTTCGCCAGCTCCGGCAGCCGGTCCGCGTTCAGCCGGTACACCGGCCCGGAGACGCTGATCGACGCGATCACCTTGCCGTCGTGCGAGCGCACCGGCGCGGCCACGGCGGCGAGCCCCAGCTCCAGTTCCTCCAGCGTGACCGCGTACCCCTGCTCGACCACGGCCTCCAGCTCCGCGCGCAGCATCGACGCGCCGGTGATCGTCCGCTCGGTGAAGCGCGGCAGGGGACGCGCGAGCAGGCCCTCGCGCAGCGTTGGCGGCATGTGCGCCAGCAGCACCTTGCCGCTCGACGTGGCGTGCAGCGGGGTGCGCCGGCCGAGCCAGTTCTGCGCGGTGACCGACGCGGTGCCGCGGGCCTGCATGATGTTGACGGCCGCGTCGTCGTCCAGCACCGCGATGTTGACCGTCTCGCCCAGCTCGTCGGCGAGTTCACGACAGACCGGGACGCCCTCCTGGGAGATGTCCAGCCGCACCGCAGCCGCACCCGCCAGTCGCAGCACGCCGGCGCCCAGGTAGTACTTGCCCCGGTCCTTGGCCTGGGCGACCAGGCCCCGGTTCTCCAGCACGCCGAGCAGCCGGAACGCCGTCGACTTGTGCACGTCCAGCTCCTCGGCGATCTCCGTGACGCCCGCCTCGCCGTGCCGGGCGAGGATCTCCAGCACGCTCACCGCCCGGTCCACCGACTGGACGCCGCCGGACGCGCCCCTGCCGTGCTGTCTCTCCGCGGTCCCCCCGGTCTCCGCGCTGCCGTCAGACTGCTTCTTCTGCGTGCGGGTCATGGCTCAACTCTCACCACCTTGCGGCCCGGTTCGGGCCGCATCTGCGGGAAACCCTTGACGCGACGGTCGCCCCGCCCGGATTCTGTTGCGCATGGCGCGGACATCTGCGCCATGCGAAACATCATGTTACCGAAGCGTCCGGCGCCCGACAGGGGGCCGAACGGCTCGGAGTGCCGACAGCGAAGCTGTCGCCGGCCCGGAGCCCGGACCGACGAGGGTCCGGAGCGAAGCCGGCCCGCGTTCCCGAGAACTTCCACGAACTCCAGCTGCGCCTGGACCACAAGGCCGGGACCCGTGTCCCGGACCGAGAGGGGGGCCCGTGATTCCCGTCTGCCGCCTCGAAGACCTCCCCGAGGGTGAGTCCGTCCGCGTCGACATCACCCCGCCCGTCGCCGTGTTCCACGCCGAGGACGGCGTGCTGTACGCCATCGACGACACCTGCACCCACCAGGACGCCTCCCTCTCCGAGGGCTGGCTGGAGGGCTGCCTCGTCGAATGCCCGCTGCACGCCGCCTCGTTCGACCTGCGCACCGGCCTGCCGACCTGTCTGCCGGCCCGCCGCCCCGTCCGCACCCACCGCGTCACCGTCGACGACGGCGTCGTCCACGTCCACGTGGCGGCGGAGGAAGGGACGGCGGCGTGAACACAACGCCCACGCGCTCCGAGGGGAACCGCACCGCATGAGGACCGTGACCGTCGTGGGCGCCTCCCTCGCCGGCCTCTACGCGGCCCGCGCCCTGCGCGCCCAGGGCTTCGACGGACGTCTGGTGATCATCGGCGACGAGCCCCACGCCCCCTACGACCGTCCTCCCCTCTCCAAGGACTTCCTCACCGGCTCGGCCGACGAGGCGGCGCTCGCCCTCACCGACGACGAGGAGCGCGCCGACCTGTCCGCCGAGTGGATCCTCGGCGTCCGGGCCCGCGGACTGGACGCCCGCGGCCGCACCGTGCTCCTCGACGACGGCCGCACCGTCACCACCGACGGCCTGGTCATCGCCACCGGAGCCTCCGCCCGCGGGCTCCCGGCCGACGGACTCGCCGGCGTCCATACTCTGCGCACCCTCGACGACGCCCGGCGCCTGCGACAGGACCTCACCCGGGGCCCGAGCCGGGTCGTCGTCATCGGCGGCGGATTCATCGGCGCCGAGACCGCCTCCTCCTGCGCCGCCCTCGGCCACCGCGTCACCGTCGTGGAGGCCGCCCCGCTCCCGCTCGTCCCCCAACTGGGCCGGGAGATGGCCGCCGTCTGCGCCGGGCTGCACCGGCGCGGCGGCGTGGACCTGGTCACCGGCACCGGTGTGACGGCTCTGCGCGGCACCGCCGCCGTCACCGGCGTGGAACTCGCCGACGGCCGCACGCTCCCCGCCGACGTAGTGATCGTCGGCATCGGCGTCATCCCCAACACCGCCTGGCTGGCGGGCTCCACGCTCGCCCTGCACGACGGCGTCCTCTGCGACGACGGCTGTGTCACCGCCCTCGCGCAGGTCGTCGCCGTGGGAGACGTGGCCCGCGTGGGCGGAGTCCGCGCCGAGCACTGGACCTCCGCGACCGAGCAGCCCCGCGTCGCCGTGGCCAACCTGCTCGCAGGCCGGACCGTCGAGACCTCGCGCCCGGTGCCGTACTTCTGGTCGGACCAGTACGGCGCACGCCTCCAGTTCGCCGGCCGTCGCCGGGAGGGCGACAGAGTCCGCGTTGTCGAGGGCGATGTCGCCGAGGGCGTCACCGAGGACGGCTTCCTGGCGCTCTACGAGCGCGACGGACGGACGACGGCGGCCCTCTCCGTGAACCGCCCGCGCCCCTTCATGCGGGCCCGACGCGAACTGGCCCGCGAGACGACGCAGACGACGCATACAACGGAGACGAGGGAGACGACAGCGGCGTCATGACCGCCCGAAGGGCATCGCCCACGAGAAGGGCACCGCCCACGAGGAGGCCGCTGCCTGCGCCGAAGCGCACTGCCTACGAGTGGGAAAGCTGCCCGGCCCCGCCGCGCTGCCGGCGTATCCGCTCCTGGCTCCGCGCGGCGACCCTCGCCTGCCGACGGGCCCGGCGACGCTCCTGGCGCAGCGCACGCGCGGTGCTGCTCGGCGCCGACACCACGCCGTTGCGCTGGTTCCACACCTGCCGGGTCACCCAGACGTCCAGCGCGCCCCAGGTCGCCACCACCGTGCTGACCACGCTGCTGATCACCATCGGGAAGGCCAGCCAGGACCCGGCCATGGTGCACAGGAACGCGACCATGGCCTGAAGCAGCGTCACGGCGATGATGATCACCGCGCGCACGGCGGCCGTACGCACCGGGTCGGGAAGGCGGCGCCGGCGCGCCGGTTCCTCGATCCACAACGGCCGGTAGGCGTACCGCTCCTGACCCCCGGCTCTTCCGCCGCCGCTCTCCGCCCTCACCGAAGCACCGGCCCGCGCCGTGTCCTCGGGCGCCATGCGCCGCTCCGCCGTGCCCATCACCGTGTCACTCCCCACCGCCGGCAGACAGCTTGCCCCGGTCCGAAAGGACCGGCTCCCCTCTGCTGCCCGGCTTGCGTTCTTTTACGCCGCCCAGGGGCGTCATGCGGCTCGTGTGGCCGATTCCACCCCCGATTCCCAATCAGTAGGACGAGGAACACACGTCGAAGATTCCCGAGTTTGGAAAAATTCTGGCCAACCCGCCCCCTGCGCGCATCCGTTCCGTTCCCGCCCCCGAACCCGCCGCACGGGCGGCCAACTTGCCGGATACCCGGACAACTCAGCACGCCTCGACGTCGATACGGACGTTCAGGTTCCGGACACGTCTTCGAGTTCGCTGTGCGTCGGTAGTAGGCTCGCGCCGTTTGTTGACGCACATGCGTACCCCCTGACCGGTGGGGGTCCGAGCTGGGGGAGGCCATGCGCTTTCGCGGGAAGTCCATCCGCCGGAAGATCGTGGCGCTGCTCCTCGTGCCGCTGGTGTCCCTCACCGCCATCTGGGGCTTCGCCACCGTCCTGACGGGACGTGAGGCGAGCCGCCTGTTCACCGTGTCGGACCTCGTGGAGAAGATCGGCTACCCGATCGAGGACACGGTCCGCTTCGTCCAGCAGGAGCGCCGCCAGACCCTCGTCTACCTCGCCGACCCCCGCGCCGCCGACGCGCTCTCCGCGCTCAGCCGCACCCGCAACGCCACCGACGAGGCCCTCGCCGAGATCCGCTCCAACGCCGCCGACCCCGACGTACGCGACGTCCTCGACCAGGACGAGGGCGAGGGCCTGACCGCCGTGCTCGACGCCCTCGACGGCATGGACTCCCTGCGCCGCAGCGTCCAGGAGGGCACCCTCACCCGGTCCCAGGCCCTGGACCTCTACAACCGCCTGATCGAGCCCTGCTACGCCCTGCTGGCCAGGCTCGACGTCGTCGACAGCGTCGAGATGGACAAGCAGTACCGCGCCCTCGTCAGCGTCGCCCGCGCGCGCGAACTCCTCTCCCAGGAGGACGCCCTCCTCGGCTCCGCCCTGGTCGTGGGCCGTCTCTCCCGCGACGAGATCCGCGACGTCTCCGACCTGGAGGCCCAGCGGAACGTCATCTACGACATCAGCCTCGCCCAGCTGCCCACCGCGGAACGCCGGCGCTACGAGAGCTTCTGGAAGAACGCCACCACCGCACCCCTGCGCACCGCCGAACAGGCCGTCGTCTCCGCCACCCCCGGCGAGATGCCGCGCGGCGTCACCGCCAAGACCTGGGACACCGCCGCCGCGAACGTCCTCGCCGAACTCGGCGCCCTCGACGAACAGGCCAACGACCGCTACCAGGACCGCGTCCGCCCCGTGGCGACCGAGGTCATCGTCAAGGCCGTCGTCGCCGGCGTCCTCGGCCTGATCGCCCTCCTCCTCTCCCTCTTCCTGTCCGTGCGCATCGGCCGCGGCCACATCCGCGACCTGCGGCAGCTGCGGCTGGAGGCCCACGAGGCGTCCGGCGTGCGCCTGCCCAGCGTGATGCGCCGCCTCTCCGCCGGAGAACAGGTCGACGTCGAGACCGAGGTCCCGCGCCTCGAATACGACAAGAACGAGATCGGCGAGGTCGGCCAGGCCCTCAACACCCTCCAGCGCGCAGCCGTCGAGGCCGCCGTCAAACAGGCGGAACTGCGCGCCGGCGTCTCCGAGGTCTTCGTCAACCTCGCCCGCCGCAGCCAGGTCCTCCTGCACAAGCAGCTCACCCTGCTCGACACGATGGAGCGCCGCACCGAGGACACCGAGGAACTCGCCGACCTCTTCCGCCTCGACCACCTCACCACCCGCATGCGCCGGCACGCCGAGGGCCTGGTGATCCTCTCCGGCGCCGCGCCCTCACGGCAGTGGCGCAAGCCCATCCAGCTGATGGACATCGTGCGCGCCGCCGTCGCCGAGGTGGAGGACTACGAGCGCATCGAGGTCCGCCGGCTGCCCCGCGTCGCCGTGACCGGCCCCGCCGTCGCCGACCTCACCCACCTCGTGGCCGAACTGCTGGAGAACGCCACGGTGTTCTCCCCGCCGCACACCGCCGTGCAGGTGCTCGGAGACCGCGTCGCCAACGGCTTCACCCTGGAGATCCACGACCGCGGCCTCGGCATGGCGCCCGAAGCGCTCCTGGAGGCCAACCTCCGCCTCGCCGAGACCCCCGAGTTCGAGCTGTCCGACACCGACCGGCTCGGCCTGTTCGTCGTCAGCCGGCTCGCCCAGCGCCAGAACGTCCGCGTCTCCCTCCAGCCCTCCCCGTACGGCGGCACGACCGCCGTCATCTTCATCCCAGACGCGCTGCTCACCGACGACGTCCCCGACACCAACGGCATCGGCTTCCGCCTCGACCGCCCCCGCCCCGCGATGGAGGCCGAGACCGCCGACGTCCGCCGCGCCGCGCTCTCCCAGACCCCGGTGCCGCTGCCCGGAGTGCCCGCCGCCCTGTTGGACGGCCCCGTCGAACTGGAGGCGCCCGTCGACCTGGACGCCCTCGACGGCTTCCCGGTCCGCCTGGACGGCGACGACGCCCACGGCGCCCTGTTCCGCCCGCGCCGCTCCCTGCCCCGCGCCCAGGCCGAACCGGCCGCCGACGGCGGCGACCCGCGCCTCGGGACCCCGCGCCCCGAGCGGCCCGCCGCCGACGCACCGGCCGCCGCCCCCGTGCCCCTGCCGAGCCGCCGGACGCCCAAGCTGGTCAGCTCCCACGGCCGCCCCGTCACCGGCCAGCGGTCCCGCCGCGCCGACGCCGTCGACGACTTCCCGCCCCGGCCCGGCGCACGGCGACCGGAGGACGACGCCCCCGCCCCCCTGCCCTCCCGCCGACGAGGGGCCTCACCCCAGATCCCGCGCGGCGCCGGCCCGGCCGACCACCCGGGCCGCGTCCCCGCCGACGAGCCGTCCCAGCCGCCCGCCCTGCCCCGGCGCGCCCGGCAGCAGCCCGCCGCCGCACCGGGCGCCGGCGCGGACGGACCGGCACAGCCCCCGGCCGGCGCGCCCGGCCTCCAGAGCGCCCTGCCCCGACGGGTACGGCAGGCGAACCTGGCCCCGCAACTGCGGCAGGGCCCCGCCTCCGGCGCCACCGACCGCGCCGACCCCGCGGACCGGGACGCCGACGAGGTCCGCAGCCGCATGGCCTCGCTCCAGCGCGGCTGGCAGCGCGGCCGCGCAGAGAACGCCGCGGGCGACGACGCCCACAGCGGCACAGCACCACGAGGAACGACAAAGGGGGACGGTCGATGACCGCACCGAAGGCGACCGGCCACACCACCACCGGCAACGGCGAACTCAACTGGCTCCTCGACGAACTCGTCGACCGCGTCGGCAGCATCCGCAAGGCCGTCGTGCTCTCCGGCGACGGTCTCGCCACGGGAGTCTCCAAGGACCTGACGCGCGAGGACGGCGAGCACCTGGCCGCCGTCGCCTCCGGCTTCCACAGCCTCGCCAAGGGCGTGGGCCGTCACTTCGAGGCCGGCAGCGTCCGCCAGACCGTCGTCGAGCTCGACGAGGCGTTCCTCTTCGTCACCGCCGCCGGGGACGGCAGCTGCCTCGCCGTCCTCGCGGACGCCGACTCCGACGTCGGTCTCGTGGCGTACGAGATGACGCTCCTCGTGAAGCGGGTCGGCGCACATCTGGCGACCGCTCCGCGCACCGATCTGCCCTCAGGCGGGTAGTGGGACGGCATGAGCACAGACGGTCAGGGAAGCAGCCGCTGGTTCGACGACGAGGCCGGACCGGTCGTCCGCCCGTACGCGATGACGCGCGGCCGCACGACCAGTGCGGTCCAGCACCGCCTCGACCTGATCGCGGTCGTCGTCGCCGAGCCGCACGCCGACGAGGCGGAGGACGACCCCTCGCTGTCCCCGGAGCATGTGCACATCGTGGAACTGTGCCGGGAGGCGCCGCAGTCGGTGGCCGAGCTGTCCGCCGGACTCGACCTGCCCGTCGGCGTGGTCCGGGTCCTCGTCGGCGACCTCGTGGACGCGGAGTTCGTCCATGTGAACCGTCCCGTGCCCCCGGCCGAACTGCCCGACGAGAGTATTCTCCGCGACGTGATCAACGGCCTCCGAGCACTGTGACCCCCTCGAGCAGGAGAAGCAGGAGAAGCAAGCGATGATCTTCGGGCGTTCTGAGCGCGGCAAGCCCCCCGTCGAGCCCGTCACGCTCAAGATCCTGGTGGCCGGCGGCTTCGGCGTGGGCAAGACCACCCTCGTCGGCGCGGTCAGCGAGATAAGACCGCTGCGGACCGAGGAGCACCTCACCGAGGCCGGCCGCCCGGTCGACGACACCACGGGCGTCGAACGCAAGCACACCACCACCGTCGCCATGGACTTCGGCCGCATCACCCTGCGCGAGGACCTCGTGCTCTACCTGTTCGGGACGCCCGGACAGGAGCGGTTCTGGTTCATGTGGGACGAGCTCTCCGAGGGCGCGCTCGGCGCCGTCGTGCTCGCCGACACCCGCCGTCTGGAGGACTGCTTCGCCGCGGTCGACTACTTCGAACGCCGGGACATCCCCTTCATCGTCGGCGTCAACTGCTTCGAGGGCGAGGCCCGTTACCCCGCCGAGGACGTGCGCCGGGCCCTCGACCTCGACGACGACATCCCCGTCCTGCTGTGCGACGCCCGCGACCGGGGATCGGCCAAGGACATCCTCGTCGGCGTCGTCCAGCACGCCATGGAGTACGGCGCCGACCGCAGCCCCGTCACCACCTGAGCCTCACGAGCCTCATCGACGAGGCCGGGCCGCGCACGGCCCGTACCCCCGCCGACAGGGGTACGAGCCGCGTCTCTCGGAAGGGCGGGAGGGAGGGCTACCCCTCGCCGTCCTCCAGCCAGCCGAAGCTCTTCTCCACGGCCCTGCGCCAGTTGCGGTACTCGCGGTCGCGCACCGGCGCCTCCATCGACGGCGTCCACTCGGCGTCGCGCCGCCAGTGCGCCTTCAGCTCGTCGAGGTCGTTCCACACACCGGTCGCCAGCCCCGCCGCGTACGCCGCTCCCAGGCAGGTCGTCTCGGAGACCCGGGGCCGGATCACGGGCACGTCCAGCACGTCCGCCTGGTGCTGCATCAGCAGGTTGTTCTTCGTCATGCCGCCGTCCACCTTCAGGGTCGTGATCCGCACCCCGGAGTCCTGGTACATGGCGTCCACGACCTCCCGCGTCTGCCAGCTCGTCGCCTCCAGCACCGCGCGCGCGAGATGCCCCTTGGTGACGTACCGGGTGAGCCCGGTGACGACACCGCGCGCGTCGGAACGCCAGTACGGCGCGAACAGGCCCGAGAACGCCGGCACGATGTACGCGCCGCCGTTGTCGTCGACGCTCGCCGCCAGGGACTCGATCTCGTCCGCCGAGCGGATGATGCCGAGCTGGTCGCGGAACCACTGCACGAGCGCCCCGGTGATGGCGATCGCCCCCTCCAGGCAGTAGACGGGCGCCTCCCCGCCGATCTTGTAGCCCATCGTGGTGAGCAGCCCGTTCTTCGACGGCACCGGCCGGTTGCCGGTGTTCAGCAGCAGGAAACTGCCCGTCCCGTACGTGTTCTTGGCCGTCCCCACGTCGTAGCAGGCCTGCCCGAACACGGCGGCCTGCTGGTCGCCCAGCGCCGACGCGACCGGCACACCGGCGAGCTGTCCCACGGCCGTGCCGTACACCTCGGCGGAGGACCTGATCTCGGGCAGGACGGCCTCGGGCACGTTCATCGCGGACAGGATGGAGGCGTCCCACTGGAGCGTCTCGAGGTTCATCAGCATGGTGCGCCCGGCGTTGGTCACGTCGGTGACGTGCCGGCCGCCGTCGACGCCGCCGGTGAGGTTCCAGATCAGCCAGGAGTCGATGGTCCCGAACGCGATCTCGCCGCGCTCGGCACGGTCCCTGAGCCCGGGGACGTGGTCGAGCAGCCAGGCCGCCTTGGGCCCGGAGAAGTAGCTCGCCAGAGGCAGTCCGGTCTGCTCCCGGAACCGGTCCTGTCCGTCGCCGCCGCCCAGCTCGTGGCAGAGCGCGGCGGTCCGGGTGTCCTGCCAGACGATCGCGTTGTGCACGGGCTTGCCCGTCGCGCGGTCCCACAGCACCGTCGTCTCACGCTGGTTGGTGATCCCGAGCGCGCTGATCTGCTCCGTGCGCAGCCCGGCCTTGGCGATCGCCCCGGCGACCACCGCCTGCACCTTCGACCAGATCTCGGTGGCGTCGTGCTCCACCCAGCCGGGCTTGGGGAAGATCTGGCGGTGCTCCCGCTGGTCGACGGCGACGATCGCGCCGTCGCGGTCGAAGATGATGCAGCGGCTCGACGTGGTGCCCTGGTCGATCGCGGCGACGTACTTCTCGGCGTTGTCCGTCATGGCTACCCCTTGGGCCGGTTTCAGAAGGCTGCGTTGTAGAGCAGTCCGGCGAGCGCTCCGCCGATCAGCGGGCCGACGACCGGGATCCAGGCGTAACCCCAGTCGGAGGTGCCCTTGTTCGGGATCGGCAGGAAGGTGTGCACGATGCGCGGACCGAGGTCGCGCGCCGGGTTGATCGCGTAGCCGGTGGGCCCGCCGAGGGACAGACCGATGCCGACGACCAGCAGGGACACGATCAGCACGAGCGTGCCGGACTCGCCGAGGCCCTCGGTCAGGCCGAACGCGAGGATCGGCAGGACCAGCGCGACCGTCGCGATGATCTCCGTGATCAGGTTGGCGACCGGATTGCGGATCTCGGGAATGGTGGAGAAGATCCCGAGCGTCGGCACCGGCTCCTCGGCCGTGCCCTCCGTGGTGCCCGTCTCCCGCACGTTCGCCTGGAACTGGGCCAGATACACCAGGTAGGCGAGGACGGCGCCCAGCATCGCGCCGACCATCTGGCCCAGCACATAGACCCAGACCTTGCCCCACTCGCCCGTGTCGACGGCGATCCCCAGGGTGACGGCCGGGTTGAGGTGCCCGCCGGACAGCGGCGCGGCGGTGTACGCCCCGGCCAGCACGGCGAAGCCCCAGCCGAACGCGATCACGATCCACCCCGAGGCCCGCGCCTTGGAGAGTCTCAGGGTGACGGCGGCGCAGACGCCCGCGCCGAACAGGATGAGGATGGCGGTTCCGATGACTTCGCCGACGAAGATGTCTCCGTTGCTCATGGCGGCTCCTAGGCCCGGCCCGGGGGCGATCGACCCCGGTGCGCTGTGCAGGGTGCGGTTCCCATGGCTGCGTCGGCCAAGGCAGGGAGGTCCCGCGCCGCCCCGCCCGGCGTCCGTGACGAGCGTGCCGTCGTAGCCGAATCGCCCGTGGGGGAGTGGGCCGGCCTCGGGTGGAGGGCCCGCGCGGCGCGGTGCCTGGTACGCCGTGAATGTACGGCGATGTCGGCTGACACCGGGAAGTGTTCACCGGAGCCCAGGGAGCGTCAAGGAGGCCGACGGCATCGGTTGGGACATTGAGTTGACGCCCTGTGAGGTGCGGGCGCGGTGGCCTTACGGCCGCTCAGCGCACGGCGACCACCGCCGACCCGTGCCCGAACAGGCCCTGGTTCGCCGTCATCCCCACGCGCGCGCCGCCGATCTGACGATCGCCCGCCTGCCCCCTCAACTGCCAGGTCACCTCGCAGACCTGGGCGATCGCCTGCGCCGGCACCGCCTCCCCGAACGAGGCCAGACCACCGCTCGCGTTCACCGGCACGCGCCCCCCGGGAGCCGTCACGCCCTCCCGCAGCAACTTGGCCCCCTCGCCCTCACCGCACAGCCCGAGATCCTCGTACCACTGCAACTCCAGGGCCGTCGACAGGTCGTAGACCTCGGCCAGCGACAGGTCCTCCGGTCCGACGCCGGCCTCCTCGTAGGCGGCCGCGGCGATCGACGCCCGGAACGTCCCGCCCGCCGGCTCCACCGCCGCCGACGAGTCGGTCGCGATGTCCGGCAGATCCAGCACCGTGCTGGGGTAGCGGGGCGTCACCGTGGACACGGCCCGGATCCGCACCGGATCCGCCTGCCCGTGCCGACGGGCGAACTCCATGCCGGCCAGCACGACGGCCGCCCCGCCGTCCGAGGTCGCGCAGATGTCCAGCAGGCGCAGCGGATCGGCCACCACCGCCGAGCCGGCGACCTCCTCGGCGGTGACCCGCTTGCGGTAGCGCGCGTGCGGATTCAGCGCCCCCATGGCGGCGTTCTTCACCTTGACCTGGGCGAAGTCCTCCAGCGTGTCCCCGTGCACCGCCATCCGGCGACGCGCGTACAGCCCGAAGTACGCCGGGTTGGTCGCGCCGAGCACCCGGAACCGCAGCCAGTCCGGATCGTCGGGACGGTCTCCTCCCGCCGGACGGAAGAACCCCTTGGGCGCGGCGTCGGCCCCCACCACGAGCACCACGTCCGCCAGCCCCGCGAGGATCCGCGCCCGCGCCGCGTCGATCGCCTGCGCCCCCGACGCGCACGCCGCGTACACGCTCGTGACCCGCGCCCCCTGCCAGCCCAGGGCCCTGGCGAACGTCGCCCCCGCCACATACCCCGGGTATCCGCCGCGCACCGTGTCCGCGCCGACGATCGCGTCGACGTCCCGCCAGTCCAGACCGGCGTCGGCGAGCGCCGCGCGCGCCGCCGCCACGCCGTACTCGACGAAGCCGCGCCCCCACTTGCCCCAGGGGTGCATGCCCACGCCGAGCACCGCCACGTCCGCGGTCATCGCCCCACCCCCGTCGCCTCCGTAGGCCGCCAGTGCCATGTCGTCCACGTCGTCCCCGCGTGCTCGCCGAGCACGCCGGGTACGACCTCCACCTCCATGCCCACCGCCAGATCGGCGACGGTGATCCCGGGAGCCGCCTGTCCCAGCACCACCATCCGCTCGGACTCCAGCTCCACAGCGATCAACGCGTACGGCACCCACGGAAGTTCCGGGTCGGTCACATAGGGTGACGGTGGCCGGTAGCGGCAGTCCGTGTACGACCAGATCCGCCCCCGCCGCGACAGCGGGACCTCCGCCAACTCACCGCCCGGACAGGCGGGGTTGCGGCACAGCGTGTCCTCGCGGGGGAAGAAGACCGAGCCGCAGGCCGAGCAGCGCGTCCCCAGCAGGGCGAAGTCCTCGCCCTCCCCGGCGAACCACCCGGCGACCACAGGTGTGCGCGTATCTGCCACAACCCCTCCCCGGTACAAGCGATCTGACGGAACGTCAGAAGTGTGCCACGCTCGCCACCGCTTGGGCAGTACCGCCCGCGGACCCGCACAAGGCCGCAGGTGACGTCACCCGCGCGCGACGCCGTCCCTCGATCGGATACAGTCCGCCGCGTGTCCGAAACTCAGCACTCCAGTTCCAACTCCCCGCGCGACTCCCACTGTTCGAGCTGTGGATCGCCCTACGGGGAGGGCGTCACCGGCTGGCCCCGCACCTGCCCGGCCTGCACGAGCGTCGCCTACCGCAACCCGCTGCCGGTGGCCGTCGCGCTCCAGCCCGTGTACGACACCAAGGGCACCGCCCTGGTCGTCATCACCCGAACCATCGCCCCCGCCGACGGAGGCATCGCCCTTCCCGGCGGCTACATCGACGACCGCGAGGACTGGAAGCACGCCGTCGTCCGCGAACTCAGGGAGGAGACGGGCATCGAGGCCGAGAGCCGCGACGTACGGCTCGCCGACGCCATGAGCTCCCCCAACGGCCACCTCCTGCTCTTCGGCCTGCTGCCCGAGCGTCCCGCGGACCGCCTCCCGGCCTCGGCCGCCACCGACGAGACGGAGGGCTGGCACCTCCTGCGCGGGCCGGAGGACCTGGCCTTCCCCCTGCACACGCTGGCCGCACGCGCGTTCTTCGAGGGCCGCTACATCTGAGCCGGCCCGGCCAGTCCCCGCACGCGTACCGGGTGGGACGGCTCGCACACGCCGTCCTCCCCCTCCCGCTCCACCACGACACCCCGGCCGCCCTCCCAGCGGGCGACGTACCGCTCGACCTCGGGCTCCCCCCAGCCGTCGCCCGCGTCCCGCACCACCAGGCCACCGCCCGTCCGCCCCCGCGCCGGCGCCCACACCTCCAGCTCCAGCCCGCCGTCCTCCCCACGCACCGGTATGACTGCCCCCGCGCGCGCGAACACCGGAATCCTCTCCAACGACGCGTCGACGACCACCTGCCCCGGCCCCGCGTACGACCTCCCGGTCGCCGTGTCGTACCAGCGCCCCCGCGGCAGCCGCACCGCCCGCCGGTCCGCACCCGGATCGAGCACCGGAGCCACCAGCAGACAGTCACCCAGCAGGAACGCGTCCTCACAGTCGCGCAGCGCCCGGTCCTCGGGCGCCCCCCACCACAGCGGACGCACATAGGGCGCCCCCGTACGCCGCGCCAGATGCGCCAGCGTCACGAAGTACGGCAGCAGCCGCCGGCGCTCCGCGAGCGCCACACGCGCGTGCTCCAGCACCTCGGCGCCGAACTCCCACGGCTCCCCACGCCCCGCCCGCGCGCCCGCACGGGTACGCAACAGCGGCAGGTACGCCCCCAGCTGCAACGACCTCACATACAGCTCGGGCGAAGGCAGCTCGGGCGAAGGGCCCCCGCCGAAGCCGCCCACGTCCGGCCCCGAGTACGGCACCCCGCACAGCCCGAGCCCCATCACCAGCGCCAGGGAAGCCCGCAGCGCGGGCCAGCCCGACGCGACGCCCCCGGACCAGACGCCCCCGTACCGCTGGAGGCCCACCCAGCCCGAACGCGACAGAACGAACGGGCGCTCCTCGGGCAGCAGCTCCCGCAGCCCCTCGTAGCCCGCCCTGGCCATGCACAGGGCGTAGACGTTGTGCGCCTCACGATGATCGCCGCCGCGCCCCTCCAGGGCATGCCGGGCCGACCGGGGCAGCGTCGGCTCCCCGAAGGCGGTGAACGACGTGGGCTCGTCCCTGTCGTGCCAGAAACCGGAGAACCCCTGCGTCAGCCGCTCCGCGTAGAGACCGCCCCACCACGCACGCACACGCGCGTGCGTGAAGTCCGGGAACACCGCCTCGCCGGCCCGCCCCACCCCCTCGACGAGCCGCCCGGAGGCGTCCCGCACGAACACGTCCGCCGCCGCACCGCCGTCATGCACGGCGTTGCCGGTCGCCGCCTTCACCGCCGGATCGACGACCGACACCAGCCGGATCCCGTCCCGGCGCAGCTCCTCGGCGAGCACCGGCAGCTTGGGGAAGCGCTCCTCGTCGACCGTGAACACCTGACGGTCGTCGAAATGGTCGACGTCCAGGTGCACCGCGTCCAGCGGCAGCCCGTGCTCCAGATGGCCCGCGACGACGCGCCGCACGTCCTGCTCGTTCCCCGGGCCCGACCGCGCGCGATACGCGTGATGACGGCCCAGCGCCCAGGCGGGCGGCAGCGCCGGCGCCCCCGTGAGCGACGCCCAGACGTGCAGCACGCGCGCGGGAGCGCCCACCACCACCCAGCAGCGCAGGGGCCCGCCGTCCATCCGCAGCTCGGACGTCCCCGCCCGGTCGTGCCCGGAGCCGGCCCCCTCCTCGCCCTCCCGCAGCACCACCGTGCCGTCCCACGAGGAGTCGTAGAACGCCAGGTGCACTCCCGCGTCGGCCACCACCCACTGCACCGGCATCCCGACGTGCGGCGTCGTGGCGTGGGGCGCTGTGACGTGGGGTGTCGTGATGTGCGGCGGACCGTCCCCGCGCGCGAACGCGCGCCCGGAATCCGTGTTCCACAGCCGGTACGTCCCCGCGCGCAGACGCGGCCCCGACGCCCGGCCGCCCAGGCCGAAGAAACGCGCGTCCGCCGCCACCTCCGACCGCAGCATCCACCGGCCCGGCTCCCCGCCCTCCGGCTCCCACCACCGCGGCGGCAGATCACGCCGCAGCGTCACCCCGCCCGGCGTGCACACCTCGATCGCGCCGTGCCGCGAGACCACCACGGTCACCCGCTCGGCCACGACCCGCCAGCCGCCGTCCTTGTCCGGCTCCAGAGCCGCCCGGGGATCGGCCTCGGGGCAGCCCGCGGCCAGCGCGTACGACGGCTCCGGACCGGCCCCGTCCCAGCCCCAGAACACGGCCCCGTTCACCGCCACATGGATGCGCAGCTCCGAACGGCCGAACCGGATCGTCCCGCCCCCGGGCCCCGGCTCCGCCGCCACCACCTGTCCGGGCACCCGCGCGCGCTCCGCGCCCCGCGCCGGCAGCCCCGCGGCGTCGACGCGCCGCCTGCGCCACGCCGCCCGCACGGTGCGCAACCCTCGGGCGGTCCCCATGGAACCGACCGCCTTCATCGAACGCACCAGGTCACGACCGTTCATGCTGTTCACCCTGTCACTGACCGCCGCACACGCGTGTCGCGTTCAACTGCCGTTCACCCGTGTTGGGACCACATGTTCATGACGCGGACTGTGTGGGGCACACCCTGGTGCAGAAGTCGATCACATGGCATCGTCCGTGTCAGCCGCGTCACGCGCACACCCCAGCACGTGCGCGGTCGACGCACACGACGCGCACAGTCCCGGGAGCCGCCCCATGTCGACCGTGAACCCCGAGCCGCTCTGGCGGCCCGATCCGCAGCGCATCGCCCGAGCACAGGTCACCCGATTCCAGACCTGGGCCGCCGAGCACCACGGAGCCCCCGCCGACGGCGGCTACCCCGCCCTGCACCGCTGGTCCGTGGACGAACTCGAGACCTTCTGGAAAGCCGTCACGGAATGGTTCGACGTCCGGTTCTCCACCCCTTACGCGCGCGTGCTGGGCGACCGCTCCATGCCCGGCGCCCAGTGGTTCCCCGGAGCGACGCTCAACTACGCCGAGCACGCCCTGCGCGCGAGCGCCACCCGCGCGGACGAACCGGCCCTCCTCCACGTCGACGAGACCCACGAACCGCGCCCGGTGACCTGGTCCGAGCTGCGCCGCCAGGTCGGCTCCCTCGCGGCCGAACTGCGCGCCCTCGGCGTCCGCCCCGGCGACCGGATCAGCGGCTACCTGCCCAACGTCCCGCAGGCCGTCGTCGCCCTCCTCGCCACCGCCGCCGTCGGCGGCGTCTGGACCTCCTGCGCCCCCGACTTCGGCGCCCGCAGCGTCCTCGACCGCTTCCAGCAGGTCGAACCCGTCGTCCTGTTCACCGTCGACGGCTACCGCTACGGCGGCAAGGAGCACGACCGCCGCGAGACCGTGGCCGAACTCCGCCGCGAACTGCCCACCCTGCGCGCGGTCGTCCACATCCCCCTCCTCGGCTCCGACGCACCCGAAGGAGCCCTGGAATGGTCGGACCTGACCGCCGGGGACACGGAACCCGTCTTCGAACAGGTGCCGTTCGAGCACCCCCTGTGGGTGCTCTACTCCTCCGGCACCACCGGACTGCCCAAGGCCATCGTCCAGTCCCAGGGCGGCATCCTCGTCGAACACCTCAAGCAACTCGGCCTGCACTGCGACCTCGGTCCCGAGGACCGCTTCTTCTGGTACACCTCCACCGGCTGGATGATGTGGAACTTCCTCGTCTCCGGCCTCCTGACCGGCACGACGGTCGTCCTCTACGACGGCAGCCCCGGCTACCCCGACACCGCCGCCCAGTGGCGCGTCGCCGAACGCACACGCGCCACCCTCTACGGCACCTCGGCCGCCTACGTCATGGCCTGCCGCAAGGCCGACGTCCACCCGGCCCGCGACTTCGACCTCTCCACCGTCCGCTGCGTCGCCACCACCGGATCACCGCTCCCGCCCGACGGCTTCCGCTGGCTCCACGACGAGTTCGCGGAGAGCGGGGCCGACCTCTGGACCGCCTCCGTCAGCGGCGGCACCGACGTCTGCTCCTGCTTCGCCGGAGCCGTCCCCACCCTCCCCGTGTACACGGGCGAACTCCAGGCCCCCGGCCTCGGCACCGACCTCCAGTCCTGGGACCCCGCCGGCCGGCCCCTCGTCGACGAGGTCGGCGAACTCGTCGTCACCAACCCCATGCCGTCCATGCCCGTCCACTTCTGGAACGACCCCGACGGCAGCCGCTACCACGACAGCTACTTCGACACCTACCCCGGCGTGTGGCGCCACGGCGACTGGATCACCGTCACCTCACGCGGCTCCGTCGTCATCCACGGCCGCTCCGACTCCACCCTCAACCGCCAAGGCGTCCGCATGGGCTCGGCCGACATCTACGAAGCCGTCGAACGCCTTCCCGAGATCAAGGAATCCCTGGTCATCGGCATCGAACAGGCCGACGGCGGCTACTGGATGCCCCTCTTCGTCCACCTCGCCCCCGGAGCCGTCCTCGACGACGCCCTCCGCGACCGCATCAAGCGCGCCATCCGCGAACAGCTCTCGCCGCGCCACATCCCCGACGAGGTCATCGAGGTCCCCGGAATCCCGCACACCCTCACCGGAAAACGCATCGAGGTCCCCGTCAAACGACTCCTCCAGGGCACCCCGCTCGAGAAGGCGGTCAACCCCGGCTCCATCGACGACCTCGACCTGCTCCACTTCTACGAGGATCTCGCCCGCAAACGCGCCTGACGCCCGCCCCCGGCGCAGGAGCCGCCCCCCGGCGCAGGACCCGTTGTCAGTGCCCTCGATTACTGTGAGTGAGCATTGATCGACCGTGCACACAGGGGGAAACCATGGCACACACCGACCGCCAGACCATGCGACGCGTTCTGCGCCGCGAGATCGCCGGCACCATCGGCCTGCTCACCGACGAACACGACTTCCGTGCCATGCGGCACTACCGCAGCTTCACCTTCGACGACCACCACGTCTACCTCCGGGAAGTGGAGTCCCTCCTCAAGACCCGCGCCCTCCAGGGCATCCACACCACCGTCGCCCTCTTCGACCCACAGGAATACGCCGAGTTCTGCACCGGCAAGGGCCTGGACCCCGACGTCCCGGCCCACCGCGGCCGCTTCACCGCGGAACTCGCCACCACCGGCCCCACCCTCCCCTACGAGGGCCAGCCGCTCACCGACCTCGTGCCCGCCCTCGTCGACGAAGCCGTCCGCCAGGCCACCTGGGAGTACGCGGCCACCCTCCTGGCCCGACTCGGCCCCTGCGCCACCTGCGGCGAGGACATCGGCCGCGCCGCCTTCACCCGAGCGTCCGACCTGCTCGTCCGCATCCTCGACACCGCACCGCCGGGCGACCGGCACCTCGTGTGCAGCGTCACCGGAACACCCGAAACCCTCGTCGCCGCCCTCCACGCGGACCGGGCGACGGACGGATCCACCTCCCTCGACGAGGCGGAAGCCCTCGAATTCACCACCGTCCTCGCCGTCGGCCTCACCACCCACGGCCCCGGCGGCCTCGTCATGCGCACCAGCGCCCCCGCAGCCCCCGACCGCGTCTGCGGCTGGCGCCTGCGCGACGAGGGACTCGAACCCCTGACCGCCGCCGAGGTCTTCGACGCCTACTGCACCGACGTCGAATCCGGAGACCTCATCTCCCCGGAGCCGGACGTCGACTACTGCGCACCGCCCGACCTCGGCCGGCAGGGAGAGCCCGGACAGCGAGGCCCCACACCGGACCACCGCCACTGACACACGAAAGGGGCGCTCCCCCCGAAGGCGGAGCGCCCCTCCTCACTCACCGGCCGACCGACGCAACGACCGACCGAACGCCTGCGCGGCCCGACTACTCGCCGGACAGCACCGCCTGCGCCGCGCCGCGCGCCTCCTCGGCGCTGTCCGCCGCCCGAGCGGCAGCCGCCGCCCGCTCGCACTGCGCCAACGTGTACTTCGCCAGCGTCGCCCGCACATAGGGAATCGACGCCGACCCCATCGACAGGGAGGTGACACCCAGACCGGTCAGCACACAGGCGAGCAGCGGATCCGACGCCGCCTCACCGCAGACGCCACAGCTCTTGCCCTCGGCCCTGGCCGCCTCCGCGGACAGCGCGACCAGGTCGAGCAGCGCGGGCTGCCACGGGTCCTGGAGCCGGGACACCGCACCCACCTGCCGGTCGGCGGCGAAGGTGTACTGCGCGAGGTCGTTCGTGCCGAGCGACAGGAACTCGACCTCCTTAAGGATCGAACGGGCCCGCAGCGCGGCCGACGGGATCTCCACCATCGCGCCGAACTTCGTCCGCAGCCCCGCCTCACGGCACGCGTCCGCGAACGCCTTCGCGTCGGCACGGTCCGCCACCATCGGGGCCATCACCTCAAGGTGGACGGGCAGCCCCTCGGCGGCCTTCGCCAGCGCCGTCAGCTGGGTCCGCAGCACGTCGGGGTGGTCCAGCAGCGTCCGCAGACCCCGCACGCCCAACGCCGGGTTCGGCTCGTCCGCCGGAGTCAGGAACTCCAGCGGCTTGTCCGCGCCCGCGTCCAGCACCCGCACGACGACGCGCCCCTCCGGGAACGCCTCCAGCACCTGCCGATACGCCGTGACCTGCTTCTCCTCGGACGGCGCGTTCTTGCTGTCGTCCAGGAAAAGGAACTCGGTACGGAACAGGCCCACGCCCTCGGCGCCCGCCTCGACGGCAGCCGGCACATCCGCCGGACCGCCGACGTTCGCCAGCAGCGGCACCTTGTGGCCGTCGGCGGTGGCGCCCGGACCGGTCGACGCGGCCAGCGCCGCCCGGCGCTCCGCCGCCGCGGCCTCCAGCTGCGCCTTCTTCTCCTCGCTCGGGTTCACGAAGATCTCACCGGTGCTGCCGTCGACGGCGATCATCGTCCCCTCGACGAGCTCACCGGCGCCCGGCAGCGCCACGACGGCCGGCACACCGAGCGCACGCGCCAGGATCGCGCTGTGGCTGGTCGGCCCGCCCTCCTCGGTGACGAAACCGAGCACCAGCGTCGGGTCCAGCAGAGCGGTGTCCGCCGGCGCCAGGTCCCGGGCGACCAGCACATAGGGCTCGTCGCTGTCCGGCACACCCGGCATCGGAACGCCCAGCAGCCGGGCGACGATACGATTCCGCACGTCGTCGAGGTCGGCCACCCGGCCCGCGAGGTACTCCCCGGCAGCGGCGAGCAGCTCCCGATAGGCGGCGAACGCGTCGTAGACGGCTCGCTCGGCTGTGCTGCCGACGGCGATCCGCCGGTCCACGTCCGCCATCAGCTCGGGGTCCTGCGCCATCATCGCCTGCGCCTCGAGCACGGCCTGGGCCTCGCCGCCCGCCAGGTTGCCCCGCGCGATCAGATCGGCCGCCACCGCCTCCACGGCCTGGCGGGCGCGCCCCTGCTCGCGCTCCGCGTCCTCCGCCGGGATCTGCTTGGCGGGCGGTTCGAGCACCGCCGTCCCCATGTGCCGAACCTCGCCGATGGCCACACCGTGGCTCACCCCGACGCCTCGCAGCGTTGTCTCCATCTCACCCGTCTCCGATAGTGCGGCGGGTCCCGCCGCCGCGGTGGTTGTTCTACGTGCCGTCATGACGACGGCGGCGGCATCACTGCCAGGACGGCATCACTGCCAGGAAAAGAGAACGTCGCCGGTCTTCACGTCGCCGTCGTCACGGAGCTCGGCCAGGGAGTCAGCCGTGGCCTCCAGTGCCACGACCGGGCAGACGGCCGACTTGCCGGCCGCTTCCACCGCTGCCGGGTTCCAGCGCACGATGCCCTGTCCCCGGGTGACGGTGTCCCCCTTGTTCACGAGGAGCTCGAAGCCTTCGCCGTTGAGCTGCACCGTGTCGATGCCGAGGTGGGTGAGCACGCCGTGCCCGTCGGCGTCGACCACGACGAAGGCGTGCGGGTGGAGAGAGACGATGACGCCGTCCACGGGGGCGACGGCCTCGGAGGGCTCACGCACCGGGTCGATCGCCGTGCCCGGGCCGACCATGGCCCCGGAGAAGACCGGATCCGGCACCGACGCCAGTCCGATGGCGCGTCCTGCCAGAGGGGACGTCACGGTGGTCATGGGAAGCCTCCCAGGGGTGGAGATGTACAGGGGCCGTCACTGCCAGACCCGGACGGCGCACTGTGCAGCAGGGTATGTCACATGAACTGCCGGTTCCGCACGAGAGCGCCATCGTGGTCTAGACCACTAGCTTAATGGATTTGCACCCGCTCCGCCGCCCGCTGTACAGTCGTACTCCTGCCTGGGGGTGAGCGACGCCGAAGAGCGCGCTCGGACCGGGCGGCACCCAACTTGTGAGTGGATCCTGACTTTGGATCATCTTCCGCATGCCTGCGGAACGGTGGTCAGGGGGCCGGAAAAACACTGATAGAGTCGGAAACGCAAGACCGAAGGGAAGCGCCCGGAGGAAAGCCTGAGAGTCTCTCGGGTGAGTACAAAGGAAGCGTCCGTTCCTTGAG
>NZ_JBIARQ010000024.1:0-109965 GCF_042890065.1 Streptomyces sp. NPDC002328 | reverse complement strand
CCCCAAGGACGTCGAACTCGCCGCATGACCCCAGCCAGCCAAACCACCTCAAACCCAACCTGGGCGCCTTGACGAAAGACATAGAGGCACCCCCCCGGGGCGGTGTCCCACGGTCACGTCCGCCCGGCGGGCGGGGCCGCACCCGCCAGTAGGCGCACCCTCCCGGCCTCTCTGCTCCCTCGGGGCTTCCTCGGGTGCCACACCCGGCCGCGCCGCGCTCCGCCGTCCCGCCGCGTTCGTCGCCCCCACCGCGACGCGGCATCCGCCGTCCTCGCAGCAGCCCTGCCACAACCGCCGAACCGTGCACCCCAGCCAAGGCCCCGCCACATCCGCCGCACCAGCACACCAGCCAACCCCGCCCCATTCGCCGCAACAGCACCCCCCCGCACCTCTCCTGCACCCGCCCCACCGGCATCCCGCCGCCTCCGCCTCCGCCGCCGTACTCGCCGCACCCCGCCGTACTCGCCGCATCCGCCGCGCGCACCCCTCGACGCGCCCGCCCCCGGGAGAGTCATGTCCGTCACCCCGCTCGCCGCCCACCCGTCCGCCCGTCCCGCGCCCGCCTTCCGGGGCCGGATCGGACGTGACGCGCGCAGCGGCCACTACGCCGTGCCGCGCCGCTACCGCCTCCACCTCTCGCCGGCCGACCCCGACGGCCTGCGCATCGCCGTCACCCACAGCCTCCTCGGCCTGGAGCGGGCCTGTCCCGTGACGTTCCTGCCGGCCGTCCCGGACTGTTCCGACGGCGGCCACTCCGCGCTGCGGCCCCTCTACGACGCCAGCGCGCACCGCTACGCCGGGCCCGCCCTCGCGCCCGTGCTCAGCGACGACTGGTCCGGGCGGATCGTCTCCACCCACGGCCCCGACATCGCCCGCGACCTCGCCCGGCGGTTCGCCGGCGGCCGGGCCGTGCTGTACCCGTCCGGAGCCGGGTCGCAGATCGAGGCCGTCGAGCGGATGTGCGCGCAGGGCGTCGAGGAGGCCGCGCAGCGCGCCGGGGCGGCCGGAGTCGAGGACGCGGAGCGCGCCGCCGCCCTCGACACCCTGCTGACCACGCTCGACGTGCTGGAGCGGGGGCTCGGCTCCCACGCGCACCTGATCAGCGATCAGATCACCGCCGCCGACGTGGAGTTGTGGGTGACGCTGGTGCAGCTCGACACGGTGCACCGCCATCACCTCGACGCGACCGCCGTGCACCGCATCGCCGACCATCCCGCGCTGTGGGCCTACGCCCGCCGGCTGGCCGCCCACCCGGCCTTCGGCGTCCACCTCGACCTCGACGCCATCGACCGCCGCCACCACGCCCGTTGCCAGGGCCTGGAGGCCGCCGGAGCCGCCGTCCAGATCCTGGACTGGGCGACCCACGCGACCCCGGAGACGGGCGACTGATCGCAGGTCGAACGGACGCGAACCGGTCCATCTGTCGGACCGGCGTTGACATTCGTTCGGGCCGTTGTCTTAACTTACGGCCCAGAACGGTCATGAGCGTCAGCGACAAGCCCTGGCTTGCTGACCGGCAACCCTCGCATCGCGGTGGGGTGCCCCAGGTGACGACCGGACCGACGGCGATTCGGTAAGCGCGAGGGCCCAACGGGGCCGGAAGAGCATGGTGACGGACATGTACGCAGCTCCCAGGACGGCCGCGAGCCGCCCCCAGGGCCGCGTACGTCCGTACGCCAACCCGCTCGTCGCCGACCGCGCCGTCGATCTGCTGCGCGTGAGCAGCGCACTGTGTACCGCACCGGGCCGCGCCCGCTGTCGGGGCTGACACCCCCTCCCCAGCCCCGCTTCCCCGACGAACACCGCCCCCGCGGTGTGCCCGTCCGCCCACCCCCGGTGCCCGTGCGTATCCGCCTGTCACAACCCGCCGCCGTCGAGCGGCCGTCGTGGCCGTGCCGTGTCCGCCGCGTCCCGGGGCCTCCCGACTCCGCCGGAGCCCCTCATGAGCGAACCCCCAGGCGTCGCCGTGTCCGTCACCGAGGCACCGCCGTCTTCTGATGAACCGTCAAAACAACTCACGGCACAGCGTGTTCTCCCGCTGCGACGGCCCGGCCGCTGGATCGCCACCGCGGTCGTCCTGGTCCTCGCGGCCCAGTTCGTCCACGGCCTGGTGTCCAACCCCTTCTACCAGTGGGACCGGTTCGGCTACTGGTTCCTGCGGCCGACCATCCTCGACGGACTCCTCATCACCCTCGAAGTCGCCGCCTACAGCGCGGTGCTGGGGCTCCTCGGCGGTGTGCTCCTCGCCCTGGCCCGGCTCTCCAGGAGCCCGGTGCTGCGCGCCGTCAGCTGGACCTACGTCTGGGCGCTCCGCTCGATCCCCCTGATCGTGGTCCTGCTGTTCCTCTACAACTTCAGCGCCCTTTACCAGACGCTCAGCCTCGGCGTCCCGTTCGGGCCCGCCTTCTTCACCTTCGACGAGTCCCGGCTCGCCACCGACATGGCCGTCGCCGTCGTCGGACTCAGCCTCAACGAGGCGGCGTACGCGGCCGAAGTCGTCCGCGGCGGCATCCTCTCCGTCGACCAGGGCCAGCACGAGGCGGCCTCCGCGCTCGGCCTGCCGAAGGGCTACCAGTTCCGCAGGATCGTCTGGCCGCAGGCGCTGCGCTCCATCACGCCGAATTACGTCAACCAGCTGATCGGCCTGATCAAGAGCACCTCGCTGGTCTTCTACGTCTCGCTGCTCGACCTGTTCGGAGCCGCGCAGACCATGGGCTCCACCTACCCCGGCGACATCGTGCCGCTGCTGATGGTCGTCACCGTCTGGTACCTGATCCTCACCAGCGTCGTCTCCGTCATCCAGTTCTACGTCGAGCGGTACTACGCCCGCGGCGCCACCCGCAGCCTGCCGCCGACGCCGTTGCAGAAGCTGCGGGCCGGCCTCGCCGACCTGCGGGCCCGCATCCGCCGGGAGGCCGCCGTATGACCGCCGAGACGATCCAGAACGCCGCCGCCGTCGAGGTTCACGACGTCCACAAGTGGTACGGCACGCACCGGGTGCTGAACGGCGTCGACCTGACGGTCCGGCCCGGCGAGGTCACCGTGATCCTCGGCCCGTCCGGCTCCGGGAAGTCCACGCTGCTGCGGGTCATCAACCACCTGGAGAAGCCGGAGATCGGCTACGTCAGCATCAACGGCGAACTCATCGGCGTACGCCGGCAGGGCGACCGGCTGAAGGAGCTGAGCGAGCGGGTCATCCTCACCCAGCGCAGCCGCGTCGGCTTCGTCTTCCAGAACTTCAACCTCTTCCCGCATCTGACCGTGCTGGACAACGTGGCCGCCGCGCCCGTGGCGACCGGGAAGCTCGACAAGGCACGGGCCCAGGAACTCGCCCGTGAACTCCTCGGCCGGGTGGGCCTGGCCGACAAGGCGGACGCCTATCCGCGGCAGCTGTCGGGCGGACAGCAGCAGCGCGTCGCCATCGCCCGCGCCCTCGCCCTGCGGCCCGGCGTCATCCTCTTCGACGAGCCCACCTCCGCCCTCGACCCCGAACTCGTCGGCGAAGTCCTCGCCGTCATCAAGGACTTGGCCAGGAGCGGCACCACGCTGGTGATCGTCACCCACGAGATCGGCTTCGCCCGCGAGATCGCCGACCGCGTCGTCTTCATCGACGGCGGCCGGATCGTCGAACAGGGCCCGCCCGCCGAGGTCCTGGACAAGCCGCAGCACGAACGGACCCGGGACTTCCTGAGCAAGGTGCTCTGACCCCGGCCCCACAGCTTCGACCCCGGCCCCACAGCTTCCCCCCACATCACCTTCACCACCATCCTCTCCGAAGAAGGACGGCCATGCCTGCCCACATCTCCCGACGCAGCCTGATCCGCGGCATCACCGCGGCGACCGCGGTCGCCACCCTCGCCACCGGGCTCGCCGCCTGCGGGGGCGAGAGCGACGCCGCCACCCGGACGACCGACGCCGCCGGCACGGTCACCGTGGGCCGGCTGTCCAACGGCGCCGCCAAGGAGACCGTCCTGAAGGTCTCCGAAGTGAAGTCCATCAGCGACCAGTTGCCCGACGCCGTCAAGAAGCGCGGCACGCTGGTGATCGGATCCGGCACCCTGCCCTCCGGCAGCCCGCCGCTCGGCTTCGTGGGCGACGACCAGAAGACGCTCACCGGCTCCGAGGTCGACCTCGGCCGGCTCGTGGCCGCCGTCCTCGGTCTCAAGCCCGAGGTGCGCCGCTCCACTTGGGAGAACCTGTTCATCGGCATCGACAGCGGCAAGGTCGACGTCGGCTTCTCGAACATCACCGACACCGAGGAGCGCAAGCAGAAGTACGAGTTCGCCTCCTACCGCAAGGACGATCTCGCCTTCGAGGTGAAGAAGGACAACACCTGGAAGTTCGACGGCGATTACGCGTCCCTCGCCGGGAAGACCGTCTCCGTCGGCAACGGCACCAACCAGGAGAAGCTCCTCCTGGAGTGGAAGGCGAAGCTGGCCAAGGAGGGCAAGAAGCCCCTCACCGTCAAGTACTTCCAGGAGAGCAACAGCATCTACCTGGCGCTCAACAGCGGCAAGATCGACGCCTACTTCGGCCCCAACCCGCACCTCGCCTACCACGCCGCGAAGACCGCCGGCACGCCCCAGGCGACCCGGATCGCCGGTCAGTTCTCCGGCGCCGGCGAGACGCTCCAGGGCCTGATCGCCGCGACCGCCAAGAAGGACAGCGGCCTCGCCAAGCCCCTCGCCGAGGCCATCAACCACCTGATCGACAACGGCCAGTACGCCAAGTGGCTCGCGGCCTGGAACCTCTCCAACGAAGCCGTCCAGAAGTCCGAGGTCAACCCGCCCGGACTGCCGCTGACCAACTCCTGACAATGTCCTGACGCACCATCACCCGACTTGCCGCACCGGCGAGTCGAACCGAGAGAGGACTCCGCCTCCGTGGCCCACCCCACCGAAGTCCGCGGAGGCGGAGCCCCGCCCACGCCCGAACTCCTCCCACCCCAGCCCCCGACCCGGCACCACCCCCTCGACAACGCCGTCTGGGCCGCGCTCACCGGCCCCCACGCCCATCTCGCCGAACGCGTCGGCCTCGCCGCCCGCTACCCGGCGGACGTCTACGCCTTCGCCGCCCTCGCCGACCCGGCGGACCCGGCCGCCTGGGCAGACCTGCTCACCCTCGTCGGCCCCGGGGCCACCGTACGGATCAAGCCCGTCGACCGTGTCCCCGACGGGTGGACCGCCGTAGGCCGGGGCACCGGCGTCCAGCTCGTCGCCACCGAGGCGCTGAGCACCGCGCCCGCCCCGGAAGCGGAACCGCTCGGTCCGGACGACGTGCCCGAGATCCTCGACCTGGTCGCACGCACCCGGCCAGGACCCTTCCTGAAACGCACCGTCGCACTCGGCGCCTATCTCGGCATCCGGCACCAGGGACGGCTGATCGCCGTCGCCGGGGAACGCCTCCGGCTGCCCGGCTGGACCGAGATCAGCGCCGTCTGCACCGACCCCGGACACCGCGGCCGGGGCCTCGCCACCCGGCTGGTCCGCGCGGTCGCCGACGGCATCAGGGAACGCGGCGACACCCCGTTCCTGCACGCCGCCGCCGACAACGCGCCCGCGATCCGCCTCTACGAGTCGCTCGGGTTCGCCCTGCGCCGCCGCTCCACCATCGTCTCGGTGCGCACGCCGATTTCGGTGCGCACCCCGGGAACACCCGGCGCGGCCGGGGCGTTCTGACTCATGACGAGATGCATTCGATGTGCGACAGACATGAGCCGAGCGCGAGGCGCCGGCCGTGCGAAGCGCCGCGGCGCGGCCGAAAGGAGGAGGTGGCGGACGTGACCCACATACCCCACGCCCTGCACCTGACCTCCCGGCCCCACATCGACCTCCAGCGCGTGGCCGGCGCGCTCTGTCGCTCCTGACCCGTTCCCCTTCGTCCGCCGTGCCCGCGCGCCCTCGCGCGCCGAGCCGGCCCTCTCGTACGGACCTCCAGGAAGGCACCCTCGTGTCCTCGACCCCCTCCCCGACCCCCTCCTCGACCTCCTCACCCCTGCATCTCGCCGTCGCCCTCGACGGCACCGGCTGGCACCCCGCCTCCTGGCGCGAGCCGGTCGCCCGCCCCCGCGAGCTGTTCACCGCCGCCTACTGGGCCGACCTCGTCGCCGAGGCCGAGCGCGGACTGCTCGACTTCGTCACCGTCGAGGACGGCCTCGGACCGCAGTCCTCGCACTTCCTGGACCCGGACGACCGCACCGACCAGGTCCGCGGCCGGCTCGACGCCGTCCTGATCGCCTCCCGGATCGCCCCATTGACCCGCCATATAGGTCTCGTCCCGACCGTGGTGGCCACACACACGGAGCCGTTCCACATCTCCAAGGCGATCGCCACGCTCGACTACGTCAGCACCGGCCGCGCCGGACTGCGCGTCCAGATCACCGCCCGCCCGAACGAGGCGGCGCACTTCGGCCGCCGCACCCTCCCGCGCATCGCGGCCTACGACGACCCCGCCACCCAGACGCTGGTGAGCGACCTGTTCGACGAGGCCGCCGACCACGTCGAGGCCGTGCGCCGCCTCTGGGACAGCTGGGAGGACGACGCGGAGATCCGGGACGTGGCCACCGGCCGCTTCGTCGACCGCGACAAGCTCCACTACATCGACTTCGAGGGCCGTCACTTCAGCGTCAAGGGCCCCTCCATCACCCCGCGCCCCCCGCAGGGCCAGCCCCTGGTCACCGCCCTGGCCCACGACACCGTCCCCTACCGTCTCGTCGCCCGCGCCGCCGACGTCGGCTACGTCACCCCGCACGACGCCGCCGAGGCCCGCGCGATCGTCGCCGAGATCCGCGCCGAGCAGGAGAGCGCCGGGCGCGCCGGGGAACCGCTGCACGTCTTCGCCGACCTGGTGGTCTTCCTCGACGACGACCCGGCCGAGGCCGCCGCCCGCCGCGACCGCCTCGACGCGCTCGCGGGGGAGGAGTACATCAGCGACGCCCGCATATTCGCCGGCACCCCCGCCCAACTGGCGGATCTGTTGCAGGAGTTGCAAGCGACCGGCCTGAGCGGCTTCCGGCTGCGCCCGGCCGTCGCCGGACACGACCTGCCGGCGATCACCCGGGGCCTCGTCCCCGAACTCCAGCGCCGCGACGCCTTCCGCCGCGCCTACGAGGCCGACACCCTGCGCGGGCTGCTCGGCCTGCCCCGCCCCGCCAACCGCTACGCAGCCCCCGTCGCCTGAGCGGGAGGGAGACCCCACCGTGAGCAAGCCCCTGAAGCAGATCCACCTCGCCGCCCACTTCCCCGGCGTCAACAACACCACCGTGTGGAGCGACCCCAGGGCCGGCAGCCACATCGAGTTCAGCTCCTTCGTCCACTTCGCCCGCACCGCCGAGCGCGCCAAGTTCGACTTCCTGTTCCTCGCCGAAGGACTCAGGCTCCGCGAACAGGGCGGCGAGATCTACGACCTGGACGTCGTCGGCCGCCCCGACACCTTCACCGTCCTCGCCGCGCTCGCCGCCGTCACCGACCGCCTCGGCCTGACCGGCACCATCAACTCCACCTTCAACGAGCCCTACGAGGTGGCCCGCCAGTTCGCCAGCCTCGACCACCTCTCCGGCGGCCGGGCCGCGTGGAACGTCGTCACCTCCTGGGACGCCTTCACCGGCGAGAACTTCCGCCGCGGAGGCTTCCTCCCGCAGGAGGAGCGCTACTCCCGCGCCAAGGAGTTCCTCGCCACGGCCAACGAACTCTTCGACTCCTGGCGGGGCGACGAGATCCTGGCCGACCAGGAGAGCGGCGCCTTCCTGCGCGACGCCAAGGCCGGCGCGTTCGTGCACGAGGGACAGCACTTCGACATCCAGGGCCGGTTCAACGTCCCGCGCGCCCCCCAGGGCCGCCCGGTGATCTTCCAGGCCGGAGACTCCGACGAGGGCCGCGAGTTCGCCGCCGCCGGCGCCGACGCCATCTTCAGCCGGTACGCCTCCCTCGACACCGGCCGCGCCTTCTACACCGACGTGAAGTCCCGCCTCGCCAAGTACGGCCGCCGCCCGGACCAGCTGCTGATCCTGCCCGCCGCGAGCTTCGTCCTCGGCGACACCGACGCCGAGGCCCAGGAGATCGCCAAGGAGGTCCGCCGGCAGCAGGTCAGCGGAGCCACCGCCCTCAAGCACTTGGAGTGGGTCTGGAACCGCGACCTCTCCTCCTACGACCCCGACGGCCCCCTCCCGGACGTCGACCCGCTGCTCGGGGAGCACACCGTCTCCCGGGGCCGCGCCCAGGTCCGCATGTACCGCGACCCGCTGGCCACCGCCCGCGAATGGCGGGAGCTGGCCGAGGCCAACGGCTGGTCCATCCGCGACCTGGTCATCGAGACCGGCACCCGCCAGAACTTCATCGGCTCCCCGGCCACCGTCGCCAGGACCATCAACGAGTACGTGCAGACGGACGCCAGCGACGGCTTCATCCTCGTCCCGCACATCACCCCGAGCGGCCTCGACGCGTTCGCCGACCAGGTCGTCCCGCTCCTCCAGGAACAGGGCGTCTTCCGCACCGAGTACGAGGGGACCACCCTGCGCGACCACCTCGGCCTCGCCCACCCCGACGGCATACAGGAGGAGGAGCGGGCCGCCTCGTGAGGCGCCGGATGCGGCCGGACGCGTCTCCCTCCCCCGAAGGAGACGCGCCCGGCCTGTCCCCCGGCGCCGGACCATGGTGTGCGCGCCCGCCGCCGCGGCGGGCGCGCGGTGCCGTCACCAGCACATGACGGCCGTCTCGCCCGACCCCCAGCCGGAGTACAGGCGCACGCGGACGAAGTAGCGGCGGCCCTTGACCAGCCGGGCCCTGATCACGGCGTTGTGCGGGGCGCCCCCGTCGTCGTGCCCGGCGAGGAAACGGGGCTCGCCGTCCCGTTCCTCGAACACCACGACCACCGAGTCGCCCGCGCCGAAGACGCCGACGGTGTACTCCCGGGTCTCGGGCGGCTCGACGGCGAAGTCGGCCTGCTCGCCCGGCCCCAGCGACAGCGGCGCCGAACGGAACGGGACCAGCGCGGCCGGCCGGGGCGCGTCGAGCGGCGGATACCAGCGCAGCGCGAACTCCTTGTCCAGCGGCGACAGCGCCCCCGGCGGCTGCACGCCCCGGCGGAACTGCTCGGGCTCCAGGATCAGCCCCGCCCCGAAGGGGTACTCCATCACGGACTGCGGGTCCCACACCGAGCCGTTGACCTCCGCCGGGTCCAGCTTGCGCAGGACGTTGAAGAACGCGCGGTCCCGGCTCCAGAAGTTCGGCGGGCCCGCCAGATCGGCGTACACGGCCTCGTCGTCCCAGTGGATGCCGGCGAACGGGCTCTGGTGCTCGTGCTGCATCCCGAGCGCGTGCCCGATCTCGTGCAGGGCCGTCACCCGCTCCCCGGGCGCGGTCAGGTCCCAGCCGAAGTTCATGGTGCGCTCGTTGAGGCCGGCCAGCAGCGCGTCCCGGCCCACGTACGACCAGGACCCGTCGCCCTCCTGGAAACCGATGCGCACCTCGGCCTCCGAACGGTCGGCCACCTCGGCGAACCTCACCCCGAGCCCCAGGCCCTGCCACTCGCGGAAGCAGTCGCGCACCACGTCCCGCTGCTCCTCGGCGCCCACCCACGACACCCGCCGGGTCCCCCCGGACCCCGGCACCGGGATGACCGAGCCGTCGTCCCCGCCGTCGAAGAAGCAGTAGTGGAGCACGGTGCCGTTGACCCACATCCGGCGACCGCTCATGAGCGCGCCGAGCCGCTCCGCAGCCAGTCCCGGCGCGAACGCGGGAGCCGGCTGCTGCGCGAGCGAGCAGTAACGGGCGGTCATGGGCTCCAGCGTGCCGTGCGGGGCAGTCCCGGGCCTGAGTCGGGGGCTACTCAAGTCGGCCTGTATCAGGCGTGAGTACGCCGACTCCAGTTGAGGTGAGGACTTTCACGCGGGACGCCGAGACCCTTCAGCAACCCTGGCCGCAGGCCTGGCCGTTCACCGGACGGGAGAGCGAACTGGAGCTGCTGCGGCGCGCGTTGACGGCAGGGCGGCCCGGCATCGTCGTCACGGGGCCGGCGGGCTGCGGCCGGACCCGCCTGGCCGCGGAGGCGGTCCGCGGCACGGAGTGCGCGCGGGCGGCCGGCACGCCCGAGACCCGCGGCACGCCCTTCGCCGCCTTCGCCCGTCTGCTGCCCGAGAACGTCACCCTGCACCGGGCGGTGCGACTGCTCGACGGGGTGCGGCTGCTGCTGCTCGACGACGCGCACCTGCTCGACGACGCCTCCGCCGCCCTGGTCCACCAACTCGCCGTCCAGGGACGCACCCGGCTGCTGGTCCTGGCCACGGACGGCGCCCCGGCGCCCGACGCCGTGAGCCGGCTGTGGACCGGCGAGCTGCTGCCCCGACTGGCCCTGGAGCCCCTGCCCCGCGAGGACACCGCCCGGCTCATGGCCGCCGACGCCGGCGGCCCTCCCGAGCCGCTCACCGCCGGCCGTCTGCACCGGCTGTGCCGGGGCGACCTGCGTCTGCTGCGGGACCTGCTGGCCGCGGTCCGCGAGCAGGGGGCGCTCACCCGTGTCCCGGACACCGACGAGTGGGCCTGGCGCGGTCCCGTCCCGGTGACCCAGCCCCTCCGCGAGCGCGCTGCCGCCGTCCTCGCCCGTCCCCGCCCCGACGAACGCGAGATGCTGGACCGCCTCGCCTTCGCCGAGCCGCTGCCGTTGCCGCTGCCCGTGGACACGTCGGACCTGCGCGTCCTGGAACACCTGGAGGCGGACGGCCTGATCCACGCCGACCACGACGCGACCGTGCGGCTGACCCACCCCCTGCACGGCCCGCTGCTGCGGGCGGCGGCCGGCCGGCTGCGCGCACGGCGGCTGGCCGCCCCGCGCGCGTCCACCGCCCAGGCCCTCGACGCCGAGGCGGCCGACCTGACCCGTCGCATCGAACAGGCCGACGTCCGCACCGCCCGCACACCCGTGGGGGAGTGGCTGGCGGCGGAGGGCCAGCCGGTCCCGCCCGCCTACGCCGCCGTCCGCGCGCGGTTCTCACGGCTGCGGGGAGAACTCCGCGAGGCCGCGGCCTGGGCGCGAGAGGGCCTCACCGCCAGACCGGCCGACCCCGCCTGCCGCACCGAACTCGCCCTGGCGGAAGCCCAGTCGGACGCCACCCGCCCCACCCCCTGCCTGCCGCCGACCCACCTCCCCTCCGACACCCCCACCCCCTACGACGCCGTGCGCCTCGGCGCTCCCGAGGCGGCTGTGCGGCTGCTGCCGCCCGGCAGCGTCTTCGCCCGCCACGCCGACGCGCTGGCCCGCGCCGACGGGCCCGCGCTCGACCGGGTAGCCGAGGAGCTGGAGGACCGCGGCTTCCTCCTGTTCGCCGCCGAGGCGCACGCCCAGGCCGTGCGGGTGCACCGGGACCCCCGGGCGGCCCGCACCGCCCGCACGCGCGCGGTCGCCCTGGCCCGCCGGTGCCAGGGGGCCCGCACCCCGGCCCTGTCCGGCCTGGTCCTGGGCGAACTCACCGCCCGGCAGCGCCAGATCGTCACCCTCGCGGCGTCCGGCCTCAGCAACCGTCAGATCGCCGAACGCCTCACCCTCTCCGTGCGCACCGTGGGCAACCACCTCTACGGCGCCTACGCCCGCCTCGGCGCCGGCGACCGGGAAGCCCTGCCCTGTCTGCTGGACCAGCCGGCAGCCCGGCCCGCCTGAACGAGCCCGCTCAAGGAAGCCAAGTCCCCGCTTCCCCAACACGCCTCACGCCGCGCCGAACGCCGTGAACGCCCACCCCGTCGCCTGGTGCAGCGCGTCCCCGGGCAGGGACGCGCGCGCGTCGCGCAGCGCCTCCGCCAGGGACTGGCCCGTGCTCAGGCCCTTGTGGAGGGCCAGCATCAGGGCGACCACCGCCTCGTCGTTCACCGGGGCGCTGCTCGCCACCACGCCCGCCGTGCCGAGCGGCAGCAGGGCCGTGACCAGACCGAGGAGTTCGTCCGCGCCGACCGAGGCGAGGCGCGCGGTGTCGCAACTGGAGAGGATGATCCGGTACGGGCTGCGGGCGAGCCGTTCGAAGTCGTGGACGATCAGCGGGCCGTCGGCCATCCGCAGGGAGGAGAACAGCGGACTGTCCGCGCGGAACACGCCGTGCGCGGCGATGTGCGCCAGCGCGGCCCCGTCCAGCTCCTCCAGCACCCGCGGCACGCGGGCGTCCGCGTGCTCCAGCACCGTCGGCCTGCCGTACCGGTCCGCGACCTCCGGCACCTCCGCCCCGCCGGACGCCAGCCCCGGCCCGCGCACGAGGACGTGCCGTCCGCCCGGCGGCGGCTCGGTCTCCCGAGCCCGCAGCCAGCTGCCCGCCGACGGCGACACGCTCAGCACCCGCTCCCGCAGCGACGGCAGCAGCGCCCAGGGCACCCGGTGCAGCCGGGCCGGCGGGACCACCACGACCGGGCCGGGGCCCAGCTGCCCGGCCGCCTCGCCCAGCAGCAGTTCCTCCAGCCGCCGCCCCGCCGCCTCCACCACCGCGAGCCGTCGCTCCGCGCCGGGGTGGGCGAGCCGCCGCAGCCCGGCCTGGACGTGCTCGGCCTCCCGTTCCGCCTCGGCGAGCAGCCCGCCCGCGAACCGCCGTACCCGCCCGCCCCCGCACAGCAGCACCTGCACCCGCCCGTCCAGCACCGCGAGTTCGACCAGCCGCCCGTCGCCGAGCCCTCCGTCGCCCAGCCGTTCCAGCAGCCGGCCGACGTCGAAGCGGTCCGAGCCGCCCGTCGCGCCGCCGCGGATGTGCAGGGTCCGGGAGCGGATCTCCCGTTCCAGCCGCCGCTGTTCACGCTCCAGCGTCGGCACGGGCTTGCCGTCCATGCGGGCGGTCTCCGCGCGCGCGGCGATCTCCCGGTAGGCGGTGAGCCCGCTCAGCAGCGCCGGGTCGGCCGGCGGGCGGGTCGGCGGCGCGGACAGCACGGTGGCCCGCCACCGCTCGCTCCACACCAGCAACTGCCGTGGCCCGCCCCGCTCCAGGCTCACTTCCTGGGCGAGCGCGGCGAGTTCCGCGCCCTGCGCGGTGGCACGGGCCCGCAATTCGGAGGCGCCCAGCGTCGTCCGGTGGTCGTCCAGCACGTCCAGGCCGCGCCTGCACGCCTCCAGCACGCCCCGCCCCGACCCGGCCGCCCGCGCCCACAGCGCCTGCGCCGCCCACCCGGTCACCCGCGCCAGCGGCGGCCCGCTGCGCCGGCTGCGCGCCGCCACCGCCAGATACCGTTCCGCGTCCGCCGTCCAGTCCAGGCCCAGCGCGATCCGGCCCGCCAGCAGCCAGGCCTCGGGAGCGGCGGGCGCCCCGAACGCCGACAGCCGCTCCGCCACCCGCACCGCCTCGGCGACCAGCCGCCCCGAGCCGCGCCCGGCGGCCACCCGCCCCTCGATCAGCACCAGTTGGGCGTGCGCCTCCCACCAGGTGCGCCGCTGCCCGGCGAACAGCCGCACGGCGATCGCCGCGCGCGCGACGGCCGTCCCCGGATCGCCCGCCAGTCGCGCGGACCTGGCGGCGGCCAGCAGCAGTTCCGCCTTGCGGGTGGACTGCCCGCCGATGCCGTCCAGCACCGCGATCGCCGCGTCCGCCTCGGCCAGCGCCTCGGGCGCGAGCCCGGCGGCCATCAGGACCTCGCAGCGCCGGATGTTCAGCATGAACGTGGGCGTGCCGAGCTTGGCGTACCGCTCCTCGGCCTCGTCCAGCAGCCGCAGCGCCGCCGGCACGTCCCCGGAGCGGAACGCGGCCAGGCCCCGGCTCTCCACCGCGTCGGCCTTGTCGTGCTCCTGGCCGGTGGTGTCCCACAGCGCCTCGGCGGCCGTGAAGTCGGCGTCGGCCCGGTCGACCGCCCCGAGCGCGAGGTGCACGGTGGCGCGCAGCGTCAGGGCGCGCGCCGTCCAGATGACGTCGTCCTCCTGCCGCAGCACCGGTATGGCCCGCCGTACGTCGTCCAGCGCCTCCCGGTGATGGCCCAGCACCCACCAGGAGTAAGCCCGCCGGTACAGCACGCGCGCGCGGGTGTGCCCGGTGCCGCGCTCGACGCCCCGCTCGAACGCGGCCAGCCCCTGCCGGGTGCGGCCCGCGTGCACCAGCGCCACCCCGAGCGTGGCGAGGACGTCCGCCTCCCGCTCCGAGGAGTCCGCGCGCGCGGCGAGCGCGCGGGCCCGCCGCAGATGGTCCAGGGCGAGGCGCATGTCGCCCCAGTCCCGCTGCCAGATGCCGATCACCTGGTGGGCCACGGAGGCGTGCAACGGCGGCGGATCGGTGTCGAGCACTCCCTCCGCCCGCGCCAGGGCGTCGTTGGGGGCGGCGAACACCATCGGCAGCAGTTCGAGAACCGTGTCGTTTCCCGCTGTCACCCCACGGATGGTAGTGGTCCCGGTTGTAGGGCACACCGGTTCGGCCGGGTGCGGGTCATATCAATTGGACATCGCGTCGACGCACGGCCCGCGCACGCCCGGAGCGCACACCGGAGCGGCCGTCGCCCGCAGCGCGCACACCGGAGCGCACGTCCACGACCGCACGCTCTCCGCACGACCGCGCTCCCCGCAACCGCAACCGCACCCCCCGCCCCCGGCGTCGCATCACCTGTATCAAACGCCGGTCTCGCGGCTCTGACTGACGACCATCGGCCTCAGGGGAGGACACGCCATGGCGCCACAGCGTTTCCACGAGCAGTTCGAGCAGATCCAACGGGCGCTGCCCGACGTCCCGTTGGCCATGGGGCCGGACGACTCGGCCGAGTTCATCTACGAGAAGGGCGTCGTCCTCGCCCGCGACGGCGAGGAGGCGCGGACCGTCGAGGACGCCGTCCGCTCGCACTTCACCGCGACCGACGGCCTGGTCCCCGACCACGTCCGCCGGGCCGGCCCGCAGACCAACCGCTCGGGGATCACCCGCATCCAGGTCGGCGACCCCGGCCAGGGAGTGGCCGGCGTCGACCGCACCGTCGCGGGCGCCCTGCGCGCCCTGCGGGGCGCCGAGGACCGGGCGGGCCGCCGCCTCGTCAGCCGCAACCACGTCGTGTCCATCGCGGTCAACGCCTGCCCCGGCGACGAACCGGTCCCCGCCGCGCCCGGCGAGACGCCCAACCCGGCCGCCGCGGAGACCGGTTACGAAGCCGACGGGGCCGCGGTGAGCGTGCTCGTCGTCGACACCGGCCTGATGCACGACTACCGCTCCTACCCGCTGCTCGCCCGCACCGAGGGCGACGCGCAGCTCCAGGAGACCGACCCCGACGGCATCCTCCAGCAGTACGTCGGCCACGGGACGTTCATCGCCGGACTCGTCGCCGCCGTCGCCCCCGACACCGACGTCACCGTGCGCAACAGCCTCAACGACGCCGGCGCGATCCTGGAGTACGACTTCGGCGACCGGCTCTTCGAGGCCGTCGAGCAGGGCGGCTGGCCCGACATCATCAGCCTCTCCGCCGGCACCTCCAACGGCCGCGTCGACGGCCTGCTCGGCGTCGCCGCCTTCATGGAGGAACTCCGCGACAGGAAGACCCTGTTGGTCGCCGCCGCCGGCAACAACGCCAGCGCGACGCCCTTCTGGCCCGCCGCCTACGCCGCCCTGCCCGCGTACGCGGACGCCGTCCTGTCGGTCGGCGCGCTGCGCGGCGACGGCGAGTTCGGCGCCTGCTTCAGCAACCACGGCCCCTGGGTGAAGGTCTACGCCCCCGGCGAGCGCCTCGTCAGCGCCCTCACCGGCTTCGACGCTCCCGTCCCGTACGTCTACCAGCACTCCACCTACGAGGTCTGCCGCTACGGCTTCGGCTACTCCTGCACCTGCCAGTCGCCGCGCCACACCGGCCTGTTGAGCGAGACACGGGCAGCCACCGCGGGCAGGCCGGACCAGGTGCTGTTCGAGGGGCTCGCCTCCTGGAGCGGCACGTCGTTCGCGACGCCGCTCGTGGCCGGGCTGGTCGCCGCGCACATGAGGGCGCACAAGGAGACCGACCCGCGCGCCGCCGCCCGTCAACTGCTCGCATCGAACGCCGAGTTCGCCGAGGTGCGCGGACACGACGTGCCGGCGCTGCACCCGCCGACCTGGCGTCCGGTCGCGGTCGGACAGCTCGCCGCTTCGGTGTGAGGTCGGCATGAGGTCCGAAGCGGCCCCCGCCACGGCGTACGATGACATGCCGTACACGAGGGGTGGGACCGTGGACCGTAGTGATGTCGGCGCGCTCGTCCAGTCCGCCGTCGACGGTGACACGGCGGCCTGGAAGGCGCTCGTCGAAGGGCTGAGCCCGCTGGTGTGGTCCGTCGTGCGCGCGCACCGGCTCTCCGAGGCCGACGGGCACGAGGTGTACCAGACCGTGTGGTTCCGGTTCGCCCAGCACCTCGGGCGGATCCGCGAACCCGACAAGGCGGGCTCCTGGCTGGCCAGCACCGCGCGCAACGAGTGCCTGAAAGTGATCAAAGGCCTGCGCCGGCTCACTCCGACCGACGATCCCCTGCTGCTCGACCGCGTCAGCGAGGACCGTACGCCGGAACAGTCGGTGCTGGACTCGGAGGAGGCCGCCGCGCAGAGCGAGCGCGTCCGCCATCTCTGGCAGGAGTTCGAGGCGCTCGGCGAGCGCTGCCGGCAGTTGCTGCGGGTGCTGATCTCCTCGCCGCCGCCCAGTTACCAGGAAGTGTCCGCCGCGCTCGGCATCGCGGTGGGCAGCATCGGACCGATGCGCCAGCGATGTCTGCGCCGTCTGCGGTCCCGACTCGACGCACGGGGAGCACTGTGAACGCCATCAACGACGACCACGCCTTAAGCGGCACGGACGACCACGGGGGCCTGGAGGAGGAGCTGCGCGAAGCCGCCGCCATCCTCGACCCGGTCCCGGCCCAGCTGCGGCAGATCGCCGTCGAGGCCTACGTCCTGCACGACCTCGACGCCCGTATCGCCGAGCTGACGTTCGACTCGCTGGTCGACGCCATCCCGGTCAGGGGAGCCGTGGACGTGCCGCGGATGCTCACCTTCGACACCGGCGGGCTCACCGTCGACGTCGAGGTGACCGCGCACGGCCTGATGGGCCAGGTGCTGCCGCCGCAGCCGGCCGCGATCGAGGTCCTCGACGGCCCCCGGGCCGGCGCGGCGCTCACCGCCGACGCCATGGGCCGCTTCACCACCGACGCGCCGCCCACCGGCCCGTTCGCCCTGCGGCTGCGCACGGGCGGGGAGGTCGTCGTCACGGAGTGGCTCCGCGCCTGAGCCATCTCCCTGCCCGAGCCGCCTCCCCGCCCGAGTCATTTCCCCGCCCGAGCCGCCTCCGCGCCTGAGCCATCTCCCCGCCCGAGCCACCTCTCCGCCCGAGCCGCTTCCCCGCCGTCCGGGACCTGCCTCAGGCGGAGACGGCGTCGACCAACTCCGCCAGCGCCGAGGCGAGCCGGGACAGACCGGGCCCCGCGGGGCCGCCCGGCTCGGTCATGTACGTGTCGCGCCGGATCTCCACCATCAGCGCGGACACCCGGGGCTCCGACCCGTAGTACTCCAGGGGGACGTACGTCCCGCTGAACGGGCTGTCGAGCCCGGTCTCCCCCAGGGGCGCGAACGCCTCGCGCGCGGCGGCCAGCAGCTCGGGCGGGGTGTGGAAGGAGTCGGTGCCCAGGCACACCGGCGGCCGGGGCCCCTCGCCGTGCAGCTCGTAGGGCAGCCGCTCGGTCGGGTACGAGTGCACGTCGATGATCACGGCCCGCCCGGCGACGGCCAGCCGCTCCGCCACCGCCTCGGCCATCGCCCGCGCATACGGCCGGAAGTACCGGGCGAGAAGCGGCTCGGGGTCGGTGTCCTCGGGCCGCACCGCCTCGCCGTGCGTGGTCCGCGTGTACACCGCGCCCATCCCCACCGCCAGCATCTCCTCCCGCTCGTCCGGGAACCGCTCCGGATCCACGACCAGCCGCGACAGCCGGTTGACGAACCGCCAGGGCGCCACCCCGGCCGCCTCCGCCGCCCGCACCGCGATCTCGGCGGTGTGCGAGTCGGTGATGTGATCCAACTCCCGCTCCAACGCCGCCTCGTCGAGCGAGATCCCCCCACGCACCGCCGCCGGCACCTCCCGCGCGGAATGCGGCACATGCAGGATCACGGGCGAGCCGGCCGCACCGGGGAGAAGGGAGAAGGAGGGGGCGGCAGGGGTCATGCGGGGCTCCTGGGAGGTGAGTCGGCGGCACACCGCCTGGTCGAGGCGTGATGTCGCAATCGAGGCGCGGTGTCGCAATCAGGGTGCGGTGTCGCACCGTTGCGGGTGGTGGGAGGCTGCCGCCCCCGGACGAGGCTGCCGCCCCCGGACGCACCTCCGCCCCGGCCGGCGATGTGCCGGTCGGGGCGGACGGGACGATCGGGGGCGGACGGGGCGGTAGGACCCGGCTCAGCTCACCACCGCCGAGGCGGTGCCGGCGGTGTCAGCGGCGTCAGCGGTGTCGGCCCCCCCACCCATGCCGGATCAGAGCGAGGCCAGAGCCTCGTTCCACGTCGTCGACGGGCGCATCACCTTCGCGGCCTTGGCCGGGTCGGGCTGGTAGTAGCCGCCGATCTCGGCCGACTCGCCCTGGACCGCGTTCAGCTCGTCGACGATGCGCTGCTCGTTCGCGGTGAGCGTCTCGGCGAGCGGGGCGAAGGCCTTGGCCAGGTCCGCGTCGTCGGTCTGCGCCGCCAGCTCCTGCGCCCAGTACAGGGACAGGTAGAAGTGGCTGCCGCGGTTGTCGATGCCGCCGACGCGACGGGTCGGGGACTTGTCCTCGTTGAGGAAGGTCGCCGTGGCGCGGTCGAGGGTGTCGGCGAGGACCTGCGCGCGGCCGTTGCCGGTGAGCTTGGCGTACTGCTCCAGGGACGGGACCAGCGCGAAGAACTCGCCCAGCGAGTCCCAGCGCAGGTAGTTCTCCCTGACCAGCTGCTGCACGTGCTTCGGGGCGGAGCCGCCGGCGCCCGTCTCGAAGAGGCCGCCGCCCGCCATCAGCGGGACGACCGACAGCATCTTGGCGCTGGTGCCCAGCTCCAGGATCGGGAACAGGTCGGTCAGGTAGTCGCGCAGCACGTTGCCGGTGACGGAGATGGTGTTCTCGCCGCGGCGGATGCGCTCCACGGACAGCTTGGTCGCCTCGACCGGGGAGAGGATCTTGATGTCCAGGCCCTCGGTGTCGTGCTCCGGCAGGTACCGCTCGATCTTGGCGATCAGGTTGGCGTCGTGGGCGCGGGTGGCGTCCAGCCAGAACACCGCCGGGTCGCCGGTGGCGCGGGCGCGGGTGACGGCCAGCTTCACCCAGTCCTTGATCGGGGCGTCCTTGGTCTGGCAGGCGCGGAAGATGTCGCCGGCCGAGACGGCCTGCTCGATGATCGCCTCGCCGGAGGCGTCGACCAGCCGGACCGTGCCCGTGACCGGGATCTCGAAGGTCTTGTCGTGGCTGCCGTACTCCTCGGCCTTCTGCGCCATCAGACCGACGTTCGGGACCGAGCCCATCGTCGACGGGTCGTAGGCGCCGTTGGCGCGGCAGTCGTCGACGACGACCTGGTAGACGCCGGCGTAGGAGGAGTCCGGGAGCACCGCGAGGGTGTCGGCCTCCTGGCCGTCGGGGCCCCACATGTGGCCGGAGGTGCGGATCATCGCCGGCATGGAGGCGTCGACGATGACGTCCGACGGGACGTGCAGGTTGGTGATGCCCTTGTCCGAGTCGACCATCGCGAGCTCCGGGCCCTCGGCGAGCTCGGCGTCGAAGGAGGCCTTGATCTCGGCGCCCTCGGGCAGGGCCTCCAGGCCCTTGAAGATGCCGCCGAGGCCGTCGTTCGGGGTGAGACCGGCCTTGGCGAGCGCCGCGCCGTACTGCGCGAACGTCTTCGGGAAGAAGGCGCGCACCACGTGACCGAAGACGATCGGGTCGGAGACCTTCATCATCGTGGCCTTCAGGTGCACGGAGAACAGCACGCCCTCCGCCTTGGCCTTGGCGACCTGCGCGGTCAGGAACTCGCGCAGCGCGGCGACGCGCATCACGGAGGCGTCGACGACCTCGCCGGCCAGGACGGGTACGGACTCGCGCAGCACGGTGGTGGAGCCGTCGTCGCCCTTGAGCTCGATGCGCAGGGCGCCGTCCGCGGGGATCACCACGGACTTCTCGGTGGAGCGGAAGTCGTCCACGCCCATGGTGGCGACGTTCGTCTTGGACTCGGAGGTCCAGGCGCCCATGCGGTGCGGGTGGCTCTTGGCGTAGTTCTTGACCGACGCGGGCGCGCGGCGGTCGGAGTTGCCCTCGCGCAGGACCGGGTTCACTGCGGAACCCTTGATCTTGTCGTAGCGGGCGCGGATCTCGCGCTCCTCGTCGGTCTTCGGCTCGTCCGGGTAGTCCGGCAGCGCGTAGCCCTGGGCCTTCAGCTCGGCGACGGCGGCCTTGAGCTGCGGGATCGACGCCGAGATGTTCGGCAGCTTGATGATGTTGGCCTCGGGCGTCTTGGCCAGCTCGCCCAGCTCGGCCAGCGCGTCCGGGATGCGCTGGTCCTCGGTGAGGTACTCCGGGAACACGGCGATGATGCGCCCGGCCAGCGAGATGTCCCGGGTCTCCACGGCGACACCGGCCTTCCCGGCGTACGCCTGGACCACCGGCAGGAAGGAATACGTCGCCAGGGCCGGGGCCTCGTCAGTGTGCGTGTAAATGATGGTCGAGTCAGTCACCGGGTGCTCCGCTCCACGTCTGCAACATTGCTCGACATCAAGATATCTCTTGATGGCCTCGGACTCGACAGGGGTCCGCACACCTGTCTCACGGCGTTCCGACCGCCCGTCATACGTTTCGGGCAACCACACCGTCTGTTTTCGCAGTCAAGCAGGTAGATCTTCGATCCGAACCCCTCGACCTCCCGACGGCCGGAACCGACCGACCGGCCGTCCAGCGAAAGCAGACCGGAAAACACCATGAGATATCGCACCCGAGTGACCGCTCCCGCCGTAGCCCTGTTCGGCGCCGCCACGGCCCTGACCGCGGCCCCGGCGGCGCAAGCGGCCCCCGAGGCCTCCGCCGGACGCCGCCCGTCCGCCGCCGCGAACAGCGCCCCCGGCCCCGAGACCCTCGGCGACCCCGTCTTCCCGAGCCTCGGCAACGACGGCTACCGCGTCTCCGCCTACCGCCTCGACCTGGCATACGACGCCGCGACCAAGCTCGTCGACGCCACGGCCACCATCGAGATCCGCACCACCCAGCCCCTCTCCCGGCTCTCCCTCGACGCCCTCGGCCTCGACATACGCTCGGTGCACGTGGGAGGCCGCACCGCGACGTACGAGGCGGTGGACGAGAAGCTGCGGATCACGCCCGCGCGCCCGCTGCCCGCGGACTGCCGGACCACGGTCTGCGTCGCCTACACCGCCGACCCGCGCCGCACCCTCGCGCACACCGCCTGGGTGCCCACCCCGGACGGCTTCGCGGTGTGCCCCCAGCCGAACTCCGCGCACACCGTCTTCCCCTGCAACGACCACCCCTCGGACAAGGCCGACTTCACCTTCCGGCTCACCGTCCCCGACAGCCTGCGCGGCGTCGCGACCGGCCGGCTCGTCCGCACCGAGCGCCTGAGCGGCGAGCGGACCGCGTACACATACCGCTCCGGCTCCCCGATCGCCACCGAGCTGGTGCAGATCACGGTCGGCGACTACGTCGTCAAGGAGCGCCAGGGACCGCACGGGCTGCCGCTGCGGGACGTCGTCCCCGTCGCCCGCGCCGAGGCCCTCGAGCCGGCCCTCGCGCTCACCCCGAACCTCGTCGAGTGGATCGAGGCCCGGCTCGGCGCGTACCCCTTCGAGACGTACGGGCTGCTGCCCTGCAACACCGACGACCCGAAGGCCTTCGACTTCACGGGCCTGGAGACCCAGACCCTCACCCTCTACAAGCCGAACTACCTCCTCCAGGAGGAGAAGAAGATCGGCTCGCACATGATGCACGAGCTGGTCCACTCCTACTTCGGCAACAGCGTCAGCCCCGCCACCTGGGCCGACCTGTGGCTCAACGAGGGCCACGCCGACTTCTACGGGCTGCTGTACCGCTACGAGCGGGGCTGGGCCGACTCCCTGGGCCTGACCAGCTTCGAGGCCCGGATGAAGGACACCTACGCCCGCGGCGACCAGTGGCGCCGCACCTCCGGCCCGGTCGCCGCGCCGAACGAGGCCAACCTCTTCGACAGCCAGCGCTACCTGGGCGGCGTCCTCGTCCTCTACGCGCTGCGGCAGCACATCGGCGAGGACGCCTTCCACGCCGTCGAGCGCGCCTTCCTCGCCCGCCACCGCGACGGCCACGCGTCCACCGAGGACTACATCGCCGTCGCCTCCCACGTCTCCGGCCAGGACCTGACCGGCTTCCTGCGCGAATGGCTCTACGGGACGACGACCCCGCGCATGCCCGGCCACCCGGACTGGACGGTCACCCCGGTGACCCAGTCCCTCGTCCGGCCGAACGCCCGCACCGGGGCGGGCTACCACGACAACTCGGCCACGCTCTGACACGCGGCCGAGCCAGTGCTCCGGCGTGAAGCCGGGCCTCAATCGTGCAGGGCGGCGGTCCCGCCCTGCACGACGGTGTCGGGCGTGCGCTGCTGCGGGATCGCCACCGAGCCCTGCTGGAGCGCGACGGTCCGCGTGGGGGCCGGGATGCGGATGCCCTCCTCGCGGTAGCGGCGGTGCAGGCGCTTGATGAACTCGTGCTTGATCCGGTACTGGTCGCTGAACTCGCCCACGCCCAGGATCACGGTGAACCCGATCCGCGAGTCGCCGAAGGTGTGGAAGCGCACGGCCGGCTCGTGGTCCGGGACCGCGCCGGTGATCTCGGTCATCACCTCGGTGACGACCTCCGTGGTCACCGCCTCCACGTGCTCCAGGTCGCTGTCGTAGGCGACGCCCGCCTGCACCATGATCGTCAACTGCTGCTCGGGACGCATGAAGTTGGTCATGTTCGACTTGGCCAGCTCCCCGTTGGGGATCACGACCAGGTTGTTGGAGAGCGCGCGGATCGTCGTCTGACGCCAGTTGATGTCCTCGACGTATCCCTCCTCGCCGCTGCTCAGCCGGATGTAGTCGCCGCGCTGGACGGTCTTCGACGCGAGGATGTGAATGCCCGCGAAGAGGTTGGCCAGGGTGTCCTGGAGGGCCAGCGCGACCGCGAGACCGCCGACGCCGAGGGCGGTCAGCATCGGCGCTATGGAGATGCCGAGGCTCTGGAGGGCCACCAGGAAGCCGATCGCCAGCACCAGCACCCGGGTGATGTTCACGAAGATCGTGGCCGACCCGGCGACGCCGGAGCGCGCGGAGGTCACCGACTGGACCAGCCCCGCGACCGCCCGCGCCGCCGACAGCGTCACCACGAAGATCAGCAGCACCGTCAGGCACTGGTTGACGGTGTGCTGGACCGCCTTCGTCAGCGGCAGCACCGCCGCGGCGGCGGCCGAGCCGCCCACGATCGCGGACCAGGGCACCACCGAGCGCAGCGCGTCCACGATGACGTCGTCGCCGCTCCAGCGGGTGCGCTTGGCGTGCTTGGCCAGCCAGCGCAGCATCGTCCGCGACAGGAAGGCCACCAGCAGACCGGTCACCAGGGCGATACCGGCCAGGACGAGGTCGTGCACGGTCAGCGCGCGGTTCACCGGCCCCCTCCGGGAACACGGTCCGCAGCCGACGGGGCCGCCCACGAGCGGATGTGAAGTCTCGTCACGTCATCACCTGTTCGATTCCGGGAAGTGCGATCGCGCCCGTCCGTGAACCGGCGCGACAGCTCATCCTGCCGTATCCGGAACGGCAGTTCGCACACCCCGGAACCCCGACGTGACCCGAACGACACGCCCTAGATCACCTTCAGCCGCACCAGCGCGCCCAGCGTCAGCGTCCCCGGCACCAGCGGCAGCCAGACGGTGATGATGCGGAAGGCGAGGACCACGGCCGTGGCGACCGCCATCGGGCCGCCCGCCGCCACCAGCGCCACGACCAGCGCCGCGTCCATGGAGCCGATCCCGCCCGGGGTGGGCACCAGCGCGACCGCCGCCGAGGCCGCCAGATACGCGACCAGCATGTGCGCCGGCGGCACCGGCAGGCCCAACGCCCGCCCCACCGCGACCAGTCCGGCCCCCTGGAGCAACGGGAACGCGAGGGCGCCGCCCCACAGCGCCAGCGCCCGGACCGGACGCGAGTGCACCGAGCGGGCCTCGGCCAGCGCGGTGCGCAGGAACGCGCACACCGCCGACCGCAGCCGGCGGACGCACAGCAGGACACCCGCGGCGAGGACCGCGACGCCGCCGAGCGCGGCCAGCAGCGGGCCGAGCGCGCCGTCCGGCAGCAGCGCGCCGAGCCGCAGCGCCCCGGGGAAGGCGAGGAACAGCGCGACCAGCAGCGCCGTCCGCGCCACGGTCTGCGCCAGCCCGTACAGCGCGAGCGCCGCCGACGAACGGGCCAGCGGCACCCCGCACACCGCCATGAACCGCAGGTTGACCGCGCTCGCGCCGAGGCCCGTCGGCAGCAGGTGGTTGGCGGCGCCCGCCGCGAACTGCGTGGCCAGCAGCCGCAGCCGGGGCAGCCGCGCCACGATCGCGCCCTGCCGGGTGAACGCCGCCGCGACCCAGGTCAGACAGGTCGACCCGACCGCGGCGAGCAGCCACGGCCACTCGGCCGTCCGCAGGTGGCCGAGCCCGTCGGCGAGCACCGACCGGTGCCGCACCGCGACGACCCCGACGAGGACGAAGGGAAGCAGGCACAGGATCTGACGCACCTTGAGGCGTCCCCGGGGGACTTGTACCGCTGTCACACCCGGAGAGGCTTTCCGCGCCACCTCAACGACGGGTTGCCGCAGCGTGGACGGCGGCAGGGGAGCAGACATCGTCATCTTGACCTCAACAATGCTTGAGGCTCTACGTTCGGTCGCATGAGCATGGAGACCACCGCCTGGACGCAGTTGTACAGCGTCATGAACGCCCGCCACGAACGCCGGCCCTTCGATCCGCGAACGCTGCGCCGCATAGGCGAGTTCGCCCGCCCGCACCGCCGCCGTATCGCCCGCTTCGTCGTCCTCGGAGTGGTGACCGCGCTGCTCGCCGTCGCCACCCCCGTACTGGCCGGGCGGGTCGTCGACACGATCGTCTCGCACGGCGACGCCGGCGCCGTCGTCCGGCTGGCCCTGCTCATCGCGCTGATCGCGGTGCTGGAGGCGGCGCTCGGCGTCCTGGGCAGGAGGCTCTCGGCGACGCTGGGGGAGGGACTCATCCTGGATCTGCGCACAGCCGTGTTCGATCATGTGCAGCGGATGCCGGTCGCGTTCTTCACACGTACTCGTACGGGCGCGCTCGTCTCCCGACTCAACAACGACGTGATCGGCGCCCAGCGCGCCTTCAGCAACACCCTGTCCGGAGTCGTCAGCAACCTGGTCACCCTGGTCGTCGCCCTCGCCGTCATGCTCGCCCTGTCCTGGCAGGTCACCCTGCTCGCGCTGGTCCTGCTGCCGGTGTTCGTGCTGCCCGCCCGGCGGATGGGCCGGCGCATGGCCGCGATGCAGCACGAGGCGGCCACCCTGAACGCGGCGATGAGCACCCGGATGACCGAGCGGTTCTCCGCGCCCGGCGCGACCCTCGTGAAGCTGTTCGGCCGCCCCGGGCAGGAGTCGGCGGAGTTCGCCGCCCGCGCCGCCCGCGTCCGCGACATCGGCGTGCGCACCGCCACCGCCCAGTCCGTGTTCATCACCTCCCTCACCCTCGTCTCCGCCCTGGCCCTCGCCCTCGTCTACGGCCTCGGCGGCCGGCTCGCCCTCGACGGCTCCCTCGACCCCGGCGCCGTCGTCGCCCTCGCGCTGCTCCTGACCCGCCTGTACGCCCCGCTCACCGCGCTCGCCGGAGCCCGGGTCGAGGTGATGAGCGCCCTGGTCAGCTTCGAGCGCGTCTTCGAGGTGCTCGACCTGAAACCGCTGATCGAGGAGCGGCCGGACGCCCGGGACGTCCCCGAAGGACCGGTCGCCGTCGAGTTCGACGACGTCCGCTTCGGCTACCCGGCCGCCGACAAGGTCTCCCTCGCCTCCCTGGAGGAGGTCGCCGCCCTCGACGCCCGCGGCGGCGCGGAGGTCCTCCACGGCGTCTCCTTCCGCGCCGAACCCGGCCGGACGGTCGCCCTCGTCGGCACCTCCGGCGCGGGCAAGTCGACCCTCGCCCAACTCCTGCCGCGCCTCTACGACGTCGACTCCGGCGCCGTCCGCGTCGGCGGGGTCGACGTCCGCGACCTGAGCGCGCGGTCCCTGCGGGCCACCGTCGGCATGGTCACCCAGGACGGCCACCTCTTCCACGACACCGTCCGCGCCAACCTGCTCCTCGCCGCCCCCGAGGCCGACGAGAGCGCCCTCTGGGACGCGCTGCGCCGCGCCCGCCTCGACGACCTCGTCCGCTCCCTGCCCGACGGCCTCGACACCGTCGTCGGCGAACGCGGCTACCGCCTGTCCGGCGGCGAACGCCAGCGCATGACCATCGCCCGGCTGCTGCTGGCCCGTCAACGCGTCGTCATCCTCGACGAGGCCACCGCCCACCTCGACAACACCTCCGAGGCGGCCGTCCAGGAGGCCCTCACCGAGGCGCTGAAGGACCGCACCGCCCTGATCATCGCCCACCGCCTCTCCACGGTCCGCTCGGCCGACCTGATCCTCGTCGTCGAGTCCGGCCGCGTCGTGGAACGCGGCACCCATGACCAACTCCTCGCGGCGGACGGCCGTTACGCCGAGCTGTACCGAACCCAGTTCGTCCGGGGCGAGACGCCGGTCGGCACTCGCTGAACGCCTTTCAGATGCCCGGCACGGACGGGGCGTCAGCAGGATGGGCCAGTTCGGCTGGCCCGTCCGGAAAGCGGCGTTCGATACTCCTAGCAGGAGCGTCCCATCCGTCAGGAAGGCACCATAATGGCAGGTTTGTCGCAGTCGGCGCTGCACCGGGTCCGCGCGCGATGGGCCATGGCCGCCGCCGGCGCGGCTCTCGTCGCCGCGGGACTGCTCCCGGCGTCGGCCGCCGCGGCGCATTCCGCCCCGCGGACGGCGGACCGCGGGGCCGGCCTTCTCGACGGGGCCGGAGCGCCCTCCGGCGTCAGCCGGCTGTCGGAGCGGTGGACGACGCCCTGGGGGATCTCCTTCCTGCCGGACGGGAAGTCGGCGCTGGTGACCGAACGCAACACCGGCGAGGTCTGGCGGTCCGCGCTCGACGGATCCAGAAAGCACGTCGGCACGGTGCCGCACTCCGTGTGGAGCCTGGAGACGCAGGACAAGGGCGGGCTGCTCGGCGTCGCCGTGTCGCCGACCTGGAACGGCGTCACGGACCGGGCCGTGTTCTTCATGGAGACCACCGCCGCCGACAACCGTGTCGTCAGAATGGACTTCGACGGGACGTCCCTGAGCGGCTACGCACCGATCCTCACCGGCATCGTCAGGGACACCCAGCACAACGGCGGGAACATCGCCTTCGGGCCCGACGGACATCTGTACGTCACCACCGGCGACGCCTTCCAGGGGAAACTGGCCCAGGACAAGGAATCGCTCAACGGGAAGATCCTGCGCATCACGAAGAGCGGCGCGGCGGCCCCCGGAAACCCCTTCGGCACCCGCGTGTACAGCTACGGCCACCGCAATCCGCAGGGCCTCGCCTGGGACTCCCGGGGCCGGCTGTGGGAGACCGAGATCGGCCACACCACCTGGGACGAGCTCAACCTCGTCACCCCGGGCGCGAACTACGGCTGGCCCATGTGCGAGGGAGCGTGCTCCGTCGAGGGGACGACGAACCCGAAGAAGGTCTGGAAGCCCGGCGAGGGCGGGGTGCCCGCCCAGATCGCGGTCGTCGACGACGTCATCTACGCCTCGACGCTGCGCGGCCGTCGCCTGTGGCGGCTGCCGATCGACGCCGCCGGCCAGAACGTCGGCACGGCTAAGTCGTACTACGACGGCGAGTACGGCCGGCTGCGGGCGCTCGTCAAGGTCCCCGGCGCCGACGAACTCTGGCTGGGCACCAGCGACCGGGGCGCCGAGAAGGACCTCCTCCTCAAAATCACCGTGAAGTGAGGAAAATCCCCGCACGCGTCATTGCCATGCTTTTCGCCGCTTTCCTCTTATCTTTTTCGAGGGTGCGTCAGAAAGCCGCGGCACCACGAGTGCCATTCGTCGATCCGCACGACTGGAAAGGCATCAGAATGACTCGCTTGGCGCATTCGGCACCGCCCCGGGCCGCCCGCGCGGGCAGAGCCGCGGCCACCGCCGTCGCCGCCGGCCTTCTCGGCGTCTGCGTCCTCCAGCCGACGTCCTCGACGGCGGCCCCCGCGGCCCCCGGGGCCGGCGAGCGCGCCCCGACGGGCGTCACCGTCCTCTCCGACCAGTGGACGCTGCCCTGGGCGATCTCCTTCCTGCCCGACGGGAAGAAGGCGCTGGTCACCGAGCGCCGCACCGCCGCCGTGTGGGTGCAGCACCGTGACGGCACCAAGAAGAAGGCGGGCACGGTGCCGCACACCGTCGTCCCCTCGCCCACACCGCTCTCCGGCAGCGGCGGGCTGCTGGGCGTGGCCCCCTCGCCGACCTGGGACGGCGTCACCGACCAGGACGTCTTCTTCGTCCACACGGCCGCCCAGGACCTCAGGGTCGTCAAGATGCGCTTCGACGGCGTCTCGCTCAGCGACTACACCGTCGTGCTCGGCGGCATCACCCGGGGCGGCGACCACAACGGCGGCCGGATCGCGTTCGGCCCCGACGGCTACCTGTACGTCACCGTCGGCGAGGCCTACCAGTCCAAGCTCGCCCAGGACAAGAACTCGCTCAACGGGAAGATCCTGCGCCTCACCAGGTCGGGGGACGCGGCCCCCGGCAACCCGTTCGGCACCCGCGTGTACAGCTACGGCCACCGCAACCCCCAGGGCCTCGCCTGGGACTCCCGGGGCCGGTTGTGGGAGACCGAGATCGGCGAGTCCACCGCGGACGAGCTCAACCTGATCGAGCCCGGCAAGAACTACGGCTGGCCCACCTGCGAGGGCTCCTGTTCGACCGCCGGGATGACCAACCCCAAGAAGGTCTGGCACCCCGCTCAGGGCGGAGTGCCCGCCCAACTCGCCGTCAGCGGCGACGTGTTGTACGTCTCCACGCTGCGCGGTCAGCGGCTGTGGGCGCTGCCCATCGACGGCACCGGCAAGAACGTCGGCACCGCGAAGTCGTTCTACGACGGTCAGTACGGCCGGCTGCGGGCGCTCGCCAAGGTCCCCGGCGCCGACGAGCTCTGGCTCGGCACCAGCGACCGCGGCGAGGACAAGGACCTCATCCTCGAAGTCACCACCGGGTGACGCCCCTTCTCCCGAAGGGCGCGCCCCCTCCCTGAAAGGACGGCACACGCCATGACCCACACCGTGACCCACGCCATCGAGCAGACGGAGCGACCGGCCGCCGCCCCCGCGGAGCAGACCGACCGCAGCGGCTGGCGGACGCCCGGCTACACGGTCGTCGACACCGCGCTGGAGGTCACCGCCTACTCGCTCTCCGCCCGCTAGTCCGCCGCCGTGCTGCTGCACGTGCTCGGCACCGCGGCCGGCGGCGGCATCCCGCAGTGGAACTGCGCGTGCCCCGGATGCTCCGGGGCACGCGCGCATCCCGAGCGGCGACGCCGTCACGCCTCGCTCGCCGTCCGCACGGGCGAGGGCCGCTGGTACCTCGTCAACGCCACGCCCGACATCGGCGACCAGATCGAGGCCCACCCCGCGCTCCACCCCGGGCCCGGCCCCCGGCAGACGCCGGTCGCCGGAGTCGTCCTCACCGACGCCGAACTCGACCACACCCTCGGCATCGCCAGGCTGCGCGAGGCGGACGGCCTGGAGATCCACGCCACGCCGCCGGTCCACCGGGCACTTGAGGAACGGCTGCGCCTCGGCGACGTACTGCGCCCCTACACCCGGCTGACCTGGCAGGACCTGCCCCGCCACGGTACGCGGACCCTGCCCGGCGGCGGCCCCGGTTCCGGTTTGCGGATCAGCGCCGTCCCCGTCTCGACGAAGCGCCCCCGCTACGCCGCCGACGCTCCCGAGGACGACGCCTGGGTGGTCGCCCTGCGCCTGTACGACCCGGCCACCGGCAAGTCGGCGCTGTACGCGCCCGCCGTGGCCGAGTGGTCCGACACGCTGCACCGGGTCGCCGCCGAGGCCGACTGCGTCATCGTCGACGGCACCTTCTGGGACGAGGAGGAACCGCGCCGCACCGGCATCTCCTCCCGCACCGCCACCGGCATGGGGCATCTGCCCATCGACGGCCCGGACGGCACCGCCCGCATCCTCGCCACGCTCCCCGCCCGCCGCCTCTACACGCACCTCAACAACACGAACCCCCTCGTCGACCCCGCCGCGGCCCAGCACAAGCGGCTCGCCCGGCTGGGCATCGAGGTGGCCGACGACGAGATGGTGATCGAGCTGTGACCACGGCACTCGCCCCGCTGACCGAGCCCTGGAGCCCCGCCGAGTTCGAGGCCCGCCTGCGCGCGGTGGGCCAGGAGCGGTACCACGACCGGCATCCCTTCAACGTCCGGATGCACGAGGGCGACCTCAGCCCGGCGGAGGTGCGCCGCTGGATCGCCAACCGCTTCCACTACCAGCGGCACATCCCCGTCAAGGACGCGCTGATCATCGCCAAGTTCGACTCTCCGGAGCTGCGGCGCATGTGGCTGCGGCGCATCGAGGACCACGACGGGCGCACGCACGGCGAGGGCGGCATCGAGCGCTGGCTGCGGCTCGGCGAGGCGGCCGGCCTGGACCGCGCCGCCCTGCTGGCGGGGGACTCCGTCCTGCCGGGCGTCCGGCTCGCGGTCGAGGGTTACGTCAACTTCTGCCGGCTGCGTCCCCCGTTGGAGGCCGTCGCCGCCTCGCTCACCGAGCTGACCGCACCCGATCTGATGCGCCGCCGCATCGACGCCTTCGAACGCCACTACGCCTGGATCGAGGCGGCCGGGCTCGACTACTTCCGCACCCGCGTCGACCAGGGCCGGCGCGACAGCGGCGAGGCGCTCGCCCTCGTCCTCCAGTGGGCCCGCACCCGCGAGGAGCAGGAACGGGCGGTGGCCGCGCTGACCTTCAAGTGCGAGGTGCTGTGGGTGCTCCTCGACGCCGTGCAGCAGGCCGGGGAAGGCCCCGCCCGCGACGGCCGCCCGGAGCCGCGCGACCGGGAGGAAGGGTGACGTCGACACCGGGCGGAGGGGTGTCGGCCACAGCGGGTGGAGAGGTGTCGGCGACACCGGCGGGAGGGGCGACGACGACGGCCCTCGAAGGCGCCTGGCGTCCCGCCCTCGCGCCCGCCCTGATGCTCCGCCACGACCCGGTGCGCGACGCCGACCTGCTGGTCATGCCCGAACGCGTCGTCGTCCTCGAAGGACACGCGGGCCGGATCGTCGCCCTGTGCGACGGCGTCCGCACGGTCCGCGCGATCATCGACGAGCTGGCCGCCGACCACCCGTCCGCCCCGGTGGCCACCGAGGTCCCCGCCTTCCTCACCCGCCTCCGCCGGGAGGGCTGGCTCGGATGACCGACCCCGCGGCCCCCGCCGCAGCCGCCGCCCCCCTCTCCCCGCCCCGCCCCTGGGCCCTGCTGGCCGAGCTCACCCACGCCTGCCCCCTGCACTGCCCCTACTGCTCCAACCCCCTCGAACTGGAGCGCCGGTCACGGGAGTTGAGTGAGGCGCAGTGGGGTGACGTGCTGCGGCAGGCCGCCGCGATGGGGGTCGTCAACACCCATCTCTCCGGCGGTGAACCGCTGTTGCGTGCCGATCTCGAAGGGATCGTCGCCGCCGCCGAGGGCGCCGGGATCTACACCCAGCTCGTCACCAGCGGCGTCGGACTGGACGAGCGGCGGCTGACCGCGCTGCGGGAGGCGGGGCTGCGCAGCGTCCAGCTGTCCGTCCAGCACGCGGACGCCGCCGCCAACGACCGCGTCGCCGGACGCCCGTCCTCCTTCGCCGCCAAGGAGCGGGCCGCGGCCCTCGTCCGCCGGGCCGGGCTCCCCCTCGGCCTCAACGTGGTCCTGCACCGCGACAACCTCGACGCCGTGGACGCGCTCATCGACCTGGGCGAGGCCTGGGGCGTGGACCGCGTCGAGCTGGCCAACGCCCAGTTCTACGGCTGGGGTCTGCTCAACCGGGCCGCGCTCATGCCCACCCGCGACCAACTGGCCCGCGCCCGGGAGACGGTGGAGCGCCGACGGGAGCGGCTCGCCGGCCGGATCGACCTGGTGTGGGTCGTCCCCGACTACTTCGACGGCGTCGCCAAGCCCTGCATGGGCGGATGGGGGGCCGTCTCGCTCACCGTCGCCCCCGACGGCACCGCGCTGCCCTGTCCGGCCGCCGCCTCGCTGCCGGACCTGGACCCGCCCAACGTCCGCGACCACCCGCTCGACTGGATCTGGGACCACTCGCCGGCCTTCGGCCGCTTCCGCGGCACGGCCTGGATGACCGGCCCCTGCGGCGGCTGCCCGCGCCGCGAGGAGGACTTCGGCGGCTGCCGCTGCCAGGCGTACGCCCTCACCGGCGACGCCGCCCGCACCGACCCGGCGTGCGCGCTCTCCCCGGACCACCACCTCGTCCGCGCCCTCGCCGAAGCGGACACCGGAGCCGGAGCCGACGCCGGGACCGGAGGGGAGTCGCCGCCGTACGTCTACCGCAGGCCCGGCGAGGTGGGCGCGCGGTGACGGCCGGTCGATCCTCGGCGCGGGCCGCCGGTCAGTCGCAGTACGACTGGAGCGTCCCGCGGCGCCGGATGTCGAGCGTCGCGCAGTGGAACGAGCCGCCGAACGGCGCGTAGTGCAGCAGGTCGCACGGGATCGGCTCGAACCCCCACCGTTCGAGCGCGCGCAGCATGCCGGTGTGGTGGCGCTCCGCGATCACCCGCTTCTCGTCGACCATCAGCACGTTCATGCTGAGCCACTTGCCGCACATCGAGGTGATCTTGAGCAGCCGGTCGTCGATCGGGTCGGGCTCGGGCGCGACCAGCACGTCCCAGGAGCTCAGCACGTCGGGCAACTGGTCGACGTCGACGTACTCCGGGTTGACCAGCACCTTGCCCGGCGCGAGCAGTACGAACGTGGTGTCGATGTGCATGGGGGTGCGGCAGCGGCTGCGGATCTCGTGGACGCGGTAGCCGGACCCGAGATGGCGGCGCAGCCAGTCGACGCCCATCCGGTTGGTGACATTGCTGCGGGTGACGAACAGATCCCGTCCCGCCCGCACGAAGTCCGCCGCGTCGAACACCGGCTCGAACTCGGTGAGGATGTACCGCATCGGTTCACCCGGCCGGGGGATGCGGAAGTCCGGGTCGAAGAGCTCGTCGGTGAGCTGCGGCTTGGGCGCCGCGGTCCAGCGCGCGCCGCGCCGGAAGTAGTCCTTGAGGAGCGGCCGGTAGGAGTGGGTCTCGAAGTACCGGCACGGCCAGGCCATCGGCGTCTCGATGATCTCGTCGCCGATCACCAGCATGCTGTCGCGCGGGCAGGTGTTGCAGAAACCGCGCGAGGACCAGTCGGGGGTGCCGAAGCCCCGCCGGTGGTCGATCGCGTCCGGACGCCGCACCGTGACGTCGAGGGACTCCAGGAGGGCGATGAACTCGTCCAGCTCCCGCTGCGCCCGCTCGATCAGCGCCCTCGGGTACTTGAACCCGGCGACGAGCCCCTGCAACCGCGCCGCCCAGGGCGGGATGTTGCAGGCCACGACCGCATGGCTGGAGGGGATCGTCGCCCCGTCGAGCCGGCCGACGACGATCTCCTCCAGGGGGTCCCACTCGTTGTGCGAGTTGACCGGGGAGACGAGGGGCGCGGCGGCGCGCTCCACGGGCGGCGCAGGGGCGTCGTCGTGTGGCACCACCGTCGGAAGGCCGGGCCTCTGCGCTGCCGCCATGCTCAACCGCCGTTTCGCTCGCGGAAGTCGAAATCCCACTATATGCACCAGGCGGCGGCGCGCCATACCCAGCGCACGACATCCCGGCGTCCGCCCGGGCGGACGCGCGGTCGAGCGGCCGGCGGTCAGTCGGTGGTGAGCATGCCCGCGCGGAGCCGGGCCAGCGTGCGGGAGAGCAGCCGCGAGACGTGCATCTGGGAGATGCCGAGGTGCTCGCCGATCTGGGCCTGGGTGCGCTCCTCCACGAACCGCATGTGGATGATCAGCCGGTCGCGCTCGTCGAGCTCGGCGATCATCGGGGCCAGCGCGTGGAAGTCCTCCACCAGCCCTATCGCCGCGTCGTCGGCGCCGATGAAGTCCGCGAGGACCGTCTCGCCGTCGGCGTCGCCGCCGATGGCCGCGTCCAGGGAGGAGGAGTTGTAGCCGTTGGCGGCCAGGCGGGCCTCGACGACCTCGTCCTCGGAGAGGTTCATCAGCTGCGACAGCTCGGCGACGGTGGGCGTACGGCCCAGGCGCGAGCTCAGCTCCTCGGTGGCGCGGGCCAGTTCGACCCGGGCCTCCTGAAGCCGGCGGGGCACGTGCACGGCCCAGGAGGTGTCGCGGAAGAAGCGCTTGATCTCGCCGACGATGTAGGGGATGGCGAAGGAGGTGAACTCCACCTCACGGGTGAGCTCGAACCGGTCGATCGCCTTGATCAGGCCGATCATGCCGACCTGGACGATGTCCTCCATGGTGTCCGCGCCCCGGCCGCGGAAGCGGCCCGCTGCGTAGCGCACCAGGGACATGTTCATCTCGATCAGCGTGTTGCGCGCGTCCTGGTACTCGCGCGTGCCCTCCTCCAGCACCGCCAGCCGCTGGAGGAACAGCTTCGTCAGCTCGCGCGCGTCCTTCGGCGCGACCTTCGTCGGCTCGGCGACCTCCGGCAGCGGCGCGCCCAGGGCGGCCTCCCGCGACGGCGCGCCGGCGCTCCGAACGACGCTCGTCTCCGTTGCCTGGACCATCGTCATGTCCGTTCCCTCCCGCTGCGTCCGTTCGGCCGTGCTCCGTCGCCGTGGGGCGACGAAAGCGCGCCTACCCGGCCTCACGCCGAGTACGCCCACGAATTCCGGAACTTCGTGAACGAATTCGGCCGCCGTGCCTCCGGCGCGCCTCCGCCGTGCCTCCGACGCGCCCCCGCCGCGCGTCCGAAGGTGCTCCCACGGTACGTCCGACCGCGCTCCCGCGGAAGGTCCGTCCGAGCCCCACGAGCGTGAAACGGAACCTCGCGTCGCTCACCCGAACAGGCCAACAACGCAGCGTGAGGCCCCTTGTGGGGCTTGGCGCGTCCCCCATTCGGAGTTGCGTCCGCCCGGGGCCCATGAGTGCGTAGGAGTCGTGTCCTGCCGGATCTCACCATCAGGAGGAGACATGGGCACCGAGCAGAACGGCCGTACGGCCGAGAAGCTGTCCGTCGTGTACACGGTCCGCGTGATCGAGGGAGGCGAGCAGGGGTTCCTGGAGCTGTACGAGCAGATCCGGAAGTCCGTCGCCCGCACCCCCGGCCACATCGTCGAGAAGCTGGGCGAACCCGTGGACGACTCCCGTCAGTGGGTCATCACCAGCGAGTGGGAGACGCCCGAGCACTTCTTCGCCTGGCAGCAGAGCGAGGAGCACCGCGCGCTGGTGGCCCCGCTGCGCCAGTGGGTCGACTCGACGCAGTCGCTGCGGTTCCGGGTCGTCAAGGAGACCGCGGGGGTGGCGTCATGACCCCCGTGAGCAACGGCCCCGTCGCCGTCATCGGACTCGGCACCATGGGCGCCGGCCTGGCCGCCCGTCTGCTGGACCAGGGCATCCCGGTCCGGGTGTGGAACCGTACCGCGGAGCGCGCCGAGCCGCTCGCCCGGGTGGGCGCCTTCGTGGCCGCCCACCCGGCCGAGGCCGTCGAGAAGACGGCCACCGCCATCTGCAGCGTCGCCGACGGCGAAGCGCTCGGCGACGTGCTGCGCGGCCCGAACGGCGTGCTGTCCAGGGGCCCCTACCCGGGCACCCTGATCTGCGCCAGCACCGTCGCCCCCGAGGAGGTCGAGCAGATCGCCGGGGACATCGCCTCGGTCCTGGACGTCGGCATGCTCGGCAACCGCGACCACGCCCGCGACGGGGAGCTGCGGCTGTTCGTCGGCGGCGACAAGAAGGTGTTCGAGGCCGGCCGGCCGCTGCTGGAGACGCTGGGCAAGGAGGTCGTCCATCTGGGCGCACTCGGGTCCGGCATGCGGATGAAACTGCTCCTCAACCTCCTCATGGGGGTTGAGGTGCAGGCCATGGCCGAGGCGACGGCGCTGGCGACCGCCTGCGGACTGGACCGTCACCAGGTCCTCAAGACCATCGCGGGCAGCGGGTTCGCCTCCCCGGTCATGGCGTTCAAGTCCCGGCGGCTGGCCTCGAACACCTTCGACGAGCCGGACTTCCGGCTGCGGCTGATGGCCAAGGACCTCATGCTCGCTTCCAAGCAGGCGGCGGCGGCCGGCCTGACCCTCCCTCTCGCCGCCGCCGCGGCCGAGACCCACGTCCGCGCCACCGAGCAGGGACTGGGCGACGAGGACTGCGCCGCGGTCGCCCGCGCGCTCACACCGAACCCGGGAAACGACACATGATCATCGACATCCACGGGCATCTCTCCCCACCGGAGGCGGCCGAACGCTTCCCGATGCCCCCCAGCCTGACCGACGTGGACGGCATGCTCGCCGCCCGCGCCCAGGCCGGCATCGACCTGACGATCATCGGCAGCCCCGTCGGGGCCGGCGCGATGGCGCGGGTCCCGGGCGTGGACAACTACGCGCAACCGCGTGACCGGCTGCGCGCGTTCCACGCCTGGATGTCGGGCCTGATCCGCGAGTTCCCCGACCAGCTGCGCGGTTACGTGTACGCCAACCCGTTCGGGGACGACGACCACCTCGAAGGGGTGCGGGAGACCCTGGCGGATCCCGCCTTCGTCGGCCTGATCACCACCTCCAGCGTGCACGGGGAGCTGCTCGGCTCCCCGCGCGCCGACTCCTTCTTCGCGCTGGCCGCGGAGGCGGGAGTGCCGGTCCTGGTGCACGCGCCGGCCGAACCGGTCGGCACGGAACGGGTCGACGAGATCGGCTTCGTCGAGCAGATCGGCAGGTTCGGCGACCTCACGGTCGGCATGGCCATGATCGCCTTCGCGGGATGGCTGGACAAATACCCCGAACTCCGCCTGATCGGCGCGACGGGCGGCGGCGCGATGGCGCTGCTCCCCGAACGCCTCCAGACAGCCCCCGCGCCCCCCCCCCGCGCCCCCCCCCCCCCCCCCGGCGCGGCGGCGCCCGCCCCCCCCCCCCCCCCCCCCCCGGCCGCCTCGCCGGAGGCCCGGGCGCGGGGCCGGGCGGGAGCGCCGGCGGACCACCGCGCAGGCGACCCGGCGGAAACGCCGGCGAACGGCCGGCCGGGAGCACCGACGGACCATCACGCAGGGGACCCCGCGAGGGACTCGGCGCGAGGACCGGCGGCTGCGCCGAGCAGGGGTCGGGCAGGGAGCGGGCCCCGGGCGGGCGCGCCGGCCGACGGCCGGTCAGGGGACCCGGCGGGGACCTCGCTCCAGGGCGGCCCCGGGAGGTTTCCGGCGTGCATGCCCGCCGGCGGCCCCGTGCCCTCGGTCGATCCTGTCGCCGCGCTGCGGCGCATGTACGTCGACACGAGTCCGTTCAGCGCCGCCCATCTCGGGCTCAATGCCGAGGTGCTGGGGCCCGAGCGGATGCTGTTCGGCACCGACTCGCCGCCGATGGCGGCGCCACTGGAGGATTTCGTCCGCATGATCGAGAAACTGCCCGTCGACAAGGCGTCCCAGCAGCTCATCCTCGGCGGCAACGCGGAGGCCCTCTTCGACCTGAGGAGCCGTCCGTGACCACCACCGAGGAAGCAGTCGCCGCGGCCGAGCGCTGCACGCCCGAGTACCGGCGCGACCCGCACGCGGTCTACGCCCGGCTGCGGGAAGAGGCGCCGGTCTGCCCGATGAGACCGCCGCACGGCAACGAGACGTACCTGATCACCCGGTACGAGGACGCGCGGGCCGCCCTGTCGGACCCGAGGCTGAGCAAGGACATGTACGGGGCCATGGACGCGTACCGGAGGATCTTCGGCGACTCGTCCCTGGCGCTGGACGACAACATGCTCAACGCCGACCCGCCGAAGCACACCCGGCTGCGCCGGCTCGTCAACTCCGCGTTCACCCCCCGCCGGGTGGAGTCGCTGCGCCCGCGCGTCGAGGGCATCGTCGAGCAACTCCTCGACTCCTGCCCGGCCCGCGAGCCCTTCGACCTGCTGCCCGCGTACGCGTTCCCGCTGCCGATCGTCGTGATCTGCGAACTGCTGGGCGTGCCGCCGCGGGAGCGGTCACGGATGCAGCGGCTGTCCACCACGGTGGCACAGACCGGCTTCGACCCGGAGTCCAAGCGGGCCCAGCAGAAGGCGGAGGAGGACCTGCACGCGTTCTTCACCGAGATCGTCGCGGCCAAGCGGACCCGCCCCGGCGACGATCTGCTGAGCGCGCTCATCGAGGTGCGCGACACCGACGGCGACGGCGGGCTCACCGAGACCGAGCTGGTCTCCACGGCGTTCCTGCTGATGTTCGCCGGTCACAAGACGACCGCCTACCTCATCGGCAACGCCGTCCACCACCTCCTGTCCCAGCCCGCGCAACTGCGCGCCGTGCGCGACGACCCGGAGCTGATCGGCCCGGCGATCGAGGAACTGCTGCGCTACGACGGCTCCGTGGAGAGCGCGACGTTCCGCTACGCCACCGAGGACGTGGAGTACGCCGGGACGCGGATCCCGAAGGGCGCCCTGGTGCAGATCGCGCTCAGCTCGGCCAACCGCGATCCGCTGAGGTTCGAGAACCCGGACGCGTTCGACGTGACCCGGGAGGGCAACGCCCACCTGGGCTTCGGGCACGGCAGCCACTACTGCCTGGGCGCCCCGCTGGCCCGGCTGGAGACGGAACTCGCCCTCACCCGTCTGTTCGACCGGTTCCCGCGGATCGCCCTGGCCGACCCGGCGGCCGGGCCGCGCTGGATGGAGGTCCCGTTCCCGGCCTTCCGCGGCCTCGCGGAGCTGCCGGTGGTGCTCGACCCCGCCGGCTAGGCGGGGCAGGCGCTCGAACGGCGGGGCGCGGAAGCCGGCGTACGGCTTCCGCGCCCCGTTCGCGTCCTCGCGGACCCGTGGGCCTCGGACCTCGCGGCCCTCGCGGTCAGCGGGCCGTGCCGAAGTCCTGCGTCCAGTAGTTGCCGGGCTGGGCGAGGCCGACCCCGATCTCCTTGAAGGCGCAGTTCAGGATGTTGCGCTTGTGGCCGGGGCTGGACATCCAGCCCGCCATGACCTGCTCCGGGGTGGAGTACCCGTAGGCGACGTTCTCGCCGTAGGTGCTCCAGGTGTAGCCGGCGCGGGTGATGCGCGTGCCCGGGTCCGAGCCGTCGGAGCCGGTGTGCGACATGTTCCGGTGGCTCGCCATGTCCGCGCTGTGGTCCTGGGCGGCCTTGGTGAGCTTCGCGTTCACGGTCAACGGCGAGCATCCGGCCTTGCCGCGCTCGGAGTTGACCAGGGCCACGACGCGGGCCACGGCGCCGGACGCCGGGGCGGCCCCGCCGGAGGCGCTCGGCGCGGCGGCCGGAGCGCTGGGGGCGGCGGGGGCCGCGGGCGCGCTGGGCGCGGCGGCCGTGGGGGCGGCCGACGCCGGGGGCCGCGCGTCGGTCCCGCCGGCCTTCCATCGCCAGGGCGAGGACGCGTTCGCCGCGTTCCTCCACTGGCCGGGCTTCTCGGCGCCCTGGGCGCTCGGATCGTTCAGACAGGCCATGGCGGCGGTCGGTACTGCCAGCGCCCCGACGGTGACGGCACCGATGGCTATGTACCGGTGCCGCGTCTGCCTGCGGTGCTTCCTCATGCGGGCCTCGCTCGATCGTCTCGACTGCGCCCCCGACCGGTCAGGACCAACACGGACGCTGGCCCTGACCTGCGGAGACGCCTTTCGGGCCGTCATTGTTAAGCCCGAGTGAGCGACCGGCAACGAGCGTTCCTACTATCTCGCTTCGTAGATGCGCGCGCGCCTTGAAACCGTCGCGGCGGTGTGCTGCCCCGCGGCGTCGCGCGACGCCCGGAGCTGACGTCCCGCCAGGGAGCCCCGCATGCCCGGCCGACGGGCGAAACGGACGAGCCGCGCAAGACACGCCGCGCGCTCCGCGCCGTATGTCTGCTTTCCGGAGAACAGATCACCCTTTGTCGCCCACCCGTCGAGTACTACCGGACGGCGTTGACGGGGAAAGCCCGCGTGACGGATGTCACGCCTCCTCGCCGCAACCATTTCGGTGGGGGGCCGGAGTCAGGAAGCGGATGTGGGGCCGGTCGTCGGGGCCGGTCCGGGTGACGGCGGCGCGCACCCCGTACACGTCGGCGACGAGGCTCTCGGTGAGGACGTCCTGCGGACTGCCGACGGCGACCACCCGGCCCTTCTTGAGGAAGACGAGCCGGTCGCAGTACACGGCCCTGTTCTCCCGATGCTGCCGCGAAGTGACAAGTAACTCAGCGTGTCGTCAGGGGCTTGGGCTCTGTACGAGGTTCAGGAACCTCGTTGCCAGTGAGGGTGGCGAAGTCGGCGCGGGCCTGTTCGACGGCTTCCGGGTACGCCTCGCGCTTGGCGTGCTCGGCGAGCGCCCGTCAGATGCTCGCCACCGAGGGGTTCTGTCCCTTGCGCTTGCCGGTGGGGATGATCAGGTCGGGCTGGGACTGCTCGACGGACTCGCCGCCCGCGCGGCGCCGGAGCACGGTGTGGAGCATGTCGTCGGTGATGACCGGCGGCCGGCCGCCGTGCTTGCCCTTGCGGGCCGCGGTGTCGAGCCCTTCCAGCGTTGACTCCCGGATGTTCTCCCGCTCGGTCTCCGCCATCGCCGCGAAGAACGCGAACAGCAGCTTCCCCGTGCCGGTGGGGTCGTAGATGCCGGGCAGCGGCCCGGCGAGCATCTCCAGCACCAGGCCGTGGGCGGTGAGGTGGTCCGCCAGAGTGGTGAGTTCGGCGGCGTCGCGGCCGAGCCGCTTCATCTCGTAGACGGTGAGGATGACCCGGCAGTGTGGGGCGTGCGCCTTGACCTCCCGCGCCGTACGGAGGGCTTCCTCGAACTTCGGGCGGACCCGCACCAGGGTGCTGATCCTGGCGGCAGGGTGCCCGGCCGCCCCGGCCGACCCGGCCCGCGGCCAACCGGGGTTGGCACCCGCAGCACCTTCTTCAGCCGGGGCACCATGGTGAAGCGGCGGGTGTGGTACGCGGAGGCGACCGCGCCGCCGCGCGAGCGGCACGGCGAGCCGGGCTGCGCATCACACTTCGGACAGGCGTGCTGCTCGACGTCGTCCGCTTCCGACCGGCCGGTCCGGGAAGGCTGCTGAGGGAAGGGTGACGCCGAAGCCTACGAACCGTCAGGCCGAGGATCCACTGTCGATGACCAGGTCGGTGCCGACCACCGCGCCGGCTGCGGGTGAGGCGAGATAGAGCACCGCGGCCGCTACTTCTTCGGCTTCCGCGACCCGGCCGAGCGGGTTCTGTGTCTTCACTCGCTCGGCACGGTCGGCCTCGGTCTCGCCGGGCCGCAGCGACATGGGAGCAGCGGAGGCGCCGGGGCTGACCGCGTTGATGCGGATCCCCTGGTGGATGTGGTCGAGAGCGGCGGCGCGGGTGAGCGCGGAGACCGCTGCCTTTGAGGTGATGTACGCAGCAAGGTTCGGGATGCGCAGGTGTGCGCCCAGGGTGGAGGAGATATTGACGATGGCGCCGCCACCGTTTCCCTTCATGTGCGCAATCTCGTGCTTCATGGCCAGCCAGACACCGGTGACATTGGTTCGCAGCACCGCGTCCCAGTCCTCCTCGCTCACCTCACCGACGGGTACAGTGCCGCGGAGTATTCCGGCGTTGTTGACCGCGATGTCCAGTCCACCCAAGCGGGTGACGCTCTCGCGTACGAGGTTCTGAAGCTGGCTGGATTCGGTGACATCGGCGGTGACGGCGGTGGCCGTGCCGCCGGTGGCCTCGATGAGACCGACCGTCTCGTCCAGGGAGGCCGCGGTGCGTCCCGCGGCAACCACGGATGCGCCCTCGGCGGCGAAGGCGAGCGCGATTGCGCGGCCGAGGCCGGAGCCTGCGCCGGTGACGAGGACGGTCTTGCCGGTGAAGCGGTTCATTGCGATGGCTCCCTTGAGTGATGGATTACTTGGTGCGGTGGTTCAGAAGGGCGACGGCGGCGAGAGCGGCCCCTGTTGCGGCCAGGGACGAGGCATCGCTGCCGAGCGTGAGCAGGATCGCGAACAGGAGGGTCGGGCCGAGTTCCATCGCGGTGTTCAGCACGCCGCCCGCGAGCCCGGTCTGCCGCTGCGGCACGCCTTCGGTGGCGAGCACGGCGGCTCCCGCGAAGGAGGCCGCTGTGCCGGCCGGCAGCAGCACGAGGCCCGGCAGCAGGCCATACCCGTATGAGCTGTGTGCGTCGATCCCGGTGAGCGCGAGGAGGGCGAGCCCGGCCGCGCCGGTGGCGAGCCCGGCCGCTGTGACGGTTCGGGCCCCGTACCGGCCGATGAGCGGTCCTGCCGCCCGACCCGAGGCGATCAGCGCAACAGCGAACGGTACGAACGCCGCCGAGGTCTGCAACTGTGACCAGTCGCGCGCCTGCTGGAGTTGGAGCGAGAGGACCACGAAGGCCATAGCGGTTCCGCAAGCGCTGAGCGCGATCGCCGCGAGAGCGAGGACCCGCCGCCGGTCGAGCAGGAAGCCGGGCGGCAGCAGCGGGTCGCGGGCGCGGCGCTCGGCGTACCAGAACGCGGCCAGCAGCGCGGCCCCGCAGAGCAGCGGCACGAGCACGCCGACCGACGACCAGGGGCGGGTATCGGTGACGATGAGCCCGTAACTGGCGAGGGTGATCCCGGCCGTGGAGAGCAGAGCACCCGTCAGGTCGAGAGTCCTGCCCCGGCTCGGCGCGGTGTCCGGCAGCAGCCGGGGCGTGAGGACGAGGGCTGCGAGGGCCACCACGAGCGGTACGGCAAAGGTCCAACGCCAAGACAGCAGCGCTGAGATGACGCCGGAGAGCAGATTACCCGCGGTCGCGCCGAGTACCGAGAGGCCGCCCCAGGTGGCCATCGCCCTGCCGTACGCGGGAGGGGAGGGGAAGACGGCGTGCAGCACGGCCATGGCGGCGGGCGCGATCAGAGCCGCCCCCGCCCCCTGCGCAAAGCGCGCTAAGAGCAATATCCCAATGCCGGGGGCGAGCGGGACCACGGCCGAGGCGGCGGCGAAGAGGACCAGGCCCGCGGTGAGGGCACGCCGACCCCCATAGCGGTCCGCGAGGCGTCCGCCGAAGAGCAGCAGCCCGGCGAAGGTCAGTCCGTAGGCAGCGCTGAGCAGGATCAAATCTGTGCGCGCCAGATCGAATTCGCGTCCTATGCGAGGCAGCGGTATGGCGAGCGCAGCGAGCGTGAAGATCAGCGTGGTCTGGACGCCACCGAGGAGGACGAAGGCGCATCGCTGATGCACAGTGGCGACGCGGCCAGCGCTCATGGCGGTCATGCCTTCCTCCTGATATTTGACCGATCGGTTCATTATTTGGTCATGCGGAAGGGGGCCCAGTGGATTCGGTGGATGTGAGTCAGTCCAACAGGGCCAGGGCCTGTTCGGCCGCGTCCCGTACCCGGGCGGAATCGTTCGACGCCTTGCCGACGATGCGTACCCCCTGAAGCAGTACGAGCAGCATGCGGGCCAGCGCACGCGGATCGCGGCCCTCGGGCAGCTCGCCCTGAGCCTGGGCCCGCACGAGCGCGGAGTGCAGCAGGGTCTCGACGTGCTCCCAGCTGATCTCGACCCGGCGGGCCGCTGCAGGGTCGTGAGGCGCCAGCTCAGCCGCGGTATTGGTGACGAAACAGCCGTTCAGCCGGCCCTCCGGGGAGATGGCCTCTGCGGCGAAGCGGCGCACTACCGCCCGCACTGCGGGCAGTGCGGGGCCTGGCTGGGACAGTTCGGCAAGGAGCGCCGGGTCGCGCGTCTCGGCGTACCGGTCCATGGCTTTCAGGTACAGCTCGTGCTTGCTGCCGAAGGTCGCGTAGATGCTGGCGCGGCCGATGCCGAGGTGCTCGACGAGATCCGTCAATGACGTCGCTTCGTAGCCGCGCCGCCAGAACAGCTCAAGGGCCGACTGTAGCGCGGCGTCCGGATCGAATTCCTTGGTCCTGGCCACGTCGAAGACCATAAGCCTATCTAGAATGATCGGTCAAATAATGGTCCCTTGGCCGGCCCGCCGGGGCGGGCTGTCCACGCGGACCCGCTGACCGCAGTTGTCCAGGATCACCGGGAAGCCGGCGAACTGCCCGGCCGTCGGACTCCCGTCCGAGGACGGTGAGGAGGAGGAGCCGGAGCCGCCCCAGCCGGCCAGCAGGAGGCAGCCGGCCAGCAGGAGGGAGCCGGCCGGCAGAACGGCGGCATGACGGACGGGGCGTGCGAACGGCACGGGGGCTTTCCTTCGGCGTCGAGGGCTCCGGCGCGAAGCCCGGTCGTGCGGTGTGCCCCCGGTCCGTTCCCGGCGCCGGGGCCGCCGGCAGGTCTTCGGACTCGGGGTCGTCCGGACGGGACGCCTTCCCGGACCGCGTGCGCCGTCCAGGACGCGTACTTGTACGTACGCAGGTGCGACTGGCCTCGGCGAGCTACCGCACGCGTTCGACCGCCCGGCTCGCCGTCAGGGCTCCCCGAACGCCTCAAGGATCCGTTCGGCGGCCAGCGTGGCCGTCAACTCACCGTCCCGCACGCGCTGTTCGAGACCGGGGGACAGGGCCCGTACGCCCGGATGGGTCCGCAGCCGACCGAGGAGCTCGTCGCGGACCATCGACCACGTCCAGTCGACCTGCTGGTCACGGCGCTTGGCGGCGAGCCGCCCCGTCGAGTCCAGCAGCTCGCGGTGCTGTTCGAGGCGCTCCCACACCGTGTCCAGGCCGCTGGTCTCCCGGGCGCTGCAACTCAGCACGGGCGGCGTCCAGGCCGCGTCCTTGCCGTGCATCAGCCGCAGCGCGCCCGACAGCTCACGGGCGGCGGCGCGGGCGTCCCGCTCGTGCGGACCGTCCGCCTTGTTCACGGCGATAACGTCGGCCAGCTCAAGGACGCCCTTCTTGATGCCCTGGAGCTGGTCGCCGGTCCGGGCGAGCGTGAGCAGCAGGAAGGAGTCGACCATGTTCGCCACCGCGGTCTCCGACTGGCCCACGCCGACCGTCTCGACCAGCACCACGTCGTAGCCCGCCGCCTCCATCACCACGATCGACTCGCGGGTGGCCTTGGCGACCCCGCCGAGCGTCCCCGCCGTGGGGGAGGGGCGCACGAACGCCGCCGGGTCGACGGCCAGGCGCTCCATGCGCGTCTTGTCGCCGAGGATCGAGCCGCCCGTACGGCTGGAGGACGGGTCGACGGCGAGCACCGCCACCCGGTGCCCCAGCGCCGTCAGCATCGTCCCGAACGCGTCGATGAACGTCGACTTGCCCACGCCCGGCACCCCGCTCACGCCGATCCGCCGGGCCCGTCCGCTGTGCGGGAGCAGCTCGGTCAGCAACTCCTGCGCCAGCGAACGGTGCTGGGGGCGAGTGGACTCGACGAGGGTGATGGCGCGCGCGACGACCGCGCGCTTCCCGTCGAGGACGCCCTTCACATAGGCGTCGACGTCGATCACAGGGCGTGCCCCAGGTCGCCCGCGAGCCGTGTCACCAGGTCGAAGGCCGCGTCCGGGATCACCGTCCCCGGCGGGAAGACGGCCGCCGCGCCCATCTCCAGGAGCGTGGGCACGTCCTGCGGCGGGATCACCCCGCCGACCACGATGACGATGTCCTCGCGGCCCTCCTCGGCCAGCGCCTCCTTCAGCGCCGGCACGAGGGTGAGGTGCCCGGCCGCCAGCGACGAGACGCCCACGATGTGCACGTCCGCCTCGACGGCCTGACGGGCCACCTCGGCCGGGGTCTGGAACAGCGGGCCGACGTCGACGTCGAAGCCGAGGTCGGCGAACGCGGTCGCGATCACCTTCTGGCCGCGGTCGTGGCCGTCCTGGCCCATCTTGGCGACCAGGATGCGCGGCCGGCGGCCCTCGGCCTCCTGGAAGGCCTCGACCAGCGTCCGGGTGCGCTCCACCGACGGGGACTCGCCTGCTTCGTTGCGGTACACCCCGGAGATCGTACGGATCTGGCTCGCGTGCCGCCCGTACACCTTCTCCAGGGCGTCGGAGATCTCCCCGACGGTCGCCTTCGCGCGGGCCGCGTTCACCGCCAGCTCCAGCAGGTTGCCCTCGCCGCCGGCGGCCCGGGTGAGCGCGTCCAGCGCGTCCTGGCAGGCGGTCTCGTCCCGCTCCGCGCGCAGCCGCCGCAGCTTCTCCACCTGCTGCGAGCGCACCGAGGAGTTGTCGACCTTCAGGACCTCGATCTGCTCGTCGCTGTCCACCCGGTACTTGTTGACGCCGATCACCGGCTGCCGGCCCGAGTCGATCCGGGCCTGCGTGCGGGCCGCGGCCTCCTCCACGCGCAGCTTGGGGATGCCGGCGTCGATGGCCTGCGCCATGCCGCCCGCCTGCTCCACCTCCAGGATGTGCTGCCACGCCCGGCGGGCCAGGTCGTACGTCAGCTTCTCCACGTACGCGCTGCCGCCCCACGGGTCGATGACCCGGGTGGTGCCCGACTCCTGCTGGATGAGGAGCTGCGTGTTGCGGGCGATGCGCGCCGAGAAGTCGGTGGGCAGCGCCAGCGCCTCGTCCAGGGCGTTGGTGTGCAGGGACTGGGTGTGGCCCTGGGTGGCCGCCATCGCCTCCACACAGGTGCGGGTGACGTTGTTGAACACGTCCTGCGCGGTCAGCGACCAGCCCGAGGTCTGCGAATGGGTGCGCAACGACAGCGACTTGGAGTTCTTCGGGTCGAACTGCCTGACCAGCTTGGCCCACAGCAGCCGCGCCGCCCGCAACTTGGCGATCTCCATGAAGAAGTTCATGCCGATCGCCCAGAAGAACGACAGCCGCGGCGCGAACGCGTCGACGTCCAGGCCGGCTTCACGGCCGGCGCGGATGTACTCCACCCCGTCCGCGAGGGTGTACGCCAGCTCCAGGTCGGCCGTCGCGCCCGCCTCCTGGATGTGATAGCCGGAGATCGAGATGGAGTTGTAGCGCGGCATCCGCTGCGAGGTGAAGGCGAAGATGTCGGAGATGATCCGCATCGACGGCTTCGGCGGGTAGATGTAGGTGTTGCGGACCATGAACTCCTTGAGGATGTCGTTCTGGATGGTCCCGGCCAACTTCTCGGGCGGCACGCCCTGTTCCTCCGCCGCCACGATGTACAGCGCGAGCACCGGCAGCACGGCGCCGTTCATCGTCATCGACACCGTCATCTTGTCCAGCGGGATCCCGTCGAACAACTGCCGCATGTCGTAGATGGAGTCGATGGCCACGCCCGCCATGCCGACGTCACCGGTCACCCGCGGGTGGTCGCTGTCGTAGCCGCGGTGGGTGGGCAGGTCGAAGGCGACGGACAGGCCCTTCTGACCGGCCGCCAGATTGCGCCGGTAGAACGCGTTGGACTCCTCGGCGGTGGAGAAGCCCGCGTACTGACGGATCGTCCAGGGCTGGTTGACGTACATCGTCGGGTACGGGCCGCGCAGGTACGGGGCGACGCCCGGGTAGGTGCCCAGGAAGTCCAGGCCCTCCAGGTCCTGCCCGGTGTACAGCGGCTTGACCGGGATGCCCTCGGGCGTCTCCCACAGCAGGTCGTCCCCGCCGGCCGCCTTCTTCACGGCCGTGCGCCACTCGTCGGCGCCGCCGTCCGCGGCGGGGCTCCCCAGCTCGATCCCGGCGAAGTCGGGGATTCCCATCAGGACACTCCCATGCGGTCGAGGGTGGTGGAGAGCACGGAGACGGCGTCACAGCCCGCGAAGACGTACGCGTCGACACCGGGGTGCTCCCCGGGCCGGCCCGCGAGGAACACGTGCGCCGCGCCGGCCGCGCGCAGCTCCGCGGCGACCTCCGCCGCCCGCTCCTCGTACAGGGCGTCGCTGGAGCACAGACACACCTCGGTCGCGCCGCTCTGCGCGAACGTGCCCTCGGTGACCGGCTCGACGCCGCCTGCCTGGAAGAGGTTCGAGGCGAAGGTGAGACGGGCGGTGTGCGCGGCGGCCGGGCCGATCGCGGCCAGGAAGATCCGCGGCCGGGAGCCGGTGGCGGCGAGATGGGCGTCGGAACGGGCGCGCAGCGCCTCGTACGCCTCGTCGCGGCGGACCCGGGGGAGACCGCCGGACCGCGGCTCGGGCGCGGCCTCGCGCACGACGGGCTTCTCCGCCAGGAACGGGAACTCGCTGACGCCGGTGACCGGTTCGCGGCGCTTGGCGAGCTTCGCGCTCCGCGCCTGCCAGGTCTCGGCCAGGTCCTGCCCGAGCCGCCCGGAGCGCAGAGCGGCGGCCTGGCCGCCGAGCCCCTCGATCCGCTGGAAGAACTCCCAGCCGGCGTGGGCGAGTTCGTCGGTGAGCCGCTCCACGTACCAGGAGCCGCCGGCCGGGTCGATCACCCGGGCCAGATGGGACTCCTCGATCAGGATCGTGGAGGTGTTGCGGGCGATGCGCCGCGCGAACCCGTCCGGCAGACCGAGCGCGTCGTCGAACGGCAGCACGGTGACGGAGTCCGCCCCGCCCGCCCCCGCGGCCAGCGTGGCGATCGTCGTGCGCAGCATGTTCACCCACGGGTCGCGGCGGGTCATCATCACCGGCGAGGTCACCGCGTGCTGCGTCTGCCCTCCGGCGGCGGGCGACCCGCACACCTCGGCCACCCGGGCCCACAGCCGGCGCGCCGCCCGCAGCTTGGCGATCGTCAGGAACTGGTCGGCGGTCGCCGCGTAGCGGAACTCCAGCTGCGCGCAGGCCTGTTCGACGCTCAGCCCGGACTCGGTCAGCGCGCGCAGGTACGCCACGCCCGTCGCCAGGGAGGCGCCCAGCTCCTGCGCGGCCGAGCCGCCGGCCTCGTGGTACGGCAGCGCGTCCACGGTCAGCGCCCGCAGACCGGGGTACTCCTCGGCGCACCGCCGGGCGAGGGCGGTCACCGGCGCGAGGTCGAACGTCCGTCCGGTGCGGGCCTCGTGGCCGAGCGGGTCAGCGCCCAGGTTGCCGCGCGCCGCCTCCGGGGCCACGCCGCGCTCCTCGTAGAGCCGCAGCAGCTCCCGGGCGGCGGTCTCGACCTCCTCGCCCGCGTCGAGGACGATCGGCGCGAGGTCCAGGTAGACACCGTCGAGGACCCGGCCGAGCGAGGACACCGGGATGCCGGACCCGCCGACGACCAGCCACAGCGAGGTGACGCCGTTCTCCAGGTCCGCGAGCACCGCGCCGCCGCCGTCGGCCGCAGAGTGCCGCTGCCGTACGTCCCAGCCGCCCGCGGTGTTCCCCTCCGCCCGGCCGCCGCGCACGAAGGGCGCGAAGCCGGGGAAACCGGGTTCCGGCGCGCCGTCGCGCGCGGTGTACAGGGGACGGGTGCGCAACCCGTCCTCGAGTGCGGTGGACAGGGCTTGCTCGGCCGCGTCCCCCTCGACGTCCTTGCCCGCCTTGCGCAGCACACCCGCCACCAGGTGCTGCCACTGCTCGTGCGTCACGTCAGGGAACTCGCCGGCCAGCTCAAGCCCGTCGTCAGGCAGGACCGTCATGCTCGGATGCTAGGCCAGAGGCCCAAAGGAGCAGGAGAGGGCGCGGCTGTGACCTTTCCCTCGCACTGAATGTGACCACGCTCTCCGCGCCGCCGCCGAGGGCTCCTCCGGTACGGCGGCCGATCTTTCCGGCAACCGGAGGACTGTTGTGCACATGTCCTGGGCAACTCTTACCTGCGTTTAATATGCAACAGCATTAGCACGGCAGTAAGGGTGTGAGGCTCATATGACGACCCGACGGATACGCGGCGCCGCCCTCGTGGCGGCGGCGGTCACCGGCGTCGCCGCCTGCTCGGCGCCCGGCGGCGGCTCGGGCGGCTCCGGCGGCTCCGGAGGGGGAGCCGCCGACTCGGTCGTGATCGGGGTGGCCTCGGAGCCCGACACCCTCAGCCCGCTCCTCGGCTACGGCAAGGACGGCAACTCCAAGATCTTCGACGGGCTGCTCGCCCGCGACGCCCGCCTCACGCTGAAGCCGGCGCTGGCGACCGCGCTGCCGCGGATCGGCGACGGCGGCCTCACCTACTCCTACACCCTGCGCAAGGGCGTCGAGTTCAGCGACGGCAAGCCGCTGACCTCCGCCGACGTCGTGTACACGTACAACACGATCCTCGACGCCAAGACCAACAACAGCGCCCGCAGCGAACTGGACGCCGTCCGGTCGGTCCGCGCCGACGGCGACGACAAGGTCGTCTTCACCCTCAAGTACCCCTACGCGCCCTTCGCCGGACGCACGGTGCTGCCCATCGTCCCCGAGCACATCGCCGGGAAGCAGGACCCCAACACCGGCTCCTTCAACACCGAGCCGGTCGGCACCGGCCCCTACGTCCTCGCCGGCTGGCGCAAGGGCGAGAAGCTCACCTTCAAGGCCAACCCCCGCTACTGGGGCGGCGCGCCGAAGGTGAAGACGTTCACCATGGCGATCGTCGAGGACGACGACGTACGCGCCACCCGGCTGCGCTCCGGCGACCTCGACGGCGCGATCCTCCCGCCCAACCTGGCCGCCACCTTCAAGACCGACAAGGGCCGGCGGACGTACGACGCCAAGTCCTACGACTACCGCACCGTCACCCTCCCCACGGCGAACAAGGTCACCGGGGACCGCGCGATCCGGCAGGCCCTCGACGCCGCCGTCGACCGTGAGGCAATGGTCGACAAGATCCTCGACGGGGCCGGCCGCCCCGCGTACGGACCGCTGCCCGTCGACGACCCCTGGTTCGCGCGGGATGTCGAACGCCCCCAGGACCTCGCCGCGGCGCGGAAGATCCTCGACACGGCCGGCTGGAAGCCCGCGGCCGACGGCATCCGCGCCAGGAACGGCGCGCGCGCCGGGTTCACCCTCCTCTACCCCTCCGGTGACAAGGTCCGCCAGGACCACGCCCTCGCCTACGCCTCCGACGCCAAGAAGGCCGGCATCGACGTGAAGGTCGAGAGCGCCACCTGGGAGGTCATCGAACCGCGGATGGGGAAGGACGCCGTCCTCGCCGGGTTCGGCAGCACCGGCGACCCCGACTACGGCCTCTACACCATGCTGCACTCCTCCCTCGCCGGCGACGGCTTCAACAACATGGGCCGCTACGACAACCCGGCCGTCGACCAGGCCCTCGACACCGGCCGCCGCAGCCAGGACCGGACCGTCCGCGAGACCGCCTACGACACCCTCCAGCGCGAGCTGGTCAAGGACCCCGGCTACACCTTCCTCACCCACATCGACCACCTCTACGTGCTCGCCGACCGTTGGGACGGCCTGACCACACAGCTCGAACCGCACGAGCACGGCTTCGCCAGCGGCCCCTGGTGGAACATCGAGGCCTGGCAGCCCAAGAAGTGACCGCCGCGCCCGTCCCCTGGGGAGCGATGGCGCGCCTGGCGGGACGGCGGACCCTGTTCGCCGTCCCCGTCCTCCTCGTCGTCACCTTCGGCGTGTTCGCCATCGCCGCCGCCTCCCCCTTCGACCCCGTCAAGGCCTACGCCGGGACCGCCGCGCTCGGAGCCGACCAGGAGACCCTGGACCGGCTGCGCGCCAACCTGGGCGTGGACGAGCCCTTCGCCGTGCGCTGGTGGCGGTGGCTCACCTCCGCGCTCGGCGGCGACCTCGGCCAGTCCAGCGTGCTGCGCCAGCCGGTGGCCCAGGTCATCGGCGAACGCCTCGTCTGGTCGACGCTGCTGTGCGCGGTCGCCTTCGTCGCCGCCGTGCTCGTCGGCAGCCTGCTCGGGGTGCTCGCGGCCCGCCGCCCCGGATCGTGGCTCGACCGTGCGGTCACCTCCCTCGCCTACACCCTCGAAGCGGCCCCGGTCTTCTGGGTAGCGCTGCTCGCCGTCTGGCTGTTCGCCCTCCAGTGGGGCGTCCTCCCGGCCGGCGGACTCACCGACACCGCCAGCGAACAGGTCACCCCGGGACAGGTGGCGCGCCACCTGGTGCTGCCCGCCGGCGTCCTCGCCGTCTCCCAGCTCCCCTGGTTCACCCTGTACGTCCGCCAGGGCGTCGGCGACGCGCTCGCCGAGGACCCGGTGCGCGGGGCGCGGGCCCGGGGCCTGGGCGAGGGCACCGTCCTGCTCGGCCACGCCCTGCGCTCCGGCCTCCTGCCCGTGCTCACCCTCATCGGCTCCCGCGTGCCCGAGCTGATCACCGGCGCGCTGCTCGTGGAGAGCGTCTTCAGCTGGCCCGGCATCGCGGCGGCGACCGTCGAAGCGGCCACCTCCGTCGACTTCCCCCTGCTGGCCGCCCTGACCGCCCTCGCCACCCTCGCCGTCCTCCTCGGCAACCTGCTCGCGGACCTCCTCTACGGTCTCTTCGACCCGAGGGTGGACCTGGATGAGATGTGACCACCATGGCTGAAGCCACACCGGCGACCCCCGCCGAACCCTCCGCACCGGCGACCCCCGCGGGACCCTCCGCACCGGCGAACCCCGCGGGACCCTCCGCACCGGCGAACCCCGCGGGGCCCTCCGCACCGGCGACCCCCGCGGGACCCTCCGCACCGGCGACCCCCGCGGGGCCCTCCGCACCGGCGACCCCCGCCGAACCCTCCGCACCGGCGACCCCCGCGGTACCCTCCGCACCGGCGACCCCCGCGGTACCCTCCGCACCGGCGAACCCCGCCGAGCCCGCGTCTGCGACCCCCGCCGAAGCCGCACCGGCGACCGCCCCCGCCGAGCCCGACTGGCGCTCGCGCGGGACGGACCGCCGCTCCACTCACACCCTGCGGGCGCGCACCTCCGCCGCCCTCGTCGCCGTCATCGTCCTCGCGGTGCTGCTCGTGCCGCCGCTGGTCCAGCTCGACCAGCAGGCCGTCGACCTCGCCGCCAAACTGCTCCCCCCGAGCTGGGAGCACCCGTTCGGCACCGACGACGTCGGCCGGGACCTGCTGCTGCGCTGCGTCTACGGCCTGCGCGTCTCCCTGCTCGTCGGCGTGGCCGCCGCCCTCACCGCGACCGTCATCGGCACCGCGGTCGGGGCCGCCGCCGGCGCGCTCGGCGGCTGGGCCGACCGCGCCGTCATGCGGCTCGTCGACACCTTCTCCTCCGTGCCCCACCTGCTGCTCGGCATCTTCATCGTCGCCATGTTCCGGCCGGGCGTCTGGCCGGTCGTCGTCTCCGTCGCGCTCACCCACTGGCTGTCGACCGCCCGGATTGTCCGCGCCGAGGTCCTCTCCCTGCGCTCCCGCCCGTACATCGACGCCGCCGTCTCCGGCGGCGCGTCCCGGTGGCGGGTGGCGGTACGGCATCTGCTGCCCGCGGTGCTGCCCCAGGCCGGCCTCGCCGCCGTGCTGATGATCCCGCACGCCATGTGGCACGAGTCGGCGCTGTCCTTCCTCGGACTCGGGCTGCCCGCCCACACGGCGAGCCTCGGCACCCTCGTGCAGAACGCGCGGGGCTCCCTGCTCGCCGGGCAGTGGTGGCCGACCCTCTTCCCCGGCCTGTTCATCATCGTCCCGACCCTCGCCGTCGCCGGCCTCGCCGGGGTCTGGCGCGAGCGGATCAACCCGCGCCGCCGATCGGAGCTGACCCTGTGACCCCCGTCCTGTCGGTGCGCGGGCTTTCGGTGCGCTTCCTCATGCCGGGCGGGCGCGAGATCGCCGCCGTCACCGACGCCCGCTTCGACGTCGCCGCCGGCGAATGCCTCGCCCTCATCGGGGAGAGCGGCTGCGGCAAGTCCGTGCTCGCCTCCGCCCTCCTCGGCCTGCTCCCCGCCAACGCGCAGACCGCGGGCGCGGCCCGGCTCGGCGACCTCGACCTGCTCACGGCCGGTGAACGCACCCTCGCCCGCGTCGTCCGCGGCCGTCTCGTCGGCCTCGTCCCCCAGAGCCCGGCCGCGCACCTCACCCCCGTCCGCACGATCCGCTCCCACCTGGAGGAGACGGTCGCCGCGCTGACGCGCGTCAAGGGACGCGCGGCCCTGCGCACCGCCGCCGAGACGGCCGCCGCGCGCGCCGCGTTCCCCGTCGACCACCTCGACCGCCACCCGCACGAACTCTCCGGCGGCCTCGCCCAGCGCGCCGCCACCGCCCTCGCCCTCGTCGGCGACGCGCCCCTGCTGCTCGCCGACGAGCCCACCACCGGACTCGACCGCGCCCTCGTCGACCGCACGGCCGACGAACTCCGCCGCCATGTCGACACCGGCGAGCGCGCCCTGCTGATGATCACCCACGATCTGGCGGCGGCCGCCCGCGTCGCTGACCGCGTCGCCGTCATGTACGCGGGCCGGCTCGTCGAACTCGCCGACGCCGCCGCCTTCTTCGGCCCGCCCGGCCCCCGCCACCCCTACAGCCGCGGCCTGCTCCAGGCCCTCCCGGAGCGGGCCTTCACCCCGATCCCCGGCCTGCCGCCGGAACTCGGCGACCTCCCCGACGGCTGCGCCTTCGCCGCGCGCTGCGACCGGGCCACCGACGCCTGCGCCGTCCGGCCGCCGCTGACCGGCGCGGTCGCCTGCCACCACCCGCACGTACCGGAGGACAGCCGTGCCTGAACCGCACGCACGGGAGGACATCCGTGCTTGAACTGCGCGCCGTCACCGCCGGATACGACCGGCACCCGCCCGTCGTACGGGACGTCTCCCTCACCGTCGGGCCCGGCGAGGCCGTCGGCCTGCTCGGCCCCAGCGGCTGCGGCAAGTCCACCCTCGCCCGCGTCGCCGCCCTGCTCCACCGCCCCGACTCCGGTGCCGTAGTGCTCGACGGCGAACCCGTACGGCGCTGGCGTCACCGCGCCCCGCGCGCCCTGCGCACCGCCTTCGGCGTCGTCTTCCAGCAGCCGCGGCTCTCCGCCGACCCCCGGCTGCGGCTCACCGACCTCATCGCGGAGCCGCTGCGCGCCACCGGCCGCCGCGAGGCCGTCCCCGAGCGGGTCGCCGAACTGACCGCCGCCGTCGGCCTCACCCCGGACCTGCTGACCCGACGCCCCCACGAGGTCAGCGACGGTCAGCTCCAGCGCGCCTGCCTCGCCCGTGCCCTCGTCCTGCGGCCCCGCCTGCTGATCTGCGACGAGATGACCGCCATGCTCGACGCCTCCACCGCCGCCGCGCTGGTCGCCACCGTCGAGACCTACCGCCGCGCCACCGGCGCGTCCCTCCTCGCCGTCGGCCACGACCACACCCTCCTGCACCGCTGGTGCGACCGGACGGTCCACTGGAGTGGGGCGGCGCTGTGAGGGAACCTGAGCCGAAGGCCGGTTCGTGTGAAGCGGCTTGCCTCCGGGTGGCTTTGACTCATAGTGGGGGCAGGGCCGCCCGAGGGGGAGGGTTGCGATGAAGTTCCTGGTGTTGCTGGTCGTCATCGGAGTGCTGTGGTTCGCGGTCACCGCGGTGCGCGGAGCGAGGGGCGGCGACCAGGCCTCCTGGGCGCAGGAGGAGGACGACGACACGGGGATCGCGCCCCGCGTGGCCGACGCCCGGGACATCCCTCCGCTGTACCCGGACTTCTACCACGGCGTCCTGACCGACGTGGGCAAGGAGACGTCTCCGCAGAACGTGCTTGCGCTCGTCGAGTACGTCAGCCAGATGCTCAGCGCGAACGCGATGGGCTGGTTCATACAGGCCGGTGACCCGCACGCGCAGGAGCGGTTCTCGGCGCGCTTCCGCGGCGGCGGAGGGGACGACCAGCAGCTGGAGCTGGTCGTGGACGACATGATCGACTTCCTCTGGGCCTGGCGGCCCGCCACCCACCCCGCGTTGCGCGACTTGGTCCCCCGAATGCGCGAGAGCCTCGCCGCACCGGACAGCAGACTGCGGCGCTTCCCCGGTGAACTGCCCTTCGGCATCTGGGAGATGGAGGACTGAGCCCTGACGGCACGGCGGGACGCCGGCCGTGATGGGGTGACTCCATGGGTTCAGGTCTGTACGTGTACAAGTTCCGTGACGGGGATGTCGTCCCCATCGACGCCTCGCTCGTCCGTGAGGTGCTGGAGCCGCACGCCCCGTACGAGGTGGCCAAGGGGGAGCCGGTCGAGTGGGTGCGGACCGGGGACGGGAGCGAGTCCGACGTGCACGTCGACCACGGGGTGGCGTTCGACCGGCCGGGGCCGGGCGTCCTCGACCTCGTCGCCGAGGTCGCCCTGCGGGCCGGCGCGGCCGTGCTGCTGATGGACGAGGGCGGGACGGTGATCGTGACCCGGGAGTCGGACCTGGCGCGTCTGCCGCCGGACCTTCAGGCGAACGCGGTCGTCGTCCCGCCGCCGGTCATGTCCGGCCGCGCGATCCGACAGGTCCTCGACCCGCGGCCGGAGCCGCGCGGGCGGCCGCCGCTGCCGCCGTTCCCGTACCTCCCCGACCCGGTCGGGACCGGCGCGGTGATCGCCGCCGACGAGGTCTGCGCGTGCTGCGGCCACGACCAGGGCTGGATCTGCACGGGCCCCTTCCACGGCGGACATGACCTGCCGGACGGCCGCCTGTGCCCGTACTGCGTTGCCTTCGGCACCGCCGCGAACCGCCACGGCGTGTTCTTCCACGAGATCGCCGCGGACGGCATACCGGCCGAGACCGCCGCCCGCATCCGCGACCGCACCCCCGGACTGCCCGCCGGGCGCACAGTCCCCTGGCCGGCCCACTGCGGCGACGCCGCCGAGTACGTCGGCCCGGCCGGCGAGTTCCGTTGCCGTGTCTGCGGTGTCCGCCTCGACTGAGGCGGTGACGCGGTCGGTGGGTCAGCCCCGGCGGTTGCGCTGGTCCGGGTCTGCCGGCAACTGCTCCCGCAGGGCGTCGAGTTGATGTGAGTGCTCGACAGCCGCCGTCTCGTCGAGGGTGGTGAGGGCGAGGAGGAGGATGTCCGCGACGATGAGGCCGGTCAGTGCCTCGTCGGTGTTGCCGGTGGGGGTGTCGGGGGCCAGGAGCACCGCGTCGGCGCGGTCGGCGAAGGCCTCGCTGAGCTGGTCGGTGACGAAGACGACCTCGACTCCGACCGCGCGGGCCCGCTCCACCAGCAGGGTCAGCTGGAACACATCACGGACGAGGTCCTGGTGATGCGCCGGGGCGAGCTGGCCTCGGTCCCACGCCGAGGCTGGGACACCCGACGACGGTGAGGGAAGACGCTGCCGCCCCAGCCGGCTGAAGCCCCGGGCCCCTGTGGTCCGAGCAGCTGCTGGGCCGGGAGGTCGTGAAGGAGAAGCTGGGCTCGACCTGTCGTACGTGGGCGAACCGGCTGCGCTCGTGCTGCTGCGCAAGGCGATCGCCGACCTCAACGCACACGCCCGCCTGAGCCTGGGACTGGCTGGGCCAGGCTATGGCGTCGCCAAGGCGGTTCATCCGGTCAAAGCTGGAGGAGTGCCGCCGGGAAGGGCCCGGGAAGCGCCGGGCCGCGGGCGGCACGCATCCCGGCTCACCACGTGAGGAACGACATGAACGACACCACCGCCGAGCGCAACATCGCCACCGCCAAGAAGCTGCTCGAAGACGCCATGCCCAGCCTCGACTGGGACCTCATGCGCTCGCTGGTCACCGCCGACGCCCCGATCACCCGGGCCGGCTTCGCCGACATCTACGAGGCCACCGGGACGGACATCCCGCAGAGCGGCAACTACTTCGAGTGGCTGGAATCCGGCTGGAAGAAGCTGTCCGAGGGGCTCAGCGACAAGACCTCCAAGGCGACGGACGTGGTCGCCAGTGGCAACACCGTGCTGATGAAGTTCCACATGACGGCGCTGCACTCCGGTACTTTCGCGGGCGCTCCGGCCACCGGCAGGCGCGTGGAGTGGGACGAGATCACGGTGCTGCACTTCAACGACGACGGCAAGATCACCGACATGTGGTACATGTGCCAGGAACTCGGCCTCGCCCAGCAGATCGGCTACAAGCTGCAGTTGGCCTGAGCCGTCGGCACGACCGTCCGCGCCGGCCCCGTGCCCCTCCTCCGACAAGCCACGGGACGGCCTCGTTTTCTCCGGCGGGTCTTCCTTACGGTCCGCCGTCCTCCCGCACATATGAAGGGATCTTCGGCATGAGCACCATCGGCCTGATCGGCAGTGGGCTGATCGGCAGTACCGTCGCCCGGCTCGCCGTCGCCGCTGGAGACGATGTCGTCCTGAGCAACCGGCGGGGCCCGGACACGCTGTCCGGACTGGTCGCGGAGCTGGGGCCGCGCGCCCGCGCCGCCACCCCGGCTGAAGCGGCCGAGGCCGGGGACATCGTCGTCGTGACGATCCCCCTGCACGCCTACCGCACGGTCCCCGCACGGCCGCTGCGCGGCAAGGTCGTCATCGACACGAACAACTACTATCCGGAGCGTGACGGCCGTATCGCCGAGCTGGACGCCGAGACCACAACGACCAGCGAGCTGCTTCAGGCTCACCTGACCGACGCGTACGTCGTCAAGGGCATGAACAACATCTTCTCCGTGCACCTGGGCAACCTCGCCCGCCCGGCCGGCGACCCCGAGCGGTCCGTGCTCGCGATCGCCGGCGATGACGCCGCGGCCAAGGAGGCCGTCACGGCCTTCCTCGACTCGATCGGCTACGACACGCTGGACGCCGGTCCGCTCGCCGAGGGCTGGCGCTTCCAGCGCGACACCGCCGCGTACAGCGAACCGTACTTCAGCGAGGGACACAGTCTGACTGCGACGATCGAGCGGGGCGCCGATCCAGGGCCGGGTCACACGGCAACGGCGGACACGCTGCGCACCGCGCTGGCGGCGGCGAAGCGGTACCGGGACATGTGACACCCGGGCGGCCGGGCAGGCCCAGCTCAGCCTGGGACTGGCTGGGCCACCTTGGACCACGCACACCCGCGCCCCCACGCGGCACCCTGGAGTCATGGGCAAGGACCACAACACCGAGCTGGGTGATTTCCTGCGCTCGCGCCGCTCCCGGCTGCGCCCCGAGGACGCCGGGCTGCCGCCCGACGTCAGCGCGGGCACCCGGAGAGTGCCGGGGCTGCGCCGCGAGGAGGTCGCCCTGCTGGCCGGGGTGAGCACCGACTACTACACCCGTCTGGAACAGGGCCGCCACCCGCACGTGTCCGAGGCCGTGCTGGACGCTGTCGCCCGCGCCCTGCGCCTGGACGACGTGGAGCGCGGCTACCTGCACGAGCTGGCCCGCACCACGGCCGGCTCGCGCCGAGGCCGTACCCGCAGCCCAGCGCCGGTGCCGCGGGTACGGTCCCCGGTCCACCAGATGCTGGACGTGCTCGGCGAGGTCTCTCCCGTCCTGGTAGTCAACCATCGCCGCGACGTGCTGTCCGCGAACCATCTGGCACGCGCCCTGCTCACCGACTTCGACGCGCTGCCGCACCGCGAGCGCAACCTGGCCCGCTTCGTCCTGCTGAACCCGGCCGCCCGCGAGCTGTACGGCAACTGGGAGGAGGTCGCCGAGAACTTCGTCGCCAACCTGCGCCTGGCCGCCGGCACCCACCCCGACGACGCGCGGCTGAACGAGCTGATCGGTGAACTGTGCGTCAAGGTCCCGGAGTTCAACGGCTGGTGGGATGCCCACCGGGTCGGCCAGTGCGCTCACGGCGAGCAGCACCTGCACCACCCGGTCGTCGGCGACCTCACCCTGCACCACGAGACCCTCACCCTGCCCGCCGACCGCGACCAGGAGATCTGCCTCTACACCGCCGAACCCGGCACCGCCTCCGCCGAGACCCTGCGCCTGCTGGCGAGCTGGAGCGCCCCCACGCACCCGGAAAGGAACCTCCCTGATGACGCCGACGCCGAGCGACACCGCTGAGCCCGGAACCCACCTGCGGCTGCTGTGGCCCGAATGGCAGGGAGCGGGCGCCGACGTGGTCGGCGAGCTGGCCCCCGAGTTCCCGCTCGACGTCGCCCGCCGGGCCTACACCGTCGGCACCACCGTCCTCGCGGCCGTACTGCCCGCACACGACGGGCCCGTCGCCACCGTCCCCGTTCCGCTCGGCGACCCCGGCGAGGAGGTACAGGACGGCATCGAGTCCAAGGCCGTCCTGGCCCAACAGCTCGGCGACGCCCTGAAGATCATCGGGGAACAGGACCCGGCCCGCATCACCACCTTCGGCGGCACCTGCACCGTCAGCGTCGCCCCGTTCACCTCCCTCGCCGCCCGGTATCCCGACGACCTCGCCGTCGTGTGGATCGACTCCCACCCCGACGTCGACACCGGCGACACCGGTTACAACGGCTACCACGCCATGGCCGTCTCCATGATCACCGGCCATGGCGACCCCGAAATGTCGGCTCTCCTCCCGGCCACCGTCCCGGCCGACCGGGTCGCCCTCGTCGGCCTGCACGACTGGGTCGAGGACGCCTACCAGCACGTCGGCGCGTGGGGTATCACCACCTTCGGCCCCGTCGACCTGCGCACCTCCAGCCGGCCACTGCTCGACTGGCTCGCCGCCACCGGCTGCTCACGCGTCGCGATCCACCTCGACGTCGACTCCGTCGATGCGGACGAGGGACCGCTCGGCCTCGGCAAGATCCCCGGCGGCCTCGCCGGCACCCAGGTCAACCGCATCGCCCACGACGTGAACGGCGCGTTCGACGTCGTCGGCACGACCATCGCTGAGTTCTTCCCCCGCGACGTCGTCCACGTCCAGCAGGTCCTGAACAGCTTTCCGCTCATCGGCGGCTGAACAACCCATCCCCCCACGGTGGAACTCCCTCTCGTCCCGCCCGGTGCCCGCTGTGGCCGTCCCCGACCCCCCTGGGGACGGCCGCAGCCCTCTCGAACGACCAAACGATCAGGAGCACCCCTTCTCATGAAAGCCATCGTCACCCGCCGCACCGGCACTCCTCCCGAGATGACCGTCGAGGAACGGCCCGTCCCCGCACGCAGTCCCGGCCACACCCTGGTACGCATGCACTCCGCGACCATCAACCAGCTCGCCAACTCCCTGCGCACCGGCGGCTTCGGCAGCCCGCCGCTCCCGATCGTCCTGGGCAACGAAGGAGCGGGCACCGTCGAGGAGAGCGACACCCTTCCCGCCGGTTTCCGCGTCGCCGTCTACGGCCACGGCGACATCGGCGTCACCACCGACGGCCTCTACCAGCAGTACGTCGCCGTCCCCGACCACCGCCTCCTCCCACTGCCCGCCACCCTCGACTGGGCCGAAGGCGCCGCCCTCACCGTCAACTACCTCACCGCCTACTTCGCCCTGACCCGGACCGGAGACGTACTCAGCGGCCAGACGATCCTCATCTCCGGCGCAACCGGCGGCGTGGGCGGCGCCCTGGTGCAGACCGGCAAGGCGCTCGGCGCGCACCCCATCGCCGTGGTCTCCACCCCACACAAGGCACAGCGCGCAACCGAGGCAGGGGCCGAGGCGGTCATCGACCTGTCCACGCGCGATCTGCACCAGGCCGTCGCCGAACTCACCGAGGGCCAGGGCGCCGACCTGGCCCTCGACCCCGTCGGTGGCCCCCGTCTCGGTGAACTGCTGCGCTGCGTACGAAACGGCGGCACCGTCGTGTCGCTCGGATTCGCCGGCGGCAAGCAGACCGACATCGACGTCGTCGACCTCCTCATCGGCGAGAAGCACCTGACCGCCTACGCCCTCCACAACGCGACCGAGGACATCGCCACCCAGGGCCTCGCCGAGATCGGTGAGCTGGCGGCCGCCGGAAAGCTGCGGCCCGCGATCGACAGCACATACGGCCTCGGCGACTTCGAGGACGCCTTCGCCCGCCTCACCTCCCGCCAGGCGACCGGTGCTGTCGTCATCGAACTCTGAACCAGCGACCAGGCAGCGACAACTGACGGACCGCCCTCGGCAAGGGCACTGACCCGGGCTGCGTCACCGGACCTCGCACCTTGCGTGCGACCGGACCGTCAGGTGAGGCAGGGGTGGGGTTCTCGTTCCCAGGCGGTGCGGTGTCACGCTTCGCGCTCGCAGGAATGAGTAGTTCTGGGAGACCACAGCCCCTCGCCGAACCGTGTCCGAGCTGCACCGACGTGCCATACCCCCCGCTTCAGGCTCGTCTCCCAGCTCCGCGCCCAGTCGAAGATGAAGACCCCCGCCGGGCCCGGCTTTCGGCCCTTGGGCGCAGGCCACCGGGGCGCGCGTGGCGCAGGGGCCCCCGCCGCCGTGCGCGCCCCCGGAAGCCCCCGGCGGCGGGGCCGGTCGTCCGGCCCTCGACCCCGGCCGGCCGCCCACCCGGACGGGCCGGTGCGCTGGTGGAAGGGCGGGAGTGGTGATGCGGTGGGAGGGGAGCCGGCAGACGCTCCTCCCCGCACCGGGGACCGCCCCGTACGGAGGCCACCGCGATGGACCGGCACACGAAGAAGACGGACCGGGGAGCGCAGGATCCGGACCGGCGGCAGCCGGAGCAGATCCGGCCGACGCAGGACGCGGACGCGCCGACGCAGGACGCGGACCGGCGAGCGCAGGACACGGCCGAGCCGACGCGGGACAACGACCGGCGGAAGCGGAGCGCGGACCGGCGAGCGCAGGACGCGGACCGGCGAGCGCAGGACACGGCCGAGCCGACGCGGGACAACGACCGGCGGAAGCGGAGCGCGGACCGGCGAGCGCAGGACGCGGACCGGCGAGCGCAGGACACGGCCGAGCCGACGCGGGACAACGACCGGCGGAAGCGGAGCGCGGACCGGCGAGCCCTGGCCACAGACCGGCGCCCGGTAGACCCGCGGCGCGTCCGCTCCGCGCTCACCCACAAGGTCGGTTACGCCCTGCGCCACCCCCGTCGTGTCGCCCCGTACCTCCGTCGTGCCGGGCGGGACACCTGGCTGCGGCTGCGGCATCGTGATCACATCGGCTATTACCGCGCGGTGATGGCCGACGACGCCGGCCGCGACCCGGAGGCCGCCGTCGGCAGCCGGACCCACGACCGCTGGCTGGCGCTGGGGCAGATGCAGTTCGACTACCTCCTCGGCCACGGCCTCCTGCCCGGGCACCGGATGCTCGACATCGGCTGCGGCAACCTGCGCGGCGGCTGGCGCTTCATCGAGTACCTCGACCCGGGCCGCTACTACGGCATCGACATCTCGCCGGACATCCTGATCGCCGCCGAGAAGACGCTCACCGACCGCCGGCTCCAGCACAAGCTGCCGCACCTGACCCTGACCGGCGACCTCACGCTCGACTTCCTCCCCGACGACCACTTCGACGTCGTCCACGCGCACAGCGTCTTCTCCCACTCCCCGCTGCCCGTCATCGAGGAGTGCCTCGCCCACGTCGGCCGCGTCCTGACCGAGAAGGGCTTCTTCGACTTCACCTTCGACCGCACCGAGGGCCCCGAACACCAGGTCCTGCACGAGGACTTCTACTACCGCCCCGAAACCCTCCTCGCCCTCGCCCGCCGCCACGGCCTGCACGCCCGAGTGATGGACGACTGGGACCGCCTCCCGCACGGCCAGTCGAAAATCCGCCTGAGCCGCTCCCCCCTCCCGGACACGTCGGCACGACCGCCCGGCCTCAGCCCTCCAGGCTGACCGGCATCAAGAGCGAGAACGTGGCCTCGTCGTCGGGGCGGCGGATCGTGATCGGGGCCGTGGGGGCGCCGAACTCCAGGATCAGGCGGTCGCGTGCGCCGGCGGCGAGCGCGTCCAGCAGGAAGCGGCGGTTGACCGCGACGCGGCGCGGGCCGTCGCCCGCGTCCCCGTCCGCGCCGCGGTCGGCGCCGCCCCCGTCCTCCCCGTCCCCGCGGACCGTCACCGTGCCGTCGTCCGTCACCTCCAGCACGCTGACGTCGCAGGCAGCGCCGTCCCCCTCGCTCGGGTCCTGCGTGCGCACCGGTCCGTTGCGGACCGCGTCGTCGAAGGCGGGGACGTCGACGAGGGCGCGGCGTCCGGCCGGCAGCTGGACGAGGCGGCGGTAGTCGGGGAAGTCGTGGTCGAGGCAGTCGCCGGTCATCCGGCGGTCGCCCGCCTCGACCGTCACCCGGCCGCCGTCCACGCTGAAGCGGACGGGCTCCCCGCCGCTCAGCACCGCCCGCATGCCGTCGACGAGCGGCGCGGGCACCACGACCTGGGCCACCTCGGATCCGTGTTCCGATACGGCGGCCCGTGCCACCGCCAGCCGGTACCGGTCGGTGGCCACGACGTGGAGCGCCCCGTCCTCCAGGTCGAACAGGACACCGCCGAGGACCGGCAGCTCCGGATCGGTGCCGACGGCGTAGCGGACCGCGTCGATCGCCGCGATCAGCTCGGAGCCGGGCAGCAGGGCGGTGGCCGAACGGAACGAGGTCATGGGGTTCTCCCTGTGTGCGAGAAGGTCTCGGAGCGCGGAGAACTCACCACGGGCCTCGGACAGGCCCGCCTCGAGGCGGCGCAGATGCGCCGTGAGCAGCTTGCCCACGAGGTCGGTGTCGGCGCCGGGCCACGCGGCCAGCACCAGCCGGATGTCCGCGAGCGGCATGCCGGCCCGGCGCAGCCGTACCAGCACCCGCGCCTCCTCCAGCTGCTCGGGGCCGTACCAGCGGTAACCGCTCACCGGGTCCACCCAGGCGGGGACCAGCACACCGGCGCGGTCGTAGAACCGCAGGGCGCTGACCCCCAGTCCGCTGTCACGGGCCATCTCGCCGATGCTGCGCATGTCGTTCTCCACGTCCGGCACTCTCGGCCCTGCACAAGGTCGAGGGTCAAACCGGCCCCCGCACGGATGCCGAGGCGAAGGGAGGCCGGCTCAGCGGGTCAGCAGCCGGCGGACGACGTGTAAGAGGCGCTCCGCCAAGCGCCGTTGAGGTACACGTGGTAGACGCCGTCGATGCGCCGGAACGTGACCTGCCCCGAGTTTTCCCACCCGACGTACCTGATGTCCCGGTTGTTGCCGAGGTCGACGAGGGAGTTGTCCGCGTTGCCCATGGTGATCGGCCCCGCGCTGCCGTCGTCGTCGAGCCCGTACCAGCGCTGGTACGCCTTGGTGGCCGCGATGGTGCCGCTGCCGAAGTCGCAGTCGACGGCCCCCGTGTAGAAGCCCTCAGCCTTGAGGACCGCCTGCCACAGCGCCACCGCCCTGGTGTTGTTGTTGGAGTTGTGGTCGATGGGACCCTCGTCGCCCCAGTCGTTGCGCACACCGGCGTTGCCCCAGTCCGCGCCGCCGATGACGCCGCTGGAGACCGACGCGCCGGCCGCCGGGGCCGTCAGGATTCCGCCGCAGACGATGGCCGCGGTGGTGAGGGCGATGGTGATGTGCTTGGGCAGTCTCAATTCGTTTCCTCTCCTATGACGGCCCCGGTGACGGTGATCGCCCCAGGTGACGGTGATCGCCCCCGGTGACGGTGATCGCCGCCGAGCCGTCGAGTTCGCGACTCGAGTGTCGTGCGTGACGCGTGGGATGTCGTGGTAGGCCAGCGCCAACTCGTTGTCAGTGCATGCCAACCCGGGGCGGCAGGCAGGTGAATCCGTCAGTCGTACGGCTTCTGACCGGATGCGCTCCTCGTGGATGAGGGCCAGTGTCGACCTGAGCCGAGGAGGTGCGATGGGCCGTGGAACCGGCGCTCGGGCGGAAGGCGACGCACGGGAGCGGTGGGGCGGGTCCCCGGACGACTCCAGGCTGGACGAGCTGCTGATCCGTGCCGCCGACGGCGACGAACAGGCGTTCGCCGGGGTGTACGACGGCCTCGCGCACCAGGTGATGGGACTGGCCTGGCGCGTGGTGCGGGACAAGGCCCAGGCGGAGGAGGTGACCCAGGACGTGATGGTGGAGGTGTGGCGGACCGCCGAGCGGTTCCATCCGGAGCGCGGGGCCGCCCGGTCCTGGGTGCTCACCCTCGCGCACCGCCGCGCGGTGGACCGGGTACGGTCCGCCGTGGCCGGCCGCGCCCGGGAGCTGCGCGCCGCGGTCCTGGAGCAGGAACGGTCCTTCGACGCCGTCGCCGAGGAGGTCGAGGCGCGGGAGGAGCAGCGCACGGTCTTCCGCTGTCTGGCCCGGCTCGCCGCCGAGCTGCGGCTGCCGCTGGTGCTCGTCTACTACGAGGGGCTGACGTACGCGGAGGTCGCCGAGGCGCTCTCGACGCCGGCCGGAACCGTCAAGTCGCGGATGCGCCGGGGGTTGCAGCGACTGCACGACTGTCTGGAGGCCGGTTCGTGAACCGCATCGACGACGACCCCCACCTCGATGTCGGCGCGTACGTGCTGCACGCGCTGCCGCCCGACGAGGAAGCCGCCTTCGAGAACCACCTGGCCGGCTGCGACGCCTGCCGCCAGGAGGTCGAACAGCTGTCCAGGGCGGCCGTCGAGCTGGGCGCGGCCGAGTCCAGCCCGCCCCCCGCTGAGCTGCGCCGCCGGGTGCTCGACCAGATCGCCGCCGTACGCCAGGACCGGTCGCCCGTCCCCGCGTCCCGGATTCGCCGGCAGCGGATCCTCCGGCTGGCGCTGGCCGCGTCCGTGGCGGCGGCCGCGGCTCTCGGGGGCGTCGCCTGGTGGCAGAACTCGCAGGCCGACACCGCGCGTGAGCAGTCCGCGCGGGCCCGCGCCGGTTACCGGCAGCTCGCCGGGGTGCTGACCGCTCCCGACGCCACCATCACCACCGGGGACCTCACGCACGGCGGGACCGCGAGCGTGGTCGCCTCCCGGGCGCGGGGCCGTGCCGCGTTCGTCGCCACCGGCCTGCCCCCGCTCACCGGCGACCGGGTCTACCAGCTCTGGTACGCCGGATCGGGCGGCTTCCGCCCGGCGGGCCTGCTGCCGTCGGCGGGCGGCCGCCAGACCCGCGTCCTGGACGGCCCCCTCGCCGGGGCCACCGCCGTGGGCATCACCGTGGAACCGGCCGGCGGCTCCCCCCAGCCGACGACCGCCCCGCTCGGCGTGATCTCCATCGCGGCGTGAGGAGGAGGCGGGGGGAGGAGGTGGGGGGCGGCCGGGCGCTCCCGCAGAGCGCTCGCCCCCCGACCGCCGTCCGCCCGTCCGACCGCCCGCCCGCCCGCTCGCTCGACCGTCCGACCGCCCGTCCGCCCGCCCGCCCGCGCACGCCCTGACGGCGACCGGCGGACACGCCATGCACGCGGACATGCCATGCACGCGGACACGCCCTGCACGCGGATACCCCCTGCCCGCAGACCCGGCCTACATCCGGGCGTACGGCCGAGGCGACAGCGTCTCGAACGGGAGCCGGACCGCGGTGGCCGTCCCGGTGTCCGCGTTGGACGTGCGCAGGGCGGTCAGTTCCTCCGCCGTCAGCGCCCGCCGCACCAGGCGGAACTCGTCCAGGGAGCCCTTGAGCCGGTCGAAGCCGTCCGGCCTGGCCCCCAGGTGGAGACCGAGCACGGCGAAGCCGTCCTCGTACGTCACCGAACCGGCCGGAGCCACGGCCTCGCCGGACGGCCCGCCGTCCACCGACACACTGAGCTTCCCGCCGGAGCGCTGGAGCACCACATGGTGCCAGGCGCCGTCACCGAAGGCATGGGCCGCGCTGCCGTCGCCGACGTACACGGTGGTCGTCGCCGTGTCCGTCTGAAGCACCGCGGCGAGCCGGTCCTGGCCCGGCTGCGCCCGCAGCCACACCTGCCGTTCCGCGCCGCCGACCCCGTACGCCCAGAAGACGACCTGGTTGGCGCTCGTCTGCCCGGCCGTGTAGCGCAGCCAGGTCGCGACGGTGAAGTCACGGGAGCCGAGCGCCTCGTCCGCGCCGTACGGCAGCTCGACGGAGTCGTCCGTGCCGTCCAGGGGAAGGCCCGCGCCGAACCTGCCGCCCCCGGCCGAAGCCGCGGGCCGGGCTCCGCCCCGTACGAAGGCGTGGTTGCAGCGCGCCGACGAGTCCGGGGTCGCCGGGCCCGCCGCCGGTCTGACCACCTGGTGCGCCTCGGTGTGGCCGTTCTCCATGGACCACGACAGCGCGGGCCGGTCGGCCGGGTAGCCGCCCACGGAGCCGACGGCGGACTGCGCGATCCGGGTCAGCTCGGCCGTCGTGAACGCGCGCCGGTAGAGCCGCGCCTCGTCCAGGGAGCCGGTGAACACGTCGAGGTCGCCCGGCTTGGAGCCGACCCGCAGCCCCTCCGGCGTCGCCGCCGAGGTCAGCGCACCGGACAGCCCGGTCGCCTCGGCGGCCGCGGTCCCGTCGACGCTCAGCCGCAGCGTGCCGCCGCTGCGGGTGATCGCCAGCAGATGCCAGGCGCCGTCCCCGAAGGCGGCCGACGGGCCGGTGTCCCCGAGCGCCGCCTGCACCGGACCCGCGGGCGTCTCGGCCCAGGCGAGCAGCCGCCGCTGGGACGGCTGCGCCCGTACCCACAGCGAGGGCTCGCCGGGGACCGAGCCGTAGGCCCACAGCAGCGCGGCGCTCGCGTCGGTCTCGGTCAGGCTGTGCCGGAACCACAGGGTGTAGGTGAAGTCGCCGGCGCCGACGTCGAGGGCCGGCAGATACGGCGTCTCGACCCCGGGACGGGACGCCGAGACGGAGATCGCGCCCTTGCCGACCCGGCCGGCCACCTCACCGGGCACCCCGCCCAGCAGCGTGCCGTCGGCGCAGTGGCCCGAGACGTCGTCCTCGATCGCGACCGAGGTCAGCGCGGGCACCTCGGCCGTGTCGATCACCTGGAACGGCAGCCGCAGAGCGAGCGAATCGTCGGCGGAAGCGGGCGCGAGCCCCGTCCGCAACTCGGCGAGCTGGGCGTCCGTCAGCGCGCCGCGGTACACGCGGAACTCGTCCAGGCCGCCGGTGAAGGGCTCGCCGGCCGAGGCGTCGGGCCTGGCCCCGAGCCGGATCCCGTCGACGCCGGCGGCGCGGTCGGCGCTGACCGACCCCGCCACCCCGGTGGCCTGCGCCGAGGACGTGCCGTCCACCGAGAGCGTGATTTGTCCGCCGCTGCGCACCAGCGTCAGATGGTGCCAGGCGTCGTCGCCGAACGCGGTCGAGGCGCCGGCGTCGGCCAGCGCGGTGGACGCGCCGCCGCCGACGCCCTGCACCCAGGCGTAGAGCCGGTCCTGACCGGGCTGCGCGCGCACCCACACCTGGGGTTTCGCCGCGCCGTACCCATAGGCCCACATCAGTGCCCGCTGCTGGGTCTCGCCGGGCTGGGCCCGGTACTTGAAGAACAGCGAGTAGGTGAAGTCGCCGTCGCCCGGGTCGATCCCCGGCGCGTACGGCACGTCGGCGTACTCGCCGGCGGCGTCGAGGGCCAGGGCGTTGCCCAGGCGTCCGCCGGTGTCGAGCGCCGAACCTCCAGCCAGATAGGCGTCGTTGGCGTCGGGCGTGCCGTCCGGGGTGGTGCGGCCCGCGGCCGGGGAGGCCTGCGGGTGCACCCTGCCGGTGAAGACGCCCGGCACGCCGGCCGCCGCCGGGGTGAACCGGTTGAAGTAGACGTTGGCGGCGGAGAAGCCGTCGCCGCCCTCGTAGACCAGGCCGATCTCGCCGTCGGTCAGCTCGACCAGGTCCGAGTAGCCGGCCCGCTTGGCGTTGATCTGCGCGGCGTCCTGCCAGGTGGCGCCCCGGTCCGTGGAGTAGCGGATCCGCATGTGCTGGCGGTCCTTCGGGTGCGAGGGCGCCGAGAGGACCAGCGTGTCACCGGGTGTGGCCCGGTACGTCTGCTCCAGCGCGAGGACCGACGCCTGCACCTCGGGCGTGGTGAGCGAGGGCACGACCTGCTGCGCGGGCACGGTCGTCCCGGAGTCGGCGCTGACGGCGTGCGTCCGGTGGCCGGACGAAGTGCCGTTGTTGTTGCGGGCGTTGATGTACACCTGCCCGTTGTCGAGTTCGGCGACGGTCGGCTCGCCCGGCAGCACGCCGGGTGCGAAGGAGTCGGCCGTGGCGCTCGCGAACCACTCCTCGCCGTCGTCGCTGTAGAGCACCCCGACGAGCTGGGGATCCTGGCCGGCCCGCGGGGGCGACTCGTACGCCCCGACCACCAGCCGGCCCGCCTTGGGGCCGCGCTTGAGCTGGACGCCGTGCGCGGGGCCGGTGCCGAACCAGCCGTCCTGCGGGTGCGACAGCCGCGGCAGCGGCTTCGGCGCGCCGAAGGTCAGCCCGTCGTCGGTGCTGCGCTGGACCCGCGGCAGCCGTTTGCCGCCCGGCTCGGCCGGTTCCGACGTGGAGAGCAGATGGACGTCGCCGGTGCGCAGGTCGGCCACGGGGGAGGGGTTGCCGCGGGTGTAGGGCGTCTCCGGATCGGTGTCGCCGCCGGCGAGCACCACGCGGACGGGGCCCCAGGTGCGGCCGCCGTTGGTGGAGCGGCGGACGACGATGTCGATGGCGCCCCGGTCGGCGCAGGAGGGCGAGCGGCGCGCCTCGGCGAAGGCGAGCAGCGTGCCCGTCTTCGTCCGGACGATCGTGGGGATGCGGAAGCAGCCGTAGCCGGCGGTTCCGGAGCGGTAGAGGATCTGTTCGGTGCCGATGAGCCCGTCGGCGGACGGCTGTGTGCCGCTCGCGACGGCGGGCGGGGCGACGGCTCCGAGGAGGACCAGGGTCAGGGTGACGAGGGCGGCGCCGAGGCCGCGTAAGCGTAGCCGGGACAGTGCGGTCAGACCTTTCTGCTGCGGTGCGGCCCCGAGGTGAGGCCCGCGGTGACGACCTGGCCTCTTCCGCAGTGTGATCACTTGACCGGCGGGGCGGGCAGCTTGACGCCCTGGAAGTCCGGCGTGTCGGCCTCGGCGCGCAGCGCGCCGAGCGAGGAGGTCTGCTGGACCTGGTAGATGCGGGTCTGGTTGTCGGCGGTACGGAAGGTGTAGGCCCAGGTCGGTCCGGTGGCGTTGGTGTAGGTGAAGGCGGTCGGCTCGGTGGCCGAGGCCTCGAAGCCCACCTGCTGCCAGGCGCGCCATGCGCCGCTGCCCTGGGTGGTCTCGCCGGTGTTGTGGACGGTGCCGTCGGCGCCGCGGACGACGATCTCGGTGAGGCCGGTCAGCGGGGAGATGACGGCGCTGGGGGAGCCCTGTGCGGTGACCCCGGCGACGGTCTCCCAGGTTCCGTAGGCGCCGCCCTCGGCGGACTGGCCGGCGGTGACCACGGCGCCGTTCGCGTCCGTGGCGAAGACGCGCATGCGGTAGCCGGGGTAGACGACGACCGACGGCGTGCCCGCGATGGCCTGGGATCCCATGGAGGTCCACGCGGAGAGCGTGCCCGCCTCCTTGAAGAGGGCGGTGGCGAGGGTGCCGTCGGCCTTCCGGCCGAAGAGCTGGATGCCGTCGCGCACGGTGGCCGCGGTGAGGGGGCCGGTGAGGCCGGTGCCGGAGAGCGGCATCCAGCCCATGAAGTCGACGTTGGCGCGCTGCTGGATGCGGTACCAGGGCTTGCCGTTCGCGTCGAGGGCGAACTGGGCCATCAGCCCGCCGGGGGTCCTGCCGGTGACGGCGTGGTGCCGCATGGCGCCCGCCAGGTCGATCCAGTTGCCCCAGTCGGCGGAGCCCTTGGCGCTCTGATTGCGCTGCCAGACGCTGCCGGAGGTGTTGTGGGCGGTGACGACGACACGGCCGTCGGTGTGCTCGGAGAACGAAGGCCGGCCGGTGAACGCCTCCTGGCCCGAGATCACCGTCCACTGGGCGCCGTTGATGTCGGCCGGGTCGGTGCGGCCGTGGACCAGCCGGCCGATGTTGTCGGTGTAGGCGAGCTCCAGCTTGCCGTCCGAGGCCTGCATGACGGAGTTCGGGGTGTGCGACTCCAGCGGCACCGGGGTGGCCGCGGGCGTGTGGTTGACGTTGAGCCGGCAGATGTCGGGCGCGGCCGAGACGGAGACGAAGCCGGCCCAGCCGGACGCCTCCACCTGCTTGTTGTAGACGGGCCAGTCGCGGATGTCCTCGTCGAAGCGGTAGTACGCGACCGCGCCGCTGCCTTTGACGCGCAGCAGCGTGTCACCGCCGTACGACGGCATGAACTTGGTGTCGCTCCAGTCGGCGGAGGACTCCAGGACATGGCGTTCGATCCACCGCTGGCTGGTGTGGTCGTAGCGCGAGCGGTAGAGCTTGCCGTCGGTCGCGTCACGGCCGTAGACGACGCCGCGGTCGCCCGCGAAGACGGCGTCGTAGTTCCAGCCCTTGTCCACGATCTTGCCGCTGCCCTCGACGAACTCGTCGGCGGTCGCGTCGTAGCGGTACCAGCGCAGGTCGCTCGTCGCGCCGGAGAGCGTCCATATGTTGCCGCCGCGGTCGATGGTGATGTCGTCGATCCGGTCGGCGGCCCGGAACTGGGCGAAGCTGGAGCTGATCTTCCGGTGGTGGACGTCCCAGGTGGCGCTGGAGCTGACCCGGTGGCTGTAGTACAGCCCGTCCGCCTTGATGCCGTAGAAGGTCGCGCCGGGGCCGGCGAGCATATGGCCGTAGCCGGTCCAGGTGGTGTCGATGGTGCTGCCGGCGGGCAGGGCGTTGCCGACCGCGGGGTCCGGCATGTCGAGTCTGCTCAGTTTGCCGGCGGAGTCCAGGGTGTACGCGGCCCCACTGGCGCCGCAGGTCAGCGACACGGCGGCCGCGGCGGGCGCGGCGGGCAGCGCGCCGGTGAGGGGAAGCGCCGTCGCCAGCGCCGCGGCCAGGGCGGTGGCGGTGACGAGGGTGCGAGGTGAAGTCCGATTCATGGCGTGGACGTTAGGCGTCCGACGGTGAACGCTGCCCTTTCAACCAGGTGAACAAAGGTCTCTGATAGGGATCTTGAAGGTGAACGGCGACGCCAACCGTCAATGTTTGATGTCTAGTTGATTGAGCGTCAACTTAGCCGCCGTCGATGGGGCGTTCTCGGAGGTCAGACGCGATCAGCCGACGGGAGGCCGGAGTTCAGGGCCGCACGGGGGTGATCACGGCGGGGTAACGCTCAGATGAATGGACTCGTCAATGAGTCGACAGTGCGACCGGCGAACCGTCAGGCTCCCGTGTGATCACCCGTTCGACCGGTGGTCACTCGTTCGTCCTGTGGGGGGGCCGTGCCGGCGTACCGGACACTCGCGCGCACGTTACTGATGCCAAGACTCCTGCGGTCCCGCTGGGGCACGGCCATCGCGCTCGCCGTGACAGCGGTGATCGCCGTCGGCTCGCTCGGCATCGCGGGGGTGGGGATCCCGCTCTTCCCGGAGAAGCCGGCCGCCGCGAAGGGCCCCGGCCAGCGCTGGGGCAGCGCCGAGGGGCTCGGCCACATGGCGGGGGGCACGCGCAACGACGACGCGCCGCGAACCCTGCGCGCCAAGTACCCGCTGAAGAGCCAGTCCGCCGCCCGGCCCACGGTCCGCGAGAACGCGGTCGAGGTCACCACGCCGGCTCCCGCACAGGTCAAGGGCTTCGACCGCAGGACCAGCGAGGAGATCGTCCCGGAGCGGGACGCCCACAGCCGTACGTACGCCAACGAGGACGGCACCCGCACCAGCGAGATCTCCACCGACCCCGTCAACTACCAGGACGGCAAAGGGGCTTGGCACCCCATCGACAGCGCGCTCGTCGAGCGGGGAGGCGGCTGGGCGAACGCCGCCGACTCCGTGGCCCTGCGCTTCGCCGACCGGGCCGACGCCGAAGAGCTCGCCACCGTCACCCTGCCGTCCGGCGAGTCCTTCGGCTATGGACTGAGCGGCGCCGCCTCCGTGCCCGGCATCGCGGACGGCGCCCGCGTCAGCTACGGGCAGGTGCTCCCCGAGACCGACCTCTGGCTCGACTCACAGGCAGGCGGCGTCAAGGAGACGCTCGTCCTCAAGTCGGCCACCGCCCCGAACAGCTTCGTCTTCCCGCTCCACCTCGACGGCCTCACCGCCCGGATCGACGGCGGATCGATGCTGCTGACCGACGCCCAGGGCCGCACCCGCGCCGTCGTACCGGCCGGGTTCATGGAGGACGCCGCCCACGCCGTCTCGCAGGCCGTCACGTACGAGCTCGTCCAACAGCAGGGCGGCGGACAGGCGTTGAAGGTCACCGCCGACCGGGACTGGCTCGCCGACCCGGCCCGCGCCTACCCCGTCCGCGTGGACCCCTCCGTCGACACCACGTCCGCCTCCACCTCCATGACGGTCCGCAGCGGCGGCTCCGTCGTCGGCTCCAGCGAACTGCACGTCGGCAAGGGCCCGAACGGGGCCTCCGCCGCGTACCTCGGCTTCCCCGGACTCGACGAGGAGCTCAGGCACCACCAGATCTTCGGCGTGCAGCTCCAGGTCGTGAACTTCGACTCGGCCTCCTGCAAGCCGCGTTCGGTCTCCGTCCACCCCGTGACCCAGTCCTGGACCGCCGGCACCGGCACCGCCTACCCCGGCCCCTCGGTGGGCGGCGCGCTCGCCTCGAAGTCCTTCGCCTACGGCTACATCGGCCTCGGACAGTCGCAGTCCGCCTGCCCCGCCGCCGGTGAGCTCTTCGACCTCGGCAAGGGCGGCCGCGACCTGGTGCAGCGCTGGGTGAACGGCACGCAGGCCAACCACGGCCTGTCGCTGCGGGCCTCCGCCACCGACCCGCTCGGGTTCAAGAAGCTCACCGGCCACGCCACGGCCAACCCGCCCAAGCTGTACGTCACCCACTCCCCGTACAACGCGTCCTACGGCTTCCCCAAGCCCGTCCCCGACCCGCCGGTGCTTCAGAACCAGGCCGGCAAGGTGAAGATCTCCGTCACCAACAAGGGCGCCGAGACCTGGACGCCGTCCGCCTACTACCTGGCCTACCGGGCGTACGACAAGAAGGGCAAGCTGGTCACTCAGCAGCGCGCGGGCAGCCTCACCGGCAATGTGGCCCACGGCGCCAAGACGACCGTCGACGCCACGATCAAGGCGCTCCCGCCCGGCGTCTACCTGCTCGACTTCACCATGGTGCGCCAGGGCGGCAAGGTCTTCACCGACGAGCACGTGCCGCCGGGCCGGCTGACCATCCAGGTCTTCGACATCGCTCCGGTGGTCAAAGAGCAGTCCCCGCCGAACGGCTACCAGGCCCAGACCCTGACCCCGCAGCTGTGGGCGGCGGGCACCGACATCGACGCGCCGCCCGGCTCCGCGCTCCAGTACAAGTTCGAGCTCTGCGAGTCGGACAAGGACGGCAAGCCGACCGGCTGCACCACCTCCGCCTATCAGACGAGTTCGGCCTACCCCGTCCCCTCCGGACGGCTGAAGTGGGGCAAGACCTATCTGTGGCGCGGCTTCGTCAAGGACGCGAGCAACGAGGTGCCCACCGCCCAGGTGGCGTTGGTCGCCGCCGTGCCGCAGCCCGAGATCACCTCGCGGCTCTCCGAGGCGCAGGGCAGGGAGTTCGACCCGAACGTCGGCAACTTCACCTCCAGCGCGGTCGACGCCTCCGTCGCCGGCGTCGGCCCCGAGCTCACCCTGATCCGCACCTACAACAGCCTCGACCCACGGCGTGACCTCGCCTTCGGCGCGGGCTGGACGACCCGCTACGACATGCGGCTCACGCCCGACGACGACGGCACGGGCAATGTCGTCATCCGCTACCCCGACGGCCAGGACGTCCGCTTCGGCAGGAACGCCGACGGCACCTTCGCCCCGCCGCCCGGCCGCTTCGCCAAGCTGACCTTCGACTCGGCGACCAGCGCCTACAAGCTCCAGGACAAGTCCGGCACGACGTACGACTTCAGCTCCTCCGGACTGCTGGCCAAGATCACCGACCCGTACTCCAACGCGGTCTCCTACACCTACAGCGCCGGGAAGATCGCGACCGCGACGAACAACCGGACGACCCGCTCGCTGACCTTCACCTGGACCGGCGCGCATGTCACCAGGGTGCAGACGACCGCCGTCGACGGCGCCCCGCTGACCTGGACGTACACCTACACCGGCGATCTGCTGGACAAGGTCTGCGACCCGCTGAACGGCTGCACCCAGTACGCCTACGGCACCGGCAGCCACTACCGCACCACCGTGCTCGACTCCCGCCCCGAGTCCTACTGGCGCCTCGGCGAGGACGAGGGCACCGCCGCCGGCAGCGCCAACGAGGCCAACCTCGGCAAGGACCGCGGCACTTACCAGAACGTCACGCTCAACGCCCCGGGCGCGATCGCCGGCGACCCCGGCACCGCCGTCACCTTCAACGGCTCCACCTCACGGATCGACCTGCCCGCCGGCACGGTGAAGAAGAGCCGGGACGCCGCCGTGGAGGTCTGGTTCAAGACGATCGCCGCCGGGGCCGGCGGACCCCTGGTCGGCTACCAGGACAAGGCCTGGGGCACCGCCCCCGGCACCGGCGTCCCCATGCTGTACGTCGGCGCCGACGGAAAGCTGCGCGGCCAGTTCTGGACCGGCGCGGTCGAGCCGATCACCGACATTTCCAAGAACGTCAACGACGGCCAGTGGCACCACGCGGTGCTGTCCCTGTCCGGCTCCACCCAGAGCCTCTACCTGGACGGCAGGCTCTCCGGCAGCATCGCCGGGAAGCAGCCCCTCCAGACGAACCTCACCCACAACCAGATCGGCGCCGCCCACGCCACCACCCCCGCCGCCTGGCCCGGCTGGGGCTCCACCGCCGCCAGATCCTTCGCGGGCACCGTCGACGACGTCGCCGTCTACCACCACCCGCTGGGCTCCGCGGCCGTCACGGCCCACTACCGCGAGGCCGGCCGGGCCGCCGACGTCCTGACGAAGACGACGCTGCCGAGCGGCCGGACCGCCTCCGAAGTTCAGTACGACGCCTCGCGCGACCGGGTCGAGGAGTACACCGACCGCAACGGCGGCACCTGGAAGATCGGGACCCCCGCCGTCTTCGGCAACGACAAGGATCTGCGCCGCACCGTCGAGGTCCACGACCCGATGGACGCCCCGTACTTCTACGAGTACGACGGACTGTCCTCGCGGCTGCTGCGCTACGGCGAGCCGATGGCCCTCGGCGCCCGCGAGTCCGGCACCGCGGCCCCGTCCCCGTCGCCCACCGGACCCGGCCAGATCTGCACCCAACCCGACCCGGGCGACCCGGCGTTCTGCACCAACCCGCCCGGAGACGGCGGCAGCGAGCCCGACTTCGTCCGGCACCCCGCCGACGGCGTCGCCATCCGCCTCTTCCAGTACGACGACAACGGCTACCAGACCGGGATCACCAGCGAGAACGGCGACAAGGTCACCCTCGGCTACGACGACCGCGGCAACGTCACCAGCCGCACCACCTGCCGCGCCGCGGGCGACTGCCAGACCTCGTACACCGCCTACCCGGCGACGACGGGCGACTTCGACCTGCGGGGCGACCAGCCGTCGGAGACCCGCGACGGCCGCTCGTCCGGCCCGACCGACAACCGCTTCCGCACCCAGTACACGTACAACACCAGCGGCGCCCTGCTCACGCAGACCGCCGCCGACGGCGGCACGGCCCGCAACACCTACACGACCGGCGCCGAACCGGCCGTCGGCGGCGGCAACACGCCCACCGGGCTGCCGCTGACCACCGCCGACCCGCGCGGCAAGACCACCCGCTACCAGTACTACAAGAACGGCGACCTGGCCTGGGTGACCGAGCCGTCCGGCCGGATCACCAAGTACACGTACGACGCGCTGGGCCGCAAGCTCACGGAGACCGTCGTCACGGACGCCCACCCGTCCGGCACCACGTCCACGTTCACCTACGACAAGCTCTCCAGGGTCGCCACCCTCACCGACCCGGCGGCGTTCAACGCCGTCACCTCCGGCCGGCACCAGCAGAAGACCAGCACGGCCTACGACGCCGACGGCAACGTGGTGCGCACCGAGATCAGCGACCTGCTGGGCGGCGACGCCACCCGCACGATGGCGTTCGAACTCGACGACCACGGCCGCCCCGAGCGGGTCACCGACGCCGAGGGCAGCGAGACGACGTACACCTACGACGTCTTCGGCAACAAGACCTCGATGGTGGACGCGGGCGGCAACCACTTCGACTACGTCTACACCGCGCGCAACATGATGGCCGAGACCCGGCTGCGCGACTGGGACGACGACGGGGGCGACGAAAGCCACACCGTCCTCCAGTCGTACGCCTACGACATGGGCGGCCGGCTCGTCCGGCACACCGACTCGATGGGCCGCTCGCTCGTCTACCAGTACTACGGCGACGACCTGGTCAAGTCGATCACGCTCAAGGACTTCCACAACCCCGACGGCACCAAGCGCGACATCGTCGTGGAGTCCACCACCTACGACGGCGCGGGCAACGTGCTGACCGAGACGAGCGCCAACGGCACGCTCGTCACCGCGTACACCTACGACGCCGTCGGCCGGGTGAAGTCCGAGGTCTCCGACCCCGCCGGGCTGGCCAGGCGCACCACCTACACCTACGACCTCGCCGGCAACGTGGAGACCACCGCCTCCAGCGGTTCCCCCTCCAACGTGCCCTGGCCGGTCGGCGTCACCGGCGACTCCGTCCGCTACCAGTACGACGACTCGGGCAACGTCACCCACGAGACGGTCGAGAACGGCGCCGACTCGCGCACCACGCTCTACACCTACGACGACCGCGGACTCACCACGTCCAAGACCGACCCGGCGGGCGGCAAGACCGAGTACGGGTACGACGAGCTGGGCCGGGCGGTCTCCGTCACCGCGCCCGCCGTCCGGACCGAGTCCGGCGGCGGCGAGCCCGTCACGACCCGGCCCGCCACCTTCACCGGCTACGACACCTTCGGCGCGGTCACCGAGTCCGTCGACGCGCTCGGCCGCATGAACCGCACCGCCTACGACCGGCTCGGCCGCGCCGTCACCGCGACCGCGCCCGCCTACACCGCGCCCGGTTCGTCGCAGACGGTCGCCCCGACGGTCACCCACACGTACGACGCGCTCGGCAACGTCACCGAGACGGAAGACCCGCTCGGCCGCGTGACGAAGTTCGAGTACGACCGCCAGAACCGGCTCACCGCCAAGGACGTGCCCGTCGGCGCCGGCGACGAGCGCGGGCGGTGGACGTACACGTACACCCGCACCGGACAGGTCCTGTCGGTCACCGACCCGAACGGCGCCCGCGCCGAGACGACGTACGACGACCTCGACCGCCCGGTCACCACCACCCAGATCGAACGCAGGCCGCAGCCCGGCGCCTTCACCGCCCGCACCGAGTACGACGACGCGGGCAACGTGGTGAAGCAGACCTCCCCGAGCGGCGCGGCCGGCCAGTACACCTACGACGGGCTCGGTCAGCTGACCAGACTCCAGGAGCCGAGCGGCGTCGTCACCCAGCTCGGCTACGACGCCTCGGGCCGCGAGGTGCGCCGCACCGACGGCATGGGCCGCACCTCGGCGAAGATCTACGACCAACTCGGCCAACTCGTCCAGGACCAGGACCTGGACCCCGTCAACAGCCAGCTCCGCAAGGTGAGTTACACCTACGACAAGGCGGGCAACCTCGTCACGTCGACCAACCCGCTGAACCGCACGACGACCTACGCGTACGACGCGATGAACCGGCTGACCAGCCAGACCGAGCCGGTCTCCGGCACCAAGTCCATCACCACGTCGTTCGGTTACGACGCGCTCGGCAACCGCACCCGCTACACCGACGGCCGCGGCAACACGACGATCTACACGGTCAACACGCTCGGCCTCGCCGAGTCGGTGATCGAGCCCGCGACGGCCCGTGACCCGGTGCCGCAGGCGCGCACCTGGACCACCGCGTACGACGCCGTCGGCCGGCCGGTGAAGCTCACCGCGCCCGGCGACGTGGTCCGCGAGCGCGAGTACGACAAGGCCGGCCAGCTGGTCCGCGAGACCGGCTCGGGCGCCGAAGCGGCCACCCCCGAGAAGCGGTTCGCGTACGACCCGGCGGGCCGCGTGGTCAAGGCCTCGTCCCCCAAGGGCGACAACGCCTACGAGTACAACGACCGGGGCGGACTGCTGAAGGCGACCGGACCGTCCGGCGACGCCACCTACGAGTACAACGGCGACGGCCTGCTCACCAGCCGCACCGACGCGGCCGGCACCGCCGTCTTCACCTACGCCAAGCAGCAGTTGACCTCGGCGACCGACCCGCTGACCGGTGTGAGGCAGAGTTACACCTACGACGGCGCGGGCGTGGTCAAGAAGGTCGACTACGCCTCCGGCCAGTCCCGCTCCTTCACCTACGACGACCTCGGCCGGCTCGACACCGACGCGCTGAAGAACAGCGCCGGCCAGACGATGGCGTCGACCGACTACGGCTACGACACCGACGACCACCTGACGTCGAAGACCACGGCAGGCACGGCCAAACCCGGAACCAGCACCTACGGCTACGACCACGCCGGCCGCCTCACGTCCTGGACCGCCGACGGCGCCACCACGGAGTACGGCTGGGACGACAGCGGCAACCGCGTGAAGAACGGCGCCAAGACCGCCGCGTTCGACGAGCGCAACCGGCTGCTGTCCGACGGCGACTACACCTACGACCACACGCCGCGCGGCACACTGGCGACCCGTACCAGCTCGGGCCTCACGGAGCAGTTCAGCTTCGACGCCTTCGACCGGATGGTGAAGGCGGGCGAGTCGGGCACGGAGTACAGCTACGACGCGATGGACCGTGTCGCCGCCCGCAACGGCGTCGACTTCGACTACGCAGGCTTCACCCCGGACCCCGTCAAGGACCAGACGTCGACGTACGGTCGGGGCGCCGCCGACGAGCTCATGGCGGTCGCCGAGAACGGCGGCGCGGCCCGGCTCACGTTGGAGGACAAGCACGGCGACATCGTCGGCAGCATGTCGGCGACGAACGGCGCGGCGACGGCCCTCGACCGGTCCACGGCCTTCGACCCCTTCGGCCAGGTCCGCGGCACCGCGAGCACCGGGGACACGGACGGCAACGTCGGCTACCAGGGCGACTGGACCGACCCGGACACCGACCAGGTCAACATGCACGCCCGCTGGTACGACCCGGGCACCGGCGCCTTCGACTCCCGCGACTCCTACCAGTCCACCTCGGGAGCGTCGATCCTCGCCAACCGGTACACGTACGGCGCCGGCGCTCCGCTGGACTACACGGACCCGGACGGCCACTTCCCGTGCTTCGGCTGGGGCTGGTGCGAGAAGAAGAAGAAGTCCGTCGTCAAGCGGATCAAGAACTCCTCGGTCTACAAGACGGCGCGGTCCGTCTGGCACGGCGTGCAGTGGGCCGTGCGCAACCCGGGGGCCGCGCTCAGCAAGGCGCTGAGCTATGCCGGAAAGGCGGCCGGCTATCTGTACCGCGCCTCGGGCCTGAAGAGGGTCGTCGACGCCACCGTCAGCGCCGCCCGGTGGATCGGCCAGAAGACCGGCGTCACCCAGTGGGCCCGCGAGAAGGTGAGACAGGCCGCCCGCGCGGCCTACCAGGCCAAGGTCTACATCACGAAGAAGGCCAGGGACGCGGTCTCCTACGCGGCCAAACACAACCCGATCCCGCAGATGGTCGCCGCGGCCAAGCCCCTGATCGCGGTCGGCAAGGCCATCGTCACGGGCGACCCCAACCTCCCGGCGATCGTCGTCGGCGCGGCCGTCCAGGTCGTCGCCGACGTCGCCAAGGTCGTGGACACCATCCGCGACGAGGTCGTCAAGCAGGTCGGCAGCGTCGTCGAGACCGTCTCGGAGGCGGTCGACTGGGGCGAGGTCTGGGAAGGCGTCAAGACGGTCGGCAACGTCGTCGGCGAGGTCACCGGCTTCAACGACATCAAGAACTGCGTCACCAAGGGCGACATGGAGGCCTGCGCCTGGGCCGCGGCCACCGTCGGCGCCGTCGTCCTCGGCGGCGCGGGCGCGGCGGCGGTGCGCGCGGCGAGGGCCGGGCGGATGGTGTCGAAGGCGGCGAAGTACGCGGACGACATCGCCAAGGGCGCGGAGAGAGTCGGCGACACGATCGACAACGTCGAGTCGGCGGTCGGGTGCGCGCAGCTCGCGTCGGATCTCGTCGGCAACAGCTTCGTGCCGGGCACGGAAGTGCTGATGGCCGACGGCAGCCGCAAACCGATCGAGGACGTCGAGGTCGGGGACGAGGTCCTGGCGACCGACCCGACCACCGGCAGGACGTCCCGGCAGAAGGTCACCGACACGATCGAGGGCAAGGGCGAGAAGGACCTCGTCAGACTCACGGTCGACACGGACGGCGACAAGGGCGAGGCCACCGACACCATCACCGCGACCGCGGGCCACCCCTTCTGGGTGCCGGACCTGAGGAAGTGGCTGAAAGCCGGCGAACTGAAACCCGGCCAGTGGCTCCGCACCGGCTCCGGCACCTGGGTCCAGATCGACGCGGTCAGCGCGTGGACGCAGCGGGCGGCGGTCTACAACCTCACGGTCGATACGGCGCATACGTACTATGTGGCGGCGGGGAATGCGCCGGTTCTCGTCCACAACTGCGATGTGGCGCTGGGAATGCGTGATGAAGGCGAGCACAGGAAGTTCTCGAAGGACAGGGGATTCAAGCACTTCCTGGACGAATCGGCCGAAACGTGGCGTGGCCCGGTGGAGAATGCCGTCAGGGACGGGAACGTGACCCTGCACGTGAACATGAAGGGGTTCTCCGCCGATGGCTTCGAGGGTGCGGTCGACAGGGCCCTCGGACGTACCGGAATCGCTCCGAAGGCGACGGAAGAGGAAATGCTGATGATCGCCAGAGCGGTCGTGAGTGGAGAGCGCGACTGGAGGAAGATCAAGTGGTACGACGACGCCGGAAAGAGTGTGAAGATCGATGAACCGGACTGGGGCAGCAGGTTCGCGTTCGACCCCAAGAAGGATCTTGGCGTTCGTCTCCGTCCGCACATTACCGACGCGACACCCTCGTGCGGGTGCGGGTGACACCGTATCGGGAGAGGAATCGCGTGAGCGGGGCAGCGGAAGCTTCTGACGTGCTGAACGGTGACCTGTACCCGGATCTCATCCGGCTGGGCGGCCTCGCCTCGGCGATGTCTCACACGGCACGGACGGACTCCGTCGACCTGGGAGAGATCCGCACGGAGCCCGGCAGGCGGGGCCACGGACGCTTCACCGCCGCCGCGCTGCCGGCGGACAGGGGCACGGTCTCGGTATGTCTTGGCGCGGACGAACGATGGTTCTCCATCACCATCGCCGACGATGCCCATGTGTGGACGACCGGTGGTACCGACGATCTCCACCAGCTCGTCGGTGTGACAGACGCCTGGCGTCGGGGCGCCACGCTCAGGGAGCTGCACGACCGCTTCCCGTTCATGAGCTGTACGGCGATGGCGCAGGCGTACGAGGACGGGACCCCGGTCGTCGCCCAATGGGAGCGCCTGCTCGCGCACGAGGAGTATGTGGCGGAACGCCCGCTGCTGCGGGCGGCTCACGCGGAGCCCCGACTCCGAACGCTTTTCCCTGTCCTCAGCCACGGCTCCCTGATCCTCAGCAGGGACCCTTACGACAGGACATCGGAGGAATTCCGGATCATCCCCCGGACCGACGGCGGCTATCGAGTCGGCTCCACGAACCCGAACGGTTCCGAGCACGAGGTGACCTCGCTGGAAGAGGCGCTGGTGGCCGTGCTCATTCTTCTGGGGCCGGCGCCCTCGTAATCTTCCCCGCTCCTCTCATGCCCGATGTGAAGTGACCTGGATCTCGATGCGGCCCCGGGGCACCGTTCCATACTCTGGCGGCACTCGGCGTCCGAGCGGCGGACATCAGACGGAGAGTGAGCCGCTGTAGGCTGAGAGAACAGCCCTTGACCTGCAAAAAAGCGGGCAGGGAGCGGATTTCGGGAGTGCTGAATGCTGCGTACCATGTTCAAGTCCAAGATCCACCGAGCCACCGTCACCCAGGCCGACCTGCACTACGTGGGATCCGTGACCATCGACGCCGACTTGCTCGACGCCGCCGATCTGCTGCCCGGTGAGCTGGTGCACATCGTCGACGTCACCAATGGGGCGCGGCTGGAGACGTACGTCATCGAGGGGGAGCGTGGCTCGGGTGTCGTCGGGATCAACGGGGCCGCCGCTCATCTTGTGCACCCCGGCGATCTGGTGATCATCATCAGTTACGCTCAGGTGACCGACGCCGAGGCGCGTGCCCTGCGGCCGCGGGTCGTGCACGTGGACCGTGACAACCGGATCGTGGCCCTCGGGGCCGACCCCTCGGAGCCGGTACCGGGCTCCGACCAGGAGCGTAGCCCGCAGGCGGTCTCCGCCTGACCCTCGCACCCGTCACACCAGGAGCGTGCCCATGAGCGACATCCGGATCCGCGACGACCGGACGGCCGGCCGTCTCGAAGCCCTCGGCGCCGGCGACGAAGTCGTGGGCCGCATCGAGTACTTCGTACTGGAGTCGCCCGGGCGCGCCCTGGTCCCGGTGCACACGATCGTCGAGCCCGCCCACGAGGGGCAGGGAATCGCCGGCTCCCTGGCGCGCGAGCTGTACGCCGTCGCCGCCCGCGAGGGCGTCGTCGTCGCGCCCCTGTGCCCGTACGTCGTGAAGTGGGCCGAACGCCACCCCGAGGACGCCCCGGCGGCCGACCCGGCGCTGCTCGACGCCGCCAAGGACTGGCTGCGCGCCCACCCCGGCCGCTTCTGAGCCCGCCGCCACCGCCGGGTGACTGTCCGCGTCGGCGCCGGGTACGCGGGGGAAGGAGTCCAGAGCCGACGTTTCCCATGGCCGGAGGACACGATGACGAACCCGCACCCCGACCCCGTCCCGCCCGGGCCCACCCCGGGCCCGGGGCCGTACCCCACGCCGGTGCCCCCGCCCGAGCCGCCTCCCGGCCCGGACCCGACGCCGAGCCCCGAGCCGACCCCGGTTCCTCCGACCCCGGTTCCTCCGACGCCGGATCCGTCGCCGATCCCGCCGGGCCCGGAGCCCGTCCCCACGCCGGAGCCGGGCCCGCCGTTGACGTGACGTGACGGACGACGTGACGTGACGGACGACGTGACGTGACGGACGACGGGGCGTCCTGGGCGCGAAGACTCCGCCCAGGACGCCCCGTCTGTCATCTGGCCGTACCCCCGGAGGGCTACGCCTCGACCTCCGACCGGTCGCCGCCCCACAGCGTGTGGAACGCGCCCTCCCGGTCCACCCGGCGGTACGTGTGCGCGCCGAAGAAGTCCCGCTGTCCCTGCGTCAGCGCCGCGGGCAACCGCTCCGCGCGCAGCGCGTCGTAGTACGCCAGCGCCGCCGCGAAGCCCGGCGTGGGCACGCCCTGCCGGGTCGCGGCGACGAGCACCTCACGCCAGTCGCCCTGCGCGTCGGCGATCTCCGAGGCGAACGTCCCGTCGGACAGCAGGCTCGGCAGGTCCGCCCGCGCGTCGTACGCCGCGCGGATCCGGTCGAGGAAGGCCGCCCGGATGATGCACCCGCCGCGCCAGATCGCGGAGACCGCGCCGAGGTCGATGTCCCAGCCGTACTCCTCGCTGCCCGCGGCGATCTCGTGGAAGCCCTGCGTGTACGACACGATCTTCGAGGCGTACAGCGCCTGTTCCACCTGGTCGGCGAAGGCCGCCGCCTCCGCCTCGTCCAGCGTCGACGGCTTCGGACCGGCCAGCCCGCGCGAGGCGTCCCGCAGCGCCGCGTGACCCGACAGCGACCGCGCGAAGACGGCCTCCGCGATGCCGGACACCGGGACGCCCAGGTCCAGCGCGATCTGCACGGTCCAGCGGCCGGTGCCCTTCTGCTCGGCCTGGTCCACCACCACGTCCACGAACGGCTTCCCGGTCGCCGCGTCCACGTGCGACAGCACCTCGGCGGTGATCTCGATCAGGTAGGAGTCCAGCCGCCCGGTGTTCCAGGTCCGGAAGACCTCCGCGATCTGCGCGGGGGAGTACCCGGCCACGTCCCGTAGCAGCTGGTACGCCTCGCCGATCAGCTGCATGTCGGCGTACTCGATGCCGTTGTGGACCATCTTCACGAAGTGCCCGGCGCCGTCGGGGCCGACGTGCGTCACGCAGGGCGACCCGTCCGCCGCCTTCGCGGAGATCTTCTCCAGCATCGGACCGAGCGACGCGTACGACTCCTTCGAGCCGCCCGGCATGATGCTAGGCCCGTGCAGCGCGCCCTCCTCGCCGCCGGAGATGCCCGCGCCGACGAAGTGGATGCCCCGCTCGCGCAGTTCGCGCTCCCGGCGCCGGGTGTCCGCGAAGTGCGCGTTCCCGCCGTCGATGATCATGTCGCCGGGTTCGAGGAGCGGCGCGAACTCCTCGATCACCGCGTCCGTGGGCTCACCGGCCTTCACCATGACCACCAGACGGCGCGGCCTCTCCAGCGCCGCCACGAACTCCTCGGCGGTCTCGGCCGCCACGAACTCGCCCTCGTGACCGAACTCCTTCACCAGCGCGTGCGTCCGCGCCGACGTCCGGTTGTGCACGGCGACCGCGTAACCGTTGCGCGCGAAGTTGCGGGCGAGGTTGCGGCCCATGACCGCGAGTCCCGTGACGCCGATCTGGGCTGACGTACTCATACCGTTTGGCTCCTCAAGAATCAGGTGCTGGCAGGTTCCCGCCGACCATCCTGACGCCCCGGCCCGCCCACCGCACGTCTCCGACGCGCGACGACGGGCCGGAACGCGGGCCGGAACGCGGGCCGCGGCGCGGGCCGGAGACATGCGGTGGCCGGGCCGGAAACACGTCCGGGAAAGCGCGGCCATCGCCCCCTCCGCCCCAGGCGTCGCACAACAAGGGCGCATCCCGGTCGAGTTGAGACAGCGCGGCCGATAGTCGTCTTGTCATGGCCTGTTGGCGGCCTTTACTTTTGCCGCTCCTGACGCAATGTCGAGGGGGACCTCCATGGCCGTACGCGGTCGGCACCGCCGGTATCAGCCGAACAGGATCAACCGGGCCTCGCTCACCGTCACGGCGGGCGGCGCCGGAATGGCCCTCCCGCTCATGGGCACGGGCGTCGCCGAGGCGGCCGACGTGGACACCTGGGACAAGGTGGCCGCGTGCGAGTCGACCAACGACTGGGACATCAACACCGGCAACGGCTACTACGGCGGACTCCAGTTCACCCAGTCCACCTGGGAGGCGTTCGGCGGCACCCGGTACGCCCCGCGGGCCGACCTCGCCACCAAGGACCAGCAGATCGCGATCGCGGAGAAGGTGCTGGAGGGCCAGGGGCCCGGCGCCTGGCCGGTCTGCTCGGTGCGGGCGGGCCTGGAGCGGGGCGGCGACACCCCCGACATCCGGCCCGGCGGCACCCCGGCCGCGGCCAAGAAGTCCGCCAAGAGCACGCTGAAGGACGTCCAGCCGCAGTCCACGCCCCAGTCGCGGGCCGGCACCGCCGAGATGTACACGGTGGTGCGCGGCGACACCCTCTCCGGCATCGCCGACGAGCGGGACGTACGCGGCGGCTGGCAGCGGCTGTACACCTCGAACCGGTCCACCATCGGCACGGACCCCGACCTGATCATGCCGGGGCAACGGCTGAGACTCGACGGACAGGCCCCCGCGCAGACCAAGCCTCCCGCGCGCGTCAAGCCTCCGACCCAGAGCAAGCCGCCCGCCCGGAGCAAGCCCCCGGCCCAGAGCAAGCCCGCCGCGCAGAGCAAGGCCCCCGCCAAGGCCAAGCCCCCCGCCGCGCCCCCGAAGAAGAAGGCCCCGGACCCGGCCCCGGAGCGCAGGACGTCCACCGGGCACTCCTTCGTCGCCCCGGTCAGCGCCGACCTCGGGACGCGGTACCACGCGAGCGGCTCCTCCTGGTCGAAGGGCTACCACACCGGCGTCGACTTCCCGGTGCCCACCGGCACTACGGTGAAGGCCGTCGCCTCGGGCACGGTGGTCACCGCCGGCTGGGGCGGCTCCTTCGGTTACCAGGTCGTCGTCCGGCACGCCGACGGCCGCTACTCGCAGTACGCGCACCTCTCCGCGATCTCCGTACGGGACGGGCAGTCGGTCGGCGCCGGCCAGCGCATCGGCCGCTCGGGCAACACCGGCAACAGCACGGGCCCGCATCTGCACTTCGAGGTGCGGACGGGGCCCGGTTTCGGGTCGGACATCGACCCCGTGGCCTATCTGCGGGCCGGCGGCGTCAGGATTTGATCCGTACGCGGTGCCGGTCCAGGACGGGCACGGCACCGCCGCCGTACGCGCTGACGTAGGTGCCGCCGTAGAACGGCCCGTACAGGGGCGGGGGTTGGGGGCCGTCGGCAGCGACGGCCACCGGATCCTCGGCGGACCGCCGCGCCGGCACGAGCACGTCCGACGGCTCCTCCGGGACGGCCTGCGCCGGTACGCGCGCGCCCTCCCGGACACGATCCCTGACGCCGTCCCGGACGCCATCCCTGACGCCGTCCCGGATGTCCTCCAGCGCCTGTTCGAGCCGCCCGGCGAGGGAGGCACCCGCGAGGATCTTCTCCGCGAGCGACTTGTCCGCCGACGACCAGTCCGCGCCGGACGCCCGCGCGACCGACGCCCGCAGGGCCGACTCGCGCGCAACCGGCACCGCGCCCACCGACACCGGCACCGCCCCCGCCGGCTCGACGACCGGCCGCGCGGACCCCGGCACAACCTCGTCGGCGGACCCGGAGACGGCCCCCGAGACCGACCCGGAGACGAACCCGGAGTCCGCCCCCGAGGCAGCCCCGGACACGACTCCCGAGACAGACCCCGACACGACCCCGGACGCGTCCCCCGAGACCCGCACCGCCCCCGGCTCCAGCAAGGCCGCCCCCGGCTCCAGCGAGGCCGCCGTCGTCCCGTGGTGCTCCGCCGCGAGCCGCTCCGTCGTCAGCAGGATCAGGCCGCCCGCCGCCACCACTCCGCAGCCCAGGGCGAGCACGGTCCCCGTCGTGCCGTAGCGGAAGGTCTCGCCGAACATCGTGATGCCGACCGCGGCGGCCACCACCGGGTTCACCACGGTCAGCGTGGCCAGCGGAGCCGCGAGGCCCGCGCCCCGGTAGGCGGCCTGCGACAGCAGCATGCCGGCCGTGGCCAGCACGCCTATCACGGCCAGGGAGGGCACGTCGGCCGCCGAGACGCCGTCGGACCAGTCGACCGCGACCGTCTTGGTGAACACCGACGACATGCCGAAGGCGACGCCGGACCCGGTCGCCAGCAGCATGCTGCGCACCGCGGGGTGCCGGTGCGCGGCGCGCCCGGCGACCATCAGGGCCACCACCGCGCCGGCGGTGACGACGGCCGCGGCCACCCGCTGCGGGGTGTTCAGCGACTGCGCGTCGGCCGTGCCGACCAGGGACAGCAGACCGGCGAGACCGACCGTCGCCATGATCGCGCCGCGCCACGCCGTGGCCCCGGCCCTGCGCCCCACGAACAGCGCCGCCATCGGCAGCGCGACCACGATCGTCAGCGCGCCCAGCGGCTGCACCAGGCTCAGCGGACCGTAGGCGAGTGCCACCACGTGCAGCAGCCCGCCGAGACCGTTCAGCGCCACCGCCGCCCACCAGCCCGGCCGGCGCAGCGGCGCGTACTGCTCGGTGGGCGAGGACTCCGCGACGCGCTCCTGCACGATCGCCCCGGCCGCGTAGGCGACCGCGGAGACGAGGGACAGGACCACGGACAACGCGAGGGCGCTCATGAGCTGCTCCTCTGCGTGAGGCGGGGGCTCGGGGCCCGGCGCGGCGAAGGGTCGGCTCTCATGGACAACACGATGCCGTGCGGATCTGTTCCCGTCGTCGTCCCTGAGCACTCAATGGCTCATACTGCCGATGGAGTACTACGGGACCACAGTCCTCCCCAGGGTGGGTGAGGCCTACGGGATCCCCCTCATCCCGACCCCCTACACCCCTTGGTACTACTGCACATCGTGGACCTCGACCCCGGCCTCGCCGCCCTGCGCCCGCTCGGCCCGTTCTTCGCCCTGCGCACGGGCCCCGGCCCCGTCCCCGGCCCCGTTCCCGTTCCCGCCGGAGCCGCGCCCCCGCCGACCCTCGCACGGGCCTACCGCACACCGCCCCCCGAAGCCGGCGACTCCCACACCGACCCCCTCGCCTTCCGCGTCCGCAAGGTCGCCCGCGCCCTGCGCGCCCCCGAGACGCGGATCGCCGCCTCCGTCGCCCAACAGGGGCTGGCCGCCCGCCTCTGGTCCGTCGCGCTCGGCTGCGCCGCCCTGTACGGCGCGCTGCCCGACCTCGACCCGCGGCTGCTGCGCTGGGACCCGGACGGCAGCGCCCCCGACGACCTGTGGCTCACCGAGGTCCGCCCCCGGCCCGGCGACGCCGGAGCCCTCGCCGCGGCCGTCCTGGACGGTCACCTCGAACCCCTGTCGGCGGCCCTGCGCGCCCGCACCCCCGTGGCCCCCGGCCTCCTGCGGGGCAACGCCGCCTCGGCACTGGCCGGCGCGGCCCGCCAACTGGACGCCTGGGCACGCGCCCACGGCCGCGGGGACGCCGCCGACCGCGGCCGGGCCCTCACCGCCGAACTCCTCGCCCACCCCCTGCTCGCCGGCGCCGGAACCCTCACCGGCACCGCCTTCCGCCGCCGCAGCTGCTGCCTCTACTACCGGGTGCCTGGGGGAAGCGTGTGTGGCGACTGTTGCTTCCCACGAGCCCCGCGCTCTTCCGTGCGCGGCCCGTCTGAGTGACCATGAAAGGAGACCGGCCGCTGAGAGATGGGGGTTCCGGGTGCGTGTGGGACTGCTGACCCGGGAGTATCCCCCGGACGTGTACGGCGGCGCGGGTGTCCACGTCGAGTTCCTCGCCCGCGAGTTGCGGGAGCTCGTCGACCTGGACGTGCACTGCTGGGGCGAGGGCTCGCTCAAGGAGAAGGCGGCCGGCGTGCGCCGCCACCGGCCCTGGTCCGCGCTCGACGGGGCCAACGACGCGCTGCGCACCTTCTCCGTGGACCTGGCCATGGCCGCCGCCCTCGAAGGCCGCGAACTGGTCCACTCGCACACCTGGTACGCCAACCTGGCCGGCCATCTCGCCAAGGAGCTGTACGGCGTCCCGCACGTCGTGACCGCGCACTCGCTGGAGCCGCTGCGCCCCTGGAAGGCCGAGCAGCTCGGTGGCGGCTACGCGCTGTCCGGCTGGGCGGAGCGGACCGCCGTGGAGGCCGCCGACGGGGTGATCGCCGTGTCCGGCGCGATGCGCGAGGACATCCTCGCCTGCTATCCGACGCTGGACCCCGAGCGGGTGCACGTCGTGCACAACGGCATCGACACCGCCCTGTACCGCCCCGACCACGGCCGGGACGCCCTCGACCGGATCGGCCTCGACCCGGACCGCCCGTTCGTGCTGTTCGTCGGCCGCATCACCCGCCAGAAGGGCGTCCCCCACCTGCTGCGCGCCGCCCGGGACATCGACCCGGCGGCGCAGGTCGTGCTGTGCGCGGGCGCGCCCGACACGCCCGAGATCGACCGGGAGTTCCGTGAGCTGTTCGAGGAGCTGAGCCGGGCCCGGGACGGCGTGCACTGGATCCCGCGGATGCTGCCCCGCCCCGAGGTGATCCAGCTGCTGACCCACGCGGCCGTCTTCGCGTGTCCGTCGGTGTACGAGCCGCTCGGGATCGTCAACCTGGAGGCGATGGCGTGCGGCACGCCCGTCGTGGCCTCCCGGGTCGGCGGCATCCCCGAGGTCGTCGAGGACGGCACGACCGGCGTGCTCGTCCCCCTCGGCGAAGGGGCCGAAGGGGACGCCGGCGCGGACGGGGGCGCCGCCTTCGAGGCGGGCCTCGCGCGGGCCCTGGACGCCGTCCTCGGCGACCCGGGGGCCGCCCGCCGCATGGGCGAGGCCGGACGGGTCCGCGCGGTGGAGGAGTTCGGCTGGGACGCCGTCGCCCGGCGCACCGTCCGGTTGTACGAGGAGATCCTCAAACAGGCTTAGCTCCCCCCGGCCGGGGGCAGCCATCGATCAAGCAGGGTGAGGGGAGCGGCCATGCGTCGTGGTGGGCCTTCGGTGCTCGGGATCGTGCTGGCGGGCGGAGAGGGCAAACGCCTCATGCCCCTCACCGCCGACCGCGCCAAACCAGCGGTCACGTTCGGCGGAACCTACCGGCTCGTCGACTTCGTGCTGTCCAACCTCGTCAACGCCGACATCCTGCGCATCTGCGTCCTCACGCAGTACAAGTCGCACTCGCTGGACCGGCACATCACCACCACCTGGCGGATGTCCAGCCTGCTCGGCAACTACATCACCCCCGTCCCGGCGCAGCAGCGGCTCGGCCCGCGCTGGTACCTCGGCAGCGCCGACGCCATCCTCCAGTCGCTGAACCTGGTCTACGACGAGCGGCCCGAGTACGTCGCCGTGTTCGGCGCGGACCACGTCTACCGCATGGACCCCCGCCAGATGCTCACCCAGCACATCGACAGCGGGGCCGGCGTGACCGTGGCCGGGATCCGCGTCCCGCGCGCGGAGTCCTCCGCGTTCGGGGTGATCACGCCCGGCTCGGACGGGCAGACGGTGGAGCGGTTCCTGGAGAAGCCCGCCGACCCGCCCGGCCTGGAGGACGACCCGGAGTGCGTGTTCGCCTCCATGGGCAACTACATCTTCACCACCAAGGCCCTCATCGAGGCCCTCCAGCGGGACGCCGAGGACGAGCGGTCCGTGCACGACATGGGCGGCTCGATCCTGCCCCAGCTCACCGACCGCGGCGAGGCCCGGCTCTACGACTTCAGCGCCAACCACGTGCCCGGGGAGACCACCCGCGACCAGGGCTACTGGCGTGACGTCGGCACGCTCGACGCGTACTACGACGCCCACATGGACCTGATCGCCGAGCGCCCCGCGTTCAACCTGTACAACCGCAGCTGGCCGATCTACACCCACTCGGGCCAGCTGTCCCCGGCCCGCTTCAACGCCGGCGGCATCGCCAGCGAGTCGATCATCAGCTCCGGGTGCCTGATCCGCGGGCAGGTCACCCGCTCGGTGCTGTCGCCGGGCGTCCTGGTCGACCCGGGAGCGGTCGTCCAGGGCTCGATCCTGCACGACAACGTCCACATCGGCCGGGGCGCGGTGGTGCGCGGGGCGGTGCTGGACAAGAACGTCGAGGTCCCGCCCGGCGCGACCATCGGGGTGAACCCGGAGCGGGACGCCGAGCTGTACACCGTGTCCAAGGGCGGCGTGATCGCCCTGGGCAAGGGCCGACAGGTGTCCTGAACTTAATCCGCCGTTAACTGTGGGTAGCCCGATCGTGCTTGACCGTAATCGCCCGGGGACGATTGACTGCTTGCTCATCCGTCCTCGACGAGAGGCAAGCACTTGACCGCCGATCCGCTCACCCCTCTCGACCTGGCGTTCTGGAACCTCGAGTCCCCCGAACACCCGATGCACCTCGGCGCGCTCGGCGTCTTCACGGCGTCCTCGCCCGCCGCGGCGGCCCACGCCGCCGATCTGCTCGCCGCCCGTGCCGCCGCCGTCCCCGGCCTGCGCATGCGGATCCGGGACGTGTGGCAGCCGCCCTCCTTCGGGGGCGCGGTGCGCGAGCCCGACCCCGGCTTCGACCCCCAGGACCACGTCCTGCTGCACCCGCCCGCCGCCGACTTCCAGGCCGCGGCCGGCCGGCTCATGGAACGCCCGCTGGACCGCGAGCGGCCCCCCTGGGAGGCCCACGTGCTGCCGGGGCTGCCGGGGACGCCGGGACTGCCGGGGCAGGACGGGGGGGACGGCGGCGGCTTCGCCGTCCTGTTCAAGTTCCACCACGCCCTCGCCGACGGCCTGCGCGCGCTGACGCTCGCCGCCGCCGTCCTGGACCCCATGGACCTGCCCGCGCCCCGGCCGCGCCCCGCCGAGCCGCACCGGGGCCGGCTGCCCGATGTGCGCCGGCTGCCCGACCTGCTGCGCGGCGCCCTGTCCGACCTGGGCCGCGCCCTCGACATCGGAGCCTCCGTCGCCGTCCACACCCTCGGCATGCGCTCCACCGGCGCGCTGACCGCCGCGCCCACCGGCACCCGGCGCACCGCCGGCGTGGTCCTCGACCTCGACGACGTGCACCGGATCCGCAAGGTCGTCGGCGGCACCGTCAACGACGTCCTGATCGCGGTCGTCGCGGGCGCCCTGCGCCGCTGGCTGGACGAGCGCGGCGACGGCAGCGAGGGCGTCGCGCCGCGCGCGCTCATCCCCGTCTCCAGGCGCCGCCCGCGCAGCGCCCATCCGCAGGGCAACCGGCTCTCCGGCTATCTGATGCGGCTCCCCGTGGACGAACCGGACCCGCTCGGCCGGCTCGGCGCGGTGCGCGCCGCCATGGACCGCAACAAGGACGCGGGACCCAACCGGGGCGCGGGCGCCGTCGCCCTGCTCGCCGACCACGTGCCCGCCCTCGGCCACCGGCTCGGCGGCCCGCTGGTCGGTCAGGCGGCCCGGCTCTGGTTCGACATCCTCGTCACCAGCGTGCCGCTGCCCGGCTTCGGTCTGAAGCTCGGCGGCAACCCGGTGACCGAGGTCTTCCCGTACGCCCCGCTCGCCCGCGGCCAGTCCCTGGCCGTCGCGATCTCCACCTACCGCGGCCGGGTCCACTACGGGCTCGTCGCGGACGCCGAGGCGGTGCCCGACCTGGACCGCCTCGCCGCCGCCCTGGCCGAGGAGGTGGAGACCCTCACCGCGGCCTGCGGCTCCTGAGCGGCGTCCCCTATTTGGAGGTGCGGCCCGGCGCTCCGTACACTTCCGCATTCGACAGCGGGCTCGGTCGGAGCGCCGCGCGGGTTAGCAGGGAACGCAGCGCGATGACGGTGACAGAGGACGGCTACGGCTCGGCGATCACGGACGAGGCCGTGGACGAGGTCGTGTACGGACCCGGAATCGACCCGGAGCGGCTCGCCGTCTGCCTCAGCGTGCTGGAGGAACTCGACACGCTGGAGGTCGACCACCCCGACGCGATCGCCGTGCGCCGGGCCACCGCCGGCGTCTACCGCACCGTCAAGCAGCGCCGCCGCCAGGAGCGCCGGGCCGCCAAGACCGCCCACGACAAGGCGGTCACCGAGGCCACGGCGACCGGCTCCGCCCAGCGCATCGACGACGAGACCGAGGGCATCCTGCCCTCCTCCGTCACGGCGGAGGGCAAGGTCGCGGGCATACTCCAGCGCCCGCGCTCCTGCTACACCTGCAAGACCCGCTACACCGAGGTCGACTACTTCTACCACCAGCTCTGTCCGGACTGCGCCCGCGTCAACCGCGCCAAGCGCGACGCCCGCGCCGACCTCACCGGCAAGCGGGCCCTGCTCACCGGCGGCCGGGCCAAGATCGGCATGTACATCGCGCTGCGGCTGCTGCGCGACGGCGCCCACACGACGATCACCACGCGCTTCCCGAAGGACGCCATCCGCCGCTTCAAGGCCATGGAGGACTCGGCGGACTGGATCCACCGCCTGGAGGTCGTCGGCATCGACCTGCGCGACCCGGCGCAGGCCGTCGCCCTCGCCGACCAGGTCGCCGAGGCGGGCCCGCTCGACATCCTCGTCAACAACGCGACGCAGACGGTACGCCGCCTGCCCAGTGCCTACGCCGCCCTCGTCGAGGGCGAGGGCGCGCCGCTGCCCGCCGGGGAGCTGCCCGCCCACCACGTCATCGGCGCCTTCAACTCCGGGGCGGTCGACGGCATCGCCGCGCTGCCGCTCGGCACCAGCGGCCTGGACGCGCAGAAGGTCGCCGACCTCGCCCTCGTCGCCGGCAACGCCAGCGTCGCCCGGCACCTCGACGGCACCGCCATCGACGCGGGCGGTCTGGTCCCCGACGTCGTCGACAGCAACACCTGGGTGCAGACCATCGAGCAGATCTCCCCGGTGGAGCTCCTCGAGACCCAGCTGTGCAACTACACCGCGCCGTTCATCCTGATCAGCAAGCTCCGCCCGGCCATGGCCGACGCCGCGCGCAAGGCGGCCAGCGGTCGCGCGTACGTCGTGAACGTCTCGGCGATGGAGGGCGTCTTCGGCCGCGGCTACAAGGGCGCCGGGCACCCGAACACGAACGCCGCCAAGGCCGCGATGAACATGGTCACGCGGACCAGCGCGCAGGAGATGTTCCAGGCCGACGGCATCCTGATGACCTCGGTCGACACCGGCTGGATCACCGACGAGCGTCCGCACTTCGACAAGCTGCGCCTCGCCGAGGAGGGCTTCCACGCCCCGCTCGACCTGGTCGACGGCGCGGCCCGCGTGTACGACCCGGTCGTCCGCGGCGAGGCGGGCGAGGACCTGTACGGCGTCTTCCTGAAGGACTACGCGCCGGGCAAGTGGTGACCGCCGGCGAGCGGTCCGCCCGTGGTGACCGACGGGGAGCGGTGTGCCCGTAAGACTGGAGCGGTGTGCCCGTAAGGCGGTCGATGTAGTCCGTTCGAGTGATGCTCGACGGGTGTGCGGGCGCGTCGGGGGGTTCGATTCACTCGCGGGCGACGGGGTGTGACATGCCATGGTTACCCCAAATTTTAGGCCCTATCGAGCGGCCCTCCGCTCATCTGGTTAGTCTGTAGCCGACGGACAGCAACACGGAGTGCCACCCACACCCACGGTCCGTCATGGGACACCGGCTCATCACGGCCCGCGCCCCTTCGAGTTGACCGGCGCCACCGCGTCCCGACTGCCTTGAGACACACCCCGGGGCGCAGCGAGCGCCGATCAGCGGACCGGCCGGCACGCCCCGAGGGTGACCCGACACATAAGGAGTGCGCGGTGACACCGGATACGACGAATCGCGAGCAGCGCCCCAAGGAACGCACGGAGCGCGCGGGCCGCCGGCCCGGGGAACTCGGAAGCCTCGACGTGTGGGCCCGTTCCGCCCCCATCCGCCTGGCCGGCTACGAGGAGGACCTCGCCGAGCCCCACATCCTGCCCAGCGTGGACTGATCCGGGCAGGATCGTCGCGATCGCCCGCCGCATGGGCGCGTTCGAGCGCGTGCACGGCGCCCATGCGGAACCCGGCCGGTCAGCCGTCACCGGTAACTCGTGACCCGTCACCGGTCGCCGGTCGCCGGTCAAGTGAGCGGCGCGGTCCGCCTCCAGGGCCGCAGCTCCTCCAAATGTGCCGCCACCCCCAGCAGTTCGTCCTCCGCGCCAGGCAGTCCCACCAACTGCACTGCGGTGGGCGCCCCCGACGGCAGCGTCCCGAAGGGCACCACCGCGGCGGGCCACCCGGTGAGGTTCCAAGGCGGCGTCAGCGGCGAGTAGTTCGTGTTCGCCAGGATGTTGCTCAGCCAGCCCCGCTCGTGCCACGGCCCCGACTTCGGCGAACGCCGGGCGAGCGCCGGCGTGAGCAGCACGTCGTGCTCCGCGAAGAACGGCTCCAGCCGGCTGCGCAGTTCCTCCCGCGCGCTCCCGCCGCGCACCGGGCCCAGGAAGCGGCGGCCGACGGCCGCGTGCACCCGGGTGCGCCGGGTCAGCAGCCGCGGGTCCAGGCCCCCCGCGTCCACGGCCGTGCCCGCCGTCCAGTGCGCGAGCGAGGTGACGCCCAGCGACAGCGGGTACGGGGGATCCGCCCGCCGCACCCGGTGTCCGGCCCCCGCCAGCGCCCGTGCCGCCTCGCGCGCCGCGTGCACGTACGGCCCGCTCACCGTGACGCCGGCCAGGGGACTGCGCACGGAGACGGCGATCCGGCGCGGACCCCGCTCCCCGGGCCCTGCGGTTTCGGCGTCGGCGTCGGCGTCGGTCTCGGCGTCGGCGTCGGCCAGCACCGACAGCATCAGCCGGGCGTCCGCCACCGTCGTCGCCAACGGACCGTTCTCCGACATCCCGAACCAGTCGCCCTCGCCGATCCCCGCCGGCACCACCCCGTGACCGGGCTTGACGGTGACGAGACCGCAGTTCGCGGCCGGTATGCGCAGGGAGCCCATCCCGTCGTTGCCGAGGGCGATCGGGACCATCCCGGCGGCCACGGCGGCCGCGCTGCCGCCGGACGAGCCGCCCGCCGTGCGCGAGGTGTCCCACGGGTTGCGCGCGATGCCGTGCACGCCCTCGGTGGTGCCGAACACGCACAGCTCCGGCACGTTCGTCAGCCCCACGACCACCGCGCCGGCCGCCCTCAGCCGGGCCACCGTGACATGGTCCTCCCGGGCGGGCGTGTCCGGCGTCGCGGCGGAGCCGTTCCGGGTGGACTCGCCGCGCACGGCGAGGTTGTCCTTGACCGCCACGGGCACCCCGGCCAGGGGCAGTCCGGCGAGGTCGGCGCGGGCGGCCACCTCGTCGGCCTCGGCGAGCGCCGCCTCCGCCCGCACCACGCGGAACGCCCCGATCCGGCCGTCCAGCCGCTCGATCCGGGCGAGGTGCGCGGCCACCGCCTCACGCGGGGTGACCCGCTTCTCCCGTACGGCGGCGGCGATCTCCACGGCGGTCCGGCCGACCCGCTCGGTCACAGGCGCTCCCTCGGTGTGCGGTGACTCGCGCAGGGCATGCGGTGCTACTCGCGAGTACGTGTGGGAGCACTGTGCCCGCTGTCCTCCGTCACGTCGAGAGGAAAGGGTTCACGTCGAGGGGAGGGTTCACGTCGAGGGGGAGGGCTCATGTCGAGGGGAGGGCGGGCTCACGCGCCGACCTGCCCCCGCAGCCACTCCTCCACCTCGCCCACGTGCGCCGCGGCGGCTGCTCGCGCCGCCTCCGGGTCGCGGGCGGCCAACGCGCGGTGGATCGCGGCGTGTTCGCGGCGGGTGCGGGCGAACGCGCCCTCTTCCTGGTAGCCGCGCCAGACGCGGGCGCGGAACGTGCGTGAGGACAGGCCCTCCAGGATGGCCGCCATCGTCTCGTTGCCGGCGGCCTCGGCGATCTCCCGGTGGAAGGCGAGGTCGTGGGCGAGGATCTCCTCCGGATCGTCGGTGGCGTTCATCGCGGCCAAGTGGCCCTCGACCGCCGCCAGTCGCTCCGGTGTGATGCGGGCGGCGGCCAGCGCGGCGGCCGTCGACTCCAGGACCCGGCGCACCTCCAGGAGTTCGACCAGCCGCGGGCCGCGCGAGAGGTCGGCGACCACGCCGAAGGTCTCCAGCAGATCGCCCGCCCGGAGCCCGGTCACATAGATGCCGGAGCCGTGCCGGGCCTCCAGCACGCCGAGCACGGTGAGCGCCCGGATCGCCTCGCGCATCGAACTGCGGGAGATGCCCAGCCGCGCCGCGAGATCGCGCTCGGTCGGCAGCCGCTCGCCGGGCTCCAGCAGCCCCCCGGCGATCATCGCCTTGATCTCCTCGATGGCGCGCTGCGTCACGGTGCCCTTAGGGGATCTAGGGGCTTTGCCGGGGCTGTCCGGGTTGTTCACATGGCCTCTTCCGTCGCCGGCGCGCCGAGCCGTCTCTCCTGTCGCCGCGCGTGCGCCGCAGTCTAGCCACCGAGGTGGTCCGACCACTTGGGCCCACGGCGCACCGTTTTGCCGTCCGTGGGGTGTCCCAGGCCGTGAGTGGTCTGATAAATATGCGCCATGGCGTCCCCGACCCCGCCCCCGAGGCTGTCCCCGACCCCGCCCCCCGCCCCGGCCCGCGTCACCGCGGTCGACACCCACGACATCCGCTTCCCCACCTCCCGCGAGCTCGACGGCTCCGACGCGATGAACCCCGACCCCGACTACTCGGCCGCCTACGTCGTCCTGCGCACCGACGCGGCCGACGGCCATGAGGGACACGGGTTCACCTTCACCATCGGCCGGGGCAACGAGGTGCAGGTCGCCGCGATCGAGGCGCTGCGCGACCACGTCCTCGGCCGCTCCGTCGACGAGCTGTGCGCCGACCCGGGCACGCTGAGCCGGGACCTGGTCGGCGACAGCCAACTGCGCTGGCTCGGGCCCGAGAAGGGCGTGATGCACATGGCGATCGGCGCGGTCGTCAACGCCGCCTGGGACCTCGCCGCCAAACAGGCCGGCAAGCCCCTGTGGCGGCTGCTCGCCGACGCCGACCCCGAATGGCTCGTCCGCCAGATCGACTTCCGCTACCTCACCGACGCCCTCACCCCCGACGAGGCCCTCGCCCTGCTGCGGCGCGGCAAGCAGGGCGCCGAGGAGCGCACCGCCCGCCTCCTGGAGCGCGGCTACCCCGCCTACACCACCTCCGCCGGCTGGCTCGGCTACGACGACGACAAGCTCACCCGGCTCGCCGCCGGGGCCGTCGCCGACGGCTTCCGGCAGATCAAGCTGAAGGTCGGTGCCGACCTCGCGGACGACGTACGGCGCTGCCGGGTCGCCCGCGGCGTCGTCGGCCCGGACGTCCGGCTGGCGATCGACGCCAACCAACGCTGGGACGTCGGCGAGGCGATCCGCTGGACGCGCGCCCTCGCCGAGTTCGACCCGTACTGGATCGAGGAGCCCACCAGCCCCGACGACGTCCTCGGCCACGCGGCGGTCCGCGAGGCGGTCGCGCCGGTGAAGGTGGCCACCGGCGAGCACGTCCAGAACCGCGTGGTCTTCAAGCAGCTGCTCCAGGCCGGCGCCCTGGACGTCCTCCAGCTCGACGCGGCCCGTGTCGGCGGCGTCAACGAGAACCTCGCGATCCTGGTGCTGGCGGCCAGGTTCGGCGTCCCGGTCTGCCCGCACGCCGGCGGCGTCGGCCTGTGCGAACTCGTCCAGCACCTGTCGATGTTCGACTACGTCGCCCTCTCCGGCACCACCGAGGACCGCGTCATCGAGTACGTCGACCATCTCCACGACCACTTCCTCGACCCCGTGGTGATCAGGCGCGGTCACTACGCCGCGCCCACCGCGCCGGGCTTCTCGGCCGCCATGCGGCCCGAGTCGATCGCGCGGTACGCCTATCCCGACGGCGGCTTCTGGGCCGCCGACCTCGCAGCGAGCCGCAAGGAGCGTGACGCGTGAGCGATTTCGAGGGGCTCGCGGCCCTGGTGACGGGCGGCGCGTCCGGCATCGGCCGGGCCACCGCAGAGCTGCTGGCCGGGCGCGGCGCCCGGGTCGCCGTCCTCGACCTCGATCCGGCGGACGTCCGGCCGCCGCTGACCGGCCTCCGCGCCGACGTCACCGACGACGCCTCCGTGCGCGCGGCCGTCGCCGCCGCGGTCGCCCACCTCGGCGGGCTGGACGTCCTGGTCAACAACGCGGGCGTCGGCGCCCAGGGCACCGTCGAGGACAACGACGACGCCGAGTGGCACCGCGTGTTCGACGTCAACGTCGTCGGCATGGTCCGGGTGGCCCGCGCCGCCCTGCCGCAGCTGCGCCGCTCCGCGCACGCGGCGATCGTCAACACCTGCTCCGTCGCCGCCACCGCGGGGCTGCCGCAGCGGGCGCTCTACAGCGCCACCAAGGGCGCGGTGTACTCCCTCACCCTGGCCATGGCCGCCGACCACGTCCGCGAGGGCATCCGCGTCAACTGCGTCACCCCTGGCACCGCCGACACCCCCTGGATCGGCCGGCTGCTCGACGCGGCCGACGACCCGGCCGCCGAACGCGCCGCGCTGGAGGCCCGCCAGCCCACCGGCCGGCTGGTCGGCGCCGCCGAGGTCGCGGGCGCGATCGCCTATCTGGCGAGCCCGCTGTCCGGGGCCACCACCGGCACGGCCCTCGCCGTCGACGGCGGCATGCAGGGCCTGCGGCTGCGCCCGGCGGCGGCCCCGTGAACGCCCTCGGCGGGGGCGCCGTCCGGCTCGGCCGCAGCGGCGTGCGGGTCGGCCCGCTGGGCTTCGGCGCGGCCGGGATCGGCAACCTGTACACGGCGATGAGCGACGAGCAGGCGCACGAGGCCGTCACCGCCGCCTGGCAGCGGGGCGTCCGCTACTTCGACACCGCGCCGCACTACGGCCTCGGCCTGTCCGAACGCCGGCTCGGCACGGCCCTGCGGCAGTTCCCCCGCGACCGGTACACCATCTCGACGAAGGTGGGCCGCCGACTGGAACCGACCCGATCCGGCGACGGGCACGGCGATGACCTCGCCGGCGGGTACGGCGACGACCTCGCCGACGGCTTCGCGGTCCCCGCCGACCACCGCCGCGTCTGGGACTTCACCGCCGACGGCGTCCGCCGCACCCTGGAGGCGAGCCTGGAGCGCCTCGGCCTCGACCGCGTCGACGTCGTCTACCTCCACGACCCCGACGACCACGCCGAGCAGGCCTTCCGCGAGGGGTATCCGGCGCTGGAGCGGCTGCGCGCCGAGGGCGTGGTCGGCGCGATCGGCGCGGGCATGAACCAGGCCGGGATGCTCACCCGCTTCGTCCGCGACACGGACGTGGACGTGGTCCTCTGCGCCGGCCGCTACACCCTCCTCGACCAGCGCGCCGGGGCCGAGTTGCTGCCGGCGGCCGTCGAGCGGGGCGTGTCGGTCGTCATCGGCGGCGCGTTCAACTCCGGCCTGCTGGCCGACCCGGGGCGGCCGGGAGCGACGTACGACTACGCACGGGCGGACGCCGGGACGCTCGACCGGGCGCTGGCCATGAAGGCGGTCGCCGACCGCCACGGCATCACGCTGCGCGCCGCCGCCCTGGCCTTCTGCGCGGCGCACCCGGCCGTCGCGAGCGTCCTCGTCGGGGCGCGCTCCGCGGCCGAGGTCCACGACTGCGCCGACCAGTTCGCGACACCGGTGCCCGCCGCCTTCTGGCGGGACCTGCGGGACACCGGACTGCTCCCCGGCGACTTCGCCGCGGGCCCGCCCGTCGCCGGGGAGCGGCCGTGACCGTCGACGCGCACCACCACGTCTGGGAGCTGTCGGTCCGCGACCAGGACTGGATCCGGGGCCCCGAAGTGCTCCCGCTGCGGCGGGACTTCACCCTGGACGACCTCGCACCCGAGGCCCGCGCGGCCGGCGTCGACCGCACGGTCCTGATCCAGACGGTCACCGTGCCCGAGGAGACCCCGGAACTCCTCGCCCTGGCCGACGGGCACGCACTGGTCGCGGGCGTCGTCGGCTGGACCGACCTCACCCGTCCGGACGTCGCCGACGAACTGGCCCGGCTGCGGGAGCTTCCCGGCGGGCGGTGGCTCAAGGGCGTCCGCCACCAGGTGCAGGGCGAGCCGGACCCGGGGTGGCTGCTGCGTCCGGACGTACGCCGGGGACTGGCCGCCGTGGCCGACGCCGGCCTGGTCCACGACCTGGTGGTGCTGCCCCGCCAACTGCCCGCCTGCGTGCGGACGGCCGCCGCGCTGCCCGGCCTCACCTTCGTCCTCGACCACCTGGGCAAGCCGCCCGTCGCGTCCGGCGCGGTGCGGTCCTGGGCGTCGGACCTCAGGGCGCTGGCCGCGCTGCCCAACACCGTCGCCAAACTCTCCGGCCTGGTCACCGAGGCCGACCACGCCTCCTGGACGGTCGCGGACCTGCGCCCGTACGCCGACGCCGCGCTGGAGGCGTTCGGCCCGGACCGGCTGATGTTCGGCTCGGACTGGCCGGTGTGCACCCTCGCCGCGGCCTACGCCGACGTCCTCACGACCGCCGAGGAGCTGACCGCGGGACTCGGCGCGTCCGAACGCGCGGCGGTCTTCGAGGGCACCGCCGCCCGCGTCTACGGCCTCTGAGGGAGCCTTACGGCCGCGGGCCCGGAGCCGTCGTCGACAGCCGCGTCGGCGGCAGGTACTCCCGCACGAACGTCCGCTCCCAGCACGCGCCGGTCTCCCGCAGCTCCCGCCAGGTCGTGTACCGGTAGCGGTAGAGCCGGGCGCGGACGTGACGCGGGGGAGCGTCGGGCGGGAACGGGGAGCGGCGCAGCAGCTTCAGGGTGTCGCGGTCGTTCTCCAGCAGCCGTTCCACCAGGGCGCCGAACCAGGAGCCGGCGTACGCGGGGGAGAGCGCGGCGAACCACATCATCCAGTCCAGCCGCAGATGGTAGGGAGCGAACTGGCGCGGCCAGCGCCGCGGATCGCCCGGCTTGCCCCGGAACTCGTACTCCCGCCAGTCGGAGTCCTCCCGGGGCGTCTCGTCGAGCGTGCCCTCGACGACCACCTCGTGGCGGATCCGGCTGACGCTGCCGAACGCGCCGTAGGTGTTGACCAGGTGCAGCGGGTCGAAGGAGCGGTTCATGACCTGCCCCCGGGAGAGCATGTTGAGCACCGGGCGATGGCTGAGGAACAGCAGGAACGCGGCCACGGCGAGCACCACGACGACGTACCAGAGCGGGGCGGCGGGCACGGACGGCGGCGGGTCCGCGGGCAGGGCGAGCGCCGGCACGGCGAGCACGATGGTGATCCAGTTCAGCCAGGAGAAGTTGCCCGACAGCACCAGCCACAGCTGGGTGAGGATCATCAGGGCGGCGGCGGCCGTCGCGACCGGCTGCGGCGCGAACAGCAGGAACGGCACGACCAACTGGGTGACGTGGTTGGCGGCGACCTCGACCCGGTGCAGCGGCTTCGGCAGCCGGTGGAAGAACCAGCTCAGCGGGCCCGGCATGGGCTGTGTCTCGTGGTGGTGGTCCAGGCAGGTCAGCTTCCGCCAGCAGGGGTCGCCCCGCATCTTGATCAGGCCCGCGCCGAACTCCACTCGGAACAGGATCCAGCGCAGCAGGAACAGCACCACGACCGGCGGGGCCACCTCGTAGTTGCCGAGGAACACCGCGAGGAAACCGGTCTCCAGCAGCAGTGACTCCCAGCCGAAGCCGTACCAGGTCTGCCCGACGTTGACGATCGACAGATACAGCGCCCACGGCAGCAGCCACAGCAGCATCGCGCCCCACAGCGGCAGCCGCCCGTCGAGCCCCGCGAGCAGCGCCGCCGAGACCGCGCAGCCCGTCCAGGCGCACAGCGCGAAGAACCGGTCGGAGTAGTGCCAGTGGAACAGGCTCGGCGCGCGCCGGAACGGCACCCGCTCGGTGAAGCGCGGCACCGGCAGCATCCCGCGCTCGCCCATCAGCGCCCGGAACTGGAGGGCCGCCGTCAGGAACGCGACGAGGTACACCCCGGCCAGGGCCCGCTGGAAGACCAGCCGGCTCGTCCAGTACTCGGGTGAGGTGAACCAGTCCACCACCGTTCCCTCCTCTCTCACTGCTCTCACTGCCCACGCCGGTCACGGTGCGTGTTCCTCGCTGGGGCCTGGGTAACCCGGGGCTCCGGCCCCCGCAACCGGGCACACGGGAACCCGGGCGGCACGGGAACCCGGGCGGCACGGGAACCCGGGCACGCGAACCCGGGCCCACGGGAACCGCCCCGCTCGAAGAATCAGGCAAATCCTGGCAAGGTGGGCGCATGGCTGATCGGGGAGCGAGCGAGCTGTCCCTCCCGGACCACTGGCCCACCCACCCGGATCCGATCCTGGCCCTCAACCGCATGGGCAGCTTCGACTGGGACCTGGACGCCGGGCTCTTTCACATGGACGCCCGCGCCCACGAGATCTTCGACATGCGCCGCGAGGAGTACGACGGCCGCCCGGAGAGCCTCGCCCCGCGCATCCCGGCCGCCGAGGCCATCCGCCTGGACGCCCTGGTCGCCCAGGCCATCAAGGACGGCAGCGAGAACTACGGCGTCTACTTCCGCATGCGGCTGCGCGACGGCAGGCTGCGCTGGACCCACACCCAGGGCTACATCCGGCGCGACGACACCGGCCGCCCCCGCCGCATCATCGGCATCGTCCGCGACGCCACCGAGGAGCTGCGCGACCTCGCCGACCGCCGTGAGGAGGCCGCCCTCGACGACGCGCGCCGCGAGCAGACCAACGTCGTCCAGCTCACCACGGCCGCCCTGGCGCACGCGCGGACCGTGCAGGACGTCATCGACGTCCTCAAGGACACCCACGGCCTCACGCATCTGGGCGCGACCAGCCTCGTCATGGGCCTGGTCGAGGCCGGCCGCATCCGGCTGATAGCCGAGGGCCCCGAGGGCAGCTTCGTGCCCGGCACCCTCGTCACCGGCATCGACGAGCCGTACCCGATGAGCGAGGTCGTGCGCACCCTCACCCCCCGCTTCATCGAGTCGTCCGACGAGTTCGCCCTCGGCTACCCCACACTGTGGCCGCACATCACCGACCTGAAGATCACCTCGGCCGCCTACCTCCCCCTGATCGTCCAGGCCCGCCCGATCGGCGCCGTCGGCCTCCTCTACAGCGACCGGGAGGGCTTCACCCCCGAGGAACGCAACATCCTCGTCGCCCTCGGCAGCAGCATCGCCCAGTCACTGCAACGGGCCATGTTCTACGAGCAGGAGAAGGACATCGCCCAGGGCCTCCAGCAGGCCATGCTGCCGCGCACCATCCCCAGCGTGCCCGGCGCCGACGTCGCCGTCCGCTACCGCGCCGCCACCATCGGCGGCTCCCTCGGCCGCGACATCGGCGGCGACTGGTACGACCTGATCCCGCTGCCCGGCGGCCGGGTCGGCGCGGTCATCGGCGACGTCCAGGGCCACGACACCCACGCCGCCGCCGTCATGGGCCAACTGCGCATCGTCCTCAAGGCGTACGCCGCCGAGGGCCACACCCCGGCCACCGTGATGGCCCGCGCCTCCGTGTTCCTGCACGAACTCGACACCGACCGCTTCGCCACCTGCCTCTACGCCGAGGCCGACCTGTCCACCGGCGTGGTCCAGATGGTGCGGGCCGGCCACATCGACCCGCTGGTCCGCGGCACCGACGGCGCCTGCCGGCGGATCTCCGTCCCCGGCGGGATGCCGCTCGGCCTGTCCGCCGAGTTCCGCAGCCTGGAGTACCCGGTCGCCACGCTCGAACTCGACCCCGGGCACACCCTGCTGCTGTGCACCGACGGACTCGTCGAACAGCCCGGTGCCGACCTCGACGACGGCATGCGGGCCCTCACCGACCTGATCGCCGAGGGCCCCGACGACGTCCGCAAACTCGCCGACCGGCTCATCGAGGTCGCCGAGGAGCGCGGCGGGGACGACGACGTGGCCCTCCTGCTGCTGCGCAGGCGCGGCGCGGACACCCCGCGGGCCGGCGGCCGGCTCCAGCAGCACGTCGCACCCGGGGACCCCGACGCCCTCACCGGGGCCCGGCACATGATCCGCGCCGCCGTGCGCGCCTGGGGCGGCCGGGACCGCTCCGACGAGATCGAACTCGTCGCCGACGAACTCGTCACCAACGCCCTCATGCACACCGAGGGAGCCGCGATCGTGACCCTGCGGGTCCTCGTCGGCGAGGGCCGCCGGCTGCGCGTCGAGGTCGAGGACTCCTCCAGCGCCCTGCCGCGCCGCCGCGAGGCGGGCGTGTCGGGCGTCTCCGGACGGGGCCTGCTCCTGGTGGACCTGCTCGCGGACGCCTGGGGAGTGGAGGCGCGGGGCGGCGGCAAATGCGTGTGGTGCGAGTTCGAGGTGTCCGAGGGGGCTTAGCGCGTGTTTCCGGCCCTGCACCCGGTTCCCGGCCCCGCGCCCGTCTGAACACTCCGGCCCCGGGTGGCACTCTGGACGTATGCCGGAACTGCCCGAGGTCGAAGCGCTCAAGGACTTCCTGACCGAGCACCTGGTCGGCCACGAGGTCGTACGCGTCCTGCCCGTCGCCATCAGCGTCCTGAAGACCTACGACCCGCCCCTCACGGCCGTCGAGGGCCAGCGGGTCACCGCGGTGCGCCGGCACGGCAAGTTCCTCGACCTGGAGACCGACGACGGCCTGCACCTCGTCACCCACCTGGCCCGCGCCGGCTGGCTGCACTGGAAGGACCGCCTCCCCGACGGCCCGCCCCGCCCCGGCAGGGGCCCCCTGGCCCTCAGGGTCGCCCTGGAGACCGGCGAGGGCTTCGACCTCACCGAGGCCGGCACCCAGAAACGCCTCTCCGTCCATCTCGTACGGGACCCGCGCGACGTCCCCGGCGTGGCCCGCCTCGGCCCCGACCCGCTCGCCGCCGACTTCGACGAGCCGCGCCTCGCCGCGCTCCTCGCGGGCGAACGGCGGCAGCTCAAGGGCGCCCTGCGTGACCAGAGCCTGATCGCGGGCGTCGGCAACGCCTACAGCGACGAGATCCTGCACGCCGCGCGGATGTCCCCCTTCAAACTCGCCGCCTCCCTCACCCCGCAGGAGGTCCACGTCCTCTACGAGGCGCTGCGCACGACGCTCACCGAGGCGGTCGAACGCTCGCGGGGCGTGGCGGCGGGGCGGCTCAAGGCGGAGAAGAAGAGCGGACTGCGTGTCCACGGCCGCACCGGCGAGGCGTGCCCGGTCTGCGGCGACACCGTCCGCGAGGTCTCCTTCAGCGACTCCTCGCTCCAGTACTGCCCGACCTGCCAGACGGGCGGGAAGCCGCTGGCGGACCGGAGGATGTCGCGGCTGCTGAAGTGACCGATCAGAGGCGGGCGTTGACGATCGGATACGCGATCATCATCAGCAGGGCGAGGACCAGCGCCGTGATCGCCACCAGCCTCGCCGTCCACGCCAGCGACCTGGTCGCGCCCGACGACGCCGTCCGGTAGCGGTGGGGGCGCGCGGCCAGGTCGTGCCGGGCGAGTGCGGCGAGGACCAGGGCGAGGACCGCGGTGATCACGGCGACGACGAGGGTCGAGGCCACGCCGACATCGCCGAGGTGATCGCCCAGATCGCCGCCCGCGGTCCGGCGGTCGGCGGCCGTCTTCGCGTTCACCCCGGCCCACGCGACGGCCCCCGCCGAGGCCAGGGCCACGACCAGCGCCGCCGCGGCCAGTACCGGCGCGCGCAGGGAGGCCGTCGGCCGGACCTCAGGCTGACCGACCGTGGCCTGCTCGGCACGAGTCGGCGGAGGCCGCGTCGGCGGCGGATCCGGCGGGCGCGGTGGGGGAGCCGCGGGCCGTGGCGTCGGCGTAGGCGTCGGTGCAGGCGGATGCGTACGCACAGCCGTCGGCGTGGGCGTCGGCGTCGGCGTGGCCAGGGGAGCGGGTGTCGGCTGGATCTCCGCCTCGACGCGCAGTACCGCCTCGCCGGCGACCCCCTTCAGCAGGAGGTCGCCGGAGAGACGACCCGGCGTGGACGTGTCGATGTTCACGTCCAGCCCCTCGCGGGTCTCCTCGGTCCGCATCCAGTCACCGGCGGGGTGCGCGGTGCAGCTGCGGGCCAGCGGTGGGCCGAGCAGGCGGACGCTCCGGCGCGGCGCGGCGGAGCCCTGCGGCACCCGGCCGAAGTCCAGCCGGGCCGGGTCTGGCCGGGGCTCCGCCCTGGCCATGGCCCGCCGCGCCTCGTCCGCGACCACCCGGATGTCGTTCTGCTCGATCTCCTCCAGGGCGAGGCGCGCCCCCAGCGCCATGGAGAGGTCGGGGCTCTCCACGCACGCGTGCAGCTCCGCCACGGCGCCCAGACGGGTGTAGAAGTTCGGGTCCTCCATCGCGGCCCGCAGCGCGGGCGGGACCTTGCGCGGCACGACGCGCCGACGGCGGCTGTGCGCCAGGTACACGTCGCCCTGCATGTCGACGGTGCGGCCCGGGGTCTGGTTGGGGTTGCGCCGGCTCACATGGTCGAAGACGTAGTCGTAGAGCTCGTCGAGGGAGATCTCGCCGTCCGCGTCGAGGTCGGCCTCGCCGCTGGTGAGGCCCTCGACGACCGCGTGGGTGAACAGCGACGGCCGCGGCGCGGCGCCCTCGGCCAGTTCCGCGCCCTCGAAGGCGTACTCCATGGCGTCGGAGGCCGTGATCACCGCCCAGCCCCGGCCGCCGCCCAGCTTCTCGCCCGCGAAGGAGTCGAGGACGTGCAGGTCGCCCGTGGCGCGCACCCCGGACGAGCCCCGGGAGAACGCACCGCCGTAGCAGCAGTCCAGGAAGAGCACGGTGCGGCGGGCCCGGGTGCGGACCATGCAGTGGCGGACGAAGCCGGCGGAGACCGCGGTGGCCTCCAGCAGCCGGGGTTCGGTGTCGCGGGCGGCGAAGTACAGATGGCCGGACTCGCTCTTCAGGCCGTGGCAGGAGAAGTGCAGCATCAGCGTGTCCTCGCGCCCGCCGTCGGAGAAGAAGCGCTCCACGCTCCGCCTGATGGCGTGCGCGGGCTCGTTGCGCAGCACGTCCACGTCGAAGTCGCCGACCTGCGGGTCGCCGAGGACGTCCGCGAGGGCGACGGCGTCCTGCGCGGGCGCCCTCAGCTGTCGCAGCCCCCGGTCGTCGTAGCGGTCGTTGGCGATGATCAGCGCGTGCCGCGGCCGGTCCATGGCGGGTTCACGTCCCGACCGTGGAGTGGCGGCGGACGAACAGGTCGAACGCCTCCGACACCTGATCCGTGGTCGCCTCGGAGATCTCCAGGACGTCGTCGTCCATGGTCAGCCGGAGCGAGGGCCGCGACTCTCCGCCGCAGCGGGTCCGCCAGGCGCGGACCGCGTTCAGCACCTGGGTCAGCGCGCCGGCGGAGCTGCCGAGGCTCACCAGAAGCGCGCCGATCGTCTCGATGCCCACGGCCCGTGCGCCGGGCGGGGGCTCCCCGCCGGGGACGGCGGTGACGTCGTCCACGTCGAGCCGCAGGAGTTCCTCGCGCAGGAAGCCGGTGAGCGTCGCGATGTCCTCGGCGTCCGCGCCCTCCTCGGACAGGAGGATCCGCAGGGTGTTCTCCACCGGACAGCCCCTTTTCGGACGTGCTCGCGGGGGGGGGGTGCCTCTATGTCTTTCGTCAAGGCGCCCAGGTTGGGTTTGGGGTGGTTTGGCTGGCTGGGGTCATGCGGCGAGTTCGACGTCCTTGGGGATGCGGGGTTCGTAGAAGGTGCCGTCGCGGAGCATGGCGAACAGGAC
>NZ_JBIARQ010000023.1:0-112992 GCF_042890065.1 Streptomyces sp. NPDC002328 | reverse complement strand
CTTCGCTTGTGCCCCTGCGCTGCCGCTTTAGGCCGGGTGGGGGTTGGGTGAGGTGGCCTCTGCTTGTGAGGTGCTCGGTGTTGGTGCCGGGCTCTGGGGGGGGGGGGGGGGGGGGGGGGGGGGGCCGCCCGCGCCCCCCCCCCCCCCCCCCCCCCCCCCCCCCCCCCCCACGCCGGCTGCCTGCCGGAGCCGGACTCGTGTCACGCTGTCATCGCTGCCGTGTCAGCAGACCCGGACGGTAGGGCAGGAGGCCGTAGTCGCCGCCGGAGTTGGGGCTGCGCCCCTGGTAGAGCAACTGCAGATTGCAGGGATCGACGGTCATGGTCTGATCGGCGCTGGTGCGGATCAGTTCGCCATGGCTGATGTCGTTGGTCCAGGTGGCGCCGCTGTTGGCCTTGCCGGCGAAGGGATTGCTCTCGGTCGCGGCCTGGGGTGTCCATGAGCCGTTCAGACTGGTGGCCGTGAACGAGCGGAAGTAGCGGCCCTGCGAGCCGATCGCCTCGACGATCATGAGGTAGCGGTTCTGGCCCTGCAGCTTGTAGACCTGCGGGGCCTCGAACAGGTTGTTCCTCGTATCGCTCATGACCACGGTCGAGGTAGTGCCGAAGCTGCCCGGGAAGTTCCCGATCGGCATACTGGCCCGGTAGATCTTGCCGTTGTCACCGGCGAAGAACAGGTACATGTTCGTCCCGTCACCGATGAGCGTCTGGTCGATGGGTCCTGTTCCGGAGTCGGAGATGCTTCCGGAGAAGAGCACCTGCTGGGACGACCAGCCATTCGGATTGGTGGGGTCGCTCGACGTCCGGTAGGAGAAGGCGGTCCCACCCCACTGGTAGGCGAGCACCCAGATGTTCTTCGGCGCGAAGTGGAAGAGCGTGGGCGCGACGGTGGAAGCCGACATCGTGTTCTGGCCGGCCGAGGACATCTCCGACCAATTGGTGAACAGGCCGAAGTTCATCGAACCCCAACTCGTCCCCGTGTCGTGCGTCGTCGCATAGACGAGTTGCCTGCCGTTGTAGGGGACGACGGTGAAGTCCTTGAGCGAGACCCACCCCGGCTTGGGCTGCGCCAGCGCGCCCGTTGATGTCCATCGGTATGTCGACGGAAGATCGCACGGGCCGGGATTGACGCCGCCGGCCTTGACGAGCTGCCACTGCTGGTTGGCGCCGCCCCAGTCGTCGTACTGGACGACGTTCGCGTTGTCGGCGGTGGAGGCGCCTTGTACTTCGAGGGCTTTGTTGCTGTGGCGCGAGATGAACCTCACGTAGCCGTCCGAGCTGTCGGCCAGCCGCCACTGCTGGTTGGTGCCGTTCAGGTCGGCCCACTGGACGATCGAGCCGCCGTTCGCGGTGGACCAGTTGTGGACGTCCAGCACCTTGCCGGAGTGGCGGGACTTGATGCGGTAGTAGCCGCCCCCGGAATCGACGAACTGCCACTGCTGCTGGTTCTGATCGTTCCTGGTCCACTGGGTGATGCGGGCGCCGTCGTTGGTCGCCATGTTGTGGACATCCAGGGCCTTGCCGCTGTTGCGATTGACCAGCACATACGAGGCGTTGGGGTCTACGGTCGCCGCGCCGGCGGGCTGGGCACCGAGGAGGGTGGCCACGAGCAGCAAGGGCGCAAGGACGGCGAGTAAGCGTCCTGGGCGGACCGGGGGCGGGTGGCGAAACCACATCAGAGGGCCTCCTTGGAGGGTGGGGGTGAGGTGACCCCGATGAACCGCGGGGCGGGCATGACGGGGGGCAGGGACACTCTCGAAACATTCGAGGAATTCCCGGAGACTGTGACGCCACAAGCTAGGAATGTGGAGCCCTCTGGTCAAGGCTTGTCGCCGATCTGTCCACAAACAGCGCCACGCCTACGGACTCGACAAGCTGTCACGCCGACCGGAAACGCTCCGGAGTCTGCGATACAGCTCGCCGGTCCGAGGCGTCCGCGCGGAGGAGAGAAGTCGAGCAAGCGGCGAAAGTTTCGGGCGACGAACGGAAACTTCTTCTGCGGAGAGTGTTGACGACCCATCGTCGATGCCTCAATCATCCGAGTCTGAGAACCCGGCCATAGTTCGATGTTGAACCACGTCGGCCCTGGGTGATCGTGCTGCACGGCACATCCACGCACAGCTGCACGACAGATCCGCGCACCACAGCACCTGCGCCACCCCGTCTCGTTCCGGTGAGGTTCGCACCAGCGCATCCTGGCTCTTCGCGCAGTCGGAGAGGTACGCGACGCTGCGTTGCGGTCCCCCGCTGAGCCGCGATGGAGTACCCCATGTCTGTGTCGAGTCACCGCCGCCCCGCCGTACGTCACCCGACCGCCGACCGGGTGCCATCCCGGCCGGTCGAGATCGTCCCGGTCCCATGAACGCGGTGTCCGGTGATCCCGTGCTGCCCGGGTTCCGGCCCGCCCCGTCCGTCTGCCGAGTGGGAGCGGACGACGCATTCCCCTGCGCTTCAGTCCTTCCGTGATTTCTGCCTTGGAGGCACAGCCATGGGCTCGTATGCACTTCCCAGACCCGTTGTCCGCCGGAAAGTCCGCGGCCTGCTGTTGGCGCTGGTCGTCGCTGTCCTCGGGACGGTCGCCACACTGGTCGCGCCGCCGACCGCACACGCCGCCGAGACCACGCTCGGCGCCGCGGCGGCGCAGAGCGGCCGCTACTTCGGCACCGCCATCGCCTCGGGCAGGCTGGGCGACTCGGCGTACACGACGATCGCGGGCCGTGAGTTCAACTCGGTGACGGCCGAGAACGAGATGAAGATCGACGCCACCGAACCGCAGCGGGGCCAGTTCAACTTCACCGCCGGTGACCGCGTCTACAACTGGGCGGTGCAGAGAGGCAAGCAGGTGCGCGGCCACACCCTGGCCTGGCACTCCCAGCAGCCCGGCTGGATGCAGAGCCTCAGCGGCAGCACGCTGCGTCAGGCGATGATCAATCACATCAACGGCGTGATGGCCCACTACAAGGGCAAGATCGCCCAGTGGGACGTCGTGAACGAGGCATTCGCCGACGGCAGTTCGGGAGCCCGGCGCGACTCCAACCTGCAACGCACCGGCAACGACTGGATCGAGGTCGCCTTCCGCGCCGCGCGCGCCGCCGACCCGGCCGCCAAGCTCTGCTACAACGACTACAACGTCGAGAACTGGACCTGGGCCAAAACCCAGGCCATGTACGCCATGGTCCGGGACTTCAAGCAGCGCGGCGTGCCGATCGACTGCGTCGGATTCCAGTCGCACTTCAACAGCGGCAGCCCTTACAACAGCAACTTCCGCACCACCCTGCAGAACTTCGCCGCTCTGGGTGTCGACGTGGCCATCACCGAACTCGACATCCAGGGCGCCTCGGCCACGACCTACGCCAACGTGACCAACGACTGCCTGGCCGTCCCGCGCTGCCTCGGCATCACCGTCTGGGGTGTGCGTGACACCGACTCCTGGCGACCGGAGCACTCGCCGCTGCTGTTCAACGGCGACGGCAGCAAGAAGGCCGCCTACACCGCCGTCCTCAACGCACTCAACGGCGGCTCCCCTACGCCCCCTTCGGACTCCGGACCGATCAAGGGCGTCGGTTCGGGCCGCTGCCTGGACGTGCCCGGCACCAGTACCACCGACGGCACCCAGCTTCACCTGTGGGACTGCAACAACCGCACCAACCAGCAGTGGGCCTACACCGCCGCGGGCGAGCTCAGGGTCTACGGCAACAAGTGCCTGGACGCCGCCGGCACCGGCAACGGCGCCAAAGTGCAGATCTACAGCTGCTGGGGTGGCGACAACCAGAAATGGCGCCTCGACTCCGGCGGATCCATCGTCGGCGTCCAGTCCGGCCTCTGCCTCGACGCCGCCGCATCGGGGACCGCCAACGGCACCCTGATCCAGCTCTACTCCTGCTCGAACGGCAGCAACCAACGCTGGACCCGCACCTGATGGGACCCGTTACGAACGAAAGGGTGAACCGATGAAGACCCACGGTGCGGCTTCCCTCGCCCCTCCCTGCGGACATCGCTGGTGGTCCCGGGTCGCCGCCGTGGTGGCGGCGACCCTCGCGATCGGCATGCTCGCCGCGGTGAATCCGGCACCCGCCGAGGCGGCGACGGTGGACACCAATGCCTGGTATGTCGTGGTCAATCGCAACAGCGGCAAGGCGCTGGACGTCTCCGGCACGTCCACCGCCGACGGCGCGCGGGTCAGCCAGTGGACGCGCAACGACGGAGTCAACCAGCAGTGGCAGTTCATCGACTCCGGCGACGGCTTCTACCGCCTCAAGGCCCGGCATTCGGGCAAGGTTCTCGACGTGGCCGGCGCCTCGACCGCAGACGGTGCCGCGATCCAGCAGTGGGCCGACCACCGCGGGGCCAACCAGCAGTTCCGCCTGGCCGATTCCGACGCGGGCCACGTCCGGCTGATCAACCGCACCAGCAGCAAGGCGGTGGAGGTGCAGGGCGCCTCCACCGCCGACGGCGGCAACGTCGTCCAGTACTCCGACTGGGGCGGCGCCAACCAGCAATGGCAGATGATCAAGCTGTCGTCCGGTGGCGGCGGCGGATGCGGCAGCACCCCGACTCTGGCGAGCGGTACGCACACGATTCAGAGCGGCGGTAAGAGCCGCAGCTTCATCCTCAGGGTTCCCGCCGACTACGACAACAGCCACCCCTACCGGCTGATCTTCGCGTTCCACTGGCGGGGCGGAACCGCCGGCGACGTCGCCTCGGGCGGCACGAGCGGAAGCGCCTGGTCCTATTACGGCCAGCAGGAACAGTCGAACAACGGCGCGATCCTCGTCGCCCCCCAGGGCCTCGGCAACGGCTGGGCCAATTCGGGCGGTGAGGACGTCACCTTCGTCGACGACATGATCCGGCGCATCGAGGGCGGCCTCTGTGTCGACCCGGCACAGCGTTTCGCCACGGGATTCAGCTGGGGCGGCGGTATGAGCCACGCACTCGCGTGCAGCCGGGCGAACGTCTTCAGGGCCGTCGCGGTCATCTCCGGCGCTCAGATCAGCGGGTGCAGCGGCGGCGCCCAGCCCATCGCCTACTTCGGAATCCACGGCGTCAGCGACTCCGTCCTCAACATCGCGCAAGGACGGTCCCTGCGCGACAGATTCGTCAACAACAACGGCTGCACCCCCCAGAGCCCGCGCGAGCCCGCGCAGGGCAGCCGAACGCACATCACCACCACCTACTCGGGCTGCCGTGCCGGATACCCGGTCCGATGGGCCGCGTTCGACGGAGGCCACATACCCGGTCCGGTCGACGGCTCCGCCGGCGAAAGCGGCGTCGCCACCTGGACCAAAGCAGAGATCTGGAGGTTCTTCGCACAGTTCCAGTGACACGTCCGCACCAGGCCGGGGCGGGTGGGGGCAGGGACATGCGGTTCCTTTCACGCGGGGGAGCGGCGGTGGGAGGATCAAGGGTCCGCAGGATCGCCGGTTTGGCCAACCGGCGGTCTCCGGGTATGTTCCGGCTCTTCTCAGCGGAACGGGTTCTCCGCACCTGCCCCGCCAGTCGCCTGGTCCAGGCGTTCGACCGAGTCAGAGCCTTCGGTTCTCCGCGAGCTAGGCCGTGGCCTGGCGATCAGGTGAGCTGTTGATGGGACTGTGGGGCATAGGGGTGATCTGACGGAGGCTCAGTGGCAGCTGCTTGCGTCGCTCCTCCCGGTGAGCAACGGGCGGTGTGGCCGGTGGCGGGATCACCGCCCGGTGATGAACGGGGTGCTGTACCGGATCCGCACCGGTGTGCAGTGGCGTGACCTGCCGGAGCGCTACAGTCCCTGGAAGACCGTTCACGAGCGGCATCGACACTCACGGCCTGAAGGTTCCCGCGGTGAGGTGTCTGTGGGCGCTGGGTTCCGTTCACATGGGGGTGGTGGCTGATCGCACGACGGTCAGGCCGCACAGGTATGGCTCGTCGAGCTCGCCGTCGGGGAAGATCCGAGCCAGTGCGGTGCGGTTGCTGTCGAGGAGTTCGGCCCGCTCGATGGGGTCCATGACCGCGAAGTGCGAGTGGGTGGCGAGGTATCTGGTGTGCTCCTCAACGGTGATCCGGCGCGACCACGGGATCTCGCGCGTAGCCACGTGGACCGGGAACGAGGCGAGCAGCTCGGCCACGGTTGCCGGGTAGTCGCGGGTGAAGGGCGCGAGTCGGGCATCCTCCGCCGCGACCCACGGGACGCGGACGTCGGCTTGGTTCCACCACAGGGCCAGCACGCCGTGCGGGCGTAACACCCGCAGGGCTTCGAGGACGGAGCGGGCCGGGTCGGTCCAGTGCCAGGCTTGGGCGTAGGTGATCACGTCGAAACTGCCGGCGGCGAACGGCAGGCAGTTCCCCTCGCCCCGCACCAGTGGGATCTCCGGCTCGGCCGCGCGCAACTCGGCCGCCATACCGGCGCCCGGCTCCAGGGCGACGACGTGGGCGCCTCGTTCGCGCATCAGCCGAGTGGCGATGCCAGTGCCCGCTCCGCAGTCCAGCACGTCGGCGCCGGCCAGCGGTCGGCCGGCGAGTTCCTCAACGGCGTGGAAGAGGGCCGACGGATAGTCCGGCCGGGTGGCAGCATATTGAGTGGCAACAGTGTCGAAGGACAGGGCGCGGACTTGGTTCGCGTGAGATGCCATGCCCGTGATCTTTCCGGGTGCGGAGAGAAGTTGTCAGCAGTGCGCGGCGAGATCCGCGTCCAGCGCAACCGATTGACCGGATCCTGATGAGAGGTCATCACATCCAGCCCGACCCCGGACCAGTGAATGCGGTCGTCATGACGGCGATGAGCACGACGCCCATGGACGTCAGCCCCTCGCGGTGTCCTCTGCCTGCTGCCCTGGTGCTGGCGAGTCGGTAGGACTCGGTCCCGGTCTCGATGATGTTCCTGCCGAAGGTGAGGCGGTCGACGATGGCCGCGCAGAGTCGCGGCTCGGTGAACGTCCAGGTCCACGAACGACTCGTTCGAGGCGATGGCGACGCGGTTCTGGTTGGTGCTGCCGTATGTGGTCGGCGCCGAGTTGCTGCCGTGGAACGGCGGAGTCAGCGCCAAGGACCTGGCCGCGACCCACGGTCGCTTGTTTCTGGCCTACGAGTTGAACCGCTCAGTAATAACCGGACTTGTGGGGTAGCGAGGTGGACGATGAACGCTACGCCCTGATCGCCCCTGTGTGACGTGCTGAAGATGGTCAGCCCGCGGCGTGCTTTGTGTTCGGCGGCGCGAGCTCGGGTGGTGGTAAGGCGGTAGGGCCCGTCGTCACTTGCGTCCCGGGCCTGCCGGCTTTCGCTGACGGAACCCGGCCGCAGACGGGCCCGGCACTCGGGGCACCGTCCGCGGAGTGAAAGGGCCGTCGCTCGATCTGCAGCGCTGAGGCACACGGGTGTCACGTACGTTTTGCCGGACAGGCCGGCGAAGCCGCCTACCTGCGGGCAGCTCAGGTCACCCGGCACCGGTCAGTTGCCGATCGCCCCGCCGTGCAGACACGACACCCGTCTCCCGCGAGGGGTTCCCGCCCCACTGCTCCCGAGGGGGTACTTCCTCGCCCTTCATCAGGAAGGCGTCAGCGGTGAGTTCTGCGTTGTCGCCGACCGTGGTGCCGTAGTGGACGAGGGCACCGACGCCGACGGTCACGTTCGCACCCAGGGTGATGCGGTCGGACTTGAAGGCGCCGTCCTCCTGCGAGTGGCACTGGATGACGGTACCGGCGTTGAGGGTGCTGTCGTTCCCGATGGTGACGAGGGTTCGCTCGGGCAGTGCGCAGCCGTCGTCGAAGACCCGGCTTCCGATCCTGACCCCCAGCAGGCGCCAGACCATGGTCTTGAACGGCGTGCCGTTGAAGATCTGTTCGAACCGGTGGGAGGAGAGTTTCCAGTAGCGTTCGTGGCGCCAGAAGGAGAGGTCGTAGATCGAGCAGTACAGCGGTTTCAGAGGATGGATTGCCGTGACGATCCGTTCGACCAGCGCGAAGTAGCAGACGGTGAACGCCAGGGTGAGCAGGCCGGCCAGGGCGAACACTCCCGCGCCGGCGGTGGGATAGAGGTCGACGGCGGCCATGGCGATGACACTGAGCCCGAAGAAGTGGACCCAGCGCACCAGCAGGAACAGGCTCGCGGTGAGCGCGTTGTGCTTGTTCTTGGCGGCCAGGCGGCGGCGCAGTTCGTCGCCGGTGGCCAGGTCGTCGAACTGCTGGTCGCGCATCACGGTGCGGGGTATCTCGAAGCTGGGAGAGCCGAGCAGGCCGACACCTTCGCGGACGGGTCCGTCGACGGGGACCATGGCCTTGGTCGCGAGCAGGCAGTTTTCGCCGGTCCGGCCGCGTGGAGGATAGGCGATGTTGTTGCCGAGGAAGTTGCGCGGCCCGATCGTGGTTCGGCTCACGCGGAAGAAGGTGGCCGAGTACTCGGTGTTGATGACCGACAGGCCGTCGGCGATCATCGTTCCGCTGCCGACCTGAGTCAGGTACGGGATGTCGTGCTTGACCAGCGAGCCGAAGTTCGACCCCGTCTGTTCCACGCGGTACAGGTCGTATCCGAGGGACCGCAGATAGTGGACGATCGCCGAGCTGTCCCCGAACAGCGTGGTGAAGAACCTGATGTTGGTCATGCGTGTGACCACGCGCTGAACGCCGTAGTGGAAGCCGTACAGCGGATAGGTCTTGCCCGGCTCGAGCAGGAGATTGAGCAGGCGCGGCATTGTGTTGATCGCCAGCAGGCCGATCAGCAGGCCGCCGAAGAAGGCGACCAGGGAAGCGATGAGTGCCTCCAGGTAGAACGCCGGGCTGCTGAAGGCCGCCACTCCGATGGTCACCACGGCGTTGAGCTGCGGCACCGCGGACGCCACGATGCTGATGCCTGCCACGGTCAGCGGCAGGTACAGCAGAAGCATGCCGATGAGCTGCCACGAACCGTAGAGCGTCCTGCGCAGTGTGCCGCAGGTCCCCGGGCCGACAGTGCGGAAGTCGGTGTCGGTCGGCTGCGCGGGTGTGCCGTGCCACGCCTGGCCGGCCGGCACGGTCTGTCCCGGGTGCAGGGAAGAGGCGTGGCCCAGCTGTGCGTCGTCACCCATCGACACGTGCATGTCGACGACCGACTGCTCACCGACGGTCACACCAGCACCGAGGGTCACCGGCCCCGTCTCGATCCAGCCGTCGTACGCGCGATACCCGGAGAAGAACACGTCCTTGCGGACGACCGAACCGTCACCGAGGGAAATCAGGTCGGTGCAGACCGGAACGTTGCGAGTGAGGATCGTGACACCTTTGCCGATGTGCGCGCCCAATGCTCTCAAATACAGCACGTACAGCGGTGAACCGATGAAGAGCCGGACCGGGCTGGACCGGATGAGGGTCTTGACCCACCAGAAGCGCAGGTAGCCGAAACTCCACACCGGGATCCCGCGTGGTGTGAAGCGGCCGATCAGCAGCCACTTGGCCGCGATCGGAACGGCGCACATGACCAGGAAGACCGCCGCCCCGAACAACACCGCCCGCTGGTAGACGTCCACCGTGCCGGAACCGGCGACGATCCACGCATAGCCCCGGACGAAAGCAAGGCCGCCCAGGCATGACATGCCGCCAAAGGTCAACAACTGGGCCGCGCCGCACAGCACGTACTGCCATGTACCGGACGATCGACCGGCAGGGGCGTCGAACGGCTCGACGTCCTGGGCGGGTTCCGCAGAACCTGCCGTGACGGGAGCGGGAGACGGGTCGGTCTGATAGAGGGCGGCCGCCAGGTCATGGATCGTGGAGTGCCGGTACACGTCTTTCATGGACGCGGTGGGAAGGTCGTCGCGTTTGCGGAGGCGGGCGCAGAAGTGAGCCATGACCAGGGAGTCGGCGCCGAGGTCGGTAAAGAAGTGACCGTCCACCGGCACCCGCTCGGTGTGCAGAACATCGGCCAGCACCTCCGCAAGCGCCGCCTCGGTACGGGCCCCGGCGTTGCCCGTGGCAGCACGGTGCTCAACGGCGACTGCATCGTCGGGGCCGATCCCGGGCCCGTTGTCAGGGGAGTTGCAGGTCACGGTAGCTCCTCCCAGCCGTTCCGACCGGCGACCGTCACGGCGGCACCCCGGCAGCCCTGACCCTGATGGGCAGCCGACCTGGGCCATGCACAGGCCACAACGTCATGAGCCGTGATTCGATGACAGATCCACGAATGTATGAGTCGTTCACCTCAGTGCGGCCCCAACTGCCGGCCCGCATCGACTCACAGGGCCGGGCTGCGTATTCAAAGAGGTGATCAAGATCAACCCGAGGTTCGGGTCGCAGCGGATACCTCCTCCTCCAGTAGGCCCGATCGTGGGAGGTCTGTCCTGCTTGAGACACAACGGGTGGGGACGCCCCCCAACTGCCCCCAACGCTATGACCAGCGTCTTACCTGCTGTTCACAGAACACCAAGCGCTGCTCACGATGCAATAGTCCAGCCACATGGCAGGCCCATCCCCCGCCGGTCGGCGGGGGTGCGGTCTGTAGCTCTCCAGAGACGGCCTTGGGCCACAGCGGTCAACCCTCGGGGGTGAGCGGTTCTTCGGGTCGGCGGATGCGGACGGGCCTGGGCCGCATCGGCAGGCCGTCGTCGGCCGCGGTGTCCTCGGTGCGAGGGCCCGGTAGAGCGAGGCGACCGAAGGCGACTTGCCCGCGTTCTTCCCGGTTTTGATGGTGAGCCTCTTGGCGATGTCGGGGACGGGGACGCCCTTGTCCTTGAGCGCGACGGCGAAGGTGAGCATGTCATCGTCGATGACCTTCGGGCGCCCGCCGTGGTTGCCCTTGGACGCGGCGATGACCTGGCCTTCGAGGGCCTTCTCCCGGATGTAGTTGCGCTCGATCTGACCGGCCACGGCCAGGACGGGAAGAACATGGCGCCCATGCCGTTGGGGTCGTAGATCCCGATGAGCGGGCCGGTGAGGAGTGCGAGCTGGATGCCGCCGGCCTGGAGCTCGGCGGACAGCGTCATCCGCTCGGCCGCGTTGCGCGCGAGGCGCTTGAGCTCGTGCACGGTGAGGGTGACGGGCGTCTCGGGGGCGGCCTCCTGGAACTGGTGGGCCAAGGCGAGCGTCTTCTCCAGCTCAGGCCGGATCTTCACCCGGGTGCTGATCTGCTCCTTGAAGATCTTGTGGCACTCCGCGCGGAGGAGGGCTTCGAGCTGGCTCGCCAGCTCCTGCCGCGCGGTTGACGTCCTCGCGTACCCGATGCGGACCGGGCGCTCGGTGCGGGGCGCGGGCGCGACGGCGAGCGCCGGGCCCTGCTTCCACGCGCGGTCGGGGTGGCGGTCGGCGGGGACGCGGCCTTCGAGTTTCTCGCGGAGCACGGGGACGAGGGCGGAGTGTGGTACTTCGCGGCGGTTTTCCCGCCGCAGGTGCGGCAGGCGCGTCGCAGTTCGGGCAGTCGTGATGTTCCAACGCCAATACCGCCCGATCGGGCGGGAGATCCATCCGGGAAGTCTCGCAGAAGTGCCTCGCGCAACATGCGGGTTTCGAGAGGACTTTCGCGAACGGCGATCTGCGGAAACGTGATCGCTCCGGGGGCTGTCGCAGAACTCTCACAGATGACCGTTTGTGAGAATCGCCGGCAGCCCTGTCAACCCGCCGGATGGCTCTCGGACGGTCAGGGGCGCGGTGTCGCCGGGCCGGATCGTACGATGACCGCATGACCAGCACGTTGCAGCCGAGCCGTCGCCCCGCCGGGCGTGGCTTCGTGCTGCTGGTGCTGGCGGTGCTGGCCGGTGTGCTGGCCATGCACGGCCTGGGCCCGGGGCCCGCTCCCGCGCCGGTGGCCGCGAGTGGCCACGCCAGGGCGATGGTCCACGACGACGCCGGCCCGCAGATTGCCGCTGACTGCTCGCACACCGACGGCGGTATGGGGCACGCGGAGCACGCGGACGCCATGTGCGCGGCGGCCGGTGTCGGCGCCGCGTACGCGCCTCCCGCCCTGGCCGCGGCCGTCGATACCGGGCCTGCGTCGGTGGCGTTGCCCGGCTGTGCGGCCGGGACGCCGGAGAGCGGGCGGGCGCCGCCCGACCTCGCTGAGCTGCAACTCCTGCGGATATAGGACCGCCCGCACGGCACCCTCCCGTCCCGGTTCGGGCCGGCAAGGGATGCCGCGCTCCGGCGCGTTCTCACTTCCGCACTGGCACCTGCCCGCTCCGGGCGGCGCATCAAGGAGTTGCAGCACCATGAACAAGAACCTCATCCGCCGGACTGCCCTCGTCGCCGCCGCGGGCGCCGCATCCGTCGTGCTCGCCGCGTGCGGGTCGGGCGACGACACCTCCGCCGGGCACAACGGCCACAGCCCGTCGGCCTCGGCGTCCTCGTCCGCTCCGGTCTCCCAGGGCAAGCACAACGCGGCCGACGTCGCGTTCGCCAAGGGGATGATCCCTCACCACCGCCAGGCCGTGGAGATGGCCGACCTCGCGCCCGGCAGGGCCGAGTCCGCCGAGGTCAAGAAGCTCGCCGACGAGATCAAGAAGGCCCAGGACCCGGAGATCGAGACCCTCTCGGGCTGGCTGACCACCTGGGGCGAGCAGGTCCCCGCCGAAGGGGCCATGGACCACTCCGCGCACGGCACGGCCGGGATGATGACGGCCGAGGAGATGGACAAGCTCAAGGCGTCCTCGGGCAAGGCGTTCGACACCGCCTTCATGGAGATGATGATCAAGCACCATGAAGGCGCGGTGGCCATGGCCAAGACGGAGAAGGCCGACGGCTCCTTCCCCGAGGCCCAGACGATGGCGGACGCCATCATCACCTCGCAGACCGCCGAGATCACCAGGATGAGCGACCTGCTCGGCAGGAACTGACCCGCGCTCGCAGGGATGTGCCGGGCGTGCGGCGCCCGGCACACCCCTGCGTCTCTCGTCGGGCTCGCACCCCTCGTGGAATACCCCTAGGGGGTATACGGTTGTCATGTGGGTCCCGCGGCAGCGGTGACACGCTGGACGCGATTGGGGATGACGGTCATGGATCACAGCGCTCACCACACCAGCACCGCTCACGACCACAGCGCGCACCAGGCCCAGGCGGGGCATGCCGGGCATCAGATGGGCACGGTGACCTGGGGGGCGGCCGCGAAGGCGACGCTGCACTGCCTGACCGGGTGCGCGATCGGCGAGATCCTCGGCATGGTCATCGGCACCGCCCTGCTGTGGGGCAATGTCCAGACCATGGTCCTGGCGATCTCGCTGGCGTTCCTGTTCGGCTACTCGTTCACGCTGTTCGCGGTCCGCCGCGCCGGCCTGGGCTTCAAGAGCGCGGTCAAGGTGGCGCTGGCCGCGGACACCGTCTCGATCGCGGTGATGGAGCTGGTCGACAACGGCATCATCGCCCTGACGCCGGGAGCGATGGACGCCCACCTGTCGGACGCGCTGTTCTGGACGGCACTGCTGGGCGGCTTCGCCGTGGCCTTCGTGATCACGACGCCGGTCAACAAGTGGATGATCGGCCGCGGCAAGGGCCACGCCGTCGTCCACGCCTACCACTGACACCTTCCACGAGAACGCCCGGCCGCACCATGGCAGGTGCAGCCGGGCGTTGCCGTGGCCTTTACGTACGAGCCTCGATGCCGAGCTCGGCAAGCAGGTGGCGGATGCGCTGTTCGATCTCGTCGCGGATCGGCCGGATCGCCTCGACGCCCTGGCCGGCCGGGTCGTCGAGCTGCCAGTCCAGGTACCGCTTGCCGGGGAAGTACGGGCAGGTGTCGCCGCAGCCCATGGTGATCACCACGTCCGAGGACTGCACCGCCTCCACGGTGAGGACCTTGGGGGTCTGGGCCGCGATGTCGATGCCGACCTCCTTCATGGCCTCCACCACGGCCGGGTTGACGGTGTCGGCGGGAGCGGATCCGGCCGAGCGGACCTGGACGCGGTCGCCGCCGAGGTGCGTGAGGAAGGCTGCGGCCATCTGGGACCGGCCGGCGTTGTGTACGCAGACGAACAGCACGGACGGGGTGGCGGAAGTGCTCATCAGGTCAGTGTGCTTTCTTCAGAGGAAGGGGCGGGGGCGGCGGGCTGCGGCCTGCCGCGGGGAACGACGACCTCGTCCTCGCCCGCGGTGGCCGGACGGCCGAAGCAGACGGCGACCAGGCCCAGACCGACGGCGGCGCCGAGCAGCTGGGCAGCTATGAACGGCAGCACGGCGGTGGGGGCGATGCCGGCGAAGGTGTCGGTGAACGCCCGGCCGATCGTCACAGCCGGGTTGGCGAAGGAGGTGGAGGAGGTGAACCAGTACGCCGCCCCGATGTAGGAGGCGACCGCGACCGGCGCCAGGTGCGCGCGGCCCGCGCGGGCGAGGCCGAAGACGAGCCAGACGAGCCCGGCGGTGGCCACCACCTCGCCGAGCCACAGGTGGCCGGCGGACCGGTCATGGGTGGAGAAGTGCACCATCGGCTTGCCGAACATGGTGTCGGCCAGCACCGCCCCCGCGATCGCCCCGGTGATCTGCGAGGGTACGTACGCGGCGACGCCGGGCAGGTTGGGAGCTTCGCCGGTCCGGCGGCCGGTGAACCAGGCGGCCAGGGTGACCACCGGGTTGAAGTGCGCCCCGGACACCGGTCCCAGCAGGGCGATCAGCACGCCGAGGCCGAAGACGGGCCAGGGAGTTGGCCAGCAACTGCACACCGACGTCGCGGGTCAGCTCGGTGGCCTGGATGCCGGAGCCGACCACCACCGCGACCAGCGCGGCCGTGCCCAGCCCCTCGACAACCGCCCGCCGCAGCAGCGGCGCGGGCGCGCTCACGCGGGGATCCGCGCGGGCACGGCCGGCGTCTGGAGCAGGGCGGACAGCTTGGCCAGGGCCTCGGGAAGCACCCAGTAGTACACCCAGGTCCCGCGCCGCTCCGAGCCCACCAGCCCGGCCTCCCGCAGCACCTTCAGATGGTGGGAGATCGTGGGCTGGGAGACGTCGAACGGGCCGATGAGGTCGCACACGCACGCCTCGCCGCCCTCATGCGAGGCGATCAGTGACAGCAGCCGCAGCCGGATCGGGTCCGACAGTGCCTTGAACATCCGCGACAGCTCGGCCGCGGCCTCCCCACCCAGCGGCTCGCGGACCGCCGAGCCCGCCAAGCGTCGCGAGGGATACGCCAACTTCGCCATCACCGAGCCCCCGCTCAAGCTCGTCCTCATCGAGGGTGAGACGGGCGAGGACACCCGCCTGGACCACCTCGGCGTCGAGGTCACCTCCACCGAACAGGTCACCGCCGCCACCGAACGGCTGAAGGAAGCGGGCCTGGCCACCTTCGAGGAGGCCGACACCTCCTGCTGCTACGCCCTTCAGGACAAGGTGTGGGTCCACGGCCCCGGCAAGGAGCCCTGGGAGGTCTACGTCGTCAAGGCCGACGCCGACACCCTTCAGAAGGCCGACGCCTCGCCCGATACCTGCTGCGGCACCACGGCCTGCTGCACCCCGGACGAACAGGCCGCAGACCCGGCCCAGACCCCCGCCGAGGCGAAGGCCGACGCCGGGTGTGCCTACGGCAGCTGACCCGGCGCCCGGGTCAGGCTCTCCATACCGTCCTCGTCCTCGTCGAGCCCCGGGGCGTCCGGGTCGCGCAGCGGGCGCAGGGCGCCGGCGGCCGGGGTGGAGGCGGTGAAGCTGTAGCGGCCGAGCACGTTGAGGTTGCGGTGCTTGAGCGGGGAGAGCCGGGCATTGTCCTCGTCCCGGATCTCGTGGGCCCTCGGCGCGGACCTGGGTGACGGCGGCGTCGATGTACTTCGTCGCCGCCCCCGTCGCCACCCCGGTCACCGCCGCCCTCGCCGACAAGGAAGGCCGCGACGCCGGGCAAGGGCTGCTGTGCACCCACCGCCCACGCGCGCACCCCGCCCCCAGGGCTGCGGCCGAGACGGACGCGTGCGACTGCACGGCGGGCTGCACCTGCTGCTCATGAACATCTCGTTGCCCGCACCCGCCTGCGAGGCCCGGTCCGTTGATACTGACGGGGCGATCAAGGAGCGGCGGGGGGCAGTGGTGGAGTGGACGATCTGGGCCGGCTTCGCGGCCGGCCTGCTGATCTCGACGGTGACCGCTCCGGTCGGCGTGTCCGGGGCGGTCTTCCTCCTGCCGGTCCAGCTCAGCGTCCTCGGTGTGCCGAGTCCCGCGGTCACGCCGACGAACCTGCTGTTCAACGTGGTGGCCGGGCCAGGCGCCCTCTGGCGCTACCGCCGCGACGGCGCTCTGCGCGGCGGACTGGCCCGGCGCCTGGTCACCTGGACGCTGCCCGGCGTCCTCGCCGGCGCCGCCGTCCGAGTCTTCGCCCTCCCCGGCCCCGGCGTCTTCCGCATCCTGGTCGCCGCCCTCCTTCTGCCGCTCGGAGCGTGGCTGTGCTGGCGCACCCTGCGCCCGGACCGGCAGCGTCCCGGCGCGGCCGAGCCGTCGCCGCCCGTCCTCGCCGCCCTGGCCCTGACGGTCGGGGTGGTCGGCGGGATCTACGGGATCGGCGGCGGCTCCCTGCTCGGGCCCGTCCTCGCAGCGCGCGGCATGCCCATGGCCCGCGTCGCACCGGCCACGCTCGCCGCTACCTTCACCACCTCCGTCGCCGGGGCCGCCGCCTACGCGGCACTGGCTCAGGCGAGCTCCGGACCCGTCGCACCCGACTGGTGGCTGGGCCTGGCCTGCGGCCTCGGTGGCCTGATCGGCGGCTACCTCGGCGCCCGCCTCCAGCCCCACCTGCCCGAAACCGCGCTCCGCCTCCTGCTCGGCGCCCTCGCCGCCACCCTCGGCACCATGTACGCCGTCCGGACCCTGTACTGACCTGCACAGGAACGCAGCTGGGCGCGCGCGGGGCCGCTGTCAGGGGCGGGAGCTGCGGGTCCTGGCCCTTCTCAGCCCGTAGACGGCAGCCCCGAGGACGAGGACGGCGGTGCCGGAGACGATGGTGCTCAAGGGCAGGGCGAAGGCGAGGACCGCGCAGCCGGCCAGGCCGGTGACGGGGACGAGCCGGCTGGGCCGCCCCTCTCGCGGCGTGAGGGTCCAGGCACAGGCGTTGGCGATGGCGTAGTAGGCCAGGACGCCGAAGGACGAGAAGCCGATCGCGCCGCGCACGTCGGTGGTCGCGGCGAGCAGGGCGACGACGGTGCCGACGGCCAGTTCGGCGCGGTGCGGAACGCCGAAGCGGGGGTGGACAGCGGACAGGGTGTGTGGCAGGTGCCGGTCGCGGCCCATGGCCAGGGTGGTGCGGGAGACCCCGAGGATCAGCGCGAGGAGTGAGCCGAGCGCGGCGACGGCACCGCCCACGCGGACGACGGGCACCAGCCAGCCGGCGCCCGCGGCCCGTGCGGCGTCCGACAGCGGGGCAGTGGCCTCCGCCAGCCCGGCCGGCCCCAGCACCGTCAGGACGGCGACGGCGACCAGCGCGTAGACGGCGAGGGTGATGCCGAGCGCGATCGGGATGGCCCGCGGGATGGTCCGGGCAGGGTCGCGGACCTCCTCGCCGAGGGTGGCGATGCGGGCGTAGCCGGCGAAGGCGAAGAACAGCAGGCCCGCCGCCTGAAGCACTCCGCCGACGGTGACGTCCGAGCCGATGTCCAGCCGCGCGGCATCCGCGCCGGCGGAGGTCAGGGCGGTGACCACCACGGCAGCGAGCACAACGAGGACGACCGCGACGATGAACCGGGTGAGGAGCACCGACTTCTGCACCCCCGCGTAGTTCACCGCCGTCAGCACCACCACGGCGGCCACGGCCACCGCGTGAGCCTGGCCGGGCCACAGGTAGGCGCCGACGGTCAGAGCCATCGCCGCGCAGGACGCGGTCTTGCCGACGACGAAGGCCCAGCCGGCCAGGTAGCCCCAGAAGTCGCCCAGCCGCTCCCGCCCGTAGACGTAGGTGCCCCCGGACTGCGGGTAAAGGGCGGCCAGCCGTGCCGAGGACGTCGCGTTGCAGTACGCCACGACCGCCGCCAAGGCCAGGGCGATCAGCAGCCCGGATCCGGCGGCGCCGGCCGCCGGGCCGAGCGCGGCGAAGATCCCGGCCCCGATCATGGAGCCCAGGCCGATCACCACCGCGTCCGACACACCCAGACGACGCTTCATCGGGCCCGCGCCCGTCGTGGCCCCCACCGTGTTCATCAACTGACTCCCTCGCGCATCCGTCTTCGACCGGCGCACCGTAGCCGAGGAAGATGTCAGGCCGGGGCTGCCGTAGGAGGGCCAGTGACGGTCGGTACGAGGGAGACGGCCTCGGGCTCTTGTCGAGTCCTGGGTTCGGTCAGCCGCTGACTGCGGCGTAGACGCTGGCGATGTCGAAGTTCGGCCAGCAGGGGCAGGGCCTTCGGGAACCGGTCGGCCGGGTCGAGTCCGGTGAAGCGCACCCCATGCTCGGCGAAGGCTGATGCGGGCTTCTTTCGCTGCCCCGACATCGTTCTGGAAACCGGGGTGGTGAAACTGCCTTGGGGACAAGACGGTGGACGGGCTTCTGGAACGGAGGTCGGAGGAGCGACGGGAGCGAACTGTGAGACAGGGATCCGACGCCCTGTCGGCGGGGAGTGGAGACTGCTGCGCCGGTAGGGCTCAACGGAAGGGATTCTCGGTGCCGAGGCCGCGCTCGGTCGCGGAGTCGAGGAGATCGATCAGGTCCGCGCCGTCTGCTTCGCGCTGGTCGATCCACCACCCTGCTTCACTGACCGCGCGTGCCTTCTCTTCCAGTTCCGCCCAGTCAGCGTCGTTCCAGGTGCCCTCGATGACGAGCGCGGTGTGTGCGTCGGTCATCAGCCGGTGGCGGGAGCATCCGCCCCAGTCCAAGGCCCGTTCGGGGCCTTCCAACGACGGCATGTCGAACTGCTCGACCCACTCTGCGGCGGCTCGCCGTTCCTCGGCGCGGCGGGTGGCGAGCCACTCCTCCTTTGACGCGGTGTCGTTGCCGCGGGCGGCGCGCCGGCAGTCGGTGCAGTCCCGGTCGGCGGGACGGTCGAGAGCAGGCGAACCGTCTCATCGAGCAGTCCATGAACGAGTGGCAGCGCGTCAGTCAAGGCACTGGTCAGGAGGGGTGCAGTCGTGGGAGGAATTGGGAGTCAGCACGCAAGCCGGGCTCGGTCGAGGGCAGCACATCGCTGACCAGCGCAAACAGTGCCTGCTGTGACTTTGGCTGGATCTCTGGCCCGGGAATGGTCCGGATCTTGAGTGAGGGGGTTCCTCGGACTGGGGCTGTGCAAGGAGGCCCCCTTGCGGCGCGGCTCATGGGCGGGATCGGAACACCCCCCGTCGGCGGGAAGGACCCGTTGCCGTGCCCTGCCGCGCGGCCGGCGACGGTCCGTGGGCTTGGATGTCAGTGCGGCTCAGACTGGGGGGAGGGGCTGCGCGCACCAGATCGTCTTGCCGTTGGTGGTGTGCCGGGTGCCCCACCCTCGGGTGAGCTGGGCGACGAGCAACAGGCCCCGGCCGCCCTCGTCGAAGGCGCGGGCCCGGCGCAGGTGCGGAGCGGTGTTGCTGGCGTCGGAGACCTCGCAGATCAGGGAGGCATCGCGAATCAGCCGCAGCCTGATCGGCGGCTCGCCGTATCTGATGGCATTGGTGACCAGCTCACTGACGACCAGTTCGGTGACGAAGGCCGCCTCCTCCAGGCCCCAGGCGTCGACCTGGTCGACGGCGAACTTCCTGACGCGCGGTACCTGCGCGGGGTCGGGCTCGATGTCCCAGTCGGCGACGTGGTGGGGATCCAGCGCGTGAGTGCGAGCGAGCAGCAGGGCGGCGTCGTCGGTGCGGCGTTCGGGGAGCATGACGTCCATCACCGTGTCGCACAGGGCCTCCAGTGAGGTGGCCGAGTGTTCCAGGACCCGCTGCAGTTCGGTGATCCGCTGGTCGACGTCGTGCTCGCGGCTTCCCACCAGCCCGTCGGTGTAGAGGGCGAGCAGGCTGCCTTCGGGCAGCTCGAGCTCGGTGGCCTCGAAAGGCAGCCCACCGATGCCGAGCGGCGGTCCCGGCTGTGCGGCTACGGGTGTCCTGGTGCCGTCCGGAGAGACGATCAGCGGCAGCGGATGGCCGGCGCTCGCCAGCGTGAAGCGCCGGGAGACAGGGTCGTAGACGGTGTACAGGCAGGTGGCGCCGGACTCGCCGCTGGGCTGGAAGTGGCTGCCGGGCTGGAGGTCGCTGGCGAGGTGGAGAACCAGGTCGTCCAGGTGGGTCAGCAGCTCGTCCGGCGGCAGGTCGACATCGGCCAGGGTGCGGACCGCCGTGCGCAGCCGGCCCATGCTGGCCGAGGCGTGCAGTCCGTGACCGACGACATCGCCGACGACCAGGGCGACCCGGGCGCCGGACAGCGGAATGACGTCGAACCAGTCACCGCCCACTTCCGCCTCGGTCCCGCCGGGCAGGTAGCGGGAGGCCACGTCGACCGCCTCCTGGATCGGCAGTCCCTGCGGCAGCAGGCTGCGTTGCAGGGTCAGCGCGGTCGAGCGCTCGCGCGAGTACCGGCGGGCGTTGTCGATGGCGACGGCTGCCTTGGCGGTCAGCTCCTCGGCGAGGATCAGGTCGTCGGCGGTGAAGGCCTCGGGCCGGTCGAGGCGGGAGAAGGCGACGACGCCGAGCAGCGCGCCGCGCGCCCGGAGCGGCACGGTGATCCGGCCCGTCAGCCCGTCCGCGGCGATGGACTCGTCGATCACCGGGTTGCCCGGTGGCCAGTGGGCCGGGTCGGCGGCGAGCCCAGGCCCGAAGGCCCACTCGCCGCCCTGGCCGGGGTCAGCTGCGAGCTCGACTGTGGACCTGCCGGTGGCCATGCAGCGGGCGGCGACGGAACCGGGTCGGTGCGTGACGGGTTTCGTGGGCCCGGGAGCCCGGTCGGCGCCGTCCTTCGCGCTGTGCTGGGCGGCACGGCTGAGCCTGATCGTCTCGCCGGGCGCGAACGCGGACACGGAGGGCGGTTCCTCTCCGTGCAGTACCTCGTCGAAGAGATCCACGCTGACGAGGTCGACGAATTTCGGCACCGGGGTCATGGCCAGTTCCTGGGCGGTGCCGATCACGTCGAGTGTCCGGCCGATGCCGCCGCTGGCCTGGTTGAGGATGAGCAGGCGTTGCCGAGCCCAGTACTCGGCGCTCATGTCGAATCCCCAGTTGGCGATCCCGCGTACCCTGCCCTCGGCATCCCGGACGGGCCAGATGCTGGTGGCCCAGGCGTTGGCGTAGTCGCTGCCGCGCGGGCGGAAGACGGTGATCAGACGCGTGGGCTCGCCCGTCCTCGCCACTTGGGCGAGCGCGTCGGTGTAGGGCTTGTCGTCCCTTTCGGGAAACAACGTGCGGTCGAATTCGGGAAGCACCTCGCGGTACTTCTTGCCGAGCACTTGCTCCTCGGAGTGCGCGATCACCCGGCACGAGGAGGCGTTGATCCACAGGAACCGCAGCTCAGGGTCGTAAACACCCAGGGCGAAGGGAGACTGCTCGAACGCTCGGTCGGCGATCACCGGACGGCGTCCCCAACGCTGGATGGTCACCACGTGGCCCAGCGCCCGCCCGTCGGGGCCGAGCAGTGGGTGAGTCGTCACCACGGCGTCGACCGTGGAACCGTTCCTGTGGCGCAGGGGGATGAACCCCGTGGGGTCGGGGCCGGCACCGTAGCCCTCGGGGAAGCCGGGTGGCGGGGGATCGACCAGCAGGTCGGTCACGGGGCGCCCGACGGTGTCCTCCGCCGTCCAGCCCAGCAGCAGCCGGCCCCCCTCGCTCCAGCCGCTCACCATGCCGTCCGGGTCCACCACGACAGCGGCAGTGGGGGCATCCTGCTTGTCGGCCATCTCCACGCACCACGCCTCCGTCCGGACAGCCGTGCCCGTCAGGGCTGGTTTCCAGCGGCTGCTTCCAGCCTAGATCGGCCCCTGCTCCACGGCGCTCCGGCTGGTGCGTTCGGGGTGCCGGAGCGGCCGGGGCCGGGGCCTGCGCGTCCCCGCTCGCCAGCAGCCGCGGTGCGGCCGCCGATGTGGGCCGCCTCCGTGCCGCACTTCACGGGGCACGTGTCGGGGTCGGCGGGTCTCGAATGACGGGGCTGGCTCGTCCGCGAACGGGTGGCGGGCCGCTCAACGAGGTCCAGCCCGCCCGGCACCGGCCGTCAGGACGTCGGCCGGGCCGCAGCGCTGTCTCCCCTCCAGCGCAACAGGAACCGCCCCGGCTTTCACGGCGGGGCCGCGGTCAGGAGCGAGACCGCCCGATCCCCATCGCCCCTCGCGCTGCTCATCGACAGCGTGGTCCGGCCCCGGGTGCGGGCCGTGGCGCAGGCGATCATGTACCTGCCGCACTTCAACGCCATCTACCGCTCCGCCGCCATCACCGGCGACCCGCGCGCGTACGGCCGGGTCTACATCTCCACCAACGGACGCGGAGCGCAGTACGGGGAGCCCGCCTGATGCCCGCTCTGAGCGATGCGAGCCGGGGCCGCCTCCTCTTCGGCGGGCAGGCGAACGGCATCGGCGTCGTCCTCGCCACCCCGACCTCCTCGCCCCCGCCCTGGATGGGCCGGCTGCACCCCGACACCCTGCCCGTCACCGAGGACGGCCGCACCGAGTGGTGGGGCGGCCGGCAGCACTTCTCGCACTCCAGCGCCACCTACCGCCGCTACGCCGCCGCCGTCACCGAGGACTTGGCCGCCCGCTACGGCGGCCACCCGGCCCTCATCATGTGGCACCTCAACAACGAGTACGGCACCCTCGACGCCCTCAACGAGGCTTGGGGCACCGCCTTCCTCAACTGGGGCTGACCTCACGTCAGGGCCGAGGCCGGTCCGCGCCTTTCTCGGGTGCGGTCGACCTCGGCCCGCGGACCCGCGTCCGAGCGGCCCTGGATCAGTAGCCGTAGATCATCTTGTAGGCGACCTCCGGGAGGAACTGTCCGGCCGAGGAGCCGGTGCCCACGCCGCAGTTGCCGTCGGACTCGCCCGGGATCTTGATCCACAAGAGCATCTCGGCGCCTCCGCCCAGCTGGGAGGGGGTGCCGATGCGGCGGCCCGAGGGGTTGCACCACTGGCCGTTGGAGCCGTTGCCGTTGCGGCTGGTGTCCACGACGAACGGTTTGGTGTAGCCGTACCGGGCGCCGAGTTCCCTGTTGACCGCGTTGCCGTACGCGGTGTTCTCGGCTGTGGTCAGGTAGTTGGAGACGTTGAGCGAGAAACCGTGTGCCTGCCGGAGGCCCGCTTCGTGAAGGCGCGTGGCCATGGTCGCCGCGCTCGCCCAGGCCGGGTTGCCGGCGTCGAGGTAGACCCAGGTGTTGGGGGCCTGACGGTTGAACTCGGTGAGTGCTCCGGTCAGCATGCTCTCGCGTTCGTCGATCTGGGCCTGTGTCATGCAGCCGTAGTCCCCGAGGGAGTCCGGTTCGAGGATGACGACGGCTGGGCGGCCGGCGATTCCGCCCGCGAACTGGGCGATCCAGTTCGCGTAGGCGGACGGAGAGGAGGCTCCGCCCGCGGAGTGACCGCCGCAGTAGTCGCGGTGGTAGATGTTGTAGGCGACGAGGAGGGGCAGCTTGTCGCGGGCGTCCGCGGCGCCCGCGTACGCGCCGGTGGCTGTGCCGATGGTGCCGCTCCAGGAGCCGAACCAGCGTGCTGTCGGGGTGTTGGCGATGGAAGCGTTGATCGCGGCCGCCCGGCCGTCGCCGGGGTTGGCGGCGACCCACCGCTTCGCGCTGGAGTCGGGGTCCACGAAGAACCCGTTGGTCATGGTCGTCGGGTCGGCCGCGTGGGCGGACGGCGCGGCGGTGAGCGCCAGCGGCAGCGAGGAGAGCGCTGCCAACAGGGCGAGAAGTCTGCGGCGCATGGCATTACCTCGGCTTTCTGACAGGGATGCGTCCGAAGGCCGGCGGCGGGCGCGGGGAGCGCTCCCATCGGAAGCGCTCCCACGGCACAGTCCGTCAGCAGGTCGAGTTGGTCTGGGTCAGGAGGCCGAGCCGCCATGGGAGGAGGTTGTAGTCGCCGCCCGCGTTGGGGTTCATGCCCTGGTAGAGGTACTGGAGCCGGCAGGAGGGGATGGTCAGTGTCTGGTCGTGGCCGGCTCGGATCATCTCGCCGTGGCTGATGTCCCGGGTCCAGGCGCCCGAGGGGAAGGAGACGTTGCCCGCCCGTGCGAACGGGTTGCTCTCGGACGCGGCCAGGGGCGTCCAGGAACCGGCCAGGCTGCCCGAGGTCCAGGACCGGAAGTAGCGTCGGCCGTCCGATCCGATGGCCTCGACGAGCAGCAGGTACTGGTTACTGCCCTGCACCTTGTACACGTTGCTCGCTTCGAACAAGGCGTACTTGGAGTCCTGGGCCGCGATGACGGTGTTGGTGAACCCGTTCGGGAACTGGCCGACGGTCGTCTGCGAGCGGTACAGGTGTCCGTTGTCGTCGGAGGAGAACAGGTAGCAGTTGGCGCTGTCGCAGATCACCCACATGTCGACCCAGTAGCCGTTGCCGATGTTCTGCTTGATGATGTCGGGCATCGACGAGTAGAAGTGGCGCGGCGCGCTCCATCCGTTCGGGTTGCTGATGTCGGGGTTGGTGGAGTACGAGGCGTTGCCGGTCTGGTACACGAGGTACCACAGGCGTTGCGGCGCGTAGTAGAAGACCTGCGGTGCGGCCCGGTAACCGGACCCGATGGCGGTGCGGTCCAGGTAGTGGTGTGTGGCCGAGCCGGCCTGGGACCAGTCGCTGAAGTTCAGATAGACCAGGTTGTAGCCGGAGGAGCCGGCGGTGCTCGCGAACACGTGGTACTTGCCGTTGTACCGGACGACCGTCGGGTCCTTGATCCCGGCGATGTTGTGGGTCGAGTCCGGCTTCGGCGAGATCAGCGGGCCGCTGGAGCTCCAAGAGTAACGGCTGGGCAGAGCAGCGGCGTTGGTGGCGCTGCGCGGGGCGCCGGGCTCGCCGCTGGTGGTGACGGGCGTGGTGCGGGTGGCGGTGGGTGTGCCGCCCAGCGTCGTCAGGGCCGCGTTGTACGCGGACTTCTTGTTGCCGCCCCGGTCGAACAGCAGCGGGTTCTCCGAGGCACGCCAGGAATCGCTGTCGCGGATGCCCCAGACGGTGATGCCGGTGCAGCGTGCGACGTTCAGACAGGCCCTGACCGTGTTCGCGTACGCGGTCGGCGGCGCCTGCGCGATGTCCAGTTCGGTGATCTGGACGTCCACACCGAGGGCGGCGAAGTTCGACAGCGTGGTCTGGAAACTTGCAGGCGGGCCGCCGGTGCCGAAGTGGGCCTGGAGGCCGACGCAGTCGATGGGCACGCCGCGCGACTTGAAGTCGCGGACCATGCGGTAGACCCCCTGGGTCTTGGCGGCCCCCCAGTCCTCGATGTTGTAGTCGTTGTAGCAGAGCTTGGCCGCAGGATCGGCCGACCGTGCCGTGCGGAACGCCTGCTCGACGAAGCCGGTGCCCAGCACGTCCCGGAACACCGAGCTGCGCATCTGGCCGCTGCCGCCGTCCGCGAAGGCCTCGTTCACCACGTCCCAGGAGTGGATCCGGCCCTTGTAGCGGTTCATCACGGTGGTGATGTGGTTGTTCATCACGCCGCGCAGGGTGTTCGCGTCCCTGATGGAGCTGACCCAGCCGGGCAGTTGGGAGTGCCAGACCAGGGTGTGGCCGCGCAGGCGCTGACCGCGAGCCTGCGCGCGGTTCGCGATCTGGTCGGCGGGTCCGAAGGTGAACGAGCCGCGGGAGGGCTCGGTCGCGTCCCACTTCATCTCGTTCTCGGCCGTGACCGAGTTGAACTCACGGTTCAGGATGCCGGTGTAGGTGCCGTCGCCGAGCCGGCTCGCGGCCACGGCGGTTCCGAAGTACCGTCCGGACTGGGCCGCCTGGGCGCCCAGGGTCGAGGCCTTCACCGCCTCGGGCGCGCCGTTTGCCGTCCCGGGCGTCACCAGGACGGTCGCGGCCAGCAGGCCGAGGACCGAGGCTCGGCGACAGCCGAGCCGTTTCAGCGGGTTCATGGTTCTCCTCGTGAGGGGGGTGGGGGGTTCGTCGTGCGGTCGGTGAACCTCCTCGAGGCGTGACGCGATCGGTGGGCCGCTTCAGGGCGTGGACAGCTCGAACCGCGTGACGCGGACCGCGCCGCCGAGTGCCTGTGTGGCGTGATTGAAGAGGGCGAATCGGTAGCCCATGAAGAACCGCCAGTCGTTGCCAAGGGAGAAGGCCGGTCCGAGGCGGGTGAAGGTGGTTCCGTCGGTGCTGTAGGAGAAGGTGCCGAGGCGTCCGGTGCCGGGGCGGATGTCCGCGGTCGCGCGCAACCAGACGCGGCTGCCCGAGACGGCCGTGCCCGCGGCCTCACCGCCGGTGCTGGTGGTGTTCCAACTGCCGTCCATGGCCAGCCCGTTGACCATCACCAGCCGTGGGACGACGCCGTCTCGCCGAATGCCGATCCAGGCGGAGGAGTCACGCAGCAGCGCCAGTCCGGCCCGGTCGCCGTCCCGCATCGCGGAGTGGTCGAGCTGGACCGTGGCGGTGGAGGTGGGGCCCTGGATGCGGTGCGTCAGGGTGTTGCGGGCCCAGTAGAGGTCGTTGGTGACGGTCGCGGTCCGCAGGGTCAGCCCGTTGCCGGCCGACCACTTGGTGTTGTCCGGGTTGTGGTTCCACTCCCATCGAGGCTTCAGGGCCGGCCCGTCGAAGGTGTCGACGCCGGTCATGGGGGCCACCGGGCGAGGCGGAGGGGGCACGGCCGGGCGGGGATACGAGGTGCCCCATGCGCCGTCGACGAGTTGCACGACCGGCCAGCCGTCCGAGGTCCAGGTGACGGGTGCCAGGGCGGGCATCCGGCCACCGGGGTAGGCGTCGACGAAGGCCATGTAGTACCAGGCGCCGTTCTGCGTCTGTACCAGCCCGCCCTGGTGCGGGACGCCGCCGCCGGGGATCGGTCCACGCAGGTCGAGGAGGACCTGCCGCATCGTGTACGGACCGAAGGGGCCGCTCGACGACTTGAGGATGTACTGGCCGTTCGCGGGGCGGGTCAGGAAGATGTAGTACTGCCCGTTGATCTTGTAGAAGCGGGAGCCCTCAAGGGTGCCGACGCTCGAGGGTGTCGTGAACACCTGCCGGGTGCGGACCTGGGTGCGGCCGTCGGGCGAGAGCTGGGCCACGCTGATGGTGGTGTTGCCGTACGCCACGTAGAGGGTGTCGTCACCGTCGACGAGCAGCCCCGCGTCGTAGTAGGGGGTGCTGATCGTCGTCAGCCTGTTCCATGGCCCCTCGGCGGCGGTGGCGGTGTAGACGTACGTCCGGGCGAAGTCGATCTGGCCGAGCCAGTAGAAGGTTCTGTTGCTCGGCCGGTAGGCCAGTGACGACGCCCAGATCCCTCTGACGTAGCCGCGGGCACCGTTCAGGTCGTACTTGGCGCCGAAGTCGAGCACGGGCACCGAGTGGCCGGCGATCTCCCAGTTCACCAGGTCGTACGACCGCAGGACGGGCGCACCCGGCGAGTAGTGCATCGTCGAGGCCGAGGCGTAGAAGGCGTCACCGACACGGATGACGTCGATGTCCGCGAAGTCCTGCCAGATCACCGGGTTCGTGTAGGCCGCCGCGGTCGCGAGGTCCGGACCCGGGGCAGCGGCGGAAGCGGTGCCGGGTGCCGCGGCCGGAGGAAGCAGGGCGCCGGCGGCCAGACCGGCGGCGGCCGTCACCGCGCGGCGGCGAGACAGAGTCTGATGAGTCCATGACATTTGCACGTGCGGCGTCTCCTTCTGTGGCCCAGCCTTGTCGGCTGGAGTTGCCCGGAGGTGCCTTGCTCGGCTCGTGCGGAGCGGCTCTCTGTATACGCGATGTCGAACATGGATCGACTTGTTGCGCACCCTGGATGATAGGAGGCCGGTGAACCCCGTCAATACCTCTCGCACGAATCGTCGTGACCTTCGAAACATTCGAAGCCGATGATCCCATGTCAGAGAAGATCATCTGTCGGTATGGTTCAGATATGCCGCTTTTCACAGGCTCTACTGTTGCATTGTGAAGGGTTGTTCGGCGGTGGGTGTTGACTTGCTCGATGGTCTCTCTAATATCCGTGAAGCCTTGACTTTCCGAATGGTTCACGAAACTTCGAACCGCCCTTGTCCCTCCACTCGTGTCATGGACGTGACATTTGTCTTCGAGGCGCCCGTCCATGGCGCCCTTCCCTCTGAGGAGCCCCTTGGTGCCCAGACGATCAGGCGGACGGCTGCTCCGCCTCCTCGCGGCCACTGCGCTGACGCTCAGTGCCTGCGTCACCGCCTCGGCCGGCACGACCGCTGAGGCTGCGCCGGGCAGCCCGGCGCTCACCCCTCCGCTGGGCTGGAACAGCTGGAACAGTTTCGGGTGCGGGATCACCGAGGCGCAGGTCCGCGGGGCTGCCGACGCGATGGTGTCCTCGGGCATGAAGGACGCCGGCTACCGGTACGTCGTCGTCGACGACTGCTGGTTCGACCCGCAGCGCGACGCGGCGGGCAACCTGCGGGCCAACCCGACCAAGTTTCCCAGCGGGATGAAGGCACTCGGGGACTACATCCACGGCAAGGGCCTGAAGTTCGGCATCTACCAGGCACCGGGCGAGAAAACCTGCGCGCAGGGCGTGGGCACCTACCCCGGCTCCACGGGCAGCAAGGGCCACGAGGCCCAGGACGCCGCCTCGTTCGCCTCATGGGGCGTCGACTACCTCAAGTACGACTGGTGCTCCGGCAACGGCACCCTCACCGAGCAGATCGCACAGTTCACCCTCATGCGCGACGCCCTGCGCGCCACCGGCCGGCCGATCGTCTACAGCATCAACCCCAACAGCTTCCACGCCCCCACCGGCGACAAGCACAACTGGGGCGAGGTCGCCGACCTGTGGCGCACCACCGAGGACCTGCTCGACATCTGGCAGAACAACAACACCAACAGCTACCCGATGGGCGTCGGCAACGTCCTGGACATCACCGCCCCCCTGGCCGCCCAGTCGGGCCCGGGACACTGGAACGACCCCGACATGCTCGTCGTCGGCCGTCCCGGCCTGTCACTGACCGAGTCCCGCTCCCACTTCGCCCTGTGGGCGCTGATGAGTGCCCCGCTCATGGCAGGCAACGACATCCGGACCATGTCCGCCGACGTGAGCGCGATCCTGCGCAACCCCCGCCTGCTGGCGGTGAACCAGGACTCGCTGGGCGCGGGCGGACGCCGCGTGCGCGACGACGGCGACACCGAGGTGTTCGCCAAGCCCCTGTCCGACGGCTCGGTCGCCGTGGGCCTGTTCAACCGGGGCGGCAACACCGCGACGGTCACCACCACGGCCGCCCAGGTCGGCCTCGCCGGAGGGGCGTTCACCCTCACCGACCTGTGGACCGGCGGCCCATCCAGCACCTCCGGCCAGATCTCGGCGAGTGTCCCCGCGCACGGTGTCGCCGTGTTCAAGATGACCGGCGGCAGCCCACTGGCCTCCACCACCGCACGCCTGCGCGGCAACGGATCCGGCCGCTGCCTGGACGTCGACCGTGCCTCCACCGCGGCCGGTACCACGGCACTGATCTGGGACTGCCACACCGCCGCCAACCAGCTGTGGACCACCTGGGCCGGCGGCGAGCTCCGCGTCTACGGCGACAAATGCCTGGACGCCTACAACCAGGGCACCACCAACGGCACCCGGGTCATCACCTGGCCCTGCAACGGCCAGAACAACCAGAAGTGGACCGTGAACTCCGACGGGTCGATCCGCAACGTCCACGCCGGACTGTGCCTCGCCGCCAATGGGGCCGGCACCGCCAACGGGACCCCTCTGGTCCTGAGGACCTGCGACGGCCAGGCCAACCAGAAGTGGACCCGCGTCTGAGGGAGTCCTGCCGGCGCATGGCCACTACGCGGGCTGCTCCGCAGGGCGTCCGGTCGCCTGGGCCGCGTTCGACGAAGGTCACATCGCCGCTCCGCAGGACGGGGCCGCCGGTGACAGCGGCTCCAGGACCTGGCTGCCGCAGGAGGTCTGGAAGTTCTTCACACAGTTCCAGACCTCCAACCCGGCGCCGGGGACGGCGTCCTGCCGGATCACCAGCACCGTCAGCGCCTGGAACACCGGCCTGACGTCGAACATCACCATCGCCAACACCGGCACGACCCCGATCGACGGCTGGTCCCTTGCCTTCACCCTGCCCGATGGCCAGACCATCACCTCCGGCTGGAACGCGGACTACTCGGCCGCCTCCGGCCGGGTGACGGCCAGGAACGCCTCCCACAACGCCGCCCTCGTTCCAGGCGCTTCGGCCGACCTCGGCTTCCAGGCAGCCCACACCGGCAACACCGCCCCGCCGACCTCCTGCACCCTCAACGGCACTGCCTGCGCTGTCACAGGGAGTGCACCGAAGTGACTGTCTTTTCGGTGCCGTCCGCGGCGAGGGCCGTCGCCGCGGACGGCTGTCCTGGCGTCGGGCGGCAAGCACGCGCCCGGCGCCGGTCATGTCACGTCCGGTGGGAGACGGTCCCGGTCCGCCGAAACGAGCGGTGAGCCGGGGTCCGGTTCGGCTACGCCGACGTCCACGGCGGCGCGCTGCTCGTGTCGGCCCCCGGTACGGGGCGGCGACCACGACCGCACGGGCACCTGGCCGACCACGATCGAGTCGCGCTACGAGGACTGAGCGTCCCTGCCATCAGCCGCACCGGGACTCCGCGTCAGTCGGCTCGCAACACGTCGAGTGCCGTGAGTGCCACGTGGAGCTCGGTGCGCTGGTCGCCCGATTCGAGGTCACGGGCGAGGAGACGCTCGATGGTGCGCAGGCGCTGGTACATGGTCTCGCGGGAGAGGCCGCCCCGGCGGGCGGCGGTCGTCTTGTTGCCGGCCGCGTCGAGATAGTGGCGCAGGGTCGTCAGCAGGTCGGTGCCGTGCTGGGTGTCGTGGTCGATGAGGCGCCGGAGCTGCCGTTCGGTGTACTCCTGGATCCGGGCGTCCTCACGGAGCGCGTACAGCAGGCGGCGCAGACCGATGTCGGACAGCTCGTGGAAGGAGCGGTCCGGGGGGAGGGGCTGACCGGGCGGGGTGGCCTCGGCGACGCGGGCCGCTGCACGGAACGAGCGGGCGGTGTCGGTGAGGTCCGTGACCTCGGAGCCGACACTCACGACTGCTTCCGGGGCCAGGCCCAGTACCGTGCCGGACAGGCGCTCCACGATGGGACGCCAGGGCTGGGAGGTGCGCAGAGCCAGCAGAATGCCGAGGCGGTCGGGGGCCAGTTCGCCGACGAGAGCCGGGACGCCTGCCGTTCTCAGCTCCTGAAGCAGACGGGACTCGGTCTCGGCTCCCCGCTTCTCTGCGCGCAGCTCCACCAGGGCGGCGACGAAATGGCTTCGATCAGTCGGCAGGCCCAGTGCGGCGCAGCGGGCGCGGGCGTCCTCCGCGGAGCGGTGGCGCTGTTCCACGAGGTCGAGCAGGGCGTTCCGGTGTGCGGTGCGTTCCCATGGGGTGGGGTGGATCAGGCGCGCGACGGTCAGTGCCATCGCGGTCCTCTCCAGCAGGGTGATGTCCTCCGGCCCGAACGCCGGTCCGTCGGTGCGCGCCGGGAGCATGGCCACGCGACCCCAGCGCTCGCCCTGGTACTCGACGGAGGCGGTGAGCCAGCCTTCCGGGCCGCGTATCGCCGCGTTGTCGCCGGGCCCGGTCGCCCTGGAGCGCTGTTCCCACTCGGCGAGTGCCTCCTCGACGGTGAGCCCGGACGGTTCGCAGATCAGGGCCTGGTGCACCAGGTTCTCCAGGACGACCGTGCGGCCGCACATCTCCGCCGCCGCACGCACCACGTCCTCCGGGCCGGCGCCGCGCAGGGTCAGGGCGGTGAACGCCTCGTGGATGCGCTGGGCGCGGCGCATCGCGTCCGCCTGGTTGCCGAGCAGCAGGGTGTGCACGACCTGGGTGACCTCCAGAAAGTTGACGTCCTTGGCGAGGGTGACGAGGGGGAGGCCGCGCCGGCGGCAGGCGTCGACGAGCGCGTCCGGCGGGCGGTGATAGCGGCGTACGAGTTCGATGACCAGCGCCGCGGCCCCGATGCCGGCGAGTTCGTCCACGTACCGGCGGACACCGGCCGCGTCCTCCGGAAGCGGCATGCCGGTCGTGAGGACGAGTTCGCCGCCCTTGAGGAAGGACGCGGGGTCGGTCAGTTCGGTGATGTGGACCCACCTGACCGGCCGGTCCAGGTCGGTCATACCGGTGACGACTCGGGGTTGTCCCGCGGCCAGGACCGGAAGGGCCAGGACGTCGGCCACGGTGAGCGCACGGGTGGGCCCATGGTCGGCCGGGTGGTTGTCGTTCACATGTCTCCATGGGGTCCCTGCCGAGCACGGCCCAGCGCCCGGGAGTGCCCGGCCACTGTGACAAGCGTCGCTGACCAGCGCAAGTGCGGTCCGTGAGCGAAGGGCACCCGGCATGCCTTCGAGGAGGCTGACACATCGTCCGGATGTCGCGGCCCGGCCGGACAGATCGCAGGTTGGCGCACCCCCCGTCCGCGGAGATGCTCGGGAGACCGCTGTAGAGCGAACACCGAGGCCGGGAGACGAACATGACCGCACTGTCGCCGCACCTTCGCCAGGCCACGCCCGTGGTGGCGGCCCGGGGCGAGGGCGTCCACCTCTTCGACCAGGACGGCCGCCGCTACCTCGACTTCACCGCCGGCATCGGCGTCACCAGCACCGGGCACTGCCACCCCAAGGTCGTCGCGGCGGCCCAGGAGCAGGTGGGCACGCTGATCCACGGCCAGTACACGACGGTCATGCACGAGCCGCTGCGCCACCTCGTCGAAAAGCTCGGTGAGGTGCTGCCCGCGGGTCTGGACAGCCTGTTCTTCACCAATTCCGGCAGCGAGGCCGTCGAGGCCGCGCTGCGCCTGGCCCGCCAGGCCACCGGTCGGCCGAACGTCATCGTCTGCCACGGCGGCTTCCACGGCCGTACCGTCGCAGCCGCCGCCATGACGACCTCCGGCACCCGTTTCCGCTCCGGTTTCTCCCCGCTGATGAGCGGCGTGGTCGTCACTCCCTTCCCGTCCGCCTACCGGTACGGCTGGGACGAGGAGACCGCCACCCGCTTCGCCCTGAAGGAGCTGGACTACACCCTCCAGACGATTTCCTCGCCCGCCGACACGGCCGCGATCATCGTCGAGCCGGTGCTCGGTGAGGGCGGGTACGTGCCCGCCAACCGCGCGTTCATGGAAGGGCTGCGGGAGCGGGCGGACCGGCACGGCTTCCTGCTGATCGCCGACGAGGTGCAGACCGGCGTCGGCCGTACCGGCCGCTTCTGGGGCCACGACCATTTCGGCGTCACACCCGACATCCTCGTCACCGCCAAGGGCCTGGCCAGCGGCTTCCCGCTGTCCGGCATCGCCGCCTCCGAGGAGCTGATGGCCAAGGCGTGGCCCGGCTCGCAGGGCGGCACATACGGCGCCAACGCCGTTGCCTGCGCAGCGGCCTGCGCCACCCTCGACGTCGTCCGCGACGAGAAGCTCGTCGAGAACGCCGAGGCGATGGGCAAGCGGCTGCGCCAGGGCCTGGAGGCGATCGCCGACCGGACGCCGGGCATCGGCGACGTGCGCGGCCTCGGCCTCATGCTCGCCACGGAGTTCGTCACCGAGGACGGCAGCCCCGACCCCGAGACCGCCGCCCGCGTCCAGCGCGCCGCCGTCGAGGAGGGCTTGCTCCTGCTGCTGTGCGGCGCCTGGAACCAGGTCGTCCGCATGATTCCGGCACTCGTCATCGACGAGACGGCCGTGGACGAGGGCCTCCAGGCGTGGGCGACCGCGGTCGAGGCCGGGACATCGGGAGCGGCACGGCGATGAACGACACCACCACGGCCCTGGAGCCGCTGGTCGTACGGCTCGCCGAGACCGCTCCCGGCCTGCGGGTGGAGACCGGTCCGGGCTCCACCGGCCTCTACGCCTACGATGCCTCCAACTACCGGGTCCCGCCGCGGGCCGTGGTGTTTCCCCGCAGCGCCGACGACGTCGTCGCGGTGCTGCGGGCCTGCCGGGAGACAGGCGTCCCGGTCACCGCACGCGGCGGCGGCACCAGCATGGCGGGCAACGCCGTCGGACCCGGCGTCGTGCTGGACTTCTCCCGGTACATGAACCGGATCCTGGACATCGACCCGGTGACCCTCACCGCGCGCGTCGAGGCCGGCGTGATCCTGGACGCGCTGCGTTCCGCGGCCGCCCTGCACGGCCTCACCTTCGGCCCCGACCCCTCCTCGCACAGCCGCTGCACCATCGGCGGCATGATCGGCAACGACGCGTGCGGCAACCGGTCCGTGCGGCACGGGCGCACGAGCGGGCACATCGAGGCGCTGGAGATCGTGACGGCCGACGGCGTGAGGGCCGTCGCCGATCGGACCGGACTGCGGGCCGCCGACCCGTACGACACGGATGCCGTCCAGCGGGTCGCCGCTCTGGAAGCGGACGTGCGCCGCCTGATCGACGGCGACCTGGCGTCGATCCGCACCGAGCTGGGCCGGGTACCGCGCCAGGTCTCCGGCTACCAGCTGCACCACCTGCTGCCCGAGCACGGCTTCGACATGGCCCGCGCACTGGTGGGCACCGAAGGCTCCTGTGCGGTCGTCACCGCCGCGACGGTCCGCCTGGTGGCGACCGCACAGGCTTCCACCCTCCTCACCCTCGGCTACGACGACGTGGTCGACGCCGCCGAGGACGTCCCGGAGATCCTGCGCTGGAATCCCACCGCCGTGGAGGGCATGGACGAGGCGATCGTCGCCACCATGCGCGCCCGGCGCGGCCCGGACTCCGTCACCGGACTCCCCGAGGGCCGTGCCTGGCTGTACGTCGAACTCGACGGTGACGATCAGGCGGCCGTCGACGCCCGCGCCGGCGAACTGCTGGACGTGCTCGAAGCACGGGGCCGGATGACCGGTGGGCGGGTCGTGCACAGTCCGGCCGAACGGCGCTCGCTGTGGCGGGTCCGCGAGGACGGGGCCGGGCTCGCCGCCCGTCTGGTCGACGGCGGGGAGTCCTGGCCGGGCTGGGAGGACGCGGCGGTCGCGCCCGTGGACCTGGCCTCCTACCTGCGCGACTTCCGCAAGCTGCTGGCCGCGCACGGCCTGACGGGCGTGCTGTACGGGCACTTCGGCGCGGGATGCGTCCATGTGCGCATCGACTTCGACCTCGCCACGGACAGTGGACGGGCCGCCACCCGCCGGTTCCTGACGGAGGCCGCCGCCCTGGTCGTCGGGCACGGCGGAAGCCTGTCGGGCGAGCACGGCGACGGGCGGGCCCGGGGCGAGCTGCTGGAGGTCATGTACAGCCACCGGCTGATCCGGGCATTCGCCGGCTTCAAGGAGATCTTCGACCCCGAGGGGCTGCTCAACCCGGGCGTCATCGTGGCCCCGGCCTCCCTCGACGCCGACCTGGCGCTGCACACGCCCGCCGAGGTGCTGCTGCCCGTCGAGACGCTGTTCTCCTTCCCCCACGACGAGGACGGTTTCGCGGGAGCGGTACGCCGCTGTGTCGGGGTCGGCCGCTGCCGCAGCGACGTCGGTGGCGTGATGTGTCCCAGCTACCGGGCCACGGGGGAGGAGAACGACTCGACGCGGGGCCGGGCCCGTCTGCTCCAGGAGATGGTGCGGGGCGGGACCGTCCAGGACGGCTGGCGCTCCACGGAGGTGCGTGACGCCCTCGACCTGTGCCTGTCCTGCAAGGCCTGTTCCAGCGACTGTCCGGTCGGCGTCGACATGGCCACGTACAAGGCGGAGTTCCTGCACCAGCACTACAAGGGCAGAGTCAGACCCCGCTCCCACTACTCCCTGGGCTGGCTGCCCCTGACGTCCAAGCTCGTCGGGTACGCGGCCCGCCCGGTGAACGCGTTGCTGCGCGGCCCCCTCGGGAAGCTGCTCGCGCGCCTCGGCGGCGTGACCACGAAGCGCCGGATCCCCGCCTTCGCCTCCCGGCACGCGCTGCGCAAGTCCTTGGGCACGGCGAGGACCGGCGAGCCGGCGAAGACGCTGCTGTTCGTGGACAGCTTCACTCGCGCCTTCCGCCCCGAGGTGGCCGGGTCGGCGAGCCGCGTACTCGCCGACGCCGGCCTTCCCTGCACAGCACAGGACGACCTGTGCTGCGGCCTGACCTGGGTGAGCACCGGCCAGCTGTCGCTCGCGCGCCGCATCATGGCCCGCACGGTCGCCCGCCTGGACAACGGCGACGACCGGCCCATCGTCGTGGCCGAACCCAGCTGCGCCGCAGCGCTCAAGCGTGACGTGCCCGAACTCCTCGGCACCGACGCCGCCCGGCGCGTCGCGGCCCGCGTCCACACCCTCACCGGTGCCCTGACCGACCTCGCCGCACCCGGCTGGGCGCCACCGGAGCTGCCGGACAATGTCGTGTTGCAGACCCACTGCCACGAGTACGCCACCTTCAAGGGCCACCACCCCCGCGACCTGCTCGGCCGCCTCGGCGTGACGAAGGTCGACGAGGCCGAGGGCTGCTGCGGACTCGCCGGCAACTTCGGCTTCGAGGAACAGCACTACGACACCTCGATGGCCGTCGCCGGCCTCGCCCTGAGGCCCCGCCTCGACGACGTCGACCCGCGGACACCGGCAGTCGTCGTGGCCGACGGCTTCAGCTGTGCCACCCAGATCGACCATCTCGCCGGAGACAGGGGCATCCGCGCCCTGCACCTCGCGGAACTGCTCGACCCTGCCGCCGACCGACCCGGACAACCAGGAGAGACCTCATGACCGACACACCCACGCAGTTGTTCATCGGTGGCGCCTGGGTGGACGCCGCGGACGGTGCCACCATGCCCGTCGACGACCCTGCCACCGGCGAGGTCCTCTGCCACGTTGCCGACGCGGGCGCGAAGGACGCCAAGCTTGCCGAGGAAGCGGCCGTTCAGGCGCAGGAGGAGTGGGCGCGTACCGCGCCCCGGGTGCGCAGCGAGATCCTGCGCCGCGCCTACGAGATCATCCTCGAGCGCACCGACGAACTCGCCCATCTCATGACGTCCGAGATGGGCAAGCCGCTCGCCGAGGCCAGGGGAGAGGTGGCGTACGCGGCCGAGTTCTTCCGCTGGTTCTCCGAGGAGGCCGTGCGCATCGACGGCGGCCTCGCCACGTTGCCGGACGGCCGCAACCGCATGCTGCTCTCCCGCCGCCCGGTCGGCCCCTGCCTGCTGATCACTCCGTGGAACTTCCCGCTGGCCATGGGCACCCGCAAGATCGGTCCTGCGGTCGCCGCCGGCTGCACGATGGTCCTCAAGCCCGCCCCGCAGACCCCCCTGTCCAGCCTCGCCCTCGCCGCGATCCTCAAGGAGGCCGGGCTGCCGGACGGCGTACTGAACGTCGTCACCACCTCCCGTGCGGGGGAGGTGTGCGAACCGCTCCTGCGCGGCGGGCGGATGCGCAAGCTTTCCTTCACCGGCTCCACGGCCGTCGGACAGCTGCTCCTCGCCCAGAGCGCGGAGGCGGTCGTACGAACTTCGATGGAGCTGGGCGGGAACGCGCCGTTCATCGTCTTCGAGGACGCCGACCTGGACAAGGCCGTCGACGGCGCGATGGTCGCCAAGATGCGCAACATGGGCGAGGCGTGCACGGCCGCCAACCGCTTCTTCGTGCACCGCTCCGTGGCGGAGGAGTTCGGGCGGCGTCTGGCCGAGCGCATGGGCTCGCTGATCGTAGGTCCGGGCACCCGGGACGGCGTCGATGTCGGCCCGCTGATCGACAGGACGGGGCGCGCCAAGGTGGAGGAGTTGGTCGCCGACGCGGTGGAGCGCGGGGCGCAGGTGCTCGTCGGAGGCCGTACACCCGAAGGCCCCGGCTGCTTCTACCCACCGACCGTGCTGGCCGACGTCGATCCCGGCAGCCGCCTGATGGACACGGAGATCTTCGGCCCCGTCGCCGCGATCCTCACCTTCGACGACGAGGACGAGGTGATCCGCCGGGCCAACGACACCCCCTGGGGCCTGGTCGGCTACGTCTTCACCGAGGGCCTCGACCGTGCCCTGCGAGTGAGTGAGCGGCTGGAGGTGGGCATGGTGGGGCTGAACACGGGTCTGGTGTCCAACCCGGCCGCACCCTTCGGCGGCGTCAAGCAGTCGGGGCTGGGCCGCGAGGGCGGCCGGGTGGGGATCGACGAGTTCCTGGACTACCAGTACCTCGCGGTGCCCGTGAGCTGACCGTCGTCATGCCCATCAGCGCCTCCGGCACATCTCCCGCCCAGGAAAGGAAGAACATGTCGTTCTTGAAGACCATCGACACCCATCCGTCCTTCGCGCCGCACGCATCCGGCCCGCTCCCGGAACGTCTGGTTTCCGGCGACCCCGCGTTCATGACCTGGCCCCAGGACATCGCCCGCGGGGAGATGATCCATACGGGAGTCTGGGAAGCGACGCCTGGCGAGACGCGCTCGATCAAGGGCGAGACCTTCGAGTTCTGCCATATCCTCGCCGGCATCGTCGAACTCACGCCGGATGGTGGCGAGCCGGTGGTCTACAAGGCAGGCGACAGCTTCGTCATGAAGCCGGGCTTCGTCGGTGTCTGGAAGACCGTCGAAACCGTGCGCAAGATCTACGTGATCGTGAAGTGATGTGTTGCTCAACCGCGCACAGAGCCGCTGGGACCGTCGTCAGGCCAGGTGCCGGGCGGTGATCTCCGCCGCCGTCTCGGCGACCAGCCGACCCAGCTCGGGCAGCCGGTCGGGCTCGAAACGGGAGTCGGGCAGGGAGACGGCCACGGCGGCCAGCGGTGTGCCCTCACCGTCGAGCACGGGTGCCGCGATGGCGCAGACACCCTGGAGGTACTGGTTGTGGTTGACGGCGTAGCCACGCTCTCTCACGCAGCGGAGCTCCGCGCGCAGTTGCCCCGGGTCGGTGATGGTCTCCTCGCCGTAACCCTCCAGCGTCACTGCGGTGACCTCGTCTATCTCGGACTTCCCCAGATGGGCGAGGACGGCGTTCCCGGCGGCGGTGGCGTGCAGGGGCGAGGTGTCGCCGATCGTGTGGAAGGTGCGTACGGCGTGGTCGCAGTCGACGCGGTCGACGACGACCATGCCGTGCAGGGCGTCCGGCACCGACAGGTGGATGGTCTCGTTCAGCTCGTCGCGGAGCCGGATCATGGGTCCACGCGCGGCGGCGAACAGGCCGGAGCCCTTCAGGGCGGCCGGGCGTACGGCCAGGACGCGGGCGCCGATCTCCCAGCGGGTGGTGTCCTTGCGGTTCGCCCGCAGCCAGCCCGCCTCGTTGAGGGTGACCAGGGTGCGCTGCACGGTGGACTTCGGCAGCCCGAAGATTTTCGTCAACTCCCCGACCGTCACGGGTTGATGTCGGGCGACCGCCTCCAGGACCCGTAGCGACCTGGTGACGCTCTTCATCTCCATCCGATGCCCCCTCAGCCCTGTGGGTTCCCGGTTCTCATTTCGTGACTCCAGCACGGAGTCACGATCACGATCCATGCCGGATTCTAGCATAGCATTCCACAATGCGGCATGTCTGCCGGGCCGCGTGGTGCGGCTGCCCTGTGTCCGGCCTTCCCCCGGCCGGGCGCGGGGCGGTGGCTGCCGTGACACACGACTGAGGGCCGGCTCGCGCGCTGACGCGTGCGGCCGGCCCTCGGTCGACGGCTTGCGGGCCGTCGTCTGCCGTTCAGGCGCCCAGACGGCGCTGTGAGATCTCCGCGGCTGTGTCGGCGACGAGACGGCCCCACTTGGCTGCACGTTCACCGTCGTACCGCGCCTCGGGCATGGAGACGGCCACGGCTGCCAGCGGGGTGCCGTCCTCGTCGAGCACGGCAGCGGCGACGGCGCAGACGCCCGGCCGGTACTGGTTGCGGTTGACCGCGTAGCCGTCGGTGCGGATCCGGTCCAGTTCGGCGCGCAGTTCGTCGGGCTCGACGGGAGTCGTGTCGCTGTACCGCTCCAGTCCCGCCGCGATGAGGTCTTCGACGTCGCGCTTCGGAAGGTGGGCGAGAGTGGCGCGCCCGACGGCGGTGGCGTGCAGGGGCGAGGTGTCGCCGATCGTGTGGAAGGTGCGTACGGCGTGGTCGCAGTCGACGCGGTCGACGACGACCATGCCCTGTAGGGCGTCCGGCACCGACAGGTGGATGGTCTCGTTCACCGCGTCCCGAAGGCGAACCATGGGTTCGCGTGCGGCGGCGAACAGGCTGGAGCCCTGTAGGGCGGCGGGTCGTACGGCCAGGACGCGGGCGCCGATCTCCCAGCGGGTGGTGTCCTTGCGGTTGGCGCGTAGCCAGCCGGCTTCCGCCAGTGTGACCAGGGTGCGCTGCACGGTGGACTTCGGCAGTCCGAAGAGCTTCGTCAACTCCCCCACGGTCACGGGCTGATGCTGGGCGACCGCCTCCAGGACGCGCAGCGACCTGGTGACGCTCTTCATTTCCATCCGGTTTCCCCCTGTTAATCCTCGAAATTTCCGCTGGACACCCTCTTGACTCCTCCCTGAAGCCGCTGTCATTCTCTGTGCCAGATTCTAGCACAGCATTCCACATAGTGGCACGGTCTTTCGAGGGGTCCCCCGGAAGTGAGCCGGACTGCGAGACGCGGCGGTTGCGAGCCGCAGGCCCACGAGGGGGCCTGGCTCCCGCCCCAAACCATCTCGAATCGAACATCCTCACGTCGAAGGCTCAGCATGCGCCTCGGCGATACGAAAGGAAAGTCCTGTGTCAGCTGCCAGGAAGCGCGTCGCGGTGGTCGGCGTCGGAACGATGGGCAGCCAGGCCGCCTGGCGGCTGGCGGCACGCGGCGCCGAGGTCGTCGGTTACGACCGCTACGCACCCGGCCACGACCGCAGCGCCGCCGGCGGCGAGACCCGCATCTTCCGCAGCGCCCACTTCGAGGACTCCCGGTACGTCCCGCTCCTCAAGCACGCCGACGCCCTCTGGGAGCAGCTCCAGCAGGAGACCGGCCGCGAGCTGCGCCGCCTGACCGGGTGCCTGCTCATGGGGCCGACCGATCACCAGCAGATGGCCACCGTCCTTCAGTCCATCGCCGAGCACGACCTCGACCACGAGGTGCTGGACGCCGAGACGCTCGCCAAGCGCTTCCCGCAGTACCGCATCGAGGACGGCGACGCGGCCGTGCTCGACCGCCGTGCCGGGTTCATCCGCCCGGAGTTGACGATCCAGACCGCCGCCCGCCGCGCCGAGCAACTGGGTGCCGTGATCCACCGCTACAGCACGGTCCGCGAGATCGTCCCCGTCGCGGGCGGAGTGGAGATCCGCACCGACTCCGGCAGCGAGCGCTTCGACACCGCCGTCGTCACGCCCGGCCCCTGGGTCAACGACCTGCTGCCCGACCTGCCCTGGGAGGTGGAGGTCCGCCGTCTCGTCAGCGCCTGGTACGTGCCCACCGCCCCCGACGCCTGGTTCGGCGAGGAGCGCCCGGCGTTCATCCGCACGGCACCCACCCACTGCTACGGCCTGCCCTCCCCGGACGGCATCTCCGTCAAGCTCGGACTGTCCCGCGCGCTGCACCGGCTCGCCGACGACCCCAACCGATTGGACCGCACCGTGCGCCCGGACGAGCTGGAGGTCTTCTCCGAGCTGATCGGGCGTTACCTGCCCGACCTGCACCCGGACCCCACCCGCCTCTCCGTCTACATGGAGGGCTACACCGAGAGCAGCCGCCCCCTGGTCGGCCCGCTGCCCGGCGCCGAGAACGTCATCCTGCTCGCCGGATTCTCCGGCCACGGCTTCAAGCTCTCGCCCGCCTTCGGCGACATCGCCGCGGACCTCGCGCTGGACGGCGCCTCGCCCCGGCCCATCGACTTCCTCTCCACCGTCGGCCGTACGGAGGCATGACCATGAACGACACCACCCTCTCCGTCGGCACCCTGGTCGCCGAGCCGGGAACCAAGGCCCGCGGCACCGTCCGCGCCGACCTGGGCACTTGCACCGCGGACATTCCGCTGACCCTCGTCAACGGGACCCGCCCCGGCCCCCGGGTCGTCATCACCGCGGGTGTGCACGGCGGCGAGTTCCCGCCCATCGACGCCGCCGTGCGACTCGCGGACGGGCTGGGACCCGACGAGGTGCACGGACAGGTGATCATCTGTCCGGTCGCCAACCCGCCCGCCGTGTACCAGGGCCGGCTCAACATCTCCCCGGTCGACGGCGTCAACCTCAACCGCGTCTTCCCCGGCGACCCGGCCGGCGGCCCCACCGAGCGGCTGGCCGCCTGGCTCTTCACCCACCTGCTCGACGCCGCCGACGTCTACATCGACCTGCACTGCGGCGGCATCGACCAGGTCCTGCGGGACTTCGTCGGCTACCGCCTCACCGGTGACCCTGACCTGGACAAGGCGACGGCCGAACTGGCGGGCTCCTTCGGCATCGAGGACGTCATCCTCGGGCTGACGCCCGAGGGAGGCAACAGCCACGCGGCCGCCGCCCGCCGGGGCATCTCGGCGGTCCTCGTCGAGGTGGGCCAGCTCGGCCAGCGGGACGAGGCCACCGCCCTCCGCCGCGTCGACGGCCTGCTGACCGCACTTCGCCATCTGGGCGTCCTCGACCAGGACGACTCCGCTCCGGCACCGATCCGCGAGTGGGTCTGGTCCGCCGGCGTCACCGCCGGGGCCACCGGCCTGTGGTACCCAGAGTTCTCCTTCGACGCCGACGTCATCGGCGAAGTCGCCGAAGGCGACCTCCTCGGCCGCATCGTCGACCCGGTCGACGGCACGGAGCACACCGTCCACGCTCCGGCCGGCGGACGGATCTTCTACGGCATGCACGGCCTCACCGTCGCCCCTGGCAAGGAACTCGCCGCCCTCGCCGTCCCGTGGGACCCCGACACGGCCGCGCGGGCCGACACCCTCCGGGCCCCCGGCCTCGGTGCCGGATCCGATGAGACGGATCCCCGCCCGTAGACCCCCCATTTCAGCCGCCCCCCTTCCCACGTCCCCAAGCCGCCCCTTCTCACGGCCAGTACCACCAGGAGGCACCAAATGAAAGATGCCCGAATAGACCGCAGACTGTTCCTGCGAGGAATAGGCGGGGTCACTGCGGGTGTCGCCGCCGCGACCACCCTCTCCGCCTGTGGTACCGGCACCAGCCGTGTGTCGTCCGGCAGCGGAGGTGAGGGCGGCAAGACGGTGGTCGTCCGTGACAGCGGCGGTTCCTACGGCGCGGCTCTGCAGAAGGCGATCTACACGCCGTTCACGCAGGAGACCGGCATCCAGGTGAAGGTGCTGAACCTGGACGACGCCCCGCTGCTGGCGCAGATCAAGCAGGGCCGCCCGCAGTGCGACCTGATCAACAACTCGATGATGTCGCACACCAAGTACGTCAAGCAGGACGCGCTGGAGGCGCTGGACCTCGACCGGCTCAAGAGCGTGAAGAGCGCGAAGATCCCCGAGAACCAGATCACCGACCATGCCATCGGCTACGGCTTCTACGGCCAGTGCATCGCGTACCGCACCGATGCCTTCGGCGGCAAGAAGCCCGAGTCATGGGCGGACTTCTGGGACACCAAGGCGTTCCAGGGCGGCCGTGCGATGTGCAATCCGGACGGCGACCTGCCGGAGCTGGAGTTCGCGCTGCTGGCCGACGGCGTGCCGATGGACAAGCTGTACCCGCTGGATGTGGACCGTGCTTTCAAGGTGCTGACGCGGCTGCGGGGCGACATCAAGAAGTTCTGGGACAGCGGCCCGCTGCCCGGTGTGCTGCTCAGCCGTCAGGAGGTGACGATGTCCACCGTCTGGGACGGCCGGATCGCTGATCTACAGAAGCAGGGCGTACCGGTCGAGAGGCAGCTCAACGGCATGCGCCGCCAGTTCTCGGGCTACGCCATCGCCAAGGGCGCGGCGAATGTGGACGCCGCCTACCAGCTCACGGACTTCGCGCTGCGTTCTGAGATCCAGGCCGACCTGGCCAAGGCCTTCCCGTTGAACCCGGCTTCCCCGCTTGCTTACGCCGAGCTCACCGAGGACGAGCGCAACGCGCTCGCGGGTGCGCCGCAGTACTACGACAAGGGTTTCGACGCGGATGTCGACTGGTGGCTGAAGAACGAGTCGGCCGTCACCAAGCGCTGGTTGGAGTGGGCTCGTGGCTGAATTCGGTATCGCCGTACCGTCGGTGGAGGTGGCCGGTGACAAGCCGGCCACCGCGACCGGTAAATCGCTGTCGGTGGTGGCCCTGCGCAAGACCTATGGTGATGTGGTCGCCGTCGACGAGGCGTCGATGGAGATCGCGGCCGGGGAGTTCGTCACCTTCCTCGGCTCCTCCGGGTCGGGCAAGACCACGACGCTGATGATGATCGCCGGGTTCTGCGAACCCGACTCCGGCACCATCACCGTCGGCGGCCGGGACGTCACCCGTCTTGCCCCGCAGAAGCGGGGCCTGGGCTTCGTCTTCCAGCAGTACCTGCTCTTCCCGCACATGACCGTGCAGGAGAACGTCGCCTTCCCGCTCACCCTGCGCGGGGTGGGCAAGGACGAGATCCGCCGCCGGGTCGGGGAGACCCTGGAGATCGCGGGCCTGTCCCGGTTCGGCGGCCGTAGGCCGCGTGAGCTGTCCGGTGGTCAGCAGCAGCGTGTCGCCCTGTGCCGGGCGCTGGTCTACCGCCCCCCGGTGATCCTCATGGACGAGCCGCTGGGCGCCCTGGACAAGAAGCTCCGCGACCAGCTCCAGGTCGAGATCAAGACCATCCAGCAGGAACTCGGCCTGACCGTCATCTATGTGACGCATGATCAGGAGGAGGCGCTGGTCATGTCCGACCGTATCGCGGTCATGCGCAACGGTCTGATCGAGCAGTTCGACACTCCGAGGGAGCTGTTCGAACGGCCGAGGACGTCGTTCGTGGCGGACTTCCTCGGTGCGGCCAACTTCCTGCCCGGCCGCATCGAACAGCACACCGACGAGCACACCCTGGTCCGCCTGGATGCCAGCGGCACTCTGCTGAAGGCGCGCCGTCACCGGCTGCCCTCCGGTACCGAGGTCAAGGTCGCTGTGCAGCCGGGTCGGCTGCGTGCGTGTGCCGCCGATGACGGGTTCTGTACCGGCACGGTCGAGACCGCCACCTATGTCGGCACCCTCGTCCGCGCCGGCGTACGCATCGACGGAGGTCAGGGGCCGCTGCTGCGCCTGGAGGTACCCGCAGGCCGGGGCCCGGTCGCGGGTGAGCGGGTCGGTCTCGGTGCGGATCCCGAGGACGTCAACCTCTTCGCTGACGAACAGGGCGGGTGAGTCATGGCCGCCACCCTCACCGCGGGGGCTCCCGCCCGTCCCCGCAAGCTGTTGGCCTCGCGCAGGACGCGGGTCGGGATCCTGTACGCGCTGCCGGTTGTCGTCTATCTGCTGGTGTTGTTCGTCTACCCGATCTTCTCCACCCTGCTGCTGAGCCTGAAGGACGCCGACGGCTCCTTCACGCTGCACTGGTACGCCGACGCCCTCACCGGCGTGAACCTGTCGGTGCTGTTCACCACCCTGCGGATCTCCGCCGAAACGGCAATCCTCAGCCTGGTGTTCGGGTTCGTGCTGGCCCAGGCGATCTGCCGGCTCAAGCCCATCCTCGCGGGCCTGGCGATGCTGGTCGTGGTCGTCCCGCACTTCGTCAGCGCCCTGGTGCGCACCTACGGCTGGATCATCATGCTCGGCGACAAGGGCCTGGTGAACGAGACTTTGACCAGCCTGTCGGTTCCCGGAGCACCCTTCCCGCTGCTCTACAACGAACTCGGCGTCGTCATCGGCACCACCTCGATGATGCTCCCCTACACCGTGCTCCTCCTGTACGGGGTGATGCGCGGGGTGGACCGCCGTCTGCTCGCGGCCGCGTCCAGCATGGGCGCGGGCAAGGTGACCATCTTCCGCCGCATCTATCTGCCGCTGGTCGCGCCGGGCCTGGCCAGCGCCGGACTGCTCAGCTTCATCCTCTCGCTGGGCTACTACATCACCCCCGCCCTGATGGGCGGCCCCAACCAGACGATGATCGCCACCCTCATCAACCAGCAGGTCACCAAGGAGAACCAGTGGAACGGAGCGGCCGCGCAAGGAGTCATCCTGCTGGTCCTCACCCTGGCCGGACTGCTCCTGGTCAAAGCCGTGACCTCGCTCGGTGCCAGCCGTAAGAAGAGGAGCGCGACATGATGGAACTGCGCAAGTCCCTCAGCGGCCGCATCGCCCTCACAGCCGTGGCCACCGTCATCCTCCTCTTCCTCGCGCTGCCGATCGTCGTCATCCTCGTCACCTCCTTCAGCAACAACGCCTTCGCCTCCTTCCCACCCGAGGCATGGACGCTGAACTGGTACAAGGCCCTGTTCGCCGACGGCAGCAAATGGCCCGCCGCCCTGTCCCTGAGCGCCCTGATCGCCGCCCTGAGCACCGTGTTCTCCCTGATCATCGGCGTCACCGCGGCGACCGCCCTGGTCCGCAGCGAACTCCCGCTGCGCTCCGCGGTCTTCGCCCTCGTGCTCGGGCCGCTGGTCATCCCCCAGATCGTCACCGCACTCGGCTTGTTCCTGCTCTTCGAGCCGGCCGCGATGCTGGGCAGCCCCATCGCCATCGCTCTCGGCCACACCGTGCTGGCCGCACCGATCGCGGTGCTGATCCTGATCGCGACCCTGCGGGGCATCGACGAACGGCTGGAGGACGCTGCGGCGAGCATGGGCGCCGGCCGCCTGACCATCGCCCGGCGCATCACCTTCCCGCTGGCTGCACCCGGGATGATCGCGGCTGCGATCTTCTCTTTCATCACCAGCTTCGACGAGTTCTACATCTCCCAGTTCCTGTCCTCGGTCGACACCGTGACTCTGCCGGTGCAGGTCTACAACTCCCTCACCTTCGAGATCGACCCGAGCGTGACCGCGGTCAGCGCGATTCTCATCGCCTTCGCCGTCGTCGCCCTGGGCCTGGTCGCCCTGGTCCGCTGGCTCGGCTCCGGACGACAGGACTCTCTGCTCTCCGTCGAGAACACCGTCGGCGTCGCCAACCCCGGAGGCGAGGCCGTATGACCACCACCGCCGCCGCTCAGCTGACCGCGGCCACCGCTCAACGGCACCTGCTGCTGCACATGACCGCCAACGGATCGCTCGGTGACGAGGGCGAAAACCTCCTTGTAGTCCAGCGGGGGGAGGGTCCGTACGTCCACGCCGCGGACGGCAGGCGATACATCGACGGCCTGTCGGGGCTGTACTGCTGCCAGCTCGGTTACTCCTACGGCGGCGAGTTCGCCGAGGCAGCCGAACGGCAACTGCGCGAGCTGTGCTACAGCCCGCTGTGGACCGGGTCCGCTCACCCCTCGGCCATCGAACTCGCCGAGCGACTGTCCTGGATCGCCCCCGTCGGCATCGAGCACACCTTCTTCTCGAGCGGCGGCGCCGAAGCCGTCGAAACCGCCTGGAAGATAGCCCGCCGCTACCACACCCTGCGCGGCGAGCCGGGCCGCACCAAAGCGATCGCCCGGCGCGGCGCCTACCACGGCCTGACCATCGGCACCCTGTCGTTCAACGACGACCCCGGCCTGACGGAGCCGTACGGCCCGCCGGCGATCGACACCCGGTTCGTGTCGAACACCAACCGCTGCGGTCTCGCACCGGAGTTCGCGGACGACGAGGTGTACACGGCTTGGCTGCTCGCGGAGTTGGAGGCCGCGATCCTGACCGAGGGCCCCGAGACCGTCGCGATGCTCATCGCCGAGCCGGTGCAGAACCGGGGCGGCTGCATCACCCCGCCCCAGGGTTACTGGCAGGGGTTGCGGGCGCTGGCCGACCGGTACGGCTTCCTGCTCGTCGCCGACGAGGTCATCACGGCCTTCGGCCGGATCGGCGAGTGGTTCGGCGGGGACCGCTACGGCGCCCGCCCGGACATGGTCACCGTCGCCAAGGGCATCACCGCCGGATACGCCCCCCTGGGCGCGACCCTGGTCGGCGCCAAGATCACCGAGGTCATCAACCGGCCCGGTGCGGTCCTCAACCACGGCTACACCTTCGCCGGGCACCCGCTGAGCACGGCCATCGCCCTGCGCAACCTGGAGATCATGGATCGCGACCGCGTCCTGGACAACGTCCGCCGTCTCCAGGGCGACCTGGGCAAACGCATGGCGGCCCTCAAGGACCTGCCGATCGTCGGTGACGTCCGCGGCACCGGGTTCTTCTACTCCTGCGAACTCGTCGGCGACCTCGATGACGGCGCTTTCAGCGCCAAGGCCCGAGCCGCCCTGATCGGCGACCTGATCCCGCGTCGGCTGCGTGAAGCCGGGCTGCTGGCCCGCGTCTACAACCGCTCCGCGCCGCTGGTCCAGATAGCGCCCCCGCTGATCAGCGACCGCGCCGTCCTCGACCGTATCGCCGCGATCATCGCCGGCACCCTCGCCGAGGCGTCGTCCCGCATCTGATCCATCTATTGGGAAGGAACCACATGTACTCCATCGGTCCGCTGACCGTCGCCCCCGGCGAGCGTGCGCACGGCCTCATCCCCGTCGGCACCAGCAGCTACGGCGTGGAGCTCGGCATTCCGCTGATCGTCGTCAACGGCGTCCAGGACGGCCCGGTCCTGTGTGTGGACGCGGGCGTGCACGGCGACGAGTACGACGGCCAGGAGGCCATCCGCCGTGTGCTCGCCGAGCTCGACCCGGCCACGCTGCGCGGCACCGTCGTCGGCATCCCCTGCCTGAACACCCCGGCCTTCGAGGCGGCCGCCCGCGCCAGCGGCATCGACCACCTCAACCTCAACCGGATCTTCCCGGGCGACGCCGAGGGCTCGTACTCGCAGCGTCTGGCCGCCACCTTCGTCGAGCAGGTCGTGCCGGCCGTCGACGCCGTGGTCGACCTGCACACCGGTGGCGCCTACGGCGAGATCGCCCCCCTCGTCATCCTCCAGGGCGGCTACGAGAACCTGGCGACGGACCTGGCCCTGGCCGCCGGGCACGAGCTGGTCTGGAAGGGCGGCAAGTGGGGCGGCACGGTCCGCCACCCCGTCCTCGAGGCCGGCAAGCCCGCCATCACCATCGAGTGCGGCGGCGCCACCTACCGCGAGACCAACGTCGAGCATCACATGAACTCGATCCGCAACATCCTGCGCAGCCTCGGCATGATCGACGGCGAGGCATCGCTGCGGGACACCTATACGACGGTCTCCGGCACCTTCGCCCGCTCCGCCTCCGGCGGCTTCTTCGTCGCACGCGCCGAGCCGGGGGAGACCTGCAAGGAAGGCGACCTGATCGCCCACATCGTCGACCACTACGGCAACACGCTGGAAGAGGTCACCGCGCCGCAGGACGGCATCGTGCTCTGGGTCCGCCGGATCCGCACGGTCCGCCCGGGCGACGAGGTCGTCATCTTCGGCGAGGTGCTGGGGGAGATCCAGCCATGAGCGACGAACTGCAGCTGACCGAGCTGCTGATCGACGGCAAGCACGTCCCCGCCGCCGACGGACGCTCCTTCACCGTCCTCGACCCGTCGAACGACACGGCCATCGCCCAGGTGGCGCTGGCCGGCAAGGCGGACGTGGACCAGGCGGTGGCCGCCGCACGCGCGGCCTTCACCGCTCCCGAGTGGGCCGGGATGCGTGCCGCGGACCGGGGGCGCATCCTGTACCGGATCGCGGAGGCCATCCGCTACCAGGGCGAACGTCTGGCCCGTCTGGAGAGCCAGGACGTCGGCAAGCCGCTGCGCCAGGCGAAGGCGGATGTCGAAGCGGCCGCCCGCTACTTCGAGTTCTACGCGGGCGTCGCCGACAAGCTCGGCGGCTCGACTATCCCGCTCGGCCCCGGCCTGCTCGACTACACCGTCCGTGAGCCGATCGGCGTCTCCGGCCACATCATCCCGTTCAACTACCCCCTCCAGAACACCGCGAGGGGCTCCGCCCCGGCGCTGGCAGCGGGCTGCACGGTGGTGCTCAAGCCGTCCCCCGAGGCGCCGCTGACCCCGCTGGAGATCGGCAGGATCGCCCTGGATTGCGGTCTCCCGCCGGGCGTGCTGAACGTCGTCCCCGGCGACGGCGAGACCGGCGCGGCCCTCGCCGGCCACCCGGACATCGACCAGGTCACCTTCACCGGCTCGGTGCCGACCGGCATCAAGGTCGCCCAGGCGGCCGCCGCCAACGTGGTTCCCTCGGTCACGGAACTGGGCGGCAAGTCGCCGGTCGTCGTCTTCGCGGACGCCGACTTCGACCTGGCGCTCGGCGCAGTCGCCGCCTCGGCCTTCGGCAACGCCGGGCAGACCTGCTCGGCCGGCACCCGGCTGCTCCTCCAGCGCGGTGCCGAGGAGTTCCTGGACAAGCTCGTCGCGCACGCCGCCGCCCTCAGCATCGGCCCCGGTCTCAGCGACCCGGACGTCGGCCCCCTCGTCGCCGCACGCCAGCGGGACCGGGTCCTCGGCTACCTCGAACTGGCCCGCGAGGAAGGCGCCGTGGCACGGGCCGGCGGAGGCGCCCCCGCCGACCCCGAATTGGCCGACGGCTACTACGTCCGGCCGACCGTCCTCACCGGACTGGACAACCAGGCCCGGTGCGCCCGCGAGGAGATCTTCGGCCCCGTCGTCACGGTCATCGAGTTCGACGACGCGGCCGAGGCCCTGGAGATCGCCAACGACAGCCCGTACGGCCTCGCCTCGTACGTGTGGACCCGCGACATCGACAAGGCGATGCGGATGGCCGAGGGCATCCGGGCCGGTCAGGTCTATGTCAACGCCACCGGCGTCGGCACCGGCGTCGAGCTGCCCTTCGGCGGCTACAAGCACAGCGGCTGGGGCCGGGAGAAGGGTCTCGAAGGCCTGGCCAGCTACCTGCAGACCAAGAACGTCTGCATCGGGTTCGGGAACCGGTCATGAGATACCGCAAACTCGGAGAGCGCGGCCCGGCCGTGTCGGTGGTCGGCGTCGGCGGCAACAACTTCGGCGCCCGCCTCGACGAGGAGGGCACCAAGGCCGTCGTCCATGCCGCGCTCGACGCGGGGATCACCCTGTTCGACACCGCCGACATGTACGGCGGGTCGGGTGAGGGGGGTGGCTCGCGCGGCGACGGCGAACGGCTCCTCGGGGCCGCGCTCAAGGGCAGCCGCGACCACGTGGTGCTGGCCACCAAGTTCGGCATGGAGATGGGCCGGGACGCCGACATGTACGGCCCGCGCGGGGCCCGGGCCTACATCCGGTACGCGGTCGAGGCATCGCTGACCCGGCTCGGCACCGACCGGATCGACCTGTACCAGTACCACGAGCCGGACGGCGTCACGCCGTTGGAGGAGACGGTCGCCGCCCTCCGGGAGCTGGTCCACGAGGGCAAGATCCGGTACGTCGGCTGCTCCAACCTCCCGGCCGAGCACGTCACGGACGCCTTCGTGTCCACCCAGGACCGGTACCACCTGCTCGACCGCGGCGTGGAGCAGGACCTGATCCCGGCCTGCCTGCGCCACGGCGTAGGTCTGCTGCCGTACTACCCGCTGGCCAACGGCCTGCTCAGCGGCAAGTACCGGCGCGGCGAGAAGCCCCCGCCCGGCAGCCGGCTGTCCTGGCGGCAGGGCTGGCTCACCGATGCGGCCCTCGACAAGGTCGAGGCGCTCACCGAGTACGGCGCCGATCGCGGTCTGACCCTCCTCCAGGTCGCGGTCGGCGCACTGGCGGCCCTCCCCGCCGTGGGCTCCGTCATCTGCGGAGCCATGACCCCCGAACAGGTCGCCGCCAACGCGGCGGCGGCCGACTGGATACCGAGCCCGGCCGACCTGGCCGTACTCGACGCGATCGTCGCCCCCGGCGAACGCGTCGTCTGAAGCCCCCACCCACTCTGGAAACCCGCGAGACTGAGGCTGAACACCATGAGAGAGATCGTCACCTTCGACGCCTACGCCACCTTGATCAACTTCGAGCTCGGCCCCACGACCCTGAAGGTCCTGGAGGACCGGCTCGATCTGGACAACCTGGATGTCGACGAGTTCCTCGACGACTTCCGCGTCATGCGCTTCCAGGCCGTCCTGGAGGCCTACCGCCCCTACCACGAGGTCCTGCACTCCAGCCTGCGCAATGCCATGCGCCTGCACGGCCTGGAGTACCGCGAGACCGACGGCGAGGCCCTCGTGGACGCCGTCCCCACCTTCGGCCCCTGGCCGGAGGTCCCGGAGGCCCTGCGGAAGCTGAAGACCAAGTACGAGATCGCCATCATCTCCAACTCCGACGACAACCTGATCGCGCGGAACGTCGAGAACATCGGCGTCGAGTTCGACTACGTCATCACCGCCCAGCAGGCCGGCGCCTACAAGCCGGACCGCCAGACCTTCAAGCACGCCTTCCGGACCATGGGCGTCGAGTCGTCGCAGGTCATTCACGTCGCCCAGGGCTGGGAGTACGACCACATCCCCACCCGCGACCTCGGCCTGAAGCGCCGGGTGTGGATCAACCGCTACGGCCGCAAGGGCAGCGCCGACTACCAGCCCTACGACGAGCTGCCCGACCTGTCGGGCCTGCCGAAGCTCCTCGGCTGCTGACCCACGGCGCACCGGCGACACAGGACTGAAAGAACATCAGAGGACGTACGCCATGAAGCAGATCCCCTACTGGCTGGACACAGCCCCCGCCCTGCCCGACCGTTCCGGAAAGGACCTGCCCGAAGAGGCGGACGTGGTGGTGATCGGCGGCGGCCTCACCGGCCTGTCCACCGCCTACCACACCGCCCGCAAGGGTGCCCGGACCGTCCTCGTCGAGAAGGACAAGGTCGGCTCCGGCGCCTCCGGGCGCAACGGCAGCATGTGCACCCAGGGCATCACCATCAGCCCCGCCGAGGCGCGCAAGCGCTACGGGCAGGAGCGGGCCCGCGAGCTCTACGACTCCTTCCGCGACGCGGTCGACCTCGTCGAGGCGCTCACCCGAACCGAGAACATCGACTGCGACTTCAACCGCGCCGGGCGCCTCGGCGCGGTCTGCAAGCCCGGCCACTTCGACGGCCTGCGCGCCAAGCAGCGTGACCTGGCCGACAACTTCGGCCACGAGACGGTCGTCCTGAGCAAGAGCGAACTGCGGGCCGAACTCGGCACGGACTACTACCACGGCGCCCTGCTCGACCCGGACAGCGCGGCCCTGCACGTGGGCAAGTTCGTCGGCGGTCTGGCGGGCGCGGCCGAGCGGGCCGGGGCCGACATCCACGAGCGCAACGCCGCCACCGGCCTCCACCGCCTGCCCGGCGGCGGTTTCCTGGTGGAGACCATGCACGGCACCGTCCGTGCCAAGCAGGTCATGGCCGCGACCGACGCCTACACCGACAAGTCGATGCCGTGGTTCCGCAAGCGGCTGATCAACGTCGGCAGCTTCATCATCGTCACCGAGCCGCTGGGGGAGGAGCGCGCCAAGGAGCTCATCCCGAACGGCCGCCTGCTGGTCGCCCACAAGAACGTCGGCCACTACGTCCGCCTCACCCCCGACAACCGCCTCGCCTTCGGTGGCCGGGCCCGCTTCGCCCCGTCCAATCCGGCGTCCGACGTCAAGAGCGGTGACATCCTCAAGCGGGAGATGACGGAGATCTTCCCGCAGCTGGCGGGGGTGCGCATCGACTACGTGTGGGGCGGCATGGTCGGCTTCTCCTGGGACCGCATTCCGCATGCGGGCGAGGTGAACGGCCTGTACTACTCCATGGGTTACTGCGGCCACGGCGTCCAGATGGCCACCTACATGGGCCGCGCGGTCGCCGAGATGATGGACGGCAAGCCGGAGGCCAACCCGCTGCGCGGCTTCGGCTTCCCGAAGGTGCCCGTTCCCTTCTACAACGGCACTCCCTGGTTCCTGCCGTTCGGCGGCGCCTATTACAAGGCGAAGGATCGCCTGCTCTGAGCAGGTACGACACCGGTGACACCGCGGGGGCCTTCCGTGCAGCGGCGCGGAAGGCCTCCCACCATGCCTCCCGAGAGAGGGCCCCAGCCCCATGACCCCAGTCACCCGCAGTGAGCATGATCTTCTGGGCGATCGGGATGTTCCCGCCGAGGCGTACTGGGGTGTGCACACGCTGCGCGCCACGGAGAACTTCCCGATCACGGGGACGCCGATCTCCGCGTACCCGCACCTGATCGATGCCCTGGCCGCCGTCAAGGAGGCCGCCGCCCTCGCCAACGAGGAGCTCGGGCTGCTGGCGGCGGAGAAGGCGGCCGCGATCGTCGCCGCGTGCCGTGAGATCCGGTCCGGCAAGCTGCACGACCAGTTCGTCGTCGACGTCATTCAGGGCGGAGCCGGCACCTCGACCAACATGAACGCCAACGAGGTCGTGGCCAACCGGGCGTTGGAGCTGCTCGGGCACGAGAAGGGGCAGTACGGGTTCCTGCACCCCAACGAGGACGTCAACCTCGGGCAGTCGACGAACGACGTCTACCCGACCGCCGTGAAGGTCGCGACGGTGTTCGCGGTGCGCGGGCTGCTCAAGGCGATGGCCGTACTTCAGGACGCGTTCGCCCGTAAGGCCGTCGAGTTCCGTGACGTGCTGAAGATGGGCCGCACGCAGTTGCAGGACGCGGTGCCGATGACGCTCGGGCAGGAGTTCTCCGCATACGCCGTCATGATCGAGGAGGACCGCAGCCGGCTCGCGGAAGCGGTGGAGTTGATCCATGAGATCAACCTGGGTGCCACGGCCATCGGCACCGGCCTCAACGCCCCCGTCGGGTACGCGGAGTCGGCCCGCCGCCACCTCGCCGGGATCACCGGGCTCCAGCTGGTCACGGCCGCCAACCTGGTCGAGGCGACCCAGGACTGCGGGGCGTTCGTGCAGATGTCGGCCGTGCTCAAGCGGATCGCCGTCAAGCTGTCCAAGAGCTGCAACGACCTGCGCCTGCTGTCCTCCGGTCCGCGCGCGGGTCTCGGCGAGATCAACCTGCCGCCGGTGCAGGCCGGTTCGTCCATCATGCCCGGCAAGGTCAACCCGGTGATCCCGGAGGTCGTCAACCAGGTCGCCTTCGAGGTGATCGGCAACGACGTCGCCATCACCATGGCCGCCGAGGCCGGTCAGCTCCAGCTCAACGCCTTCGAGCCGATCATCCTGCACTCCCTGTCGGAGTCGATCACGCATCTGCGCGCGGCCTGCCTGACCCTCGCCGAGCGCTGCGTGTCCGGCATCACCGCCAACACCGAGGTGCTGCGCACGACGGTCGAGAACTCCATCGGCCTGGTCACCGCCCTCAACCCGCACATCGGCTACACGGCGGCCACCGACATCGCCAAGGAGGCCCTCGCCACCGGCCGCGGTGTCGCCGAACTCGTCCTGGAGAAGGGCCTGTTGCCCGCCGAGACCCTCACCGCCCTGCTCCGCCCCGAGGTCCTCGCCGGCAGCGGCCAGGTGCTGGCCTGACGGCCGCCGGTACCGGTACTGGCCTGTCCACCACTGAAGAGGAACGAACATGAGACTGCGGGACGTGAACGCCGTGATCACCGGAGCATCGAGCGGGATCGGCCAGGCGGTCGCCTCCCACTTCCGCCGCGACGATCTCTACCTCGCGGGCGACCTCTCCACAGCAACCTGCTGAGCGCGTTCCTGGTCATGAAGCACCTGATGCCGCTGGCCCCCGAGTCGGGAGCGGCGATGGTGTGCGTCAGCTCTCGCCTCGGCATGGTCGGCATGCCGAACCAGACCTTGTACTCCGCCGCCAAGGGCGGCCTCATCGCGCTCGCGCGCGGCGCCGCCATCGTGGCGCCCGGTCTGATCATGACGCCGATCATCGAGGCCTCGTTCCAGCGACGCCCCGACCCTGCTGCCTACCAGCGCGTCGGAGAGGAGTCCATCCTGCTCCGCAGGCTCGCCACACTCTTCCTCGCCTGCCCGGAGTCGTCGTATGTCACCGGTGCCGTCCTGCCCGTGGACGGAGGCTGCACGGCGTTCTGAGCCGCACGGCGGGCGCCGGTCATGCCAGGGCCTGACCGCGCGGCACGGTGATCACCGGTCCGCATCGCTCCATCGGCCCAACAGCGCTTCGGCCATGTCTGCGTCGGGTTCTGCCGACGTGCTGTGGAGCGACTGCTCGGTCCAGATCACCTTGCCGCGGGGCACGTAGCAGGTGCCCCAGCGCTGCGTGAACTGGGCGACGAGGAACAGGCCCCGCCCGCCCTCGTCGCGAGGGTGAGCCCGGTCGCGTCACGGTAAAGCCATCGGTCGCGGATGGCGTGACCTCGTACTCGATCTCATTGGTTGAGAATTCACTTACCGGGGTTAGATCAAGTTAGGCATGCCTTATATGCTGGCTGGGTTCCCCTCGCTCTTTCTGGCGTGCCGGGATTCAGGCCACCCCTCTCGCACGACAGGACACCCATGCGTACGCCCCCCCGAGGTCTCCTCTTGACGCTGGCCCTCACCCCGCTGCTGGCCGGATGTTTCGTGGCGAGCGAACCGGGCTCCGGTTCGGGCGCGGAAGGCGGGCCGGGCGGGCGGCTGAGGATCGCGCTCGCGGTGCCGCCGGCGCAGGCGCTGTCCCCCTACAGCAACGACGCCACCGTGCTGAGCAAGCTCTCCGTGGCCGAAGGCCTCACTGCCCTGGACGGGAACGGCGCCGCCGCGCCCGCGCTGGCGAAGTCCTGGAAGCAGGTCAACCCCACCACCTGGACCTTCGAGTTGCGCGAGGCCACCTTCCAGGACGGCCATAAGGTCACCGCCGAGTCCGTGGTCAAGGCCCTCGACCACGCGGACGCCGCAACGCCCAAGCCTCGCGTCCTCAGCGATGTCACCCTCACCGCGAAGGCCGACGACGCCGACACCGTCACCATCAGCACCAAGGCCGCCGACCCGGTGCTCCCGCTGCGCCTGGCCAGCCCGGCGCTGGCCATCCTCTCCGACAAGGCGTACGGCAAGGACGGCGCCGCCAGCCCGGTCGGCACCGGAACGGGCCCCTTCAAGCTCACGAAGCTGGCCGGCAAGTCCAAGGCGGCCCTCGACCGCTACGACGGCTACTGGGGCGGCAAGGCCAAGGCCCCCGGCATCGACATCACCTGGATAGCCGACGGCACCGCCCGCGCCAACGCCCTGCGCGGCGGCGACGTCGACATCGCCGAGTGGATACCCACCGCCCAGGCGAAACTGTTGGACGCGAAAACTCGGCATGAAGTGCCGTCGGTACGGACCGACAGTCTCGTCCTCAACACCGGCAGCGGCCTGTTCACCGATCCATCGCTGCGCGCGGCCGCTCGTGAGGCCGTGGACGGCTCCGCGCTCGTCGACTCGGTCTTCGGCGGGTACGCCGACCCCGCACAGGGCCTCTTCGGGCCCGCCGTGCCCTGGGCCGCCGACAAGCGCCTCGAGGTCACCGGCCGCGCCCAGGCCGCGACACCCGCGCAGGTCAAGGCCGAGACGAAGGGCAAGACCCTGCGCCTGGCCACTTACACCAACCGCGCCGAACTGCCCGAGGCCGCCACCGTCCTTCAGCAGCAACTGGAGCAGGCCGGGTTCACCGTGAAGCAGGACGTCCGCGAGTACACGCAGATGGAGGCCGACCTCCTCGCCGGCAAGTACGACGCCCTCGTCTTCTCCCGGGTGACGCTCCTCGACACCGGCGACGCGGTCGCCTACCTGACGAGTGACTACACGAGCGACGGCGTGTACAACATCGCCCGTCTGAAAGACCCCGAGGTGGACCAGGCCATCAGGTCCGCGGCCGTGGAAGGCAATGTGACGAAGCGGCAGCAGAAGATCATGGCGGCCGAAGCCGAGATCCTGCGCACCGACGCTCTCGTGCCTCTCGTCCACGAGAAGGTCGTCCAGGGCATCGCCACCGATGTCGAGGGTGTGCTCCTCGACCCTCGCGAGCGCTCCCTGATCGACGTCGACACCCACCTGAAGTAGCGGCCGGTGAGCGTCACGTCGGTCGGTACCGAGGCCGGCCCGTCCCGGTGGCGGGCGGGCCTCGGCCGCCTCGCCGCCGGGACCGCGCTGCTGACGGCCGTGGCCATGCTGCCCTGGCTGTCCGGCAACGACCCCGCCCTGACGGTCCTGCGGGCCCGTTCCGCCGACCAGGACCCGACTCCGGAGCAGTTGGCCGCGGTTCGGGAGCAACTGGGTCTGGACGAAGGGCCGTTCGCGCATCTCGCGCACTGGCTGGGCGGGCTGCCGCGGGGCGACGCGGGCACCTCCTGGGTGTCGGGCGAGGCGGTGCTGCCGCAGGTGACAGGTGCCTTCGCGGTCTCCTTCACGCTGATGCTCGGGGCGCTCGTCGTCACCATCGCGGTCGCGGCACTGGTCAGCGCCCGCACCGTTTACCTCGGCTCCCGGCGACGGCTGCACCAAAGGAGAGGCGCCATCGGGGTCGCCGTCCTCGCCGCGCTGCCCAAGTTCCTGCTCGCCGCTCTCCTCGCCACCGTGTGCGGGGTGTGGCTGGGCTGGTTCCCGTCCAGCGGATGGGAGGGACCGGCGTCTATGGTCCTGCCCGCGCTCGCCCTCGGTGTTCCGTCCGGGGCGATGATCGGCGCTCTGCTCGACCAGTCGCTGCCCGCCGCCTTCAACGAGCCGTGGGCCCGGACCTGGCACGCCTACGGCTTCGCGCCCGGCCGCGTGGCCCGGCATGCGCTGCGGCGCGCGCTGGCCGGGGTGCTCCCACAATTCCTGGCGACCGTCGTGGCCCTGGTCGGTGGTGCCGTCGCGGTGGAGAAGATCTTCAACATTCCCGGGCTCGGCCGCCTCGCCCTGGACGCCGCCATCGCGCAGGACCTGCCACCCTTGCAGACCGCGACCCTGGCCCTCATTCTGCTCGGCGTCGTCGCCGGCCTCCTCGTCCGGGCCCTGCGCCGCGCACTGCTCGGCCCGGCCCTACGGGACGGCGCCCTTCCCGCCCTGCACGCACCGGGCGCTTCCCGCGGTCGCTTCACCCGCTGGGCCGCCGTCGCCTGTGCCCTCGCACTGTTCGCGCTGGTCACCGCCGGACTGCTCCGCGATCCGCTCCATGTGGACACGGCGGCCCGACTGCTCCCGCCCTCGGCCGCACACCCGTTGGGCACGGACGCGCTCGGCCGCGATCTGTTGGCCCGCCTCGGCCACGGCGCGCTGCGCACGGTGGGCGTGGCCCTCGCGGTGACCGCGGTGTGCACGCTCACCGGCCTGTTGCTCGGCATGGCGGCGCAGGCCGGCGCGGGGCTCACGGAAGTGGTGTCGACGATGCCGGCGGTCCTCGCCGGACTGCTGACCACCGCGGTGACCGGCCCGTCCGCCTCGGGTGCCGCCCTCGCGGTCTGCATGGTCGGCTGGACGCCCTACGCAGCCCAGGCCGCGGCGTTGCTGGAACAGGAGCGCGCCAGCGGCCACATGCTCGCGTCCGTCTCCTTCGGCGCAGGCCCCGGCTATCTCCTCCGCCACCACCTGCTGCCCGCCGTACTGCCGGGTGTCCTGCGCAACGCCCTGCTGCGCCTGCCCACCACGGTCCTCGTACTGGCCTCCCTCGGCTTTCTCGGTCTGGGCGAGCAGCCGCCCACCGCCGAATGGGGCCGCCTGCTGTCGGAGAACCAGCCGTACGTCGAGCTGGCGCCCTGGACCGTACTCGGCCCGGCGTGCGCACTCGTCCTGCTCTCCGTTCTCTCCGTATCCGGCACGGACGCCGTGACTGTGGGCAGCTCGGCGTCCGTCCGGACGTCCCGTCGGTCCCGCGGGCGAGGTGCGCGGGCGGAGGGCGGGGTCAGTGCCGGGCGAACCGGACCCCGGTGGGTTGTACGACGTTCGGCCGCAGCGCGATCCAGATGACGGTCAGGCGTTCTCAGTGGTGACTCACCGCCGTGGTGACCCACCGCCGCCCGGTCGACTCGGAACGGAAACCGGGCGGCGGCGGGGGTCCGGGGAACAAGGATCAGAGGGCCGTGAAGGTCCACAGCAGGTTGGTGCTGCTGCCGTACGTCCACTGCTTGGTGACGGAGCCCGAGCCGACGTTGCCGCCGCCGTCGAGGGCCAGGCCGGTGGTGCGGTTGGCGATCGAGTAGCGGTCGCCGCCTCTGTGGGTGATCTTCCACTGCTGGTTGGTGCCGCCGTTCCAGGGAGCCTGTCGGGCGGGAGAGCCGTCGGAGGTGGCGCCCCAGCCGTCGGCGACCATGCCGTTCGTGCGGTTGACCAGCCGGTAGTAGCCGCCCCCGACCGCCTCCGCCTGCCACTGCAGGTTGGAACTGCCGTCCCACGTCCACTGCTTGAGGTTCGCCCCGGAGGCCACATTGCCGCCGCTGTCCAGGGCAAGTCCGTTGGTTGCGTTGGTGACCCGGAAGTGCGTCGCCGGGTTGAACTGGACCCTCAGCGAGGTGATCCGGTCGTTGTTGCCGGTGACCCGCAGGTCGGGGTTGTCGGCGGTGAAGGTCCAGGAGGTGCCGGTGAAGTTGTCTCCGGAGTAGCCGATCACCTGGTAACCGGGGGCCGGCCGCAGGGAGGAGAGCGTGCCCGCGCCCAGTCCGGCCGCGGTCAGGTCGGCCGCGGTGTAGTCGCCGACGGCGAACACGCCGGCGTTACCGGTGTAGTTGACGTCCGTGAAGGCGACGGCTCCTGCGAGCGGCCGCAGCGCCGGGATCGTGCCGGAGAAGGCCAGCTTCAGGACGTAGGCGTTCGCGCTGTACGGCGCCGAGGAGGGCAGAGTGACCGTGAGGCCGGAGGAGTTCTGGGTCGGTGCGGGCAGGTCGATGTAGGTGCCGGCGGTAGTGCCGAGGAGCTTCACCGAGGACAGCGACGAGAGGTTGATCCGGTCCGAGCCGAGGGTTTTGATCGTCAGTGAGCTGCCGGGCCAGCCCAGGACGGTGGCGTACAGGACGGTGTTGGCCTTGTTGCGAGTGAAGCGGATGTCCTGCGGCGTGCCGGCGTGCGGAGTGGTGAACGAGCCGCCCCCCATTTTCGTCGGGCCCTCGCCGTACGCGGTCCAGGCTCGAGTCGCGTACACCGACTCGCCGAAGCGCTTCAGGTGGTCTCCGATACCGAGCAGGATGTCCTTCTGCGCCTGGGGGACGGTGCCGTCGGCCATCGGCGCGATGTTCAGCAGCACGTTGCCGTTCTTGCTGACCCGGTCGATGAACGAGTGCAGCATCTGCTGGATGGTGTAGTAGCCGATGCCCTGCGTGTAGCACCAGCTGCTGCTGGAGATGCTGTCGTCGGTCAGCCAGTACGGGGTGGTGAGGTCGGCCGGGCCGCCGCGCTCGTAGTCGAAGACCTCGCCCTTGCCGTTCATGCCGTCCTTGTACGTGGCGACGACCTCACGGCCCCAGCTGTCGGCCTGGTTGTAGTAGTACGCGAGGAAGTTGAGGCGCTGTTGTTCGTTGACGGCGGTCAGGTTGAAGTCCTGCCACAGGATGTCGGGCTGGGCGCGGTCGATGACCTCCTTGAGCTTGTCGTACCAGAGCTGGTTCTCCGCGGTCGGCCCCAGCTGCCCGTAGAGCTTCTTGAGGCTCGGGTCCGTCTGGGCGGGGGCGTGTTCGTAGAAGCCGGTGAAGTTGTACGCGTGGTGCATGGCCACCAGCAGCTTGAGGCCCTTCGCGCGGATGGCCGTGGAGAAGAGCTTCAACAGGTCGAGGCCCGGGCCCTTCTTCACCGAGTTCCACTCGTTGACCTGGCTGTCCCACATGGAGAAGCCGTCATGGTGCTCGGCGACCGGGCCGGCGAACCTGGCGCCGGCGTCGACGAACAGCTGCACCCATTCGTCGGGGTCGAACTTCCCGCCGGCCGACTTCAGCTTCGGCGCGAACTGTACGAAGTTGCCCGCCAGGTCCTGAGCGCCGTTGATGAAGTTGTGGTAGGGCCATGCCGACGGCTGCCCGTAGGTCGCGATGTGGTGCTGGTTGGCGTTGTTGCCTGCCTCGTACATGTTCCGCGGGTACCACTCGTTGCCATAGGCGGGGACGCTGAAGACGCCCCAGTGGAAGTAGACGCCGAACTTGGCGTCCTGGAACCACTCCGGGGCCGGCGGGTGCTGGTCGACGGAGTTCCAGTCCGGTGTGTAGGTGCTGGGCGCCGCCTGGGCGATGCCGGCACCGAACACACCTCCGGCAACGGCCGCGGTGGCGACGCAGGTGGCACCGGCCAGGAAGTGGCGTCTGTTGAACGAACTCGACATGGAGATGAAGGTCTGCCATGTCTCCGTGGGATGTCAACCGGCGTGCAGGGATGAAAAGTATCGGGCAGTCAGGTAATTCGCCCCTATCTGACCTGTTCGTTGCGATTGTCGACTGCCAGACATGGCATGTCTGTCAGGAGCTCATGGCTGATTGCGTCCATCCGGCGGCGAGGATTGATGGGATGGATCTCGTTCTAGCGCGTCACCTCTCAGCCACTAAGTGCCCGTTGAACTGGTACTTTGTGATAGGCCGAACGGGAAGCTAGACAGTGCATCGGGAGCGGGTCTATAAACATCCCATCTCTATTGCACGGCGATATGCAGATGTCGTCGAGGCGAAACATCTCCCGCTACGGGACCGGCGCGAGGAAGCACCGATGAGATTCAGAACCGCCCTCCGTTCCGCCGTATCCACCCTGTCCGCACTGGCGTTGCTCAGCGCGTGCAGCGGCTCCGCCACGTCGACGTCGTCGAGTGGCATGCCCCTCGTAGGCGTCGACTACCCGCGCTCCGACACCGACTTCTGGAACTCGTACATCAAGTACACGCCCCAGTACGCCAAGGAGCTGGGGCTGGACCTGAAGACCACCAACTCGCAGAACGACGTCGCCAAGCTCACTGCCAACGCGCAGACGTTCATCAGCCAGGGCGTCAAGGGTCTGGCGATGGCGCCGCAGGACACCGCCGCCATCGCCCCGACCCTGGCGCAGTTGGAGGCGAAGAAGATCCCGGTCGTCACCGTCGACACCCGCCCCGACACGGGCAAGGTGTTCATGGTCGTGCGCGCCGACAACCGTGCCTACGGCGAAAAGGCCTGCCAGTACCTCGGGACCAAGCTCGGCGGCAAGGGCAAGGTGGTGATGCTGCAGGGCGGCCTGGACTCCATCAACGGCCGTGACCGCACCGAGGCGTTCAACGACTGCATGAAGAAGAACTATCCGGACATCAAGGTGTTCGGCGAGGCCACCAACTGGGACGGCGCCGTCGCCGCGCAGAAGCTCCAGACGCGACTGACTCAGCACCCGGACATCAAGGGCGTCTACATGCAGTCCAGCTTCGCCCTGTCCGGCACGCTGCAAGTCCTGAAGCAGAAGGGTCTGTTGGTGGACCCGAAGGACAAGAAACACGTGTTCGTCGTGTCCAACGACGGCATCCCCGAGGAGCTGAAGGACATAGCCGCCGGGAAGATCGACGCCACGGTCTCCCAGCCGGCCGACCTCTACGCCAAGTACGCCCTGTACTACCTGAAGGCAGCGATCGAGGGGGAGACCTTCAAGCCTGGCAAGACGGACCATGACAGCACGATCATCCAGGTCCGCGACGGCCTGCTCGAGGACCAGCTCTCCGCCCCGCTGGTCACCGCCGACGGCGGCACCTACGGCGGCGTGCCCAGCGTCAAGAGTGACGACAAGTCGCTGTGGGGCAACAACCTCGGCTGACATCCCTTTACCAGGAACCCAACGGATATCCAGCACAAGGCGGTTGAGATGAGTGACGGGGAGCGAGCAGCCACCCCCGCGCCCGCCCAGGCGGACGACGGACGGGCACCCTCGGACCCGCCCGTCGTCGAGGCGGCGGGCATAGTCAAACGATTCGGTCCGACGGTGGCCCTCGATGGCGCCCGGATCACCATCGGGCCCGGTGAGACCCACGCGCTCGTGGGCCGCAACGGAGCCGGCAAGTCGACGCTCGTGTCGGTCCTCACCGGCCTTCAGGCCCCCGACGAGGGAACGGTCACCTTCGGCGGCAGCCCTGCACCACGACTCGCGGACCGCGACGCCTGGCGACAGCGCGTGGCCTGCGTCTACCAGAAGTCGACGATCATTCCCACGCTGACCGTGGCCGAGAACCTCTTCCTGAACCGGCACGACCGTGGCCGCAGCCGCCTGATCAGCTGGCAGGGTGTGCGCCGACGGGCGCAGGAGTTGCTGTCGATGTGGTCGGTGGACGTCGATCCGCAGACCCCGGCCGGGGATCTGAGCGTGGAGCAGCGGCAGTTCGTGGAGATCGCGCGGGCGCTGTCCTTCGGTGCCCGGTTCATCATCCTCGACGAGCCGACCGCCCAGCTCGACGGGGCGGCCATCAACCGCCTCTTCGACCGGATCCGCGACCTGCAGCGCCAGGGCGTGACCTTCCTCTTCATCAGCCACCATCTGAAGGAGGTCTACGAGATCTGCGACATGGTGACGGTGTTCCGGGATGCCCGGCACATCGTGACCGCCCCGGTCGCGGAACTGCCCCGCACCGAGCTGGTCGCGGCGATGACCGGCGAGGCGGCGATCGACCGGCTGCGGGAGCGGTCGAGTTCCCACGACACCACCGTCACGCCCGCGCTGTCCGTGCGCGCGCTGGACAGTGGCGCCACCTACGGTGATGTCAGCTTCCAGGTGGGCGCCGGGGAGATCGTCGGCCTCGCGGGGGCCGCCGGCAGCGGGCGGACCGAGGTCGCCGAGACCGTCGTGGGGCTGCGGGCGGCAACGGCGGGCGAGGTGGAGATCGCCGGCAGGCGGCCCCGGCCCGGCAGTGTGCCCGCGGCGCTTGCCGCCGGCGCCGGGTTCGTCCCCCAGGACCGGCACCACCAGGGCTTCGTTCCCGACATGTCGATCGCGGACAACGCCACCCTGTCGGTGCCCAAGCGGCTGGGCCAGGGCGGGTTCCTGAGCCGTGGCCGCCGGGACCGGCTTGCCGAGGGCATGATCGAGCACCTGGCGATCAAGACTCCCGGTCCCGAACTGCCCGTCTCCGCCTTGTCCGGAGGCAACCAGCAGAAGGTCGTCATGGCGCGGGCCCTGGCCGACGACCCCCGGCTGCTGGTGCTGATCAACCCGACAGCGGGCGTGGACGTGCGCTCCAAGGAGTTCCTCCTCGGCAAGGTCGAGGAGACCGCGCAGACCGGCACCGGCGTGCTCATCGCCTCCGACGAACTCGACGACCTGCGCATGTGCGACCGGGTCCTGGTGATGTTCCAGGGCCGTGTGACCTCAGAGATCGCCCGCGGCTGGCACGACCACGACCTCGTGGCCGCGATGGAAGGAGTGGACCTCGATGCCTGAAACCGCCCTCGCGGACACGCCCACCCTCGAGACGGAAGCGGCCGGCCCCAAGCGAATCGCTCTGCTCGGCGGCCGGATACCCCTGGCCCGCCTGCGCGACCTCGCGCTTGTCCCGGCCATCGTGGTCATCGCGATCGTCGGACAGATCGTCAACCCGGTCTTCCTACAGGCCGACAACCTCGTCAACGTCCTCCAGACCATGTCCGAGATGGCTCTGCTGGTCCTCGCCCAGACGATGGTCCTGATCGTCAAGAAGATGGACCTGTCGCTGGAGTCCACCATGGGTCTCGCGCCCGGCGTCGCGGCCTGGCTGGTGGTCCCGGTCGGCGCGGGCCACGGACTCGGACTGCTCTCCGGCGCGTGGGCCATCCCCGTCACCCTCGCCGTGGGCGCGCTCGTCGGCGCGATCAACTCCCTGCTGATCATCCGCTTCGGTCTCAACGGCTTCATCGTCACCCTCGGCATGCTGATCGTGCTGCGCGGTGTCCTCACCGGTATCTCCGGCGGCCAGACTTTCTTCCAGCTGCCCGAGTCGATGCTCTACCTCGGCACCGCACAGTGGTTCGGGATGCCCGCCTCGATCTGGATCTGCCTGGTCCTGTTCGCCGTCGCGATCGTGGTGCTCGGCTGGACCAGCTTCGGCCGTTCGCTGTACGCCATCGGCGGCAACGTCGACGCCGCGAAGGCGGGCGGCATCCGCACCGACCGGGTGCTGTGGATCGTCATCGTCACCGGCAGCGTGCTCGCCGCCCTCGCCGGACTGATGCTGTCCGGACGCCTTGCCTCGGTGGCCTCGGCCCAGGGCAACGGGTACATCTTCACCGTCTTCGCCGCCGCCGTCATCGGCGGGATCAGCCTCAACGGCGGCAAGGGCAGCATGTTCGGCGCCTTCTGCGGCATCCTCCTGCTCTTCATGATTCAGAACGTCCTCACGCTCGGCGGCGTCCCCGCCCAGTGGATCGGCGCCCTCAACGGCCTGATCATCCTGGGCGCCCTCGCCATCTCCCGCATCACCGGCGGCAAGGTCCAGGAGTGACCCGGGCGGCCGTCGCCCGCCGCCCGACCTCCGCCGCGTTCACGTCTCGTCGCAAGGGGAGCGAGCGATACCCCCTTGCCTCCCAGAGGAGTTGCCGCCATGTCCTCCACCGTGCCCTCATCCGCCCGCATCACCGCTCTGGACGTTCTGGACGTGCGGTTCCCCACCTCCGAACACCTCGACGGCTCGGACGCCATGAACCCCGAACCCGACTACTCCGCCGCGTACGTCGTCCTGCGCACCGACGCCGGCGACGGACTGGAGGGCCACGCTCTCGCCTTCACCACCGGACGGGGCAACGACGTGCAGGCGGCCGCCATCGCGGCCCTGGCCCCGCACGTGGTGGGCCTGTCCGTCGAGGAGGTCTGCGCCGACCTGGGCGCGTTCTCCCGCTCCCTCGTGCACGATCCCCAATTGCGCTGGCTGGGCCCGGAGAAGGGCGCCATCCACATGGCCACCGGCGCCGTCGTGAACGCCGCCTGGGACCTCGCCGCCAAGCGCGCCGGCAAGCCCGTGTGGCGCTTCCTCGGCGAGATGTCGCCCGAGGACCTGGTCGGCCAGGTCGACTTCCGCTGGCTCAGCGACGCCCTCACCCCCGAGGAGGCCCTGGAAATCCTGCGCCGCGCCGAGCCGGGCCGCGCACAGCGCATCGGCCACCTGATCGACGAGGGCTACCCCGCCTACACCACCACCCCCGGCTGGCTCGGCTACTCCGACGAGAAGCTGGCCCGTCTGGCGCGCGAGGCCGTCGCCGACGGCTTCACCCAGATCAAGCTGAAGGTGGGCGCGGACCTGGAGGACGACGTACGGCGCATGCGCACGGCCCGCGAGACCGTCGGCGACTCCATCCGCATCGCGGTGGACGCCAACCAGAGATGGGACGTCCAGCCCGCGATCGACTGGATGAGCGCCCTGGCCCCCTACCGGCCGTACTGGATCGAGGAGCCCACCTCACCCGACGACATCCTCGGCCACGCCGCCGTACGCAAGGCCGTCAGCCCCATCAAGGTCGCCACCGGCGAGCACATCGCCAACCGGGTCGTCTTCAAGCAGCTCCTCCAGGCCGGCGCGATCGACATCGTGCAGATCGACTCCGCCCGGGTCGGCGGCGTCAACGAGAACATCGCGATCCTGCTCCTCGCCGCGAAGTTCGGCGTGCCGGTCTGCCCGCACGCCGGCGGGGTCGGCCTGTGCGAGATGGTCCAGCACCTGTCGATGTTCGACTACGTCGCCGTCTCCGGCACGACCGCGGACCGCGTCATCGAGTACGTCGACCACCTGCACGAGCACTTCGTCGACCCGGTGCGCATCGTCGACGGCCACTATCTCCCACCGACGCTGCCGGGACTGAGCGCACAGATGCACCCCGAATCCCTCAAGGAGTACACCTACCCCGACGGCCCCGTCTGGGCCGCTCGTGTCTGACGTCCAGGCCCTCGTCGACGCCCACCACCATGTGTGGGACCTGGGCACCCGGCCGCAGCCCTGGCTGGACGAACCGGGCCACGAGCCGATCCGCCGCAACTTCAGCTCACACGCCCTGCGATCGGCCGCGACCCGGCCGATCGCCGGACGGCGACTGACCAGCACGGTGGTCGTCCAGTGCGTCGCGTCCGTGCCCGAGACACGCGATCTCCTCGCCCTGGCCGACAGCGACCCGCTGATCGGCGCCGTCGTCGGCTGGGCGGACCTGACGTCCCCCGCGATCGGCGACGTACTCGACGACCTGCGGCCCGGGCGCGCGGGCCGGTACCTGCGGGCCGTACGGCACGTCGTGCAGGGCGAGTCGGACCCGCACTGGCTCCAACGGCCGGACGTCGAGCGGGGGTTGAGAGCGGTCGGCGAGCGCGGGCTCGGATACGACGTGCTGATCCGCAGCCACCAGCTGCCGCAGGCGATCCGCCTCGCGGAACGGCTCCCCGAGCTGCCGCTCGTCCTGGACCATGCCGGCAAGCCGCCCATCGCGCGGCGGGAACTGACCGACTGGGCACAGCAGTTGCGGGCACTGGCCCGGTATCCCCAGGTCCGCTGCAAGGTGTCGGGTCTCGTCACGGAGGCCGACCACGAGAAGTGGACGGTCGACGACATCCGCCCGGTATGGGACGTCCTGCTCTCCGCCTTCGGCCCCGACCGGCTGATGTTCGGCTCCGACTGGCCGGTCTGCATCCTCGCCGGCGGCTGGAACCGCTTGGCCGCCACCGTCGAGGAACTCCTGGACGGCTGCTCCGCCACCGAGCTCCACGCGGTGCTCGCCGGCACCGCGACCGCCTTCTACCGCCTGACCCCCGCCCCCACGAAGGAGGGGACACCGTGCTCCTGACGGAACTGCTGCACCCCGGCATCCTCGAATCGCTGGCCGGAGCCGGCCACGGCGCCCGTGTGCTGCTCGCCGACGGCCACTACCCCGCGAGCACCGCCACCGGCGAGCGCGCCAGAACCGTCCACCTCAACCTGGCACCCGGCCTGCTCGACGTCACCACCGTCCTCGACGTCCTGATACGCGCCCTGCCCGTCGAGTCGGCCCACGTGATGGTGCCCCCGGAGGGCGAAGCGGAACCGCCCGCCATCGCCGAGTACCGCTCGATGCTGGCCCCCGTTCCGGTCGACACGCTCGGCCGCTTCGAGTTCTACGACGCCGCACGCTCGCCCGACCTGGCCCTCGCCATCGTCACCGCCGACACCCGTACCTACGCCAACCTGCTGCTGACCATCGGCGTCCGCGCTGAAGGGACCCTGACGACACGATGACACTCGCCGTCCGTTACACATCCGCCCGCACCCTGGACACGGCTCCCGCCACGCCCTCCGTTCCCGGTCCCGGTGAGGTGGAGCTTGCCCCCGCCTATGTCGGCATCTGCGGCACCGATCTGCACATCTTCCACGGCGACATGGACGCCCGGGTCGCCGCACCCGCCGTCCTGGGACACGAGATGTCCGGCCGGGTCGTCCGCGTCGGCCCCGAGGTGGAGGGCTGGCAGCCCGGTGACGCGGTGACCGTGATGCCGCTGCGCTGGGACGACAGCTGCCCGGCCTGCCGCGCGGGCCACCAGCACGTCTGTCAGCACCTGGACTTCATCGGGATCGACTCCCCGGGTGCGATGCAGCAGCGCTGGATCGTGCCCGCCTCGACGCTCGTCCGGCTGCCCGACGCCCTTCCCCTTGACCGGGCCGCGCTCGTCGAGCCGACGGCAGTCGCGGTGCACGACGTGGGCCGGGCCGAGGTCGCCGAAGGGGAGAAGGTGGTCGTGGTCGGCGGCGGCCCGGTCGGCATCCTCATCGCGCTGGTCGCGCGGGCCGCGGGCGCCGAGGTCCGGGTGGTGGAGCTGAGCGCCCACCGTCGGCTGCTCGCCGAGGAGTTGGGACTGACGGCGTGGAACCCGGCTGATGTCGACGTGCCGGCGCTGGTCACGCAGTGGACCGGTGACGCGGGCGCGGACGTCGCCTTCGAGGTGTCGGGCGCGGCGGGCGGCGTGGACACGGCGGTCGATGTGCTGGGTGTGCGCGGCCGTCTGTGCCTGGTCGCCATTCACCCCCGCCCCCGCGAGGTCAACCTGCACCGCTTCTTCTGGCGCGAACTCACCCTCGTCGGCGCCCGGTTGTACGACCGCTCCGACTTCGAGAAGGCGGTCGCCCTGGTAGCCGACGGCACCATTCCGGCCGACCGGCTGATCAGCGAGGTCGTGCCGCTCACGCAGGCGCCCGCCGCCTTCGCGGCCCTGGAGGGCGGCGGCGACGTGATGAAGATTCTCCTCGACTGCACTGACTGCACCGACGACGCCCAGGGAGCCACCGTATGACCGCCTTCGACCTCACCGGCAGACTTGCCGTCGTCACCGGAGCGCGGCGCGGCATCGGCCGGGCCATGGCCCGCGCGCTCGCCGGGGCCGGCGCGGACGTCATCGGCGTCAGCGCCTCGCTGGAGGAGTCCGGCAGCGCGGTGGAGAAGGAGGTCCGCGCCGCGGGCCGTGCGTTCGAGGCGATCCGCACCGACTTCGCCGACCCGGACGCGGTACGGGCCCTGGGCGCGGACCTCGCCGGGCGGGAGCGGCCGGTGGACATCCTGGTCAACAACGCGGGCACGATCCGCCGCGCCCCGGCCGCCGAACACAGCGACGCAGACTGGGAGTTGGTGCTCCACGTCAACCTCAACGCCCAGTTCGCGCTGACCCGGGCGGTCGGCGCGGCGATGGTGGCCCGCGGCCAGGGCAAGGTCATCTTCACGGCGTCGCTGCTCAGCTTCCAGGGCGGCATCACCGTCCCCGGCTACACGGCCGCCAAGCACGGCATCGCCGGACTGACCAAGGCACTCGCCAACGAATGGGCCCCGCACGGCGTCAACGTCAACGCCATCGCACCCGGCTACATCGCCACCGACAACACCCAGGCGCTGCGGGACGACCCGGTGCGCAGCAAGGCGATCCTGGACCGCATCCCGGCCGCACGCTGGGGCGGCGCGGAGGACCTGGCGGGTGTCACGGTGTTCCTCGCCTCCGATGCCGCCGCCTACGTCCACGGCGTCGTCCTGCCCGTCGACGGCGGATGGCTCGGCCGATGAGCGGAACCGACCCGGCCTCCGTGCTCGACGGCGCCCGCGTGATGCCGGTACTCACGGTGCGGCGCGTATCGACCGCCGGCCCGCTGGCCGACGCGCTCGTGGAGGGTGGTGCCCGGTGCGCCGAGGTCACCTTCCGCACTCCCGACGCCGAGCAGGTGCTCAAGGAGATGGCCGCTCACGGTGGCCTGGCCGTAGGCGTCGGCACAATCCTCACGCCCGAGCAGGCGGAGCGGGCCGTGGCGGCCGGAGCCCGCTTCGTCGTTTCCCCCGGCTTCGACGAGGAGGTCGTCGCGAAGTGCCGCGAGCTGGGGGTGCCGGTGGTGCCCGGCGTCGCCACCGCGACCGAGCTGATGCGGGCCCTGAAGGCGGGCCTCGACACCGTGAAGCTCTTCCCCGCCGAGCCGCTCGGCGGCCTGCGGACGCTGCGAGCGCTCGCGGCTCCCTTCCCCGGGGTGCGCTTCGTACCGACCGGCGGGATCGCCGCCTCCCGCCTGGCCGCCTACCTCGCCCACCCGGCGGTCCTCGCTGTCGGCGGCAGCTGGATGGCCACCACCGACCACCTTCGGCGGGGCGACTACGACGAGATCCGTCGGCTGACCGCCGACGCGGTGGAGAGGAGCAGGGCGTGATCGACGTGGTGGCCCTCGGCGAGGTGATGCTGCGCTTCGACCCGGGCGAGGGACGCATCCGCACCACCCGGGCCTTCCAGGTCTGGGAGGGCGGCGGCGAGTACAACGTCGTCCGAGGCCTGCGCCGCTGCTTCGGCCTGCGCACCGCCGTCGTGACCGCCCTCGCCGACAACGCGGTGGGCCGACTCGTCGAGGACCTGATCCTCCAGGGAGGCGTCGACACGGCACTGATCCGCTGGGTGCCCGACGACGGCATCGGCCGCACCGCCCGCAACGGCCTCAACTTCGTCGAACGCGGCTACGGCATACGCGGCGCGCTCGGCGTCAGCGACCGCGCCCACACCGCCGTCTCCCAGCTGCGCAAAGGCGACGTCGACTGGGACCCCGTGTTCGCGGCCGGGGTGCGCTGGTTCCACACCGGCGGTATCTTCGCGGGCCTGTCAGACACCACGGTGGACGTCGCCGACGAGGCGATGGCGGCGGCCCGCCGTCACGGGGTCACCGTCTCCTACGACCCCAACTACCGTCCCAGCCTGTGGGCCGGCCGGGGCGGCGCCGACGCCGCCCGTGAGGTCGATCTGCGGCTTGCCCGGCACGCCGACGTCGTGGTGGGCGCCCTCGGCCTGGCCGGGAGGAATCCGGGCGACGTGCGGATCAGTGCCGACGAGGTGCCCGACGCACTCGCCTGCGTCGCCGTCCTCCTGCCCGACGCGAAGGTACTGGCGACGACTCTGCGCGGGGTTCCCTCGGCCGGGGTCAACGACTGGTCCTCGGCCGCCTGGTCCGCCGACAATGGCTTCGTCACCGGCCCCCGCATGCCCGGCCTGGCGGTGCTGGACCGTATCGGCTCCGGCGACGGATTCGCCGCCGGCCTGATCCACGGGCTGCTCGACGGCGTCGGTCTGGAGCGCGCCCTGGCCTATGGCACCGCCCACGGCGCGCTCACCATGACCACGCCCGGAGACGTCTCCATGGCCTCGCTCGCCGAGGTCGAGGCACTCATCGCGGGCGGCTCGGCCCACGTCAGACGCTGACCGGCGACCCATTGTCCACAGCTCAGGAGCACGCCTTGCAGCAACGGAAGATTCAGAACACCTCCGTCTCTCTCACCGAGCTCGGCTTCGGGGCGTCCGTGATCGGCAACCTCTACCGCGTCACCCCGGTCGACGACGCGACCGCCGCCGTCGACGCGGCATGGGAGGCCGGCCTACGGTATTTCGACACCGCACCGCACTACGGCCTCGGCCTCTCCGAGCGCCGGCTGGGCGCTGCCCTGCGAGGCCGCCCACGTGACGCGTACGTCATCTCCTCCAAGGTCGGCCGGCTCCTCGTCCCCAACGAACGTCCACAGGGCGTCGACAGCGAAGGCTTCGTCGTACGCGACGACCTGCGCCGGCAGTGGGACTTCAGCCGCGACGGCGTACTCCGCTCCATCGAGAACACGCTCGAGCGCACCGGCCTGGACCGCCTCGACGTCGTCTACCTGCACGATCCCGACGACCACTGGCGGCAGGCCGCCGAGGAGGCCATGCCCACCCTCGCCGAACTGCGCGACCAGGGCGTGATCGGTGCGATCGGCGCCGGCATGAACCAGTCGGCGATGCTCGCCCGCTTCCTGCGCGAGACCGCCGCCGACGTGGTCATGCTCGCCGGGCGCTACACACTCCTCGACCAGTCGGCGCTGGACGACGTCCTGCCCGCCGCGCGGGAACTGGGCAAGAGCGTGGTGGCGGTCGGGGTGTTCAACTCGGGACTGCTCTCCCAAGACCGGCCCGCCGAGGGCATGAAGTACGACTACCGGGACGCCCCACCGGACCTGGTCGCCCGTGCCCGGGCGATCGCCGCGGTCTGCAAGGGGCACGGGACCACCCTGCCCGCCGCCGCGATCACCTTCCCGTACACGCATCCCAGTATCATCAACGTCACCCTCGGCATGCGGACCCCGGATCAGGTCATACGGAACGTGAAACTCCAAGATCAGCGCGTCCCTGACGGTCTCTGGCACGATCTCCGCGCTCAGGGGCTGATCAGGTCGGACGTGCTCGCGGGGCACGGTGGGGGGAGGGATGCGCGGTGTCTCTGACGGACAAGGCCATCGAGCGGATCCGTGAGCTGATCCGGACCGGTGCGCTGCCTCCGGGCTCGAAGCTCCCGCCGGAGCCGGACCTGGCCGCCCAGCTGGGACTGTCCCGCAACCTCGCCCGGGAAGCGGTCAAGGCACTGGCCGTCGCTCGGGTCCTGGAAGTCCGGCGCGGCGACGGCACGTATGTGACCAGCCTCCAACCGAGCCTGCTCCTGGAGGGCCTCGGCGGGGCGGTGGAGCTGTTGCAGGGCGACTCGGCCGCCCTGCAAGACCTCATGGAGGTACGGCGGCTCCTCGAACCGGTCGCCACGGCGCTTGCCGCCACCCGGATCTCCGATGAACAGCTGGCCGAGGTGAAGCGGCACCTGGACGCCATGCGCGAGGCCCGCGACGACGTCGAACAGCTCAACGCCCACGACGCCGCCTTCCACCGCGCCGTCGTCTCGGCCACGGGCAACGAAAGCCTCCTCACCCTCCTCGAAGGGATCTCCGGCCGCACCCTGCGCGCCCGCATCTGGCGCGGTCTGGTCGACGACAAGGCCGCGGGCCGTACCCTCGCCGAGCACGAGGCGATCTTCAACGCTTTGTCCACCCGCGACGCCGCCCTCAGCCAGGCCGCCGCACTGCTGCACGTGAGCAACACCGAGCAGTGGCTGAGGGAACACCTGCGCTCGGTCGAGCCCCTTCCCCACGGGACGACAGCGCGGAAGTGACGGGCGGGCGCCACACATCGCGGAAGAAGTCGGCGTCGGCCGTCTGACCCCCGCGCGGCGAACTCAGGTGCCCCGGTCACCTGGCCAACGGTCCACGAACCGGTGGTCGCTGCCGGGCTGTGGCTCGCCTGCGGCAACGGCGTCAACGGTGGTGATGGTGTCGAGGCGGAGCTGGTAGGCGTAGTGGCGGATACAGCGGTCCAGGTGGTTGTACGACTGGAACGAGAACCAGGTGAGGAGCTGCTTCACGCCACCGTTCCTGTCGAAGATCCGCCGGTCGGCCGGGCCGGCGACGTGCCGGCTTGCTCAGGTGGTGAAGCCGGGCATCGACTGGTACTTGAGCTGCTGGTACTCGTGGAGGCCTTCCGGTCCGCCCTCGCGGCCCAGGCCGGACTGCTTGACCCCGCCGAAAGGTGCCGCGACCTCGGAGACCAGGCCGCGGTGGATGCCGACCATTCCGGCCTGGAGACGGGCGGCGACCCGGCGGGCGCGGTCGATGTGAGACGTCATCACGTACGACGCGAGGCCGTGTTCGGTGTCGCTGGCCACCGCGAGGGCCTCGGCCTCGGTGGAGAACCGGTGGATCGCGGCGACAGGTCCGAAGACCTCCTCGTGCATGATCGCGGCGTCGGCGGGGACGTGGTCCAGCACGGTGGGGGCTGCATAGTGGCCCGGCCCGTCAGGGATGTTCGCCTTGCCGACGACGACGGCACCACGGGCCACGGCGTCCTCGACGAGGTGGTGGACCTTGTCCACCGCACGGTGGTCGGCCAGCGGACCGAGCTCGATGTCCTCCCCGTCCGGGGGCCCCACCTTGGTGGCGGCGATCCGTTCGCCCATGGCGTCGGCGAACGCGTCGGCGATTCCCTCCTGGACCAGGAACCGGTTGGCGCCGACACAGGACTGGCCGCCCAGCCGTATCTTCGCGATCAGCGCTTCGCGGACCGCGAGGTCGAGGTCGGCGTCGTCGAAGATGGGCGGCGAACGCGGACAGAGCATCTTGCGTTGCCGGTTGTCGCTTCTGGGCGCGTGTTCGCCGTGGATCGACATCACCGACGACTTTGTTGTCCGGGCGATGCCGGCCAGAAGGCCAGGTGAACGGCGGTGGGGAGGCTGGAGCCGTCACAGGCGGTGACCCGCAGGGTGGCGGCGGTCCTCAGCACGACGCGTCGCGGTGGCGTCCAGTCGGCCGGGTGGCGAGGATGCGGTCCTTGGCGGGACGTACTGTGGGTGGGGCAGTTCGAGTGCGGCGATCGGGGCATGCGGCTCGACTCGTGGTCGTTCGGGCAAGCCGCGAACGGCGGTCGCCGGAGGTAGAACGCGAGAGGGAGAACGGGACGTTCAGACCAATGCTGGTGCTGATGCCCCAACAGGGTTTCAGAAGGCGGTGTACCCACCGTCGACGGTCAGGACCGATCCGGTCACGTATGACGACTCCGACGACGCGAAGAAGAGCACCGCGTCAGCGACCTCCTCAGGGGTGGCCAGGCGTTGGAGCGGGATCGTGCTCTCGCGCTCGCGGCGGTAGCCCTCGGGGTCGGCCCTGCGCTGGAACGCCGCTTCGATGATCGGGGTGGCGGTCAGGCCCGGAGCGACGACATTGACACGGATGTTGCGCGGGGCCCATTCGATCGCCGCGCCCTTGGCGAGCATGATGAGGCCCCCCTTGGCGGCGGAATACAGGACCTGCCCGGACATGCCGACCATGCCCAGCCGCGAACTGACGCAGACGAACGAGCCGCCGGTCTCGGGCATCAGTGGCGCGAAGTGCTTCATCACCAGGAACGCGCTGAGCAGGTTGCTCTCGAGCACGTTCTTCGCGTCGTCGTAGGGCATATCGGTGAGCGAACTGGTCGCCTGGAGGCCGTGGTTGAGGACGACGACGTCAACGCTTCCGAGCGACTCGGCGGCCTGCTCGGCCATGTGCTCGACGAACGCCTCGTCGTTGAGGTCTCCGGGAACGTACAGGTCATCGGGCTGAGCGCCGTCGAGTCGCTCCTTGCGGCCGGTGAGCAGCAGCCGCGCGCCCTCGCGGCGGAAGTGGGAACTCACCGCCTGTCCGATGCCACTGCTGGCGCCTGTCACCAGGGCCGTGACGTTGTTGAGTCTCATGTCAGGCATTCCTTTACGGGGGAGGTCGGTCGGGGCGCGGGCTCGGCCACGGGGGTCTTGTCCCTAAGCCGGTCAGTTGAGGAATCCGCGGGCGTCGACCGGCCAGCGCTGCAGCGACGTGCCCGTGCTGTCGGTGACGATCAGTTCCTCGAAGCCGAGGACGACCGGGCACACGTGGTTCGGCACGACCGGTACGACGCTGCCGACGCCGGGGCGGAACTCGCCGTCAGGCAGCGGAAGAAACCCGTGGTACTCGTTGAGCTTGCCCAGAACCGCCTTGGTGCCGGCGATGCCGCCGTAGCCGATCTCGGGGGTGCCTTCGCGACTGAGGGCTTTGGTGCCCACATCCAGGATGACCTGGCCGGGGACCCAGTCGCTGACCACGGTGCCGGCGACGAACAGCGCGATCTGGTCTTCCTCGCAGGAGCCCAGCCGGGCGTTGTTCAGATCGCCGAAGACGTACTCGCCGGGACGGATCTCAGTGATCACGCTGCTGGTGGAGAACTCGAGGGTGGGAGTGGAGCCGGCGCTGACCACCTCAGCGGTGACCCCGACACCGGCGAGGCTGCGTATCGCGGTGGTGAGCGCGGCCTCCTGGTCCTGCGCGGCGCGCCGGCGAACGTCCCGGCCGGCGCCGCCGTGCCCTGGATAGGTGAAGACTCCCACCGGCACCAGACCGCGTTTGCGGGCGGCGAGCGCGAGATCGCCCGCAGCCTCGGGCGGCGCCCCGGAACGACGGGCGCCACAGTCGACCTCGAGCACCACCTGTAGCCGGTGCGGTTCGTCTCCCATCGCGTCGGCGAGGGCCTCGATCGCCGCGACGTTGTCGACCCCGACCCGCAGCCGGGTGGACTCGGCGAGCCGGCGAATCCGGGGCTTCTTCGATCCCGCGGGCCAGATCGGGTAGGCGAGGAAGATGTCGTCGAAGCCGGCCGCGGCGAAGACCTCGGCCTCACCGACATTGCCCGCGGTGATCCCGACCGCGCCGGCCTCGATCTGGCGTCGGCCGATCTCCACACACTTGTGTGTCTTGACGTGCGGCCTGACCTTGAGGTCGTGCTGGTCGGCGAAGCCCTGTACGCGGTCGATGTTGCCTTGCATGACGTCGACCAGCACGATCGGCGCGGGGGTGTCGATCCGCTCGACAAGAGCGTCGAGTGCTCGTTGCAGCCGGTTCACGCTGCCCTCCTTGTGGTTCTGCCTGGGAATGATCGGGGGCGCGGATGCTGGTCCCCTCTGCTGCCGAACGATCGCGGCGTCCAGGTCGCCCACCGCCTGCACAGCGGCGGCCAGGCAGTTGAGCGCGGCATGACGCGCGAGCTCCCGAGCCCTCTCCAGCTCGACGTCCCCGCCGACAATGCCCTGACCCAGCAGCTCGCCGTTCTTGAAAGGCAGTTGACCGGAGATGTGGATGCTGGCCTGGAGCCGAGCGGAAGCCGAGGCTTCGTATGGATCTTGATCATCTGTACTCGGTTCTCCTCTCGAGTACCAGTGGCGGAGAAACAGCCGCAGGATGGCTTAAAACAGCCATCATATTGTCGTTTGTCGACCATATGGCTGGCCGTCGAGCACTGTCAATACAGACTTAAGCCTCGGGCTGCAACCGGGTACCGCGCGCGACTTGATCCGCCGCTGCTGGAAGCGATGGTTCTCGAGCGGTTGACACGGATGACCGGCCTCACACCCGACGAGACTGGTTGCAAGCCGGTCTACTATCCCTGGTCGGCGTGGACTTCATGGCTGTGCCCGGAAGTCCCGCGGGTCCGGGCAGGGCGTCCCGCTCGTGCCGCAGTCGACGTCCTGGCCCCCGGTGACAGCTCCGTCACTGCCCTGCTCCTGCGGCATCTTGTGGTCCGCGGTCGCGCCTCCAGCGTGCCGCCGAGTCGTGGCCACGGCTGAGCCCGGACGTCGCGCCAGTAGTTCGGGATGTCGCAGGTGTGGCATGCCACCCTGTGTGCCGGGACGCGGCCGTACGAAGCGCCCATTCCGATCTGGCGGGTGACCTGTACCTGGCGTGCGCGGGCGTGTTTCTCGCAGGTGGCCAAGCCGCAGCGCGAGCAAACACCGATGCCGGTGGTGTCGCTGCGCGCCTCCTGGAGGCAGTCGCACCTCATGTCCAACATCCCCTCGCTCGCCAGCGCACGGTCAGCGCGCGATGCAGTGAAGCAGCCTTACCTGACTACCAGTCAGGGTTCGCTGTCCAGAGGTGCGGTGGCGGGGTGCGCGTCCCCGCCAGGTGGATCATGGCTTCGGAGCGGGCCGGGAGCGTCTCGTAGTCGCGGGCCAAGCGGCGGTGCAGCATCAGCCCGCCGTTCGTTCGCCCGACCGCCCAGCTTTTCGGGATCTCAACCCCCTGGTCCCCGGGGGCGGGCGGTGATTTCTCTATCGATGCCGAGGGTGGCGGCGTGCTCGACGAAGTGCTTGCGGCAGCTGCCGTCTACTCAGACCTTGCGGATGCCGGGCTGGTCGGCGGTGACCTGGCCGAGCAGTTGGATGCCGGCCATGGAGTCCTGGACGCTGGCCGCGGTGACCGGCACCGCGAGCAGGAGGCCGAGTGTGTCGGTCACGATGCTGCGCTTGCGGACCACGATCTTCTTGGCGTCGTCCACGCCCTGACTTGTGGCGGGGACGCTGGTGGAGGTCTTGACGCTCTGCGCGTCGATCACGCACGCCGTCGGCTTCGCGTTCTGCCCCTCCTGCCGGCGCACCAACTCCACCACCCTGTTCGCCGCGCCGGAAGCCGCCACCGGCAAGGTGATCGGCTCCCTCCACCGGCGCCACCGGGCCGTCGAGTTGAAGAAGTTCCTGACGAAGCTCGACAAGGAAGTCCCACCGGCCTCGATGTCCGTCTGATCCTGGACAACTACGTCACCACAGGACGCCTGCCATCAGCACTGGCTGCCGGCGCACCCCCGCGCCTTGACTCCCGACATCGGTCTACAACGTCCCGGTGACGAGTGAGGTCGGACACTTCACGCAGGCGGCATGGCCTCATGCATGGCGAGGCGTGCGGTCCCCTGGATCTCCCGTCTGGGCTCGCAGCCCCATGGGGAAGTGGGCAGCCAGTTCCTGGCGGAACGAGTGGGTGTCGCCTTCCAGGGCAACCGTGGCCAACCTCTCGTGCTCGACGACCAATTGATGCGGGTTGTCGCTGTAAGTGCGGTGATCGACGCTGAGGTAGAGGCGCAGCTTGGTCTCCCAGCCGTTCCAGAGACTCTGCAGGACGCCGTGCCCCGAGAGATCGTAGAAGAGCCTGTGGAAGCGAAGGTGCGCGTCGATGCTGGCCGGGATGTCGTCCTTCTCCATAGCCCGGCGGAGATCTTCGACGGTTTGCAGCAACTGAGGCCGCTCAGGACCGCGCAGTGCTTCGGCCGAGAGCTCGGCGGCGTACGGTTCGACATGTAGCCGGACCGAGTCGATCTCGGCGACCTCACGCGCGCTGACCTCTACCACGAACGCTCCACGGTAGGGGATCTTGACGACGAGCCCTTCCTCCTCCAGCTTGGTCAGCGCCTCGCGCAGCGGGGACCGGCTGATCCCGAGATCCGTGGCGATGTGCGCCTCGCGCAGCTGGCCGCCAGGAGGTACGGTCCCGTTGAGGATGGCGGCACGCAGGGTGCGGTAGACACCGTCCGGCGTCGTCGTCCGCTGCTCCTGCCACTCGAACTTGTGGTCCACCCCGGCGCCCTCCGTTGCTCATTGTCGACCACTTGGTCGTTTGTCGACTATACCTCCGCTGGTTTTTCATCCACGCTGCTAGCGAGGCGGTTACCGCGCACGGCGCTCCCTGAAGGCGCGGCTGCCTCCAGGCCCATGCCGGTCCGGCGAAGCGGGTACCTGGGGACCTGCCGCAGAGGACAGCCGACCATGCAGGCGCCGTGGTGGGCGGAACCGGACCAGCCGGCCGTGCCAGGGCGTGTCCACCAGAGTCGATGTGATTGACCGGGCGGTGGTTCGGTGGCCTGCTCGGTCTCCGCGGCGATGAGCGAGGGGGAGCGCGGCGGTCCGTGGCTCGTGCGTGAGACGCCGAGCCCCTGGCAGATCGGTGACGTTTCCGATCCGCGCAGCCTGAACGCTGACCGGCCATGGACTCGTTGACAGCCGATGGTTATATGGTCGACAATCGACCGTCAGATGGTCGACAATCGACCAGGGGGCCCGGTCTCAGATCGCTTCCCCCTGAAGAACTAGGAGGACTCGTGGGATTCGACATCAAGCCCAAGTTCGTGACGTTCGACATGAACGGAACACTGATCAAGTTCAGCATCAACGACACGATGCGTGAGGTCCTGGGCGACCGGCTGCCGGCCGAGGTCGCCGATGAGTACCTGCGGATCTGCAAGGCGTACCGGATCGACGAGTGCACGGGCGCGTACCAGCCGTTCCACCAGGTCGTCGCACGTTCCATGGAACGTGCCTCGCGCAGCGTCGGTCTCGAGTACCGCGAGGACGAGGCGCGGGCGGTGTATGAGCGCATCCCCACCTGGGGCCCGTACCCCGGTGTCACCGAGGCGCTGAACCGCCTGGCCGAGGAAGTCCCGCTGGTCATCATCACCAACAGCGACACCGCCCATGCCGTGCGCCTCGCGGAGAACCTCAAGGCCCCCTTCGAGGTCGTCATCAGCGCCGAGGAGATGGGCGTCTACAAGCCGCGACTCCGCGCCTTCGAGTACATGCTCGACAAGCTCGGCGTGACACCCGACAAGATCGTGCACGTCTCCGCGAGCCCGATGTACGACCACCGCTCCGCGGCCATCATGGGCATCAAGAACAAGGTGTACGTCGACCGCGGCTTCGAGCACGACGAGCACTGGCTCGGCTACGAGAGGATCACCGACATCGCCGACCTCCCGGTCCTCTTCGGCCTGCCGCGCCCCTGACGCCTGAGCGGAGAATCGAGAAATGATCCGCAGCAAGGCGGTGGCGGCATGAGTCAGCCCCTGCCTCAAACCGTCAAGGGCGCCTCGGCTTCCGCTCGGCTCCAGGCCCTCGGTCTGGAGCTCCCCGACCTCGCCGGCAACGCGTACTTCGTGCACCACCGGGCGGTGGACTCCAGCATCCACATCTCCGGTCAACTGCCTTTCAAGAACGGCGAGCTGCTGGGTCAGGGCATTGTCGGCGGGGACGTCGAGCTGGAGAGGGCTCGGGAGCTCGCGCGTCATGCCGCGCTCAACTGCCTGGCCGCCGCTGTGCAGGCGGTGGGCGACCTGGACCGGGTCCGGATCGTGCAGATGCTGGTCTTCGTAGCCAGTACGCCGGACTTCGGTCGGCAGTCGCAGGTTGCCAACGCGGCCAGTGAACTGCTCATCGAGGTGCTGGGCGAGAACGGACGGCATGCGCGCACCGCGATCGGAGTCGCCGGGCTACCCCTCAACACACCTGTCGAAATCCAGATGATCTGCACCGCGGTGTAGCGGCGAACCAATCATGAGCTGTACAGCTGTGAACCGGCTCCAACAGGCACTCGGCACCCTCGTCGAGTGAATCGCCACTCCAGCCGGAGCCGGTCGTGCCGGCCGGCGTGATGCGGGACACCATCGACCGTAAGCAGGGCCGCCGAGGCACAGCCTCGACGTCAGGCCGCACGTCAAGACGTGCACGTGCCTGGCCCGCGAAGCCCTGGAGACCTTCGGCACCGTCGACGCCATCGCTCTCAACCCGACGCCTGCATGTCAGCAGTCCTCTGGTGAACGTCGTCGTCCCGGCCCGCACCACGACCCCGGTCATCGAGGCCTTCTTCCAGCCCAGGTCCGACCCCGAGGCCACCCGGCGCGAGCGTGAGGGGCAGATCCCGCTCCAACGCCTCGCCACCCCCGAGGAGATCGTCGACGCGGTCCTGTCCCTCGCATGGTCGGAGTCCTTGTACATCACCGGGGCAACCCGCCCCCGTCGACGGCGGCCACACCGCCTTCCGGCGCCGGCGCACACGGTTCCCAGACACGGAAGAAGGACGCACATGAACGCCGTTGCGGCACCACCCCGAAACGGAGAGCTCGGCTTCTGGATGGCCGGACTGGCCGCCGAGAGGCCGTCGTTCCCCCGCTTCGCCGGCCAGGACTCCGTCGACGTGGCCATTGTCGGCGGCGGCTACACCGGCCTGTGGGCGGCGTACTTCGCCAAGAAGCTCGAACCGTCGCTCTCGGTCGCCGTCTTCGAGGCCGAACAGGTGGGCTACGGCGCATCAGGACGCAACGGTGGCTGGCTCTCGGCGATGCCACCAGGAAACCGTGCCACCTTCGCCCGCGCATCGGGGGGAGGGCTGGAAGCGAGCCGGGCGCTGCAGCAGGAATTCGTCGCCGGCGTCGACTCCGTCCTGGACATCCTCCAGGCCGAAGGTATCAACGCCGATCAGCACAAGGGGGGCGCGCTCGTCGCCGCACACACGGAGGCGGGGCTGGGCCGGCTTGTCACCAGGCGTGACGCCGACCTGAAGTACGGGCTGACGGAAGACGAAACCCAGATGCTCGACCGGGACGAGTTCCGGAGCCGGATCAACATCTCCACCGTCCACGGCGGGCTCTCCTACCAGCACTGCGCGCGGTTCCACCCCGCGAAACTCGTCCACGGCCTCGCCGGCACCCTGACCTCCATGGGGGTAAGGATCTACGAGGGCAGCCGAGTGGACAGTGTCGGGGGCAAGACCCTCACCCTGGCCAACGGACGCGTCACCGCGGCCAAGACGTTCATCTGCACTGAAGGCTATTCGGGACAGCTGCTTGGCCGCCGAACCCTGATCCCGGTCAATTCCTCGTTGATCGTGACCAGGCCTTTGCCGGAGAAGGCATGGCAGGAGATCGGCTGGGACGGACTCCAGTGCCTCAGCGACTCCGCGCACACGTTCATCTACGCCCAACGGACATCGGACGGCCGTATCGCCATGGGGGGCCGCGGTGTCCCCTACCGCTTCGGGTCCGGCACAGGGGGAGCGGGTGCAACCGCCCAGCCCACCGTTGACCTGATCTCGCACAAGCTCAGCACCTTCTTCCCGGGCATCCCCTTCGAGGTGGACCACGCCTGGTCGGGAGTCCTGGGCGTCACGCGTGACTGGAACGGCGGCGTGCACTGGGATCCGGCGTCGGGGATCGGATCTTCCACCGGCTACGCAGGGCACGGCGTCACGTCGGCCTACGTCGGCGGCAGGACTCTCGTGGAGCTCGCCTTCGAGAAGGAAACCGAACGGACCACTCTTCCCTGGGTCGGCTACCGGGCACGGAAGTGGGAACCGGAACCCATCCGCTGGCTGGGCGTTCACGCCATGTACCGGCTCTTCGGCATTGCCGACCGGTGGGAAGAAAGCAGGGGCTCCAGCAAGACCTCACTGCTGGCCCGATTCGGCAGCAGGCTCGCCGGACTTCACGAGTAGACGAAAAGGAAACTGCTCTCATGGACGCAGAACTCGCAGTCATCGGCTTGGGCAGCATCGGAAGCATGGCCCTGTGGCAGGCCTCCCGGCTGTCCGACTCGGTAGTGGGCTTCGAGGCCGCCACCCCCGCCCACGGCCGCAGTGCCGTGGGCGGGGACACCCGCCTGTTCCGCATGGTCTACTTCGGACAGCCCGACTACTACCCCATTCTGGAACGCTCCCGCAGCCTCTGGGCCGAGCTCGAAGCGGAAACCGGGCAGGAAATCCTCACCACTACCGGGGGCCTGTCCATCGGGACGGGGAACGGCAGCTTCATCAACAGCCTCCTCGAGACAACGCGCCTCAGCGGAGCCGAGCACTACGTCCTCAGCCGGGAGGAGTTGGCGGAACGCTACCCCCAGCACAACCTCCGCCCGGACGACTGCGCCGTCTACGATCCCCGCGCCGGCGTTCTGCGTACAGACCGCGCCGTCAGCGCCGCCGTCGCGGCGGCACAGGCGAATGGCGCCACCGTCCTTCAGAACACACCGGTGGACAGCATCACCGAAACCGAACACGGCGTGGTCGTCACCTCGGGCGACAGAGCCTGGACGTTCGAGAAGGTCATCGTCGCCTCGGGCGGCTGGTCCCGAAGGCTCATGCCCGACCACCTCAAGGCCGTCACGGAAACCCATCGGATCGTCCTGACCTGGTTCGTCGCCCAGGACGGCAAGCAGTTCTCGCCGGAGAACTTCCCCGTCTTCAGTCGCCTGTACGGCGATCGCTCCCTGTACGGCGCGCCCGCCGTCGACGGCGTGACGGTCAAGGCATCGGTGGACGGACCACTGGACGGACGCGGAAGGGAAACTCCTGACCCGGACTCCGTGCCCAGGGAACTCACCCCGCAAGAAGTCGAAAAGGTCACCGAGATCGTCACCGACTTCTTCCCCGGCCTGATCCCCACCATCGTGCGCTCCGACGCCTTCCCCGAGCTTTTCACCGAGGACAGGCATCCCCTCCTCGGCTGGCTGGACGAGAACAGCAGGGTCTACTGCGCCACCGGATTCTCCGGAAAGGGCTTCAAAATGGCCACCGGCTATGGCCACATCGCCGCACAGGAGGCGATCGGCAAACAGACCGTCGAGGGCCTGGACTTCGTGCGTCCGGACCGGTTCAGGAGCAGGTAGCCCACCTTCACCAGTGTGGGTCCGGCTGCTGGCCTTCGGGCAAGTCGCCCGGCCTTGTTCCGGAGTTCCGATGGTGTGGCCGAGGCCGCTGTACTCCGGGCGCTGGCGGTGATGCCAGGGTCCCCGAAGCCATTACGCGTCAACCCCCTTCGGTCTTCGGCTGGTGGAGTGAGGGAGCCGGATGGTGACGGTGGTGCCCACGCCGACTTCGGACTCTACGGACACCTGCCCGCGGTGGGCGTGAACTATGGCTTCGACGATGGCGAGGCCGAGGCCGGAACCGCCGTAGGCGCGGCTGCGGCTGGCCTCGGCGCGCCAGAAGCGTTCGAAGACGCGGGGCAGGTCCTGAGGTGAGATGCCTGGTCCGTTGTCGCCGACCTTGAGTTGGACGGCGCCATGAAGGTGGGTGATGTCGACCAGGACGGCGGTGCCGACGGGGGTGTGCTGGACGGCGTTGCCGACGAGGTTGCGCAGGGCCTGCTGCAGGCGGGCGGCGTCGCCGCGGACGGGCGTCGGCGATGACGGTGCCATGGCGATGCTGCGGTCGGGATAGATGATCTGCGCGTCTTCGACGACGCTGGCCGCGAGTTCGGTGAGGTCGACGTCGTCCCGGTCCATAGGGCGGCCGGCGTCCAGGCGGGCGAGCAGAGCGAGGTCCTCGACGAGCAGGCGCATGCGTCCGACCTCGTTCTCGATGTGGTCGAGCGCTTTCTCCAGACCCGGCCCCGATACGCCGCCCTGGCGGTGCAGGTCGAGCCAGCCCGAGATCGTCGACAGTGGTGTGCGCAGTTCGTGGGAGGTGTCGGCGGCCATCGACCGGACGGTCGCTTCCGCGCGTGCCTGGGCGTCGAAGGCGCGGTTGACGGCTTCCGCCAGCAGGTCGGTCTCACTGTGGTCGCCGCGGGTGGGCAGGCGCTCGGTGCGCGAGCCGGCGGCGATGGCGTCGGCGGCGTGAGCCATCTGGGCCAGGGGGCGCATGCCCAGCCGGAGGACGATCGTGGCAAGGCCCAGGAGGAGCGCCAACGCGACGCCGACAAGGGCGAGTTGGCGCGCGACGAGAATGTCGGTGGTCGCGTCGTCCACAGAGGTGTCAAAGGCCAGGATGAGTGTGGCCGGCTTCACGGTGCGTTCGTCGGGGTCTTGTTCGAGTGTCAGCCCAGGGCTGAGGATGCGGATGGCTTTGTAGTTGTTCCGGCCGTCCGCTCTGTCGTACGTGACGACTTCACCAGGCGGCACGGTGTCGGTCAGTGCGGCGAGTGTGGCAGCGGCCGAGGTGGCCGCACCCGTTGCGGCGAGTACGCGGTTGTCGGCATCGACGGCGACGACGCCGAGCGGCGCGCCGAGAAGTGCGCCGAACTGGTCGGCGTCGGCGGACTGTGGGCCTTGGGCGATCACGGCCCTGAGTTGATCGGCACTGGCTCTGAGTGTGGTCTCGTCCCGCTCCAGCAGGAAGTCCTCCAGGAGAAGGGTGCTGCTGGCCGCGCTGGCGACCAGGACGGCCGTGAGGAGGACGGAGAGTCCGACCAGCAGGCGCAGACGGACGCTGGAGAAGGACCAGGGCAGACGACCATGGAGCTTCACTGCTGAGCCTGTTCTCGAAGGGTGTAGCCGACGCCGCGGACGGTGTGGAGCAGCGGTACGCGTTCGTGGTCGATCTTTCGGCGCAGGTTGGAGACGAAGCGTTCGACGACGACGGAGTCCCTGCCGAAGTCGTACTGCCAGACGGCTTCCAGGATTTGGGCCCGGGAGAGGACCTGGCCCTGGTGGCTCATGAGGTGGTGCAGCAGTCGGTACTCGGTGGGCGAGAGCTCGATGAGCCGGCCCGCGCGGCGGACCTCGTGGCGTGGGTCGTCGATTTCCAGGTCGGCACAGCGCAACAGGGTGTCCTCGGCCACGAGGGTGCCACCGCGGGCTCTGCGGAGCAGGGCCTGTAGACGTGCGCCGACCTCGACGACGCTGAAGGGTTTGGTGACGTAGTCGTCGCCGCCCAGGCGCAACCCGCGGACCCGGTCCTCGACGGCATCGCGTGCGGTGAGGAAGAGGACCGGTACGTCGACGGTGCGGGATCGGAGCAGTTGGAGAATGTCGAAGCCGTCGGCCCCGGGGAGCATGACGTCCAGCACGATGACGTCCGGGGCCCGGCGGGCGACCTGTTCGAGTGCTTCGGCCAGGTCGCCCGCCACGTCCACCTCGAATCCGGCGAACCCGAGTGCGGAGATCAGCAGGCGCCGGATACCGGGGTCGTCGTCCACGACGAGCACGTGGTCTGCTGGGCTCGGAGTGTCAACGTCCTTCATGCGTCCTCCTTGCGCGAGGCAGGGGAGTTGTGCCACCTCTGTCCTGTTCGAGGACGGGGCGATACGACACAATTCCCGGTATCGGCGCGGCTGTTCATCGCGCTACGGGCTCACTGGGGCGGTGTTCTCTGCTGGTGGCGTCGGGCACGTGGAAGTTCTCGCCCTCGACGTCGAGGTGGGGCAGGATCCGGTCGAGTCGGCGGGGCAGCCACCAGGCCCGGTCGCCGAGGAGGGCCAGTACCGCCGGCACGAGCATCATGCGGACCAGGAAGGCGTCGACCAGGACGCCGAAGGCCAGTGCGAACGCGATCGGCATGATGTCGATGTCGTGAGAGAAGAGGAAGCTGACGAACACCGAGATCATGATGACCGCGGCCGATGTCACGACGCGGGCGGCGTTGCGTGCGCCCGCGATGATCGCTGCCTGGGCGTTGCGGTGGTGGACGTAGTCCTCGCGCATGGCGGAGACGAGGAAGACCTCGTAGTCCATGGCGAGGCCGAACAGTACGGCCATGACGATGATGGGCACGAAGCTGGCCACGGGACCCTGGCTGGGCACACCGAGCAGGCCGGACAGCCAGCCCCACTGGAAGACCGCGACGGTGGCGCCGAAGGCCGCGCCGATGGACAGCAGGAATCCCACGGTCGCCTTGATGGGGATGGCGATGGACCGGAACGCGACCATCAGGAGCAGCAGGGAGAGGCCGATCACGACGATCGCGAAGGGGATCAGCGCGTCGCCGAGCTTGGAGGACAGGTCGATGCTGACGGCGGTCAGCCCGGTCACCGCCACGTAGCTGCTGTGCGCGCGGGCGATGGGCTGCATCTCCGTACGCAGTTGGGACACCAGGTCGCTGGTCTCCTGAGTGCGCGGTCCAGTGGTGGGAATGACCTGGATACGGGCTGCCTTCTTGCCCTCGGCAACGTCGACGCCGCTTACGTCCGCGATGCCCTCGGTGTCGTTCAGCTTGTTCTCGACGGCGGTCGCCGTGGACTGGAGGGTGGCCGGGGAGTCGTCCTCGATGAGGATGACCAGAGGACCGTTCGCGCCGGGCCCGAAGGCGTCGCTGATCATGTCGTAGGCCTGGCGGCTGGACGTCGTGGTGGCGTTGGAGCCCTCGTCGGTGAGGGCGAGCTTGAGCTGCGTGGCGGGAATCGCCAGGGCGATGAGGGCGAGGGTGCCCAGGATCAGGTTGCGCAGGGGATGGCGCAGCACTCCCTGCGTCCAGCGCACGCCCAGGGTGGCCTTGGCTTTGTCGCGGTCGGCCTGCCGGGCGGCGCGTGAACCGGGCTTGGGGACGAGCCGACGCCCGGCCATGCCCATCAGGGCGGGCAGCAGGGTGAGTGCCATGAGGACGGCGACCGCGACCGCTCCCGCGGACGCGAGCCCCATCGAGGTGAGCATCGGGACACCCGCGACGGACAGGCCCGCCAGGGCGATGACGACGGTGGCGCCGGCGAAGACGACGGCGCTGCCGGCGGTCGCAGTGGCCTTGGCGATGGACTCGCGGACGGGAGTGCCGTCGGCGAGCTGGGCGCGATGGCGGGAGACGATGAACAGGGCGTAGTCGATCCCGACGGCCAGGCCCAGCATGATGGCCAAGGTCGGGGCGTTGTCAGACACGTTGAATGCGGACGCCAGGCCCATCATGGCGAGCATCGTGCCGGCGACGCCGAGAATGGCGGTGATCAGCGGGAGGCCGGCGGCGAGCAGCGAACCGAACGTGATCACCAGGGCAGCCAGTGCCACCCCCAGGCCGATCATCTCGGCGGGACCGAAGGGCGAAATCTGCGGAGAGTAGGCGTCACCGCCGTACACGGTCTTGAAGCCCGCGCCTCGCGCCTCGGCCCCCGCGTCCTTCACGGCCTTGAGCGTCGCTTCGGCCGCGTCGCCGTCCTTGGTGTCGAAGAGGATCTCGGCGACCGCGGTGCGCTCGTCCTCGGAGACCTCGCCGCCCTCGGCCGGATCGCTGACCCCGATCACTCCGTCGACACGACTCGTCGCGTCGAGGGTCTTTGTGAGGGACTTCTGCAACCCGGGCTCGGTCACCCGGTGTCCGGGGGGCGCCTGGAAGACGATCTGCCCGCCCGTGCCGACCGGTTCCGGCCAGTGCCGGTCCATCTTGGTCAGCGCCGTTTCAGCGGGTGAGCCGGGGATGGAACTGCTGTCCTGGAACGTGCCGGCGAACGAGATGCCCAAGCCGGCCACGGCACCGAGGGCGAGCAGCCAGCCGATCAACATCGTTCGCCAGCGCTCGGCCCCGAAGGAGCCCATCCGATAGAGGAGCGTTGCCATACCTGAGTCTTCCGGTAGGAATGGGAGGGACAGGCTGATCTTCGAGAACAGAATTGACGTCCCGCCCACGGGGAACCTGAGGGTTTCTTGACGGTCTTGCGCGAGCCCGGATCGTCGAACCTTGTCGACCACAGCGTTGGATCCGCTCGCCCTGGAACATTTAACGGCTACGATGATACCGAAAAGTAGCGGTCATCGGCTTGCCCTCGGCTGGCAGCGGCAGTAAGGGGCGGCGGCCCGTAGGTCACCGATGGGCGTCTCCGGGTCTCGATTCAGCAGCGCGGCGGGCGAGTTCGATGTTCACCTGGCGTGTTCTGAACAGCGCAGCGGCAGCGACGAACACGCCGTACACGGAGAAGGCGGCGAAGCCCGAGGGTGGCGGCAAAGAACAGCCGACGCCCGTGCCGAGGCACGGCGATGCGCTGGGGCCGGTACGGCGGCCTGAGTGTCGGCGCCTTCGCGGTTTCGGGCGCGAGCGCGACGAGCGAGGCCAGGATCAGCAGGGCGACGACGAAGACCGCGTAGGGCAGCCGCAACGGGTGCGGAGCGTATTCGGCGAGCAGCCCCGCGAACAGGGGCCCCACACCTATGCCCCCCAGATTGGCCGCCGTCGCGACGATCCGCGCGCCGCGCGCAGATCCCGTCTCTCCGGCGGGCGCCCTGAGGTGCAACTCGCCGAGGTAGGCGTGGCCGTTGCGGTGGTCAGGCCGATGGAGGCACCACACGCGACCCCGGCCATCAGCTCGCGGAACACCGAGCGCGGACGGCCCACTGACGGACCGCACGGTCAGGCGGCCCCAGGCGGAGGTTTGTGACGGAGTCCGCCGGTGAGGTTCCGGCGGTCAAGCCTGTACGGCGGCAGGTGTTTGGCGCCTGACCAGGCCCTTGCGATCGTATGAACGGGTGCCGAGGAAGCCGACCAGGACGCCGAGAACGATCGCTGCGACCGAGGCGATCACAGCGCGGCCCAGGCCCGTGTCCCACGTGGCTCCGAAGTACAGAACCGAGCGGGTGCCCAGGTAGATCTGGTGCATCGGTTCGAATGAGGCGAGGAACCGAAGGAAGGAAGGCGTGGCCTCGAGTGGCGTCGTGCCTCCCGAGCTGGGAACAGACAGCACGATGAACAGGAAGAGGTTGACCACCATGCCCGGGCCGCCGAGCAGGGCGAGGATCGACTGCACGACCACGGCGACGGCGGTGATCGCGAGCACGCTGAGCATCCATAGCGTCCAAGGGTGCTCCAGGGGCATCCCGGCCCAAGCGGCTACACCCAAATACACCGTGCTGACGACGACGGCAAGGCCGGACATCAGGGCCCACTTCATCGTCAGGGTGGCCAGGCGACCGTGTCCCGAGTTGTCCTCCAGCCGGTAGACCGGCCCCATCTCTGTCGGGATGAAGCCGAGGTAGGCGTCGACGAAGTTGCTGGCGATCAGGGAACCGGTGAAGCCGGCCAACACCAGGAGGAGGGCGTAGTACATCGCCGACATGCCGTTGCCCGTGCCGTCCGGAACGCTCTGGAAGGGCGTGACTTGGACATTCATGGGTTCGGAAAGGACGAGGCGCGCGGTCCCCGACAGGCTTCGATCGTGGGACCCGTCGGCGCCCCGGGGGGACGCTACGGCCGTGGTGAGCTGCTCGCCCACCGTCCGGTTGGCCTGTGACAGTGCCTGGTCGGCGAACGAGGTCACGATGGATGCGCTCGAGGCGCTTGCAAGCTGGTTCGTGTAGACGGTGATCTCGGGCCGTTCCACAGGGCTGGCCGACACCGCGTCGGTGGAGAGCGTCGCCAGCTTCTGGCTGAGGTCGCTGGGCAGGACGACAGCTCCGTAGACCTTTGCCTCACCCATTTCGCCCTTCGCCTCGGCGAGGCTGACCGTCGCGCGTCAACCGACAGCAGCTGACGAGCCAGTGCGGGAAGGCGTGGCAGCTGCGGGCTACGCCCATGGTGATGGCCGGGCGATTCCGTCCAATGGAACCCCAGGCCGCCGCCGTCCACGTCGAGGAGCGCCTCGTGCAGAGTGCGCGGCCGACAAGAGATGGCCTGTAGGCCGGAAACGGGATGCAGCCCCTCGGTCTGGCCCTTGCGTGGGCGCATCCCGCCGTGCCGCTGTCGAAAACGGATACGATAAGGCCGAAACTCCTGTTCTCGATACGTGTCCTCAGCAGATCTGGCCGAGAGGATGACCGCTCCATGGCTTTGGAGGTCCAGCTGGTTCCGGGGAGTCCTGCCTGGTGGGCGAGCCGGACACCCGCCCCCGCGTACCGGCGTGGGCGCCCCCCGATGGATGCCGGGCGGATCGTTGACACAGCCCTGAAGCTCATCGACGAAGTCGGCATCCAGGCGCTGACCCTGCGTATGCTCGCCGACACCCTGAACTCGGGCACGGCGACGCTCTACCGGCACTTCAACGGCAAGGACGAGCTTCTCGCTCTCGTCGGCGACAGGATTCTGGGCGAAGTACGCGTGCCGCCCGAGGAACTGGAGGGCCTGTCCTGGCGGGATGCCGTGACCGTCGCTGCGGAGGCCTTCTACGGCACCCTGTGCCGGCACCCCAACGCGTTGTCCTTGCTGGCGGCCCAAGTTCCCGTCGGCCCCAACGCTCTTCGAGGCAGGGAACGGCTCATCACCCTGTTCCTGAGCCACGGGTTCCCGGTCGGCCTGGCAGCCCGCGCCTTCACGGCAATCGGCCATTACGTGATCGGCTTTGCCATCCAGCAGCACGGCCCCGGGGCACCGCGCCCCGAGGATCAAGGCCAGCTGCGGGACTACTACAACTCCCTTGACCCGACCGCCTATCCGGCCACGATGGCCGCGGCCGACGAGTTGACCTCAGTACCGTTGCACGAGGAGTTCCGGTTCGGCCTGGACCTGCTCCTCAGCGGGCTGGAACAGTCAGGGCTCAGCTCCTCGCATGAGCGTGAAGGCGCCAGGGGGCACTGAGCACATTGCTCGAGCGCGGGGTTCGATGTCGACGGCGTCAGCGATTCCACGGCCTGAGGCGAGGCGAGCGGCTCCTTGCATCGTGGAGACGCCGGCTCTTGAGCCTGGGAGTGCCTGAGAATGCGGCACGACTGTAATCCCGGAGAGACGTCCTCCCGTCCGGGATTACAGTCGTTGGCGACGCCGCGGTCGACAGTTTTGCTGCTCAGCGCCAGCCGATCCAGTCGGCCACGGCGCGGCCCATGACGAACTCCAGGTCGCGGCCTCGCAGCCAGGGGAGTTCCTCGGTGAACATCGTCACCGCCTCGCGCCATGTGCACTGCAGCCGCGTAATGTCGGTGCCCCAGAACATTCGCTCGGCGCCGTACGCGTCGAAGACCTGGCGCAGCACGGCGTGTGTGCTGGCGAACGGGTATGAGTCTGTCGCCATGCTCGGTACGCCCGTCGCCTTGACCGCGATGTTGGGGTGGCGCGCGAGGGCGAGGAGAGCGTCGAGGTGCCCGGCCGCGTCGGGCAGCTTCTCGAAGGGGTTGACCGCGAGGTGGTCGATCAGCAGTCGCATATCCGGATATCGGGCGGCGACGTCGCCGACGGCGCGCAAGTAAGGGGGCAGCACCATGAGGCCCACGGGGATCCTCCGCCGGTCGGCGGCCGCCCACAGCCAGTCGAGCCCGCCCGACGCGATGCGGTCGGCCATCTCCGGTGCAGCCAGCATGAAACGCAGGCCCAGCATGCCGGGTTTGTCCAGCCATGAATCGACGAGGGATTCGTCCGCGGCGGCGTCGAGGGGGAACCAGCCGAGGGTCGCGAACCTATCGGGATGCTGCTTGGCCACCTCCACCGCGTAGTCGTTCGCGTCGGCATCCCAGATTGCCGGACAGTTGACCGCGCGGTCCACGCCGGCCTCGTCCATGTCACTCAGCGCGGTATCGACGGTGTACGGTGCGCGCCAGTGGTGCGGTGGCGCGCTCTCGCCTGCCCAGAGGTGGATCTGTGCGTCGATGATCATCACGAGGGTGGTTCCTCTCAGCTTGCGATCTTGGGGCTCGGCAGGCCGCGCAGGCGCGCCGCCATCCAGTCGGCGATGAGTGCGTCACGGTCGTGTTTGTGGTTGTAGACGCAGTGATTGCCGTCGGAGAAGACGAGCATCTGTTTGTCGTCGGTCGGGGCACCCTGCAGAAGGATCTCCGCGAGGTCCATTGAGATCATGGGGTCTTCGCCACCCTGCACGACCAGAAGCGGGTAGCCGGAGTTCGGTCCGTCGGCGAGCGGGGTGACGGTCTTCCAGACGTCTACCGCCGCGTCAGCGTCAGTGGTGCCGCAGGCGGCCACCATCTTCGAGAAGAAGGTCCCCATGGTCGGCGGCACGAGCCATGGTGCGTGGATACCGCCGTTGTCGACACACGCCTTGATCCGGGTGTCCTGCACCGCGACGGCCATGGCGACGCTGCCGCCCATGCTGTTGCCGATGAAGCCGATCGGGCGGCCCGGCGAACGCTGGTCGAGGAAGTCGACGGCTCGCCCGTACGCGTCGCGCCAGCCAGCGGTGAGGTAGTGCCCGTGTGTGAACCTTGTTTCACCCTGCCCCGGGCCGTCGAGCAGGAGTGCGTCGATGCCCCGTGCCGCGAGCGCCTCGCCGAGGCTGTCGAAATCCATGCCCCAGCCCTCGACGCCGCCAATGATGATGGCCGAACCGGTTGCGGTGCCGCCTGCGGGGACGACCCACCCCGCCAAGGGGCCACGCCCGGTTTCGATCGTGACGCGCTCGCGGTCACCACTCGGCTCGGCGGCTTGCGCGTAGAGCTCGGCAGCCCGCGAGAAGATCGCCCGCCGCTGCGCGGTGTCGGACAGCATCATCATCTGGCTCATGCGCAGCAGGGCGGACGTACGGCGCAAGTAGCCGATCCGGGTGGGCCTGCCGGCGTCCCCCGGGGCGGCCTCGACACGGCGCAGGCAAACCTCCGCCAGCTCCGTGGCAGCCGAGCGCCAGTCCTGCCCCTCGATCACGCGGGCACGCAATTCGATGGCATCGGCGTAGTCGACGCCGTAGCCAGTCATGCGTTCCAACGGGAACTGGCGCAGCGCGGCCTGTGATTCGGCCGAGAGTCCCGACGTGGCCTCTTCTGTCTCCGCGCGGCTGCCGACGAAGTCCAAGGTCACGACCGGGACCAAGAGGCCCTCGGCGACCTCCTGCTTTGCTGACATTCCTGAAGCTCCTCCTGTTCGGCCTGGCGCGAGGCGATGCGCCAGGGCGGCTGTCCGGCGAGCTGCGGCCGTAGGGCATGCGGTTCCTCGTCGGCGCGCAGCTTGATCATGAGCTGGAACCTGTAGCCGCCGGGAAGAGGGCACGGCGCCAGGGAGCGGCCCGTCCCGGACCAGCAGCCGATGATTTCGAATACAATGTATCCGTAACGCGGTTCTCACACAACGGACGCCGAAAATTGTCACGAGGGGCTTCTGGGAGAGGTCAGGCATGGAGACCCGGATGCGCGGCCTGGTGTGGGTTGGGGGAGTTCCTTGATGAAGCCGCGGTCGGGGACGGCGCCGATGCCGGATCCACGATCTGCAGTCGGGTCGAGCGCGGTGCCGCAGAGGGGATGGGGGCGGTCGAGCCGGCGGCGGAGCCGATGTCGATCCAGGTGAGCGGTGCGCTGCGGTCGGTGCGGGCGGTGAGCATGTCGACCATGGCGCGGGCGGTGGGCTCGCCCCACCCGTATTCGATGACGACGTCGACGCGGCGGGCCCAGTCGCGTCCGGCCGCGATCAACGTGCGCGGCGCCGAAACCGCTTCGCCACGTGGATCTCCATCCGGCGTTGCCGGTCGCGCCCAGGATGGTAATCACTGTCCTCGATGAGGACCTTCGTCGCGAAAGGGACAAGGATAATCCCCAGCAGTCAGACGTAGTTCAACCACAACAATCGAGGGATGAACCCTCCGATGCGGCCATACAGCCACTTGTGCGCCACCCAGAAGAGACGCCGATCGTTGTCGGCCTTGGCGCGGCCGTCGGTGTGGACTCCTTCGGGCTGCACTTCGAGGCAAAGACCATTGGCTGAGCGGACCTGACTCGACGGCTCGTCTGCTCGGAACGACTCTTTGCCGAGGGGGTGGCCCAGGAGCTCACCGGCGGGTACGGGCAGCGGGGGCCTCACATAATCTGTGGGTTCCGATGCCGACCTGTCCCAGTCCCGGCGTCCAGAGTGAATGCCTTGGCCGAGTCGGCGAAGGAGGCCACCCAGTCGGTCGTGATGACACTGCCGATGTATCCGTCGGGCCGGATCAGGATCAACGCGTCGCCGTCGACGCCGTAGATGTCGGTCAGTTGGCCGGTGGCGTCGGTGAGGTAGCCGCTGTCGATTCCGCGCCCGGCGCGAACTGCGTAACGGCGCAGCTCGGCACCTTCGGTCGGCCACGTCAGATTGGGCAATGCCGCGGTGGCCTTGGGGCCGAAGGCCAGCAGGGTGAAGTGCGGTCCCTGGAAGACGTCGAAAAGGCGGCTGGTGCCGGGTGCGGTGCACGGTGCGTCAGGTGCTCGGTCGCCCACGTGAAGGGTCTTGGTGGCCGGAGCGTCAGCGGGCGCGAGCGGGCCGCCGTGATAGGTGAGTCCGAGCTGGCGTTCTTCGTCTCCGCGCTTGAGGCCCGCGACACGGTGCTTGCTGAGGCTCTGGTAGAGCTCGCTGGACTTGCCGAGGACGCCTGCGGCGATGGGCAGCCGTTCGGCCTCGTAGCTGTCGAGCAGGCTGTCCGGTGCGCCGGCGATGACCTGGCCGAGCTTCCATCCAAGGTTGTATGCGTCCTGCACACCGGTGTTGAGGCCCTGCGCGCCGGCAGGGGTGTGCACATGGGCGGCGTCGCCTGCCAGGAAGACCCGCCCCTGGCGGTAGTGCTCGACGAGTCGGACGTTGGGCCGGAACACCGAGACCCAGGTGATGTCGCGGAGCTTGAGGCCGGTGAGCGTGTGGAACTGCTCGGCCAGGGCGGCATGGTCGAGATTCGGGGTGTCACCCGACTTCAACCGGATCATCACCTGGAACTGTTCGGAGTGCGGCAGCGGGCATGCTCCCGCGGACGCACGGGGCCACATGTGCCACCTGTCACGGGACAGACCGTCGATCGAGCAGTCGATGATGAGGGTCTTGTCGGAGTCGTCGGTCTCCCCGACAAAACCAAGACCGGTGGCCTCGCGGACGGCGCTCGCGCCGCCGTCGGCGCCGACGAGGTACTTGCTGCGCACTCGCTCACCGGTGGAGAGTGTGACGGTGACGCCGTCCGCGTCCTGTTCGAAGCCTTCCAGGGCGACCCCGTACTCGACGGTCAGCCCGAGGCGTTGGAGCAGGCGGTGCAGGATGGCATCGGTCCGGTGCTGCGGCAGCAGGAGGATGTTCGGGTAGGGGACGTCCGAGGTCGGCTTGTTGCGCTGCTGCATCTTCCAGGGCACGGTGACTGGCCCGAGGTGTAGTCCCGCGAGCGGGTAGGGGCCGCCCTCCGCGTGCGCCTCATCCAGTACGCCGAAGTCTTCGAGGACTTCCTGGGTGCGAGGCTGGATCCCCTTGGCGCGGGAGCCCTCGAAGGCGTGCGGTGCCTTGTTGACGACACGCACGCGAAGTCCACGCCGAAGCAGATCGGCCGCCACGGTGGAACCGGTCGGGCCGGCTCCGGCGACCAGGACGTCGATGTCGTGGGCTTCTGTCATGGTGATCGACCTCAATCGATTCTCTGGGGCAGGGCGGCGATCGCTCACGCTGCCTTGGGGGTCTGCGAACTGGACCATGCGTCCGCACTGGGCGGCGGATGGCACTCGACTGAATGGAGTAGTTCCGGTCGGCGGGGGCCTGGCCGGGGCATCTCACCTCCCAGGTATTGGCTACGTTGTAGCCGATACCTTTCGGATACAACGTAGCCGTTTACGGGGGCGAGGGCAAGCGGAGAGGGGCGGTGAGTCCTGCATGCGGTTGATCGTCCGAGGGCGCCGCCTGTCAGGCGGCCGGATCGCTCTCGATGGGGTGTCGCGGGATTCGCCCGGGTTGGCGCCTGCCGGGACGTTCGCGCGAGGCTTGCTCCAGGCCGTCGAGGAGCAGGTCCAGGCCGAATCGGAATTCCTCGTGGGGTGACACGGAAGTCAGCTCGTCGGCGGCCGCAGTTGTCGCCGGATAGGCGGCCGGGTCTAGTGAGTGGTAGTAGTTCCGGAGTTGCCGCTGATCCTCGGGGCTTGAAGTTCTCGGGCTGTGCTGCTGGATCGCGAAGCCGATCACGTAATGACCGATGGCTGTGAACGCGCGAGCGGCCAGGGGGACCGAGAATCCGTGCCCGAGGAGCAGCCCGCCGAGCCATTCTCTGGCGCGGAGGCCGTTGGGGCCGACGGGGAGTTGAGCGGCGAGAAGGGGTATTGCGTGTGGGTGTCGACGAAGGGTGTCATGGAGGGCGTTCGCGGCGACGGCGACGGCTTCTCGCCAGGGGAGGCCCTCCAGTTCCTCAGGCGTGACGCGGACTTCGCTCAAGATCCTCTCCGCTACGAGGGTGAGGAGTTCGTCCTTGCTGTCGAAGCGGCGGTAGAGCGTTGCCGTGCCGGAACCGAGAGTCTCGGCGAGGGTGCGGAGTGTCAGCGCCTGGATCCCGACGTCGTCGATGAGCTCCAGGGCCGTGTCGACGATGGTGTCGACGTCTGTCTGTGGGCGCCCGCTCTGATGCGTAAGGGTGAGCGCCCGGCTCGACCACCAGGCAGGACTGCCTGGAACGGGCTGAACCTCCGAAGCCATGCGGCGGTCTCCTTTCGGCGGCCGGCCTCTCAGTGATACGTTCAGACAGGCGCGTTTCGGAGTCATTGTATCCGTTAAGGGTCCCGATGTAACCGTCCCGGAGGGTTCGGAGGCGTTGTACCCCGTTCATGTCCCTTGGCTGAGCTTGCTGCCGTGGGCAGCACTTCGTTGTGTTCTCGCGATTACCAATAGCAGCCTAGTCCCGCAGCGTGTTCCCGGACGTCACGACCGGGTTGGTGAACGTTTCAGGCCAGATTGCGCCAAGCCATCGTGGGGCGCTGCCGAATTCGTGACCGTGATATCACCTTCCGTGCAGTCATCCCTCAATGGTGAGGAGTATGCAATGACGCCGTTCCGACCGTTGCGCGGCAAAAGATTGAGGGCCTTCGTCCCCGCTTATTGCTGCCTGATCATATTCTTCGACGGATACGATATATCGGTTCTCGGCGCCACTATCCCGGAGTTGTTGAAGTATCGGCCTTGGGGTCTCGACGCGGCACAGGTCGGGGTGATCGCGAGCCTCGGCCTCGTCGGCCTGTTGCTCGGTGCGCTGCTGTGCGGTTTCGCGACGGATTTGTTGGGCCGCAAGCGCATGTTGATGCTGTGCACGAGCTGGTTCTCTGCGTGCATGGTTGCTTGTGCCGCTGCGCCGACGAGTGAGTTGTTCGGATTGTTCCGCTTCCTCGGCGGCATCGGGCTTGGCGGCGTGATACCCGTCTGCATCGCGCTCGCCGTCGAGTTCGCCCCGGAGCCGCGCCGTTACCTGTTCACCGCGATCGGGAACGCCGGCTTCGCGGTTGGGGCGATCGCGTCGGCGTTGTTGAGCATCGCCATCACGCCGGAGTTCGGGTTCCGGCCCATGTATGCGATCGCTGGTTTGCCGCTGCTGCTGGGCAGAGCGGTCTCACCCTTTGCAATGCCGGACCTTTACATGGCGCCCGGCCGTCGACGGATCGCGTGCCGCTGCTATCCCGCCGCGGAATCTCTGCACTCGGCCTTGGCCAGCATCGCATCACCGCCGCTGACGAAGCAGGGAAGACACAGCCGGCGCCGGCGCCGCCTGGTGGGCAGCCCACCGATGAGACCGCTGACCTCGCCTGTCGGCGCAGACTGGTCGGGATGGTGCTCGCCTTGCTATGAACGGCCTCGCGGACGATCGTGGAAGGTGCCTGCATGAGGTAGAAGGGCAGGTACGCCACGATGCACCGCTTCGACGAGCCGCCTGACCGGCGCGCTCGTCAGCCAGACGAGCCACACCCCGAACTCTCCGTCGTCGTCGCCGTGACAGACGGGAACAATCGTGTGGCGTACTGGAGTCCTAGAGGTCAGGAACTCCTGGGATACCCGCCCGATGACATAGTCGGCAGACCGCTGTCCGACCTTCTCACTCCGGACCGATCGAGGTTTCGAGGTCACGACGGTCATGTGGTGGGCCAGAGCGCCGTCCTGCACCCGATAGTCGGTACAGGACAGGAAGAGGCCTTCCTCGTGACAGCCGTGCCCTCGGAATCGGAGACGCCCTCGGACGACGTGGTCATGCGGTGGATGTTCGAACAGCAGCCCCTCGCTCTCGGGTTCTACGACCGCGAGGGGCGCGCGCTACGGGGTAACGCCGCTATACGGCGGGCCTCCGGTTTCCCGGACGGGGCAGTCCGAGGTCTGCGCCTCACCGAGTTCCTCCAGGGGGCCGTTTTTGAGGAACTCGAGCGACGGATCCTGCGGGTGGGCGAGACGGGCGAGACGGAGTACACCGAGGTCTTCGGTTTGCTTCCCAGCGAGCCCAAGCCACATGCCTGGGCGGTGGACGTTTTCCCGCTCAAGGACGCCAACGGGCAGGTGCGTGCGGTGGGGCTGTCTGCGACCGACTACTCCGAGCAGTACAACAGCCGTCGGCGCCTTGCCCTGCTGAGCGAGGCCCGCACTCGCATAGGTGCCAGCCTGGACGTGTACGGAACCGCTCAGGAACTCGTCGATGTCGCGGTATCTCGCTTCGCAGACTTCGTCAGCGTTGATCTTGTGGATGGTGTCTTCCGCGGTGAATTGCCGCCTTCCGGTCCCCCTGCCGCACCAGCCGTGCTGCGTCGGGCCGCCCAAGGGGGCTCGCGCCGGCTGCCCGCCGAGGCCGTACTCGATGTCGGCGAGATCCACACGCATCCGCAGTCGTCTCCTCTCGCCAGATGCCTGGGCACTGGCCGAGCGGAGCTCTACGACATCGAGGACCCCGCGATCATCCGTTGGCTGGGAGAGGATCCGGCCCATGCGGCCCACGTGCACTGCTTCGGGGCACACTCCGTTGTCGCCGTTCCCGTTCGGGCCCACGACGTAATGCTGGGCGCTGTGCTCTTCCTCCGGTACGCGACCTTCAACGAACCCTTCGAACCCCACGACCTCACCGTCACTGAGGACCTGGTCGCCAGGGTCGCTGTCTGCCTGGACAACGCCCGCCGTTTTACCCGCGAGCGCGGCATCGCGATGGCGCTCCAGCGTTCGCTGCTACCGAGGGGACCGACGATCCATCCTGCCGTCGAGACGGCCTCCCGATATTGCCCCGCAGGCGGTAGTGCCGGGGCAGGCGGCGACTGGTTCGACGTGATTCCGCTGCCCGGCGCTCGGGTCGGTCTTGTCGTCGGCGACGTCGTAGGTCACGGCATCGGTGCCTCGGCCACCATGGGCCGGCTCCGCACGGCGGTTCGCACCCTGGCCGACATCGACTTACCGCCGGACGAACTCCTCACTCACCTCGATGACATCGTCACGCACGCCGGCCCGACGTATGACGCCGAGGATGCCGACAGCACTGACGCCATACCGGGCGAAATCGGCGCCACGTGTCTCTACGCCGTCTACGACCCTGTCTCCGGCACCTGCTCCCTGGCCCGAGCCGGGCACCCGGCACCGATTTTGATCTATCCGGACGGCACGACCCGCGTCGTCGATCTGCCCGCCGGCCCTCCACTGGGACTGGGGAGCCTGCCCTTCGAAGCCGCAGAACTGGACATGCCCGAAGAGGGCCTGCTCGCGCTGTTCACCGACGGCTTGATCGAGGGCCGTGACCACGATATTGACGAAGGGATTCGCTCGCTGTGTCAGGCGCTCGCCCGACCGGCACCGTCTCTTGAAGCGGTCTGCGACAGCGTCCTGGACGAGATGCACCCGGATGCCGATGCCGATGCCGATGCCGATGACGTGGCCCTGCTCGTAGTCCGTGCACGGGGCCTTGGCGAGGAGAATATGGCCTCCTGGGACCTGCCGAGAGACCCTGCCATCGTGGCCGAGGCCCGCCGCCGTGCCTGCGATCGACTGACCGCGTGGGGGTTGGACGAGGCCGCGTTTGTCACCGAACTGATCGTGAGCGAGCTGGTGACCAATGCCATCCGCTACGCCACGGGCCCGATCCGGCTGCGGCTGCTCAGGAATCAGACATTGACGTGTGAAGTGTCCGACAGCAGTAGTACCAGCCCTCACTTGCGTCGAGCCCGGGTCAGCGACGAGGGCGGTCGTGGTCTGCTGCTCGTCGCTCAGCTGACGGAACGCTGGGGTACCCGGTACACGCCTGTCGGCAAGACCATCTGGGCGGAACAGAATCTCCAGCAGTTTTGAGCTGCCATCCGGTGACTCGCAGGGATTCGGAGGTGTCCCCGTCGGATCGGCGCTCAAGAGCGGCCCATCGATGCGATTGCTATGGGCGGCGGCTACTGATCTGGCCGATGACGTGATGCAGGACTGGCGTGTTTCACGGGCTGTTGGGGGCCTCGTCGGCTGTTTCCATCCTTCCGGCCCCGGCCCTGACCGGCCAGGCCAGGCCGAGCAGCGGCACGGCGGCCTATGTGCCGGGCCGCCCGTTGTGGTCAGCCGCGATGGCCGCCGTGCGATCGCTTTGGTGGGCGAGATCGGGGGGAGGGTTTGCTCGGTGCTCGGTGCTCGGTGCTCGGTGCTCGGTTGCCGTGTCCGCTGACGCCTACGGCTGCCGCGGGCCTTCCGGGGTCGCGCCCGCTCGGGCAGTGCCGGAAGGGAGGGGTGCGGCGGCGCTCCGTGCGACCGGGATGAAGTTGTTGCTCGGGTCGGGTGCGGAGATGGCCGTGTGGCTCGCTTGGATCGTGCACTTGAGATCGTCCTGGTCGGTGACATCCCCGATGGGGACCGTGATGTGGACGAAGGGCGGCGTTTCCGTTTCGGTGAGTGGATCCAGGCGGCAGTGGCCTCGTGGATCACATGCGCGAGGTTCCTTCCAACGGATCCGGTTTGGCGGCCGGCGATGGCTCCAGAGGCGAGCGTCCCGGTCGCGTTCCGCCAGAGGTGGGCCCGCGCCGGAACGCCGGCGCCATGGTCTCCGGCGTGAGCTGCGTGCCGTTGCCTCACCGCGGAATTCAGGCCTACAGCTGATGTGACCCGTATGGTCGGCGGCTCGTCAGCGGAAGGCGAAGTGCTCCGCGTGGAGATGCCGGCGGGGGACGCCCTGGCGATGGAGGGCGCGAGTGAGGTTTTCGATCATGGAGGCGGGGCCGCAGAGGAAGACGTGGGTGTCGGGAGTGATCGGTCCGGCCTCGGCCTGGATTCTTTCGGCGGTCAGACGGCCGTGGCTGCGGCTGAACGTCGGGTGGAGCCGGAGCTCGGGGCGGTGTGCTGCCGCAGCGGTGAGTTCAGGGAGGAACAGCGCGTCTTCGGCGGTGGGGGCGCAGTAGAAGAGGTCGGTGCGGGGCGGCGCTGCACCGGGGTGGGTGAGCCAGCCGAGGAAGGGCGCGATACCGATGCCCCCCGCGATCCATATCTGCCGGGGTCCGCCGAGGGTGTGGTCGAACATGCCGTAAGGACCCTTGAGGGTTGCGGCGTGTCCTTCACTTATGTCCGCGTAGAGGCGGCGTGTACCGCGGCCAAGGGCACGGATGGTGAGGCGCACTGAGCCGTCGGCCTGCGTTCCTGCGACGCTGAAGGGGTGTTCGTGCCAGCCGCCGGCCCGCAGGTAGACGAACTGACCTCCTGTCACGGGAAGCGCCGTCTCGCCGGTTGGCGTGAGGGTCAGGTCGAGGATGTCGGGCGTCGGCCGCTCGACCCGGTGGACGGTGTAGTCCGCCCGGGGTTCCCTGTGCCGTAGCACCAGTTCGTCGTAGGCGTAGGCGGTCATGCCGATGGTGGCCATGGTGACGTAGATCGCCAGGAGGGGCGTGGACCCGTCGATGATGAGATCGAGGAACCAGCCGTGCAACAGCGCCGACAGGAGCAGCAGACCGGTGAGGCGATGCAGGAACAGCCAGCGCTCGTAGGGCAGTCGGAGGATGCGGCCGACCCGGCCGAGTGAGATGAGGACGAGCAGCAGCAGACCGATGGCGGGACGAAATAGACAGCGCTGAGGCCCTCGGGCCTGAGCCAGTCCCAGGTCAGATAGAGCATGACCGCTCCGGTCGTGACCGACAGGGGGCCGACGTTGCGCTTCTTCAGGCGCGAGTCCAAGGGGGCGCGCGCGATCCGGATAGCGTAGATCGCTATCACGATCAGGACAGGCATCGTCTACCCCTCGGGGGTCGGAACTGTCGACGGGGCGCTGGTGTAGTCAGGCGGACCGTGCGGTCGCGGCTTCAGCGCCCTTGAGCCCAGGCTGGATCTGCCCTTCGGGAGCGTGGCGGTCCGAGGTCATCCCGGTCGGCCGGCTCTTCGAGGTGAAATCACAGCTTGGGCAGCATTGCTTACAGGGCGAAACCGCGGCAGCTGCCCATCTGTGGCGGCGTGGCCTCGATCCGCAGCGCTTCAGGCGAACAAGGCCGCGAGGTATGAGGCGACAAGCACCGCGCACACTATGGCGGGCACGAGTTTGGCAACCGGGTCGCCGTTGCGCCGGTGTACGACCACAGCTCCGGCGAGCAGCAGGAGAAGCCCGGTCCCCGCGAGGCCGCCGAGCGGCGGCATGGCGAGGCCGAGCGCCACACCGGCGACTCCTGCCAGTTGCAGCACGCCGATGCGGCGGTAGGCGGCGACGGAGAAGCCGGTCTCGGCGGCTAGCTCGCGCGCCTTCGGCAATGCGAGTGCATTGAGCACTCCGCTCGCCCCGAAGATCAGGGCGATGGCGCAGGCGAGGGTGATGGTGATCATGCTGTATCTCCAGGGTGTCGGCGTCGTGGCGGCATGGGCGTCACCGGTGACGGCCTGCGGCGGGCGGGTCGTCGCGAGACCGTTATGGGATGTGTCGGGCGCGGTCGAGTTGCCGGCCGGGTGCATCGCTCGGCGCCCAGACGGGCGATTTGGTCGATCGATGCAGCGGCTCAGCCTAGCGCAATAACGGAAACAGCGTAACCATTATGATGGCCGGCTCCGGAGTGAGTTCGCGATGTCGTGGGCGTAACGACGTTCACGCAGCCGGTGCCCGTCACCAGGTTGCAGATGGTCCTCAGGGCAGGCCCTTGCCCAGCGAGCTGCCAAGGAAGTCATGGACGTCGCCCGCACGGGTGCACCGGCCGGCTGCCGTTGACATCCCGCATTCGTGAACTCCCCGACGGCGACAGAGAGACCGCGAAGCAGCGTGTTGATTCTTCACGGCCCTCAGAAGCGAAGTGCTCCTTCGGGCAGATCCCGCTCCGCGGTCAGCGGCAACTCCAAAGTGGTGAGCATGTCCCGGTACCGCTCGGCCAGTTGGGAGGGGAGCTTCCTGCTGAACACCACCAGTTCCCGAAAATAGCCGGGCCCGATCCGCCGGGCGTGCCTCGACCAGCGCAGCGGCACCGCGTTCTCCGGTGTCACCGTCACGCCGATCCCCTCGACCGCGAACAGGAGCGCTGCGGAGACCTGGCCCGTGCGTGCGACGGCGCGCGGTGTGAACCCGAGGTGCCCTGCCAGGCGGTCCACCACTTCGCTCATGCCCTGTTCCTGCTCGTAGAGCACCCAGTCGGCAGCGGCCAGTTCGGCCGGATCGGCCGCTGCCTCCGCCGGGTATTCGGCCGAGCCGGTCACCACCATCTCCTCGTATCCCAGGGAGATGACGGGTCCCTCCCACGGGTCGGGCCGTGGACCGACCGCGATGTCGCCCTGGCCACTGCGCATGGCCTCTTCGAGGTCCCTGCGGTGGGAGTAGTCGTGCAGTCTCAGCACGGTGGAGGGGTACGTCGAGTGCCAGCGTGCCGCGGACGGCGGCAGGATCCCCGAGGCGACGGACCGTACGGTCAGGACATGGACGTCGCCCTGACGGCCCTCCACCACCTCGCGCACCGAGTCCTGCGCGTCCTGAACCGCACGGACGACGTCCTGCGCACGGGGTAGAAAGACACGGCCCGCGGGAGTCAGCGTCACCCCTTGCCGGCCGCGCTCCAGCAGGACCGCGCCCAGCTCCTTCTCCAGGGCCCCGATCTGCTGGGAGAGCGAAGGCTGCGTGACATAGAGCCGCGCAGCCGCTCCGCTGAAGGAGCCCGCCTCCCAGACCGCGAGGAAGTACTCCAGCTGACGTAGCTGCATGCGATCAAGCTACGCGACCGGGCGCCGCCCGTGCCCCATGCCGTCAGCGCACGCCTCGCACGCGCAGGACGCTGAGCCCGCCGAGCAGGGCGAAGAGCGTGCCGGCCGGGAAGATCAGGGCGTACGAGTCGGTGCCGACCACGAGGGCGCCGGCCAGCGCGGGTGCGAGGATCTGCGGGGCGATCGCGGCGACGTTGAGGACGCCGATGTCCTGGGCGTAGGAGTCGGAGCGCGGCAGTACCTGGGTGAGCAGGGCGTTGTCGACGGATTCGAAGCAGCCGAAGGCCAGTGCGATGACGACGATCATGGTCAGGTATCCGGTCACGGTCGGCCAGATGAGAGGGATCAGCAGGCCGACGGCCATCGTCGCCGATGCCGCGCAGACGAAGATCTTTCGACGGCCGACCCGGTCCGAGACGATGCCCGCCGGCACCGTCGATACGCAGATGCACAGGGCGGCGATCCCGGCGGCGATCGGCACCATGTCGACGGCGTCGTCCCCCAGCCCGATGTACTCGTCGAGCAGATAGAGACCGTAGCCGTTGATCATGAAGAAGCCGGTGTAGGTGAGGGCCCGGCTGCCGAGAACCCACCAGAAGTCCGGATGGCTTCTCGGGGACACGAGAAAGGTCCGCCACCAGCGAGTCCCGGTCGCGATTTGTGCCGTGCGGACCGCGGATCTGTTGTCGGGGTCGGGTGCGAGGAACAGGCGCGAGCCGGCCAGGGCCAGTGGGATGCAGCCGACGACGAGGTAGGCGATGTGCAGGTCGCCGGAGGTCACCGACCCCAGCACGGTCCCGGCGACCGACCCGAGCAGGATGCCCAGACCGAGGGCGGCGCTGTAGCGTCCCCGCCGTTCGACCGGGACGCGGTCGGGTATGACGGCGGCGAGCGGCCCCTGGGCCGCGCTGAGGACGAACTCCGAGGCTACGTAGAGCACGGCGAGGACCACCAGCGACTGGGTCCAGCCCATGGCCCACAGTACGGGCGCTGCCAGCAGACTGCCGCCCAGTACGTACGGTGTGCGGCTGCCCGAGCGCGTGCGCGTCCGGTCGGACAGGAACCCGGCCAACGGCTGAGCGATGAGGGACGTCACGGCGCCGGCGAGGGTGAACAGGCTGAGCACGCCGGCCTTGTCGTCCCCCGCGAGGTGTTCGATCTGAAGGGCGAGCAGGAGGCCGGGCACCGCACCGTAGACGGTGGCGATGCCGAACTGGGATCCGGCGATCGAGAGCATCAGGCGGCCGGATGCGGTGGCTGCGCTCTCGGCCGGGGGAGGAAGTGTGGCGGTGGACGTTCTCTGCGGCTCCGACGGCTCTGTCGCAGGCATGGGGTCTCCGTAAGTTGTTCCGGTAGAACTGCGCCCCGCTCCTCCTGCAGAGTCCCGGTCTGCTGGTGGGGCGGGGCTGAGCGCTCCGCTGGATGTGCCGTGATGGGCGGTCCTTCGACTGCCGTGCCGTCATGCCGTGAGTGTGACCCTGCTGTCCTTACGGGTGAGCCGGGACAGCAAGTAGTCGACCTCGGTGCGGGCGCGCGCCGAGAGCACGGGCCCGGGCTTGCGCTGGGTGTCGGAGGCCAGGATTCCGCGGCGCTTCATGACGTACTTGCGCACGGCCAGGCCGATGCCCGGCTGCTGTTCGTAGCGCAGCAGGGGCAGGTGGGCGTCGAAGATGTCATGGGCGGCATCACGGTCGCCGGCGGCGGTGTGGCGCACCACGTCGACGAGGAGCTCGGGAACGCAATAGCCCGTCATCGCTCCGTCGGCTCCGCGTTCGGTCTCGAAGTCCAGGAAGAGGCCGCCATTTCCGCACAGGATCGACAGGCGGGGCATCGCGCCCTCGGCTTCGAGTCGCCGGAGTGCGCTGATCTTCTCCAGGCCCGGCCAGTCCTCGTGCTTGAGCATCACGCACCCCGGCGCGGCGTTCGCGATGCGGGCGATGACGGCAGGGGACATGACGACGGAGAACGACAGCGGATAGTCCTGGATCACGAACGGCACGTCCGCGCCGATGGCGCCCGCCGCTCCCTCGTAGTAGCTCACGATCTGGTCGTCGGTACGCAGCGTGTTCGGTGGGGCGATCATGACGCCGCCGGCGCCGGCTGACATGACGTCGGCCGTGAGAGCCCGCATGGCGGCGTAGCCGGGTGCGGAGACACCCACGACGATCGGCAGATCGGTGCGCTTGAGGACGTGCTGGACGATGCGCACGCTTTCCTCGTGGGAGAGCTTGGGTGCTTCGCCCATCTGGCCCAGGAGGGTCAGTCCGGTGACGCCGGCGTCTCCGTAGAAGTCGATGAGTCGGCTGAGTGAGTCGAAATCGATTGCGCCTTGTTCGTCGAAGGGTGTTGGTGCGATGGCGAAAACACCATTGGTGTTGCGGTCCAGGGGTGCCATTGTTGTGCCTCCTCAGAAGTCCGATGTCTTTTTCAGAGGCTGGCGATGAGTCCGCCGTCGACGCGAATGACCGAGCCTGTGATGTAAGAGGCCTGGACGCTGGCGAGGAAGGCGACGGCGGCGGCGTATTCCCGAGGTTCGCCGTAGCGGCCCACAGGGATCGACGCGACGCTCTCGGCGGACGTCTCCGCGACGGACTTGCCCTCCCGATCGGCCTTGGCCTGGTCGAGGAACTTGATCCGCTGGGTGCCGATCCGTCCCGGGACGACCACGTTGCTGGTGACGCCCTCGGCCGCGACTTCCCGGGCCAGCGTCTTGGACCAGCCGAGCAGGCTGCTCCGCAAAGCGTTCGACAGCCCCAGGTTGGGGATGGGGGCGATCACCCCCGAGCTGGCGCTGGTGATGACCCTGCCCCAGCCGCGGCTCCGCATCAGTGGCACGACCCTGTCCGTGATCGCGATGACGGACAGCACCATGGACTGGAAGTGCTTCAGCCAGAGGTCGGGGTCCTGTCCCGCAACCGGCGAGGGCGGCGGCCCTCCCGTGTTGTTGACCAGGATGTCCACCGGACCGAGCGCCCCTTCGACTGCCGCGATGTGCTGGTCGATCGCGCCCAGGTCCGCGAGGTCCCATTCCAGGGGTACGGCTTTCCCGCCCGCGTCGGCCACCGCCTCGGCGGTGCGCTCGGCGGCCTGTGGGCTGATGTCCGCGACGGCGACAGCGGCGCCTTCCGCGGCGAGAGCCTGGGCGATCGCGCCGCCGAGACCCCCACCTCCGCCCAGTACGAGCGCGGTCTTGCCCGAAATTCCCAGATCCACAGCTTCGCTCCTTGGGCGCGTGGCCCCGTTCCCCGGCCGTACGGCCGACGGCTACGTCCGTCGTTTCCACATGACACTGCCACGAGGTCGTGATGGGTCTCCAATAGGAATCTCTCGCGTCATGCATAAGGGATGCCTATGCGCCGCGAATAGGGAATAGGTATTTCCGGCGTGCAAGATGAGGTGGGGAACAGGGCCGTTTCGGCCCGTCGATTCCCGACGCATGTTCATGGCCGTAACTGGAGGCCCCTATGTCCTTGCCGGAAACCATGCAGGCCGCGGTGCTGGGCGAGCCCGGCACCCTCGCCGTCACGACGCTGCCCGTGCCGCAGGTGGGACCGGAAGACGTTCTGGTGCACGTCCGCAGGGCGTCCCTGTGCGGAACGGACCTGAAGATCCGCAGTCGGCACTTCTTCAGGGACGGCGGCCCGGCCGCGGGCGAGTTCGTACCCGGCCACGAGTACGCCGGTGTCGTCGCTGCGGTGGGCAGCGCCGTGGACGAGCTCCGGGTCGGCGACCGGGTGGTGACGGAAGCCCACCGCGGCTGCATGCGCTGCGCCAACTGCCTGGCCGGGGCCTACACGGACTGCCTCAATTACGGCCTGCGGCACACCGGGCACCGCGTGCAGGGGATGACCGTCAACGGGGGTTTCGCGGAGTACGCGCTCAACCACGTGGCGACCCTCCACCGGTTGCCGGACACCGTGGACTTCGACGCCGCGGTCGTCCTCACCACCGTGGGCACCGTGATGCACGCCTTCGACGTGCTCGACACCTTGCTCGTCGGTGCGACGGTCGCCGTGATCGGCCCCGGACCGATAGGTCTGCTCGCGGTGCAGGTCGCACGTGAACTCGGCGCCAGGACTGTCACGTTGGCGGGGACGCGGGAAGCCAGGCTGGCCATCGGCAAGTCCTTCGGCGCGGATCTGGTCGTCAACTCCCGGGAGGAAGACGCGGTTGAGGCGGTCCGGGAGGCGACCGACGGAGTCGGCGCCGACATCGTCCTGGAGTGCTCAGGCGCGCCGAGCGCGGTGGACGACGCCCTGCGCATGGCCAAGCGGTCCGGGAAGGTCGTCCTCGTCGGCTTCTTCGAAGAGCCCGTACGGGCCGACCTCAACCACGCCGTGATGAACGGCATCTCGATCCACACGGTCCGCGGCGAGGGCACCGGTTCGGTGTCCCGCGCCGTGGGCCTGGCCGCCCGGGGCCGGCTGCGCACCGCGGAACTGGTCACCCACCATTTCGGCCTGCCCGACGTCGCCGAGGCGTTCGACACCTACGCCGAGCGCCGGGGCAACGCCATCAAGGTCATGCTCGACATCTCCGAGGACCCGGAGTCCACCGGTGACCGGTGACCGAGAGGGCACCGTGCCCGACGCCCTGGCAGCCGGGCGGGAGAAGGCAGCGGCCGCGATGACCGATGCTGCCACCGCCTGGCTGGACAGCCTGAGCGAGGACCAACTCCCGCTCGCCGCCTACGACTCCCCGCTCCACCCGGATGCGGAGGCCGAGCGGCTGCGCTGGTTCTACACCCCCACCGAACACGGCGGGCTCGCTATCCGAGACCAGAACGCCCGCCAACAGAGCCTGGCCATGCGGCTGGTGGCCACAGGACTGTCCATCCCGGGCTACGCCACGGTCACCACCGTGATGGGACTGGAGAACGTCCTGGACCAGCTGGAAGGGTGGCGGGTCCACTGGGGCCGGCAGCGCGGACGGGACCCCGGCCTGTATTGGCTGAGGATCTTCGGCCGCCCCGGCGACCGGGTCTGGGCATGGCGGTTCGGCGGCCATCACATCTCCCTGAACAACCTCGTCGTCGCCGGCCGGCTCGTCTCCACGACCCCCTGCTTCATCGGTGCCGACCCGGCCACGACCGAGCTGATCGGAGGCACCCTGCGGCCCTTGCAGGGCCCTGAGGAGACGGCCCGTCAACTGGTCCGCAGTCTGGACCCGGGCCAGCTCCGGAGCGCCCTGCTCCACCCGTCCGCGGTCTCGGACATCGTCTCCGGCAACCGCCCACGCGTCGAACACGGCGACACGATGATGCACATGCAGGACCTGTGGCGCGGACAGTTCGCCGACCCCGAGCTGGACCGGCTCGTCGACGACATCGACCGCCGGGCGGAAGCGGGCAGCGGATACACCGAGAACGATCACGCGCGCGTGGCCATCACGATTCCCCCCAACGGCATCAGCGGTCGCGACCTGAACAACGAGCAGCGACACCTGTTGCGCCGGCTCGTCACCCTCTACACCGGACGGGCACCCGAGTTCCTGGCGGACGCCTACGACACCCACTACGCCTCCGACACCGTCCTCGACGCCGTGCATTTCGGCTGGGCGGGCAGCACAGACGCCGGGGAACCGCACTACTACCGGGTGCAGGACCCTCGCGTCCTCATCGAGTACGACAACACACAGCGGTACGCCAACCACGCCCACTCGGTGTGGCGTGACCTGACCTCCGACTTCGGACTGGACGTACTCGCCGAACACCGCGCTCACATCGCACACGAGTAGGCGTACTCGGGAAGCGCCGTACACACCCGTACCGCCGGTCCGCCCCCACGAAAGAACCAGCACCATGACCACCCTGCTGAACGTCGACGACGAGTCCTCGCAACGCCTCGCCGTGCGCATGATCCTCGAACGACAACCTGGACTGACCGTCGTCGGCGAGACCGGCAACGGCTCCGAGGCGGTCCGTATGGCCTCCGCACTCCAGCCCGACATCGTTCTGATGGACGTGCACATGCCTGGCATGGACGGCACGGAGGCCACACGGCGCATTGTTGATTCCGGCAGTCGTTCACGGGTCTTGGTCCTGACCACGTTCGATCTCGAGGAACGCGTCTACAAGGCGCTGCGCGCCGGAGCCAGTGGCTTCCTCCTCAAAGACGCCGGCCCCGAGGAACTGATCGCCGCAGTCCACGCGGTGGCCAGAGGTGACGCCGTCATCGCGCCGAGTCTGACCCGCAAACTCCTCGACACCTTCGCTCACCGCCTGCACAGCCCCGTCCCGGACCAGGACCACGACGACAGCGGCCGGCTCCATCACCTCACCGGACGCGAGCGTGAGGTTCTCACCCGCGTCGCATCGGGTCGGAGCAACGGAGAGATCGCCGAGGACCTGCATCTGGCCGAAACCACGATCAAGTCACACGTCAGCAGCATCCTCGCCAAGAGCGGTGCCCGGACCCGCGTCCAGGCGGTGGCTTTCGCCTACGAAGCAGGGCTCGTCAGACCGGACCTGCGCATGTGACAACCTTCGCGCCTCGGTAGAGCGCAGCAAAGTCCTACTCAGCAACGGACTGGCCCTGACCGGCGTGAACAGGGACATGGCCTCGCGGGCGCGGCGCGACATCCAGGCCGCGGCCGACACCGGCCGGTTCAACCTTCGTGACTGCGAGCCGGCCCTCGCCCTTGTCGCGGGCGCGGCGCTCTGCCTCGGCCAACTCCCGCACGACAACCCCGAACGCGACGACGCCGAAGCGGCCGACCAGGTCACCGAGGATCTGCTGCGGATGTTCGGCCTTCCCAGCGACGAGGCCCACGAGATCTGCCGACCACCACTGCCCGACCTGGAAACCGCGGCCGACCGTCAAGGCGCCACCGCTTGAACCCGAGAATCGTGACCACCCGAACGAAAGGTGCGCAGTACATGACACCCCGACGAGTCCTCGCCGGACTGGGCGCCGCAGCAACCCTCGGCGTTGCCGCGGCGATCAGCACACGTCGCCGCGCTCTGGCGGCAGTCCCCCGCGAGCTGCGGCACCCCGTGCTCTTCCTCCCGCTGAACTTCGGCAACCCGGTCACTCTGGCCATCGCCCGCCGCGTCGTGCCCTTGGCGGGAGCCGCCTCCAGGCCGGGCGTCCGCGTCGAGCGGCGCACGCTGCCGGCCACGACCGACGACCTCCCCGTCGAGGTGCTCACCTACCAGGCATCAGGCCGAGCGCCGCGCGCAGCGCTGCTCTGGATCCACGGCGGAGGAACCGTCATGGGTGCCGCTCGGCAGGAGAATACCTGGTGCAGCCGCGTTGCCGACGAACTCGGCGCTCTGGTCGTCAGCGTCGACTACCGCCTCGCACCCGAAAATCCGTACCCCGCAGCTCTGGACGATTGCTTCGGTGCGCTCCGCTGGCTCCACGCCAACGCCGCCGACCTCGGCGTCGATCCCGCCCGCATCGCCGTCGGCGGCGAAAGCGCCGGAGGCGGACTCGCCGCCGCCGTAGTCCAGCGCGCCCACGATTCAGGAGTGCCGGTCCGGTTCCAACTCCTCATCTACCCCATGCTCGACGACCGCACGGCTCTACGCGTCGACCCTCCCCACAGCGCCATCTATACGTGGACCCCGGAGTCCAACCGCTTCGCCTGGACCTCCTACCTCGGCCGCCCGCCACAGGACCTCGACGATCGCCCCTATATTGCGGCGGCAAGGCGCAGGAACCTCGACGGGCTGCCGCCCGCGTGGATCGGTGTGGGCGACATAGACCTGTTCCACGACTTTACCGACCGCCCCACGAGTCCCCGCGTCACTCGTTCGGACCCTCTCCTCCACTGTCCCGTTCGTATTAACCAACCTCCCCAGTTGTCTTCA